>NZ_JALIGC010000002.1:0-252 GCF_024764775.1 Scandinavium manionii | reverse complement strand
TTCCTTTCTTATTACGGAGAAAGGAAACAGTGTGTCGTTTCAATTTTCAGCTTGATCCAGATTTTTAAAGAGCAAATATCTCAAACATGACTCACCGCATACGCGATAAATCAGTTTTGAGATAGGGGGCCGGCGACTTTCACTCACAAACCAGCAAGTGGCGTCCCCTAGGGGATTCGAACCCCTGTTACCGCCGTGAAAGGGCGGTGTCCTGGGCCTCTAGACGAAGGGGACACTGAAGTCTCAATCGCA
>NZ_JALIGC010000005.1:0-255 GCF_024764775.1 Scandinavium manionii | reverse complement strand
TTCCTTTCTTATTACGGAGAAAGGAAACAGTGTGTCGTTTCAATTTTCAGCTTGATCCAGATTTTTAAAGAGCAAATATCTCAAACATGACTCACCGCATACGCGATAAATCAGTTTTGAGATAGGGAGGCCGGCGACTTTCACTCACAAACCAGCAAGTGGCGTCCCCTAGGGGATTCGAACCCCTGTTACCGCCGTGAAAGGGCGGTGTCCTGGGCCTCTAGACGAAGGGGACACTGAAGTCTCAATCGCAAG
>NZ_JALIGC010000004.1:0-255 GCF_024764775.1 Scandinavium manionii | reverse complement strand
ATTTTCCTTTCTTATTACGGAGAAAGGAAACAGTGTGTCGTTTCAATTTTCAGCTTGATCCAGATTTTTAAAGAGCAAATATCTCAAACATGACTCACCGCATACGCGATAAATCAGTTTTGAGATAAGGGGCCGGCGACTTTCACTCACAAACCAGCAAGTGGCGTCCCCTAGGGGATTCGAACCCCTGTTACCGCCGTGAAAGGGCGGTGTCCTGGGCCTCTAGACGAAGGGGACACTGAAGTCTCAATCGCA
>NZ_JALIGC010000003.1:0-255 GCF_024764775.1 Scandinavium manionii | reverse complement strand
CTTGACACTGAACACTGGTCCTTGATGTGTAGGATAGGTGGGAGGCTTTGAAGCGAGGACGCCAGTTCTTGTGGAGCCAACCTTGAAATACCACCCTTTAATGGCTGGTGTTCTAACGTAGACCCGTAATCCGGGTTGCGGACAGTGTCTGGTGGGTAGTTTGACTGGGGCGGTCTCCTCCCAAAGAGTAACGGAGGAGCACGAAGGTTAGCTAATCCTGGTCGGACATCAGGAGGTTAGTGCAATGGCATAAGC
>NZ_JALIGC010000006.1:0-257 GCF_024764775.1 Scandinavium manionii | reverse complement strand
CTCTACCTGACCACCTGTGTCGGTTTGGGGTACGATTTCGTGTTACCTGATGCTTAGAGGCTTTTCCTGGAAGCAGGGCATCTGTTACTTCAGTACCGTAGTACCTCGTCATCACACCTCAGCGTTAGATAAGAGTCCGGATTTACCTAAACTCTCCGCCTACATGCTTAAACCGGGACAACCGTCGCCCGGATAACATAGCCTTCTCCGTCCCCCCTTCGCAGTAACACCAAGTACAGGAATATTAACCTGTTTCC
>NZ_JALIGC010000007.1:0-275 GCF_024764775.1 Scandinavium manionii | reverse complement strand
CGCTTACCACTTTGTGATTCATGACTGGGGTGAAGTCGTAACAAGGTAACCGTAGGGGAACCTGCGGTTGGATCACCTCCTTACCTTAAAGAACCTGCCTTTGTAGTGTCCACACAGATTGTCTGATAGATGTAGAGAAGCAAGGCGTCTTGCGATTGAGACTTCAGTGTCCCCTTCGTCTAGAGGCCCAGGACACCGCCCTTTCACGGCGGTAACAGGGGTTCGAATCCCCTAGGGGACGCCACTTGCTGGTTTGTGAGTGAAAGTCGCCGGCC
>NZ_JALIGC010000008.1:0-276 GCF_024764775.1 Scandinavium manionii | reverse complement strand
TCCCGAAGGTTAAGCTACCTACTTCTTTTGCAACCCACTCCCATGGTGTGACGGGCGGTGTGTACAAGGCCCGGGAACGTATTCACCGTAGCATTCTGATCTACGATTACTAGCGATTCCGACTTCACGGAGTCGAGTTGCAGACTCCGATCCGGACTACGACGCACTTTATGAGGTCCGCTTGCTCTCGCGAGGTCGCTTCTCTTTGTATGCGCCATTGTAGCACGTGTGTAGCCCTACTCGTAAGGGCCATGATGACTTGACGTCATCCCCACC
>NZ_JALIGC010000009.1:0-326 GCF_024764775.1 Scandinavium manionii | reverse complement strand
TCAGCCCAGTTGGTTGTCGATCAAAATTACACTGCCGCTCAGGCAGCGAAGGCCATGGACGTTGGCCTTTCTACGATGACGAAATGGGTAAAACAGCTGCGTGATGAACGGCAGGGCAAAACGTCAATCGCCTCTCCAATAACCCCGGAACAAATCGAAATACGTGAGCTAAAGAAAAAGCTGCAACGTATTGAAATGGAAACGAAATATTAAAAAAGGCTACCGCGCTCTTGATGTCAGACTCCCTGAACAGTTCTCGTTAATCGGGAAACTCAGGGCGCGTTATCCAGTGGCCTCTCTCTGCCACGTGTTCGGGGTTCATCGTA
>NZ_JALIGC010000010.1:0-436 GCF_024764775.1 Scandinavium manionii | reverse complement strand
CCATAGGCCATCTTCTTGCCCTTAAGGTCGGCATACTCATTCACGCCTGACGCCACATTGGCGATAATCACTGAGCGATAGGTCGGCTTGCCGTCGATGACCATGGCAGCGAAGGGCTCGATGTCGCTTTTGCTTTTGGCCATGACGTAGGACAGCGGACCGAAATACGCCAGGTCGATACGGCCAAAGCGCATCGCCTCAATCATCGAGGAATAGTCGGTGGTTACGATCAGCTGCACCTTCTTGTCCAGATGCTCTTCCAGATAATCCTTCAGCGGCTGGTTTCGCTTGATCAACTCCGAGGCGTTTTCGTCCGGCAGCAGCGCAACCTTTAGCACATCCGGATCGGCATCGGCCGCTACGGCGGACAGACTTGAAACAGCGGACAGCAAACAGGTCAATAAGAGAGCGGATAAGCGTTTCATCGGGACATCTC
>NZ_JALIGC010000011.1:0-447 GCF_024764775.1 Scandinavium manionii | reverse complement strand
CTTACCGCCTGCTTGGCCGGCACTCTTGCTGCCATCCGAAAGCCCTTGGATGACGTGTCCAGCCCGAATCCCAACCCAAGTAAGGCTCGCAAGCCAAAAACCCGGCAAGACCAGGAACATCGTGCCCATGACGAACATCAGGAGCAGGTCGCCAAAGGCATTGTTCAACCCCACCAGCGGATCGAAGTTAGTGTGCGGCCGAGAGCACGCCCTTATTGCCTTCGTCTGCACCCTCCCCACGGGCCTTGAGCCATTCCTGCACGATGATCGCCACGAAGGGCAGTGCGAATACCCCGCTGGATACCAGTACCGCCCAGATGCCGTTGTTGACGATCCAGGAAACCAGGGTCAGGTAGTACTCCAGGTAGTCGGTCGCGAAAAGCGTCATGGCTCGGATCTCCCCTCAGCCCTGCATCAACAGGCTGGCTTCAAGCGCCACGATGGCAA
>NZ_JALIGC010000039.1:0-713282 GCF_024764775.1 Scandinavium manionii | reverse complement strand
AGTCGTAGCGTGAAACGAGATCAAGTGCCTGTCCAATGTGCATAAAAAAATCCGGAAACGGGTGAGCATTTCCGGATTCTTACACAGCCACTGGATCGATCAACCGATCCTTAACTGATCGGCATTAGCCCAATAGGGCGTTTTTTTATGCAGCAGAGTGGCGCTTAGGGCATTTCCGGCGGCGTGATACCGAAATGGTTCCAGGCTCGCACCGTCGCCATACGTCCGCGCGGGGTGCGCTGCAAAAAGCCCTGCTGAATAAGATACGGCTCCAGCACGTCTTCAATGGTTTCGCGTTCTTCGCCAATCGCCGCCGCAAGGTTATCCAGCCCGACCGGGCCACCGAAGAATTTGTCGATCACCGCCAACAGCAGCTTGCGGTCCATATAATCGAAGCCTTCCGCATCGACGTTGAGCATATCCAGCGCCTGAGACGCGATATCCGCAGAAATGGTGCCGTCATGGCGCACTTCGGAGAAATCACGCACGCGACGCAGCAAACGGTTGGCGATACGCGGCGTACCGCGTGCGCGACGCGCCACTTCGAGTGCGCCCTCTTCACTCATCTCCAGGCCCATGTAACGGGCGCTGCGTCCGACAATGTGCTGGAGGTCAGGTACCTGATAGAACTCCAGACGCTGCACGATACCGAAACGGTCACGCAGTGGTGACGTTAATGAACCGGCGCGCGTGGTGGCGCCAATCAGCGTAAACGGTGGCAGGTCGATTTTAATCGAACGCGCGGCCGGGCCTTCACCAATCATGATATCCAGCTGATAGTCTTCCATCGCCGGATACAGCACCTCTTCAACCACTGGCGATAGGCGATGAATTTCATCAATGAACAGCACATCATGCGGTTCAAGGTTAGTCAGCATCGCCGCCAGGTCACCCGCTTTTTCCAGCACAGGACCGGAGGTGGTGCGCAGGTTAACGCCCATTTCATTGGCGACAATATTCGCCAGCGTCGTTTTACCGAGCCCCGGCGGGCCGAAAATCAGCAAATGATCGAGCGCTTCACCGCGCAGCTTCGCCGCCTGTATAAAGATTTCCATCTGCGAGCGCACCTGCGGCTGGCCGATGTATTCCTCCAGCAGCTTCGGGCGAATAGCGCGGTCAACCACATCTTCGGGTACGACACTTTCTGCAGAGACCAGGCGGTCAGCTTCAATCATCCGTTACCTCACATCGCGGCGCGTAGCGCGTCGCGGATTAGCGTTTCACTGCTGGCATTCGGGCTGGCGATTTTGCTCACCATCCGGCTGGCTTCCTGTGGTTTATAGCCCAGCGCCACCAGCGCAGCAACCGCTTCCTGCTCGGCGTCGTCGGTCGCCTGGCTTGCCGGAGAGGTCAGTACCAGATCGGATGCCGGGGTAAACAGGTCGCCGTGCAGGCCTTTGAAGCGGTCTTTCATTTCGACCACCAGACGTTCAGCGGTTTTTTTGCCGATACCCGGCAGCTTCACCAGCGCCACGGAATCTTCACGTTCAACGGCATTAACGAACTGCGCCGCCGACATGCCTGAAAGTATAGCCAGCGCCAGCTTCGGCCCTACGCCATTGGTTTTGATAAGCTCACGGAACAGGGTGCGTTCCTGCTTATTATTAAAGCCGTACAACAGCTGCGCGTCTTCACGTACCACGAATTGCGTGAAGACAGTGGCTTCATTGCCCTGCTCCGGCAGTTCGTAGAAACAGGTCATCGGCATATGCACTTCATAGCCCACGCCGCCCACTTCCAGTAATACCAGTGGGGGTTGTTTTTCCAGAATGATGCCTCTGAGTCTGCCGATCACGTGACGCTCCTGCGTTGGGGACAAAATACGAATGTCGTATCATAAAAAAAGGCTGGATAAATATCCAGCCTCTATTGTCTTATTTAGCGTAATCTTCCGCGTGCCAGATTAAGCCGCGTGTCGCTTATCTGCATCGCATTCTGATTGACGTGGCAATGCGTGATAGCAATTGCCAACGCATCAGCGGCATCCGCCTGAGGGTTGGCCGGCAGTTTGAGCAGGGTTCGCACCATGTGCTGCACCTGCGTTTTGTCCGCGCCGCCGTTCCCTACTACGGTTTGTTTCACCTGACGTGCCGCATATTCAAATACCGGCAAATCCTGGTTTACCGCCGCCACAATCGCCACCCCGCGCGCCTGGCCCAGCTTGAGAGCTGAGTCGGCGTTTTTCGCCATGAATACCTGCTCAATGGCAAAAATATCCGGCTGAAACTGGGTAATGATTTCCGATACGCCTGCGTAAATCAGCTTCAGGCGCGACGGCAGGTCTTCCACTTTGGTACGAATACACCCGCTGCCAAGGTAAGTTAACTGCCGTCCAACCTGGCGAATGACGCCGTAACCAGTGACGCGCGAACCCGGGTCAATACCGAGAATGATGGACACACGCGCCTCCGGTGGTGGTGTTAAGCTGCCCCATTAGAGCGTAGCTGCAACCTCATCAGAGATCTCACCGTTGTGATAAACTTCCTGCACGTCGTCGCAGTCTTCCAGCATGTCGATCAGACGCAGCAGTTTTGGTGCCGTCTCTGCATCCATGTCCGCTTTAGTGGACGGGATCATCGATACTTCAGCGTTGTCTGCTTTCAGGCCTGCCGCTTCCAGTGCATCACGTACCGCGCCCATTTCTTCCCAGGCGGTGTAGACGTCGATTGCGCCATCGTCGAAGGTCACAACGTCTTCAGCACCGGCTTCCAGCGCGGCTTCCATGATCACATCTTCATCGCCCGCTTCGAAGGAAATCACGCCTTTTTTGCTGAACAGATAGGCTACGGAACCGTCAGTGCCGAGGTTGCCCCCGGTTTTGGTGAAGGCATGACGCACTTCAGCCACGGTACGGTTGCGGTTGTCAGACAGGCATTCCACCATCACCGCCGTGCCACCAGGACCGTAACCTTCATAAATGATGGTTTCCATGTTCGAATCTTCATCACCGCCAACGCCACGCGCGATGGCGCGGTTCAGGGTGTCACGCGTCATGTTGTTCGACAGGGCTTTGTCGATAGCCGCACGCAGACGTGGGTTAGAACCCGCATCGCCGCCGCCCAGACGCGCCGCAGTGACCAGTTCGCGGATGATTTTGGTAAAGATCTTACCGCGCTTGGCATCCTGTGCCGCTTTGCGGTGTTTGGTGTTGGCCCACTTACTATGACCTGCCATAACTAAAGTCTCCGAAAAGATCGGCCATCAGGCCGTTTTAATTACAAATTCTTCAATCGCCTGCCGGTTGCTCCAGGACTTAGTGAGCACAGCTGCTTCAGGAGCAGCAACCCAGCGCCAGGCGAGATGTTCACTTATCTCAATCTGACGCTCATGGGGCAGCGCAAGACAGAACCACGATTCTGTATTGCGTTCGATACCCGGCGCATAGCGATGGCGTAAATGCGTGAAAATTTCAAACTCCACCGTGCGCTGACAGTCAATTAAGGCCAGCGGCTCTGAGGCCACGTCAATGGCGACCTCTTCCTTTACTTCACGCGCGGCGGCTTGCAACGCGGTTTCCCCCTCCTCCAGACTGCCGGTTACCGACTGCCAGAAATCAGGGTCATCGCGTCGCTGCAACATCAGCACCCGTTTCGTATCCTGCGCATATATCACGACCAGAACGGAAACAGGCTGCTTGAATGGCATATTACTTGTTCTCCGCAGACTCTTTTGGCTCTTTCGCCACAACCTGAATTCCCAGCTCGGTCAGCGAAGCCGGATTTGCGAAGCTTGGGGCCTCGGTCATCAGACAGGCGGCAGCGGTGGTTTTCGGGAAGGCGATAACGTCACGGATATTATCAGTGCCGGTCAGCAGCATGGTCAGACGATCCAGACCAAATGCCAGGCCCGCGTGTGGCGGAGTGCCGTATTTCAGGGCGTCGAGCAGGAAGCCGAATTTCTCACGCTGTTCCTGTTCGTTGATGCCGAGAATACCGAACACGGTCTGCTGCATTTCACCGTTGTGAATACGCACGGAACCGCCGCCGACTTCATAGCCGTTGATCACCATATCGTAGGCGTTCGCGACGGCGTCTTCCGGGGAGGCTTTCAGCTCTGCCGCCGTCATCTCTTTCGCCGAGGTGAACGGGTGGTGCATTGCGGTCAGGCCGCCTTCGCCGTCGTCTTCGAACATCGGGAAGTCGATAACCCACAGCGGCGCCCATTTAGCTTCGTCGGTGATGCTCAGGTCTTTACCGAGCTTCAGACGCAGCGCGCCCATTGAATCGGCAACCACTTTCTTGTTGTCCGCGCCGAAGAAGATCATGTCGCCGTCTTGTGCACCGGTACGGGCAAGAATGGCTTCCACGATATCAGCGTTCAGGAATTTAGCGACCGGGCTGGTGATACCTTCCAGGCCTTTAGCACGCTCGGTGACTTTGATGTAAGCCAGGCCTTTCGCGCCATAGATTTTGATGAAGTTACCGTAGTCGTCGATCTGCTTACGGCTCAGAGCTGCACCGCCAGGAACACGCAGCGCAGCCACACGACCTTTGGCATCATTTGCCGGGCCAGCAAACACCGCGAACTCAACGCTTTTCAGCAGGTCAGCAACGTCAACCAGTTCCATTGGGTTACGCAGGTCCGGCTTATCGGAACCGTAACGACGTTCAGCTTCAGCGAAGGTCATGATGGGGAAATCGCCCAAATCCACGCCTTTGATTTCCAGCCACAGCTGACGAACCAGCGCTTCCATCACTTCACGCACCTGTGGTGCGGTCATGAAGGAGGTTTCTACGTCGATCTGGGTAAATTCAGGCTGACGGTCAGCGCGCAGGTCTTCGTCACGGAAGCATTTAACAATCTGATAGTAGCGGTCAAAACCGGACATCATCAGCAGCTGTTTGAACAGCTGTGGAGACTGTGGCAGCGCGTAGAATTTGCCTTTATGAACGCGGCTCGGTACCAGGTAGTCACGCGCACCTTCCGGCGTGGCTTTGGTCAGCATCGGGGTTTCGATGTCGAGGAAATCATGCTCATCCATAAAGCGACGCACGAAGCTTGTGATCTTCGCACGGGTCTTCAGGCGGTTTGCCATTTCAGGGCGGCGCAGGTCGAGGTAGCGGTACTTCAGACGCGCTTCTTCAGTATTGACGTGATTAGAATCGAGCGGCAGCGCGTCTGAACGGTTGATGATAACCAGGTCGGACGCCAGCACTTCGATTTCGCCGGTCGGCATATCGGTGTTGACGTTTTTCGCATCACGTGCACGCACGGTACCGGTGATTTGAATGCAAAATTCATTGCGCAGTTCAGACGCCAGTTTTAAGGCCTCTGCACGGTCCGGATCGAAAAAGACCTGCACGATACCTTCGCGGTCACGCATATCGATGAAAATAAGGCTGCCGAGATCACGACGACGGTTAACCCAACCACACAGCGTCACTTGCTGCCCAACGTGGGACTGACGCAGCTGCCCGCAATATTCTGTACGCATGAGAGTTCCCTTAACTTAGCCGCAGGCACACTTGTCGCAGCTTTATCTGAATGTCACAACTGGATGAAAAAAGGGGGCTATTATACTAGAAATTCTCGCCTACGATAAGACCGTTGCGCACCAGCCGCACGTTTGCTGTACGCTTATTGCGGGTACTCACAAAAATTAACAAAAATTGTGACGCACGCCCGGCACGACTCAGCGTATTGTTAGCCACCTAATTATGTGATTTAACGGGGATAAATATGTTGGAACTGAACGCAAAAAAAACAGCACTGGTAGTCATTGATCTTCAGGAAGGCATTCTCCCGTTTGCTGGCGGCCCGCACACGTCCACTGACGTGGTAACAAAATCGGCCAAATTAGCGGCCAAATGCCGTGAGCAAGGTTCACCTGTGGTCATGGTTCGCGTTGGCTGGTCAGCTGACGGCGGCGACGCAGTGAAAACGCTGGTCGATGCTCAGGTTCCTGCGCATAAACTGCCAGAAAACTGGATGACCTACCCGACGGCGCTCGGTAAAAAAGACACTGACATTGAAGTCACCAAACGTCAGTGGGGCGCTTTTTACGGCACCGAACTGGAACTTCAGCTGCGTCGTCGCGGTGTAGACACCATCATTCTGTGCGGCATCTCCACCAACATCGGTGTGGAATCCACCGCGCGTAATGCCTGGGAACTGGGCTTCAACCTGGTTATCGCCGAAGATGCGTGCAGCGCTGCCGACGCGGAACAGCATCAGGGCAGCATGACCAACATTTTCCCACGTATCGCCCGCATCCGCAGCACTGAGGAAATCCTCGCGGCGCTATGACAAACGCGATGATTTACGTAGGACTTCCGCAATGGTCGCACCCTAAATGGGTGCGCCTTGGCATTACCAGCCTTGAAGAATATGCCCGCCACTTTAACTGCGTGGAGGGCAATACCACGCTGTATGCCCTGCCCCGCGCCGAAATCGTGCAGCGCTGGCATGAACAAACCACTGACGATTTTCGTTTCTGCTTTAAATTCCCGGCGACCATCAGCCATCAGGCCGCGCTTCGCCACTGCGACACTCTCACCGCCGAGTTTTTCAGCCGAATGGCTCCGCTGGACCAGCGCATCGGTCAATACTGGCTGCAGCTTCCCGCCACCTTTTCGCCTGCCGATTTACCTGCGCTTTGGCAGTTTCTCGACGGTTTACCCGATGCGTTTTCTTACGGCGTCGAAGTGCGTCATCCCCTCTTTTTCGACAAGGGTGATGCGGAGTTACAGTTTAATCGCGGGTTGCATGAGCGCGGCGTGAATCGCGTAATTCTCGACAGCCGTCCGGTACACAGCGCCGTTGCGCACAGCGAAGCGATGGTTGACGCCCAGCGCAAAAAGCCGAAAGTGCCCGTGCACGCCGTCGTCACGGCCAGTCACCCGATGGTGCGGTTTATTGGCAGCGATAACATGGCGCAGAATCGTGAACTGTTTGCAGTCTGGCTTAAAGCCCTGCCGAAATGGTCTCAGACCACCACCCCTTTCCTTTTCCTGCATACGCCGGACATCGCCCAGGCGCCTGAGCTGGTCGACACGCTGTGGAACAGTCTGCGTGACGTCCTGCCTGAGATTGGCCCCGCCCCGTCTATCCCGCAGCAAACATCTCTTTTCTGAGTTATCCTTCCTCACATGGCCAGTGCCATCAGCCAGTCTAAAAGGGAGTTTGTATGGTTAGCGCGTTGTACGCCGTGCTGGGTGCGTTGTTGTTAATTAAGTTTTCTTTCGATGTTGTTCGGCTGCGCCTGCAATACCGTGTGGCCTATGGCGACGGCGGCTTCAACGAGCTGCAAAGTGCTATCCGCATTCACGGCAATGCGGTGGAGTACATCCCGGTAGGCCTGCTGTTGTTGCTGTTCATGGAGATGAATGGCGCACAAACGTGGATGGTGCACGCCTGCGGCCTGCTGCTAATTGCCGGACGCCTGATGCATTACTGGGGTTTTCACCACCGACTATTTCGCTGGCGTCGTTCGGCAATGAGCGCCACCTGGTGTTCGCTGTTGCTAATGGTGCTGGCAAACCTGTGGTATCTGCCCTGGGAGTTGGTTTTCTCCCTGCGTTAGCGCACAATATGCCGTTTTTTATTTTCTGGAATCACGTTATGCCCCATCGCGACACGCTTTTTTCTGCCCCGATCGCAAGCCTGGGTGACTGGACCTTTGATGAACGGGTGGCCGAAGTTTTCCCCGACATGATCCAGCGCTCGGTGCCCGGTTATTCAAATATCATCTCAATGATTGGCATGCTGGCAGAACGCTTTGTGCAACCCGATACGCAGGTTTATGACCTCGGCTGCTCGCTCGGCGCAGCAACGCTGTCAATCCGCCGCAATATCGCCCATGAAGGCTGCAAAATTATCGGCGTGGATAACTCCCCGGCGATGGTTGAGCGCTGCCGACGTCATATCGACGCGTATAAAGCGCCGACGCCGGTCGATATCATCGAAGGCGATATCCGCGACATTGAGATTGAGAACGCCTCAATGGTGGTGCTCAACTTTACGATGCAGTTCATTGAGCCACCGGAGCGCCAGGCGCTGCTGGAAAAAATCCACAACGGCCTGAATCCGGGCGGCGCGCTGGTGCTGTCAGAAAAATTCAGCTTTGAAGACCAGAAAGTCGGCGAACTGCTGTTCAACATGCATCATGACTTCAAGCGTGCCAATGGTTACAGCGAGCTGGAAATCAGTCAGAAGCGCAGCATGCTGGAAAACGTGATGCTGACCGATTCGGTCGAAGCCCATAAAGCGCGCCTGCGCGCCGCTGGCTTTGCGCATAGCGAACTGTGGTTCCAGTGCTTTAACTTCGGCTCACTGGTCGCCCTGAAAGCCGGGGCGGACGAATGATCGAGTTTGGCAATTTTTATCAGCTGATCGCCAAAGATCCGCTGCTCTCTCGTTGGCTTGAAACCCTACCAGCGCAGATTGGCGCCTGGCAGCGTGACGCGCTGCACGGTCAGTTTAAACAGTGGTCTCGTGCCGTCGAATTCATGCCTGAAATTCAGCCGTGGAAACTCGACCTGCTGCACAGCGTCACTGCTGAGAGCGAACAGCCGCTCGGCGAAGGCCCGCTGATCCGCATCGACAAACTGCTGCGGAACCTGATGCCGTGGCGCAAAGGGCCGTTTTCGCTGTATGGCGTGAACATCGACACCGAATGGCGTTCCGACTGGAAGTGGGATCGCGTTCTGCCGCACCTCTCCGATTTAACCGGGCGCACCATTCTCGACGTCGGCTGTGGCAGCGGATATCACATGTGGCGCATGATTGGCGCGGGCGCGAAGCTGGCGGTCGGCATCGACCCGACGCAGCTGTTCCTGTGTCAGTTCGAAGCAGTACGTAAGCTGCTCGGCAACGATCAGCGCGCGCACCTGCTGCCGCTTGGCATTGAACAAATGCCGGTGCTGAACGCGTTCGATACCGTGTTTTCGATGGGCGTACTCTATCACCGCCGTTCCCCGCTGGAACATCTGTGGCAGCTGAAAGATCAGTTAGTCAGTGAAGGTGAGCTGGTACTGGAAACGCTGGTTGTTGAAGGCGATGAAAACACTGTCCTGGTGCCGGGCGACCGCTACGCGCAAATGCGCAACGTGTACTTTATCCCGTCCGCGCCTGCGCTAAAGCAGTGGCTCGAAAAATGCGGGTTTGTCGACGTACGCATTGTTGATATGAACGTCACCAGCACCGAAGAACAGCGCCGCACCGAGTGGATGACCACCGAATCGCTGGCCGAATTCCTCGACCCGAACGACAGCAGCAAAACCATCGAAGGCTACCCTGCCCCACTGCGTGCCGTGCTGATTGCGAAAAAGCCGTAAATTACCCTCTGACGAGAATGGGCACTTTTTATCCAAACTATTTCAGGTTGCAGCAAGGCGGCAACGCAGCAAACCCCCGGGAGCTTACACGAGTAAGTGACCGGGGTGAGCGAGGCAGCCAACACCGCTGCGGCCTGAAATAGGAAGGATAAAAAAAAGAGGCCCCTGTTAAAGGCAGGGGCCTGGTACAAATACGCATCACATTGGGCGATATGATGCACGGTAAAAATCGCTATTTGCTGTAACGGTTAACTATCGCCTTCATCTCCGCTACCGATTCGCCATTGACGGCGTATCGTGAGTATTCGTCTGCCGTCGGGTCGGTTGACATCGACAGCCCCGGGTTTCGGTATTGCATCACCGAGGGGATCCATTGTCCGGCAGAGCTGTGAAGCTCTTTTACGCCTGCACCGAGGAACAATTCCAGGTTGTTCGCCCGCACGCCTGCTCCGGCCATAATGATTGGAGCATCACCCCGGGCAATTAGTTCCCCAAGAAGTGAAAGACCTTTTTCCGCCGTCTGCTGTTGGCCGGATGTCAGAATGCGCGCCACGCCCAGTTCTGCAAGATTATCAAAGGCCTGCTGCGGATTGACGCACATATCAAACGCCCGATGAAACGTGACAGCAAGCGGACCGGCAGCGGCCATGATTTCATGCATCCGTGGCATATCGACCTGACCATGGACATCGAGAATCCCAATAACCAGCCCCGGAAAACCGAGTTCACGCACCGTACGCACATCGTCCAGCATCGCTGCAAATTCACCGTCGGTGTAGCAAAAATCCCCGCCGCGCGGGCGAATGATCGGATGCACCGGGATGGTCACCTGCTGGCGCGCCGATTTCAGCACGCCAATCGACGGCGTTAAGCCGCCTTCCAGCGGCGCGGCACACAATTCAATTCGGTCAGCGCCTCTTTCCTGCGCCTCACGCGCACATTCCATGCTGTAACAGCACACTTCCAGCAAAGCCATTCCCTTCTCCTTTTCGTTCGGGTGCGCCATCATGACACAGTCTCAAAACGCAGATCCCGAGTAAGCTCACATTGTGGCGTCGCCTGCTTCGCTCGCCACAATGTCTTCGATAGTCCACGGGTGAAATTTAATGGTGACCTTGCCGTCAGTGACCGCCAGAGTCGGGTTTGGCAGACGTTCACGCTCGCCTTTTGGCGAACTGGTTTTGACGAAAATACCCGGCTGGCTTAATCCTTCGTCGGACAACAGCGCCAGCGCGCGGGCATTCAGCGTTTCAGGGTCGCCCGGCAGCACGATTTCAATATGTTCCCAGCCTTCGTGCGGGTAACGTTTTTCACCCGGCCATGGCAGTTCCACCACGCTGAATTGCCAGTGCGCGACGCACACCGGTTCATGCAGTTTGAACAGGCAAATTGGACGACCGTTAATGATGTTTTCCGACAGCAGTTCGCCACACTGCTCTAACCCGCTGCGCCAGCGTTCTGCGGTAGCATTCTGGTGGCAGCGCAGGGAAATATGGTCGGCATTCAGCGGGGCGATGTGCAGGCCCAGACGGTCAGTAAGATCCGTCAGCGCCTGCGTAAAACGCGGCAGATCCGCCGCTATATCCTGTAATGCTTCGATGGTTTTCCAGTTCACGTTTCGCCCTCGGTCCGGTTTTTGCAGGCCGTTAATTTACCCTGTTGGCCCGGCACAACCAACTGCTGATTAACGCGCCGTTCCAGGGCTGACGGGCCGCTGCAAATGCAGTATACTGACCGGCTTAATTTGTCCCCATTTCGGCGTTGTTCCGGCAAACGTACAGCGCCATAAACGTAAGGTATTCCGGTGAATATTCAGGCTCTTCTCTCAGAAAAAGTCAGTCAGGCCCTGATTGCGGCAGGTGCGCCAGCCGATTGTGAACCTCAGGTTCGTCAGTCAGCAAAAGTACAGTTTGGTGACTATCAGGCCAACGGCGTGATGGCTGTTGCCAAAAAACTGGGCATGGCGCCGCGACAACTCGCAGAGCAGGTTCTGTCTCATCTCAGCCTCAACGGCATCGCCAATAAGGTTGAAATCGCCGGTCCTGGCTTTATCAATATCTTCCTGGACCCGGCGTTTCTGGCGCAGGGCGTGAACGATGCGCTGAAATCTGACCGTCTCGGCGTAGCGCTGCCAGAAGCGCAAACCATCGTTATCGACTACTCTGCGCCAAACGTGGCGAAAGAGATGCACGTCGGCCATCTGCGTTCCACCATCATCGGTGATGCCGCAGTGCGTACTCAGGAATTCCTGGGTCATAAAGTTATCCGCGCGAACCACGTCGGTGACTGGGGTACCCAGTTCGGGATGCTGATTGCGTATCTGGAAAAACAGCAGCAGGAAAATGCCGGTGAAATGGCGCTGGCGGACCTCGAAGGTTTCTATCGCCAGGCGAAGCAGCATTACGACGAAGACGAAGCCTTCGCCGAGCGCGCGCGTAGCTACGTGGTGAAACTGCAGGGCGGTGACCCGTACTTCCTCGAGATGTGGCGCAAGCTGGTCGACATCACCATGGAACAAAACCAGATTACCTACAACCGTCTGAATGTCACCCTGACTCGCGACGACGTAATGGGCGAAAGCCTGTATAACCCGATGCTGCCGGGCATCGTGGCAGACCTGAAAGCTCAGGGTCTGGCGACCGAAAGCGAAGGCGCAACCGTGGTGTTCCTTGATGAGTACAAAAACAAGGACGGCGAACCGATGGGCGTCATCATCCAGAAAAAGGATGGCGGCTACCTTTACACCACTACCGATATCGCCTGCGCGAAATACCGTTTCGAAACCCTGTGCGCCGACCGCGTGCTCTATTACATCGACTCCCGTCAGCACCAGCACCTGATGCAGGCGTGGACCATCGTGCGTAAAGCCGGTTATGTGCCTGATTCCATTCCGCTGGAACATCACATGTTCGGCATGATGCTGGGTAAAGACGGCAAGCCGTTCAAAACCCGCGCCGGTGGCACCGTGAAACTGTCTGACCTGCTGGATGAAGCGCTGGAGCGCGCCCGTCGTCTGGTGGCAGAAAAGAACCCGGACATGCCTGCCGACGAGCTGGAAAAGCTGGCCAATACCGTGGGTATCGGCGCGGTGAAATACGCGGATCTGTCCAAGAACCGTACCACTGACTACGTGTTCGACTGGGACAACATGCTGGCGTTTGAAGGCAACACCGCGCCGTACATGCAATATGCGTATACCCGCGTGCTGTCCGTGTTCCGCAAAGCCGGTCTGGAAGAGAACGCTATCGTCAATGCGCCAGTGGTGATTAATGAAGAACGCGAGTCCCAACTGGCGGCGCGTCTGCTGCAGTTCGAAGAAACCGTAAACGTGGTTGCACGTGAAGGCACGCCGCACGTGATGTGTGCGTACCTGTATGACCTCGCGGGCCTGTTCTCCGGCTTCTACGAGCACTGCCCTATTCTGAGCGCCGAAAGCGAAGAGATTCGCAACAGCCGCCTGAAACTGGCGCTGCTGACGTCGAAGACGCTGAAGCTGGGTCTGGATATGCTCGGGATTGAAACCGTCGAGCGTATGTAATCACAAAAGGCTCGTCACTCCCGGTGACGGGCCTCTTCAACTCACGTTAGCGCACAATTCCCCGCGCAGAACGCGCAAAGAACCTGTCATAAAGCCCAATCACCGGGAAATCGCTTTCCAGTATTTTTAACGTCTTTTTCACTTCATCGATGGCCAGCGCCTGCTTGTAGACACGCTGATACAGCTCATAAATGAGACTCTGCTGTTCTTTATTTAACGCCTGGAACAGGCAGGACGCTTCATTTACGCCCAGTGGAACCGCATGATTTCCGCCCGCGATCACGAACGGCGGCACATCCTGCACGACGCCTGACTGATCAACGATCCTGGCACCGCTGCCCAGCAAACAGAACTGATGGATCGCACACATGAAACCAACCTGTGCATCATCATCAAGCACAACGTGCCCGGCAAGCCCGCTATTGTCGCCAATCATCGTCCCGTTACCTACCACGCAATCGTGGCCGATATGCACGCCGTTGAGAAACCGATTTTCATCGCCAATGGCGGTGGTACTCAGCCCCTGCACGGTCCCTCGATGAATCGTGGCATTTTTGCCTATCTGATTTCGATCGCCGATAACGACCGTCGTGGGCTCATTCGCGTATTTAAGGTCCTGATTGCTTTCACCGATAGAAGCGTACTGGCCGAAGGTATTGTCGCGACCAATCGTGGTCAGCCCGTTAATCACCGAAAAGGCCCCAATAACGGTGCCTTCACCTATCACAACGCCAGCAGAAATTACACAAAAAGGGCCAATACTGACGTACGCACCGATAACAGCCCCGGACTCCACCAGACTGCTGGCAGCGATACGGGACAAGGGAGAAATGGACAAAAGGTGATCCTGGTGGGGGGAGAGCGACAGTGCGGAGCATAATGAATTGCGCGGCACTTTACGTCATTTATTTAATATTAAATTTAAACAGGTTTACCCCTTTTGTCGGCAAGGTTGATTTCGCTAGAGTTTACAGGCCTGGTCCCCCAGGCCTGTCGGGTGCCATTAAAAGTATTTGTGCAAATATTCCGTGAGGCAGAGGATCGCCATCGCCTGACCATAGGGCATAGAGGTCAGCGGAATTTGGCGATAGAACTCAAGATTACTGCCCATACCGGTGCCAAACGATGTTTGCAGCAACTCCCCTTCCGGCGAGATATTCGCCACAATGCCCTGAATCGCTTTCTCTGCCACTTCTGCATATTCCGCTGAAACGTAGCGTTTGCGCACGGCTTTCAGAATACCGTAGGCAAACCCGGCGGTTGCCGAGGCTTCCAGATAAGAGTGCGGGTCATCCAGCAGCGTGTGCCACAGGCCGCTGTCGTCCTGACATTTCGCCAGCGCAGCAACCTGTGCGTTCAGCACCTGCACCAGATAACGACGCACCGCGTTGTTCTCCGGTAAGTCCACCAGCTCGAGGAAATCCGGAATAACGATAGTCAGCCAGCTGTTGCCGCGCGCCCAACGGGCGTTGGCAAAGTTATGCTTGCCGTCGTAATTCCAGCCGTGGAACCACAGCCCGGTCTCACGGTCCATCAGGTTTTGCACATGCAGCAGGAACTGATAAATCGCCTCTTCCACGTATTCAGGCCGATCAAGCAGCTTGCCGATTTTCGCCAGCGGCATCACGGTCATCATTAGCGTGTCGTCCCACATCTGCTGATGGTTCTCTTCCGCCAGCGTAATGTGCTGCATGCCGCCGTGTTCCGTACGCGGCATGTCGTGCATCGCCCACTCCGCCCAGCTTTCGAGCCACGGTAGATAGGCCGGGTTACGCGTTTCTTCGTAGCGATACGCCAGGGTCAGGAACGGCGCCATGGTGTTCACATTTTTGGTGGTCGCCCCTTCGGCAAAGCGGTCGGCGAACCAGCCATCAATAATGTCACGCATCTGCCCATCACCGGTCTGCTGGAAATACTGGTGAATGCCGTACAGCCCCACACCGTGCGTCCACTCCCAGCCCGCCCATCCTTTGGTATCGATCACCCGCCCGTCGTCCAGCCGCAGCAGGAACTCTCCGCTCTCGTCCTTGATATTGACCAGATTGTGGGTCACTTTCTCGATCAACGCCTTCAGTTCGTCCCGGGCGATGAAGCGCTCCGGTTGACACAGTAATGGGCTATGTTTGACAGGCCAGACTTTCATTTGATTAACCTCTGTTATATTTCGAATTCAATAGAGCAGCCTGCTTCAGCGACGGTGCCGCAGGCTTATTGCGATTCAGATAACCGATATTGTTGTTGCCCCACAGGGTGTCGAACGGCATTCCCGCCAGCATTTCCACCGTGGCTTTCGCTTCTGGCGTTGTGGCTTCGGCAAAGGCATGCCCGGACTCACGCATTTTGGCGGTCTCTTCACGCAGAATGCTGTGGGTTTGCAGGTTCAGTTTAAAGCGCAGGGAGACCAGGAAACCGCAGGCCAGCACCACCACCGTCCCGACGCTTAAGATCATCAGGATGGTGTGATTGACTTGCGCTGTCTGAATTTTCTGCCCGGAGACAAAGCCAGAAAGCTGCATGATGATCCCCACCAGCATGATGGCCCCGGCCTGAGAGGCTTTACGCGTCAGGGTCATTATCCCGGCGAAAATCCCCTCGCGGCGCTGGCCGGTGATCACTTCATCTACGTCAGCAATATAGGTGTAGGTATTCCACGGCACATAGTTGATGCCGCCGCGCCCCAGACCCGCCACGGCCGATACCAGCAGCATCAGCGACCAGACATCGCTCAGCCCAGCGTAGTACAGAACGGCGTAAGAGAGTGCGCTCAGACCAAACAGCACCACCACAATCCGGTATGACGGCGCAGGCCCAAAGCGGATGCACAGCGGCATCATGGCGATCACCGCGATGAACTGGAAACTCGCCATGGTGCCCATCAGGTTTGAAGCAAATGACGCCTCCTGCATCAACACAAACACCACGTAGTAGGTAAACACCGCGTTGAACACGTCCTGCGCGATGTAGCCCCCGAGATACATCCCGAGATGCTGGCGGAAAATTTTGATACGCAGGGTGGAGTTCAGTTCGATTATCAGGCGGTTAAGGCTCTGGGCCAGCGACAGATGCTTTTTCTCTTCTTCAGCACGCAGCGCAGCTTCGCTCCAGTTTTCACGCGGACGTTCCCAGGTGAAGAACCAGACAAACGTCAGCATCATCGCGCACAGCACCGAGAACACCAGGCTTGCGTAGAAGAAGGAAACTGCGTTGTCCTTACCGAAGTGCGTCAGCAAGATGCCTGGCAGGAACGAGGCCAGAATCGCCGACATTTGCGCCATCGAAATACGCGCCCCGGAGAATTTCGTTTTCTGTTTAAAGTCGTCGGTCATTTCCGGCACCAGCGTTTCGTACGGCACCAGAATCATGGTGTAGACGATATCAAACAGCAGATAGGTCAGCAGGTAGTACCAGAATCCCATGTCGCCGACCCACATAAAGGAGTAGCTGAACACGCACGGGATGCCGAGCATAATGAAGAATTTGCGGCGCCCAAAGCGTTTCCCAAGCCAGGTGGAGCCGAAGTTATCGGTTAAGAACCCCATCAACGGGCTGACGACAGCATCCAGAACCCTCGCCGTCGCGAAGATTAGGGTGGCTTCAATCGGAGAGAGTCCGCAGAAGGTGGTGTAGAAGTATAAAAGCCAAGCGGCGGTGAGCGCGGTGGTTCCTGCGCCGAGAAAATCTCCCGAGCCGTAGGCAAGATAATTTGCTAATCCGATTTTACGTGTTTTCATTGCCGTAAATCCCGTGTTTTTATCAGGAAAGCCCGCCTCATCTGGTACAGAGGATGCCCTTACACGGCTACAGTAGAGTGATGCCGACGGTTAAACCTTTTCGTTTCTGCCAGATACTCACCGGGGATGGCAAAAATGCAAAGAGTCAGACTACGTGCTTCACTGATTTATAAAACAACGTTTTGATTGATTCAAAAGTAGAGGTCAAAATTGCGAGCCTGCCTGCAGAATACAGACAGGTCAGGGGGTTCGGGCGGATACAGTTTGCGTTAGCGGTAATTGACAATAACCTGGTTGCTCTGAACATTGAGCGCGGGGATCAGTCGCCCACCGCCCGGCACTTCCCAGACGAAACGCAGCGGTTCCGACGCGGGGATATTCTGTAATCCCCAGGTATTGCCGCTTTGGCCGTCGAGTTCGACGCAGCGGGTTTGCGAACATAAACGCACCCGCAGCCCGGCGGGCGTGGGGCCAATCAGCGTGTAACGCCACGCAATCATCGTCACCCGTCCGCTGGCCGGTTGCGATGACACCAGCGGCGAGGACGACATGGATTCGCCGCGATGGCTGAGCATCACGCCTTTGCTGCTGGCCTGCCAGGCGCCCTCACCCGCAGCCTCTGCCATCAACGGCAGCGCCAGAAGCCATAATAAATGACGCATTATTTACCTCCGATGGTCGCGGTCATGCGAATCTGGCGGTTGTCCGACAACTCCAGATTCGACAACACCACCAGTTGCGGCAGATTACGACGCAGGAAGCGCGACAACAGCGGACGCAGGGCATGATTCACCAGCAGCACCGGTGGCGCACCGAGCATTTCCTGGCGGGACAGCGCTTCCTGAGTCTGCGCTAACAGTCTGTCAGCCAGACCCGGCTCCAGCCCGCCACCGTTTTGTAATGCCTGTAACAGCAAGCGTTCCAGCGGCGTATCCAGCCCAATCACCTGCACTTCACCGTTCCCCGGGAACCACTGCTGCGTAATAGCCCGGCCGAGCGCCACGCGCACCACATTGGTGAGTTCATGCGGATCGGTCTGCACCGGCGCATGTTCCGCCAGCGTTTCCAGAATGGTGCGCATATCGCGGATTGGCACTTTCTCATCGAGCAGATTTTGCAGCACTTTATGCAACGTAGTCAGCGTCACCACGCCCGGCACCAGATCCTCGGTCAGTTTCGGCATCTCCTGAGTCACGCGGTCGAGCAACTGCTGCGCTTCCTGGCGGCCAAACAGCTCAGCCGAGTGCAGGCTTATCAGATGGTTGAGGTGGGTGGCGACCACGGTACTGGCTTCCACCACCGTAAAGCCCTGGATTTGCGCCTGCTCTTTCAGCGCGCTCTCAATCCAGATAGCGGCCAGGCCAAACGCCGGATCGACCGTCGGTTCACCGGGAAGCGTGCCCGCCGCGGTGCCCGGGTTAATCGCCAGCCAGCGGCCCGGATAGGCATCGCCGCTGCCGATATCCACGCCTTTTAACAGAATTCGGTAGCGCGCGGGCGGTAAATCCATATTGTCGCGGATGTGTACCACCGGTGGCAGGAAGCCCATCTCCTGAGCGAATTTTTTGCGAATAGAGCGGATGCGGCCCAGCAGCTCGCCATCCTGCTGCGAATCCACCATCGGGATCAGGCGATAACCCACCTCCATTCCCAGGGTATCTTCCAGCTGTACGTCATTCCACGTCGCTTCGATGGCCTGCGGATTTTCCTGCGTGCGCACCGGAGCCGCTTCCGCTGGCGCCTGCTGTTCACGACCGCGTAGCCACCAGGCCAGACCCAACAGCGCGGCGGTAAACAGCAGGAACACAAAGTTTGGCATTCCCGGCACCAGGCCGAGCAAGCCCAATACCGCGGCGCTCAGCATCATGACGCGCGGGTTGCTGAACAGCTGACCCACCATCTGCTCACCGACGTCCTGATCGGTGGCCACGCGGGTGACGATCACGCCCGCTGCGGTGGAAATAACCAGCGCCGGGATCTGCGCCACCAGGCCATCACCGATGGTCAGCAACGTGTAGGATTCAGCGGCTTTATCGAGCGACAAACCGTGCTGTAACACGCCAACTAGCAGGCCGCCAATAACGTTAATCACCATGATCAAAATACCGGCGACGGCATCACCACGAACAAACTTACTCGCACCGTCCATCGAGCCGTAGAAGTCCGCTTCCTGGGTCACTTCCGAACGGCGACGTTTGGCATCTTCTTCACCGATCAGCCCGGCGTTGAGGTCAGCGTCGATCGCCATCTGTTTGCCCGGCATCCCGTCCAGCACAAAACGCGCGCCCACTTCGGCGATACGCCCCGCACCTTTGGTGATAACCATAAAGTTGATGATGACCAGAATAACGAACACCACGATACCAATGGCAAAGTTACCGCCGACCAGGAAGTGGCCGAAGGCCTCCACCACTTTTCCCGCCGCAGCGGCCCCGGTATGTCCGTCCATCAAAATGATACGGGTCGACGCGACGTTCAGCGCCAGGCGTAACAGCGTGGTGAACAGCAAAATCGTCGGGAATGCGGCGAACTCAAGGGTGCGCTGGGTAAACATCGCCACCAGCAGCACCATGATTGACAGCGCAATATTAAAGGTAAACAACAGGTCGAGGATGAATGCCGGAAGCGGCAGAACCATCATCGACAGGATCAACAGGATAAGGATCGGCCCGGCAAGCACTTGCCATTGGGTCGATTTGAAGCTTGCGGGCAGACGCAGCATTGCGACTAAATTAGCCATCGGTGTCATTCTCGTTCAAAAAATCCAGTGCTTCAGGCACCGGCAAATTATCAGGTTTCTTCGGCGGCGCACCGCCCGCCAGACGCCAGCGTTTGAGTTGCCAGACCCAGGCCAGAACTTCTGCCACCGCGGCGTACAGTGTGCCGGGGATCTGTTGCCCAATTTCAGCATGGCGGTAGAGTGCCCGGGCCAGCGGCGGAGCCTGTAAAACCGGGATACGGTTTTCTTCGCCAAGCTCTCGAATGCGCAGCGCCACCAGGCCCGCGCCCTTCGCCACCACTTTCGGCGCGCTCATTTTGTTTTCTTCGTACTTCAACGCCACCGCGTAATGCGTTGGGTTGGTCACAATCACGTCAGCTTTCGGTACATCCGCCATCATGCGACGCCGCGCCGCCGCACGCTGCATCTGACGAATACGCCCTTTAACGTGCGGGTCGCCTTCGCTCTGTTTAAATTCGTCACGAATATCCTGGCGGGACATGCGCAATTTTTTGATGTGGCTGAAAATCTGGAAGAAGACGTCGAACCCGACCATCGGGATCACCCCCAGCGCCACCAGTAAAGCGCAAAGCCCAACCAGATTCAGGGCGTTGCCCATCGCCGTCATCGGCGATTCACTGATCAGGCGCATCATGTCCGGCCAGTGCACCCAGACAAATATTCCGGCCACGCAGCCCACCAGCACCGATTTAAGAATGGCCTTTAGCAGTTCCGCCGCCGACTGCGCAGAAAACATTTTTGCAATGCCCGGAAACGGGTTCAGCTTATCGAATTTGAAGGCCAGCGATTTCGGACTAAACACCAGGCCGCCCAGCATCACCGGGCCGAGGATCGCCACCACCACCACACCCACAATCAGCGGCATCAACGCCAGCATCGCCTGCTTGAGCAGCAAAATGATTTGGCCAAGGATAAGGTTGGGATCGTTAACAATGCTGTGGTCAAAATGCAGTCCGGACGACAACAAACCCGCCAGCCTGCGCGCCAGAGATTCTCCGCCGAACCACAGGACACACACGCCAACCAGCAAAATCAAAAATGAGGTCAGCTCGCGCGAACGCGGGATCTGCCCGTCCTCACGCGCCTTTTCCAGCCGTTGGGGTGTGGGAGCTTCTGTTTTGTCTTCGTTGTCGCTTTCGTCTGCCACAAGCCACATCCTGCCGATACAATTCTGAGGATATAATGCCAGTGCAGGTCGCGCATGATGCGCAGAGAAGATGCGTTTTTGTAGGCTAATTTAGCCCATCAGAAAGGCTGACCATCCCGTATGGGATGGCCTGTGAAGCAGATCAAAAGCCTAAACTGTCTAACAGGTCATCCACCTGATCCTGACTGGCGACTACACCAGCCTTGCTGGTATCGACCTGCGGACCATTGAGCAAACTGTCGCTTTCGCGTTTCTGTCGGGTAGATGCATCCGGCATATTTTCCAGCAGCACCATCAGCAGCTGACGCTCTATCTCCTGGATAACATCCATCATCCGCTTGATAACCTGCCCGGTCAGATCCTGGAAATCCTGCGCCATCATGATTTCCAGCAGTTGGGCATTGGTGAAACTGGTGTGTTTCGGCACGTCTGATAAATAGCTGCGGGTGTCGGTCACCAGCTCACGCGCATCGCTCAGTTCAATAGGATTTTCAAACCACTGATCCCAGCGGCCTGACAGCACTTTGGCTTCTTTTTCCATCTGGTTCTGGTGCGGCTGCGACAGCTCGACGCAGTTCAGCGCGCGCTCTGCCGCCTGAGCGGTCATCTGGACCACGTAGTCCAGACGGTCGCGAGCGTCCGGAATGGCTTCTGCCGCTTCGGCAATCGCCTGATCCAGACCAAGCTCGCGCAGGCTGTCACGCAGCATACGGGTCAGACTGCCGATCCGGGCGATAATATCGCCCGCTGAATGCTCGTCAGTCGGTTTCACGGGGTGTTGAGTCATCGTCATCGCCTCACATACCGAGCTTTTCGAAGATTTTGTTCAGCTTCTCCTCGAGGATAGCTGCCGTAAACGGTTTCACGACATACCCGCTGGCCCCGGCCTGAGCGGCAGCGATGATGTTCTCTTTCTTCGCTTCCGCCGTGACCATCAGCACCGGTAATGCTGACATCGCGCCATCACCGCGAATGGTTTTCAGCAGGTCCAGCCCATCCATGTTCGGCATGTTCCAGTCTGAAATCACGAAACCATATCCACCCGTCTGAAGTTTATTCAGCGCATCTACGCCATCTTCTGCTTCTTCAACGTTGTTGAAACCCAGCTCTTTCAGCAGGTTACGCACGATGCGACGCATGGTGGAAAAGTCATCCACAACCAGAAACTTAAGCTCTTTATCCGCCATTTAACTTCACTCCTCTTAAATACGTATTGCCTGTCCGGCACTGATTTTCGCCAGCATCTGCTGGCTTACCTGACTAAGATCGACCACTTCGCTGACACCACCCATATTGATGGCTTCACGCGGCATGCCGAACACCACACAACTTGCCTCGTTCTGCGCAATAGTCCAGGCGCCAGCCTGGTGCATCGCTAACATTCCGGCGGCGCCGTCGTTTCCCATTCCGGTGAGGATCACCCCCACCGCATTGCGCCCGGCGTTTTTCGCCACCGAATGAAACAGCACATCCACCGACGGACGGTGCCGGTTAACCGGCGGCCCGTCATGAATTTTGATTTGATAGTTGGCCCCGCTACGCGCCAGCTCCATATGTTTGTCACCCGGCGCGATGTAGGCGTGGCCTGGCAATACGCGCTCGCCGTCTTCGGCCTCTTTCACCGCAATCTGGCACAGCTTGTTCAGCCGTTCCGCGAATGAACGGGTGAACCCCGGCGGCATATGCTGGGTGATTAAAATTGCCGGACTGGTCAGCGGCAGAGGTTGCAGCACGTGACGAATCGCTTCGGTGCCGCCCGTTGAGGCGCCAATCACCAGCAGCTTTTCAGAGCTGAGCATCGGCCCGGCTTTGAGCGCCACCGGCGCTGCCAGCGTTTTATGCGCGCTAATCTGCGCCCGCGAGGCAGCCCGCACTTTGTCGGCAATCATTTCGCTGTAGGCCAGCATCCCTTCGCGAATGCCAATCTGCGGCTTGGTGACAAAATCCACCGCACCCAGCTCCAGCGCGCGTAACGTCACTTCCGAGCCTTTACCAGTCAGCGAGGAAACCATCACCACCGGCATCGGCCGCAGGCGCATCAGCTTCTCCAGAAAATCGAGGCCATCCATGCGCGGCATTTCGACATCCAGCGTCAGCACGTCCGGGTTATATTTTTTGATCAAATCCCGGGCAACCAGCGGATCTGGTGCCGTCGCGACCATCTCCATATCGCTGTGGCTGTTGACAATCTCGGTCATAATTTGACGCATCAGCGCCGAATCATCGACAGACAACACCCTGATTTTACTCATGCTTTATCCTTATTCAGCGCGTACACCGTCTGCCCCCGCAGACTGAACTCGCGCACGAGGTTGCTGAAGTTCTCTGAGTGCCCGGCAAACAGTAATCCGTCAGGCTTAAGCAGGGGAACAAAGCGGCGCAGGATCTCCTGCTGCGTCGTCTTGTCGAAGTAAATCATCACGTTGCGACAAAAAATCGCATCGAATGGCCCCGGCACGTTGTAGCTTTTATCGAGCAAATTCACCGGAGCAAAATCAACATAGTTCGCCAGCTCCTGGCGCACACGCACCAGGCCGTCGTGTGGCCCAGTACCACGCATGAAATAGTGCTGTAGTTGCTGCTGCGACAGCGTTTTCAGCTCATCCTGGCGATAAACGCCGTTCTGCGCTTTGTTCAGGACTTCGGTGTCGATGTCGCTGGCAAAAACCTTCCAGCGACCCGGCGCGGTGCCCAACGTGTCGGCGAGCGTGATGGCAATCGAGTACGGCTCTTCGCCGGTCGATGCCGCCGCGCTCCAGACGCGATACTCACCCTGACGCCGCTTCGCGTGCTCGGCCAAAGTCGGGAAATGGTGCGCCTCGCGGAAAAAGGCCGTGAGGTTAGTGGTCAGCGAGTTAATAAATGCCTGCCACTCGGCGTTATCCTGATTGGCCTCCAGCATTGCCAGATAGCGGCCAAAATCATCGAGACCGAGCTGGCGCAAGCGTCGCACCAGCCTGTTGTACACCATGTCGCGCTTGTGATCGGCCAGCACAATACCTGCGCGCTGGTAGATCAGTTGGCATATCCGACGAAACTGCGCGTCGGACAGCGCCAGGCGCTGTGTCATCTGCATGAGTAATGACGATTGCCCGTTGGGCAGAGTTGCAGTCATAGCGCCTTCTTCTTACGTCCTTTCAGGAAACCACAGGCACGGCAACTGGCGGTGCCCCTTCTTGATGATGCGGTACTCTTTTTTCTTCAAGTTCAAACAACGACACCAGCGCGGTCAGGCTGTCTGCCTGCCCTGCCAGCTGTTCGGTCGCCGCCGCCGCTTCTTCCACCAGCGAGGCGTTTTGCTGCGTCACCTGATCCATCTGGCTTACCGCCAGCGCCACCTGTTCGATACCACGACGCTGTTCGTCAGACGCCGAGGCAATCTCACCCATGATGTCGTTAACCTGGGTGACGGAACGGACGATCTCATTCATGGTGTTGGCGGCGGTATCCACCAGCGCAGAACCTTCCTGCACCCGGGACACCGACTCTTCAATCAGGCCTTTAATCTCTTTTGCCGCCTGGGCGCTGCGGCTGGCAAGGTTACGCACCTCGCCGGCCACCACCGCAAATCCACGGCCCTGCTCGCCCGCTCGTGCCGCTTCGACCGCCGCGTTGAGGGCCAGAATATTGGTCTGGAAGGCAATCCCGTCGATAACGCTAATAATGTCGCCAATTTTGCGCGAACTGGTGGCGATACCGTGCATGGTCTCCGCCACGTGTGACGCCTGCTCACCGCCGCGTTTGGCCGTCGATGCTGCTGTGCTCGCCAGGCCAGAGGCCTGTCGGGCATTGTCAGCGTTCTGCCCGACGGTGGCGGTCAGTTGCTCCATGCTCGCCGCGGTTTCTGCCAGCGACGCCGCCTGCTGTTCGGTGCGTGAAGAGAGATCGTTATTACCGGCAGCGATTTCCGAAATTCCGGTGTGCATCGCGTGACTGCCCTGCCGCACCTGGCTTACGGTGTCGCGCAGCGCGGTTTGCATCGCTTTCAGTCCGGCAAAAATAGCCGATATTTCGTTCTTGCCGAACACCGACACTGGCCGCGCCAGGTTGCCCTGCGCAATACTGTTGAAGTGACTGCTGATAATGTTGAGCGGCTGAACGATCATGCGACGCGTCCACAGCAGTGCGCCGCTGGTAATCAGCGCGGCGAGCACCACCATGGCGATGAAAATCGCCGCCGAACGGTGATAATTCGCCTCGCTGGCGTGACGCGCATTTTGTACATACGCCCCAATATTCTGCTGCCAGGTGTGGTAGTTGGCGTCGAACGCGTCCTGTGCCGTTTGCACAGGCGCGGTCATAAAGTCTGAAAGCTGATTGCTTTCAAGCCAGGTCGCCTGGTGATCGAGCGCGGCGTGCAGGTCGGCATAGGTTTGCTTGCTTTGCGCCTGCAATGCGATGGCTTCATCATTCACCGGCGGGATCGCCATAAACTCAGCAAACTCTTTGTCCGCCTGTTTCAAATCCCGACGCGCGCTGGTCATCAGCTTTTTGATGTCTTCCGGCGGATAGCTCAACGCGGTCAGCGTTCCGGCTTTATTCAGCGCGGTGCTGGCCTGAAGCAACACCACGCGGGCGTCCATCAGACTGCTTAACTGCACATTCCCTTGCTCAACCTGACTGAGGTTTTGCTGTCCATCACGAAATGCCCAAAACGACAGCCCGTTACTGCCCACCTGTAACAGACCACACACCACCAGAATCAGAAACAAGGTGGTCGAGATACGAATTCGATTGAACATCACCACTCCCGATATACGGCAACAGGCCGCGTAAAGTTAAAAAGTTTCCCAGTTATCATCGATTCCGGCGGCGGCAACGTGCGGGCGCAGTGGCTCGCGGCTGGCCGGTGGAACGCTTGTCGTTTTACTCACTGCACGGTTGCTGACGGTGGCAATCTGAAACGCGGAAACGGCGCGGGCCAGGCTGCCTGACTGCTCTTCAAGTGCCGCAGCGGCGGCAGCGGACTGCTGCACCAGCGCGGCGTTTTGTTGGGTGACGCGATCCATTTCGGAGACGGCGAGAGCAACCTGATCGATGCCGCGGCTCTGTTCGTCGGAGGCCGAGGAAATCTCGCCCATGATGTCGGTGACGCGGGTGACGGCGTTGACGATATCGCTCATGGTTTCGCCCGCGCTTTCCACCAGTACCGAACCGGTGTCCACTTTTGATACCGAGTCTTCAATCAGGCCTTTGATCTCTTTTGCCGCCTGGGCACTGCGGCTCGCGAGGTTACGCACTTCCCCGGCGACCACAGCAAAACCACGGCCCTGCTCCCCGGCGCGCGCGGCTTCGACCGCGGCGTTGAGTGCCAGAATGTTGGTCTGGAAGGCAATCCCGTCGATAACGCCGGTGATATCAGAAATCTTCTGCGAACTGGCGGCGATGTCGTGCATGGTTTTCACCACGCCATCCACCACTTTGCCGCCGCGCTGGGCAGTTTCGGAGGCGCTGAGCGCCAGCTGCGACGCCTGACGGGCATTCTCGGCGTTCTGCTTCACGGTGGCGGTCAGCTCTTCCATACTGGCAGCGGTTTGCTCGAGGGCAGACGCCTGTTCTTCGGTGCGGGAGGAGAGATCGTTATTGCCGATCGCGATTTCGCTGGTGCCGGTGTAAATGGCGTCGGAACCCTGACGCACGCGGGTGACGGTGTCGATCAGCGACTTCTGCATCTGGTTAACGGTTTCGGCCAGCGCGGCAATTTCGTTACGTCCGCGCACGTTGACCGGCTGCGTCAAATCGCCCTGCGCAATTCGGCGCAAATGGCTCATCACGCCCGCCAGCGGATTAAGCAGAATGTGGCGTATGCCGTACCACGCCGCGGCGAGGATAATCACCAGCACAATGGCGATTGCCGCCAGCTGCCACTGGGCAAATTTGTAATCACGTTTGCTGGTGCTCAAGGCGTGCTGATAAAGGGTTTCGCTCTGCGTCGCATACTGGGTCATCGCGTCGCTCAAGCCGTTTTGCATCCCCTGCGTAGGCTGGGCGAAATAGGCATCCATGTTGCCGTTTTGCAGGAAGCCCACCAGTTCGGTCAGCCCGGCGAAATATTTCTGATAGCTCGCATCCACCGTAGCACTGACATCCGCCAGATCAGGCTGGGCTGTAAGCTCAGTGAAAGCCGCGTAGTGTTTTGCCGCCTCCGCCAGTGAGGTTTTGGCGTTGTTCAGCAGGTCCGTTTTGGCACTGCTTTGCTGATTGGCGGTGTCCATCATCATGCGCGCCGATGAGCGGCTCAGGTTGATGCGTGTTTGCAGCATCAGCTCCCAGGTTTTGCTCAGTTCGGTCTGACGGGTACGCAGCTCATTCGAGAGGGAAAAACTGTGCTGGTTTTGCTGCAGGGACGAGAACAGAAAGCCACCGGACAGCAGCTGAAGCAGTGCGAAGACGACCAGCACCAACATCAACAGGGTGACAACGCGGATACGGTTCAACATACAACACCTTTTCAATAACGTGATAGCGGTGTTATCGGCACGTATCCACAGAACTTTACGTTAAGTCACGCGACGCCATCAGAAGGTGACGTCCACCACCAGCGTGTCGGTGTAACTCCCGGCGGGCGGCGTGGTCTGCCCACTCAGCATTCGGGCGGTATAGTTGTAGGTATTCACCGTTCCGTCAGCGCTGACAGAGCTTGCGGCGCTGCTCGCCCAGCGTTCACTCCCGCTCGGTCCCCAACGGTTGCTGGTGCTACCCTTATAGATGTCATAACTCATCGAATTGTTACCGCTAACCATTTTTCGCACCGTGCCACTGCCCGCGTTCGCGCCATTGTTGATGCCTACGGTATAGACGCTGCCTTTGGTGCAGGTGATGGCGACGGATTGCGACACCGGCAGGAAATGACTCACCAGCGGCGCGCTGCCGAAGTTCACATCCGGCGCGCTGATGGTGATGCAGTCGGTGGTGACAGTCATGTTTAACAGCGTCGTCATCACAACGGTACCGGTTTGCGGCGTGCCCAGGCAAATCCCCAACAGCCCCGTCGGGCAGACGCTATAGCTGATGCGCAGGTTGATGCTGACCTGGTAATTTCCGGCGCTGACGCTCTGCCCCGCCACCGTGCGGAAGTAAATCGGCAAGGTGTAGCTTTTGGAGGTTAGCAGGCCGAGCAACGTATTCCCGCTCCAGGTATAGGTTTGTGCGATGGCCGTTTCCGTCGTGTTGCTGCATGAAGAGGTGCCGCAGACCCTGACTGGCACCACATCGGCGGCGGCGGTGTTTTTCAGCGCCGGGCGCGTCCCCGAGGTGGCGGTAGCGCTGACCACGTTCATGGAGATCGTATCGCTGGTCAGCAGGTTCAGCACCGTATCGCAGCTGACGACCAAATTGGCCGACGTTTGCTGTTCGGTGCTCTTGATCGTGAAGGACGAGAGGCTGCCAAATGACCCATTCGCCATGCTGACCGTACAGGCCGCGTGCCCTGGCAGACTCACCAGCCAGAGCAGGACCAACAACCCTAAAGCGCGACGCATTATTTCGTCTCCCGGCAGATGAGCGGTCCGTAGGTCTGCAGTTTGTGGTCAGGGTTCGGCTGCGTCGTGAAATTGGCCACACAGTGTTTGCCGTCCGGCGTGGTGACAGTCAGCGGGTTGTTATCCTTCAGGTTTTCAAGCCAGGCGATGCCGTCGTAGCCCACCGGCGCATCCGCTTTTCCGGCACGCGAAACGAGACTGGCGACGGGTAACGGTTTTCCAGCCTCGTCATGGAGAATAACGCTCGCCACGCGTTCTTCTTCCATCGGAAATTCAAGCAGATAGCCACTGTTACGCCGTAACGCAATGCGTCTTTCGGTCTGTTTAAGTTGGGTATCCGCCGGCAGGTTCAGGGCGTTAATGCTGTAGTTCGCGGGATACCAGGCCGAGACGCCGCTAATCAGCAGGTAGCCTTTATCGTTGGTTTCACCCACAAGCTGATGCTCGTAGCTCACTGGCACCGACGGCTGTCCGTCGGTACTGATCACCACAAACGCATCGTTGATTTTATTGGCGGCGAATAGCTGCCCATCCATCAGCACCAGCGATCCCATCGCTTCGGCCCACCAGGTCATTTCGTTTTCTTCGCCGTAGCCGCCGCCCTGCAATTCGATATTGTTATTGCGCCAGCCGAGCGTGGCCTGCTGATAGTTGCTCGACTGCGACTGCTGCGCCCAGGCCAGATTCCAGCTAAATCCGCCGTCGGACGGCATGGTGTGGTTATAGCTAACGCGCTGGGTATTGCCGTAATCCGGCGTATTTTCGGTGCTCACCGCCACGCTATCCCTGTCGCCAAGCGGGATTTGCAGCGACATTGCCAGCGTCCAGTCTCCGCGCTGCTGGTCGCGGCTGGCCGCAAGATAAATACTGCTGCTTCCCCACAGGTTACGGCTCCAGGAGAGATTCAGCAGCTCGGTTTTTTGGCTGTCAAAGCTCTGAACCCCAATCCACGCCGCGCCGATATTGCCGTAGTTACCCATATTCAGCGACAGCGAATACTGGTCGCTGCGCTGGCTGAGGCTGGCAATGGGATTATTTTCGTCATCGTACAGACGTGGGGTGTCGTACAGCGCAAGGTTGCCGAAGGTTTTATCGCGATGGGTATGCTGAGTAATAAAGCTGAATGCGCCGGTGCTGTACTGATAGCCCCAGTTAAGCTGCTGCCCGCCTTCGCCGTACATTTGGCTGAAGGTGTAGCTGCCGTTGACGATCCCAAACTGGCCGAGTTTCACCAGCGTGCCTGCCCCGCCGAGCGCCAGTGATTCCGCGCCTTCCGCGTGTCCTTCCAGTGTCAGATAATCATTCACGCCGTAGCGCCAGGTACCGCTGCCTACCGCCGGGCCGTAGTCAAAATTTTCGATGCCGTAGTTACGCCGCAATGCACCGAAGGTCGCCGCGCCGTCGCTGAGTCCGGGTTTGAGCATTTCGCTGGCGACGTAAAACGGCAGCGTGGTGCTGACCTGTCGGCCCAACGCATCGGTGGTGACCAGCACCGCGTTGCCCGCACCGTTGATGTACGGCAGGTTGGTCAGCGTAAACGGTCCGGGCTGAAGCTGGGTCGAGCCTGCGCGATAGCCATCAATGAACAAGTCCACCGACGTCGGCACCGCCGCATCGCCGGTAAAGGTCGGCAGCGGCCAGGTGACGAGATCAGGACGCAACGAAAAATCACGCCCAATTCGCACCCCGCCGACGCGCACGCTGTTGCTCCAGCTCAGGGCATCACTGATGGTGTCGCCCAAATCCCATTCGAGGGCGTTATCGTCATCGGTGTAGCTTAACGTGGTGTCGTAGCGCATATAACCGTCGGCGAGCTGGCTTTCGCCGCTGAGATTTTGCCGGACGTAACCGGTCGAAGAGAGGCTATTCTTGCCGCTGAAAAAGCGCAGTTCATGCCAGATGGCCGCCTGGCCCGCTCCATGCTGAGTCTGGCTGGTGTAGACATCGTAATTGAGCAACGCGCCTGTGCCGTCCAGCGGAACAGCGCGTTTGATCCCGTCCTGAAAAGTGGCTTCTTTAGCGGCGAACCAGTCGGACGGCACGGTGAGCAACAGCCGCTGGCCATTGCCGTCGTACTCAGTTTTGACCTCACTCAGCGCCGAAATATCGACGTCGCCCGTCGGCAGTTTATCTTTCGGCAGCCCGGCGCGTTGCAGGTCGGCACTGGCGATAAACCAATGGTTATCCCGCTGGGTTACGGGCACCACGGTTTCAGTATCGTAGTGGTTGATAATCAGCCCAAGCTGATACACCGACTGCTGATTAATCTCGCGTGCATCCGGCGGCGGCGGCAGCAGATCGTCGCCCGATTCTGCCCGACAAAGACCTGAGCTGGTTAGCAATATGCACATGGCAAGTTTCGTCAGTTGCCCGGTGCGGACTGCCATTTCGCGTCCTGTGCATTGATGGTCGCGCTAATCTGTTCCGGACGCGTCACCCCCGGCGGCAGCGGCCAGCTTCGGCTTTCGCCGGGCAGGACATACCCCAGCAGGCCGGGTGCGATTTGCCGCTCGCTGCCTCCCTGGCGCAGTGAAACGTCACTTAATCGCACATGGACCCGATCGCGGTTGCGCACTTCAATCGCCGGTTTTCCATCGAGAGTGGTGTTCTTCCAGCTCAGATTGCGACCGTCAACCAGCACATGATTGGCCCCTTCGGCTTCCACCGGCACGCCCTGACCGTAAACGAACAGCGGGATCGAGTAGCGCATTTGCAGCTTGAGGCCGATTTGCGGTTTGGTGTCCGCCGCCGGCTGTGGAATTTCATCGATGATAATTCGGTAGGCGAACTCTTTTCCCTGCGGCACCGGGCTCTGTTTGATCAGACGGATCAGCTGCTTTCCGCCGCGGTCGATGCGCAAAATCGGCGGACTCGCCACCACATCCTGTTGCTGCTGATAACGCTCATGGCCACCCTGCTGCTGCCAGCGGACAATGCGCACCTGCATGGTGGTGGCGCTCGCCCCCTGATTTTCAATCCACAGTTCGGTGGCTTTTTTATCCGCAGCCAGATAAGGATCGATAGGCCAGATAAGCACCGTCGCAGCGGCATGTGCGCCTGTTGGTGCCAGAAAGAGTGCGCTCAGACAAACCAGCGTGGACAACACGCGCGGCAGACAGCTCTGATTCATCGTGTTTCTCCCTGTATTACCATGACAACGTCACGGTGAGTTGGTCAGTGTAATTTCCTGCCGGGCTAAAGCCGGTTAACTGCGCGGCCCCATAAAGGGTGAGCGCAATACTGTCGCCGGTGGTGTAGGCCACGGAGACACTCTGATTGACCCCAATTTCACTGTTGGCCGCCAGGCTACTGCTGGTGTACAGCCTGTAAGGCACCCGATCGGTGCCACCGGAACGCTGCATGTTGCGCACCGTGGTGTAATTCTGCCCGCCGTTTATGCTCATGCTCAGCGCTACGCCCGGCGTACAGGCCAGCGTGAATGAGGCGTTCGGTACAAACTGGGTGCTGACCTGCCCAGACTTCACCCCGCTGTAGCTGCCAAAATTCAGCGACCCCATCGCCCCGCCAGTACCCGTGGCCACGGAACAGCCCGGGGTGATGGTGGCATTGACCTTGAATGACTGGGTGGAGACCGTCAGCGCCTGCACCGGAAAGCTCATACTCAGCAGCACAACCAGTCCAAAAAGGCGTAGCCATTCCCGGGCTTCCCGCAGGAAGCCTGACGCACCCCATGTCATTCGCGGGTTTAGTAATTGACGCTGACGTTAATCGTGTCGGTGTAAGTGCCCGGCACGACGGTCACGCTGTCGCCGCCGCCCTGAATACGTCCGTACAGGGTGTAGCTGTCCACGCCACCGGTGGTGGAGGCTATCGGCAATGCGGTGTTGTTGGTTATCACGTTGTTGTAGCCGCTATCGCTGTAGAGGCTATACGCCACCCCCTGCTCAGCATCGGTGGTACTGATCAGATAGCGGCCCGGTGTGCCCGGCGTGCCGACGACCGTTCCTGGCGCAGTGCTGTTGGCATTCCCGGAGATGGTCACTGTGTAGCTATTGGTGGTGCACTGGACGGTAAAGCTGTTGCCACCGCTGGCACCCGAAAGCTGAGTGGTAAGCGTGGCGAAGGTTGCCGGATGCGTACCAAAATCGAGCGAACCGAAGTTGATCCCGCTTTGGCTGGGTGAACCGTTGATCAGACAACCGTTGGTCAGGGTTAAGGTTGCACCAATTGTGCCAAGGCTGGTGACAGCCTGTGCGCCTGAGGACGCCAGCGCCAGTAAACTGACGGAGGTAATAAGAAGACGTGTTCTGTTCATCGGGTCGTCTCCGGAGTCAGAAGTCCTGGCGCTTTTTTGTTGTGCGTCAGAAGGTTAGCAGGCCACCTCACAGGCGCCTTATCTGAAATTTAGTCCAGGAGATTTCATTCAACCAACTTCGGGAGGCAAATTAAGCCTTTTACCGTATTTACTTATTTACGCTTTACAAATCATGTAATTACAATCGAATCGGCAGACGTAAATGACACGATGCAAACAATATATTCCCTCTATTGTGATGTAAATCACACAGCGTTAATGGGAGCATATTAGCGGTCCTAACCTGTAGTTAAGGAAGGGTAAAACCAGAGGGGTATTCCCCCCGCAGTTACGGGGGGAAATCTTTACGCGGCGCTGATGGCGGCGCTGTCGAGCAGAGACATTTCTTCGCTGTTAAGCAGCTTTTCGATATTCACCAGAATGAGCATGCGTTCATCGAGCGCACCGAGACCGGTGAGATATTCGGTCGACAGCGTGACGGCGAATTCCGGCGCCGGGCGAATCTGATCCGACGCCAGCGACAGCACGTCAGACACGCCATCTACTACAATCCCCACCACCCGCTGGCTGAGATTCAGAACAATCACCACCGTGTTGTCGTTGTACTCCACATCTTCCTGGCTGAACTTCACGCGCAGGTCGACTATCGGCACAATCACACCGCGCAGGTTGGTCACACCTTTAATGAACGACGGGGTGTTGGCAATGCGCGTTACCTGATCGTAACCGCGAATTTCCTGTACCTTCAGGATATCAATCCCGTACTCTTCATTCCCCAACGTGAAGACCAGGAACTCCTGGCCCGAGGGTTCGCCCGCCAGTTTTGCTACATTCGTCATACCGGTCATTTTTTTCCCTTCTTCTTGCCATCAGGCGGCGGTGTTCGCCACACGTTGCTCACGATTCAAACCCTGCAAGGCCTGAACATCGACAATCAGCGCCACACTGCCATCCCCGAGGATGGTGGCGGCTGAAATGCCCGGCACTTTGCGGTAATTGCTTTCCAGATTTTTCACCACCACCTGATGCTGGCCGATCAGCTGATCCACCAGCAGCGCGTAGCGGCGGCCTGCGCTTTGCAGGATAACCACGATGCCCTGAGTGGCTTCGGTTTTGGCCCCCTGAACATCGAAAACTTTCCACAATTCTACCAGCGGCAAGTATTCGCCGCGCACTTCCAGCACGCGCTCGCCACCCGCCAACGGATGCAAATCTTCATCCCGCGGTTGCAAGGATTCCATCACCGCATTCAGCGGCAGAATGAAGACTTCACCGCTCACTTTCACCGACATGCCGTCGAGGATCGCCAGGGTCAGCGGCAGCAGAATGCGAATAGTGGTGCCCGCGCCCTGCTTCGATTTAATCTCAACGTGGCCGCCCATCTCCTGAATGTTCCGTTTCACCACATCCATGCCGACGCCGCGCCCGGAAACGTCAGTCACCTGCTCGGCGGTCGAGAAGCCAGGCGCGAAAATCAGCATCCCGACATCTTCGTCAGTCATGTTTTCGCTGACCGCCATACCCTGCGACATCGCCTTCGCCAGAATACGGTCACGGTTCAGACCTGCGCCGTCGTCGGTGACTTCGATACAGATGTTTCCACCCTGGTGCTCCGCCGAGAGAATCAGGTTGCCGACTGCAGATTTACCCACTGCCATGCGATTTTCTGGCGATTCGATGCCGTGATCGAGACTGTTTCGCACCAGGTGCGTCAACGGGTCGATAATGCGTTCGATCAGGCTTTTATCCAGTTCTGTAGAGCTGCCCATCAGGGTCAGTTCTACTTGCTTATTCAGTTTGCCTGCCAGGTCTCGCACCAGACGCGGGAACCGGCTGAAGACGTATTCCATCGGCATCATACGAATCGACATTACCGATTCCTGCAGGTCGCGAGCGTTACGCTCGAGCTGCCCCATGCTGGTTATCAAATCACCGTGCTCAACCGGATCCAGCTCGTTGGAACGCTGGGCCAGCATCGACTGGGTGATAACCAGTTCGCCCACCAGGTTAATCAGCTGATCGACCTTTTCAACCGCCACGCGGATACTGGTCGATTCACTGGCCTTCGCCGGTTTTTCACGCTCGATGCGCGGAGCTGGCACGGTCTCTTTCGGCACGGCTTTGAGTACCGGCGCATTGACCGCCGCAGGCACCGCAGGAGCATCCCCTTCCGGTGCCGTTTCAGCAACTGCGGTTGTCGCTGCGTTTTCAAAGGCAATCTGATCGGCTTCAATAACGAAGCACAGCACCGCCACGATATCGTCCTGCGAGACCGCGCCATCGAGGTTAGCGCTGAGGGAGTCGGCCGTTTTCACCACATGGCTTATCTGCGCGAGATTGCTGAGTTCGTCCTGCAACATCTCCGGCTCACCGGCTTTCAGGCGCGAAAGCACAATGCGGGTTTGACCCGCGCTGTGTTCCGCGGCAATCGCCACGTCACTTTCAGCTTCTTCGCTGTCGACCACGGTCAGTTTTGCGCCCGCCGCCGGAGGTACCGCCTCACCTTTTGCGTCTAAGGCCAGCTGGCGCAGAGCATGACAGATGTATTCAAAGCTGGCAGCGTCCGGTTCCTGCGAGCTTTTATAGGCATCGAGCTGTTCCTGCATAATGTCTTTCGTTTCCAAAAACAGGTTGATAATGTCGGTATTGAGCTGCATCTCACCGCGCCGTGCGTCGTCCAGCAGGTTTTCCATCAGGTGCGTGGTTTCCTGCAAAACGCTAAAACCGAAGGTGCCCGCGCCGCCTTTTATCGAGTGCGCGGCACGAAAAATGGCGTTCAGTTGCTCTGAGTCAGGGGCTTCTGGAACGAGGTCCAGCAGGTGCTGCTCCATATCCGCCAACAATTCGTCGGCTTCATCAAAAAATGTCTGATAAAAATCGCTGATATCCATGCTCACGCTATCACCTCTGGAAGGATTGTGGCGCTGTGGGACTGGCCGCCGGAGGCAGTGCCGCCGGTTGCTGTAATACGCTTAACGGTTCGTTCTGGCTGGCGGCGTTTTCATGAAGAATCGCCTGCTCAGCCTGAGTGTTCAGCACCAGTAAACTGATGCGGCGGTTGATAGCGTCATCACCGCCGTGCGGCTTTAACTTCATGGTGTTGGCCATGCCGATGACACGCAGCACTTTGCCGTCGTCCAGGCCACCGGCAACCAGCTCCCGGCGCGAGGCGTTTGCGCGATCGGCTGAGAGTTCCCAGTTGCTGTAACCGCGGTCACCGTTGGCGTACGGGTAATCGTCGGTGTGGCCTGAAAGACTGATTTTGTTCGGCACTTCATTCAGTACTGGGGCAATCGCACGCAGGATATCGCGCATGTACGATTCCACTTCGGCGCTGCCGGTTTTAAACATCGGGCGGTTCTGACTGTCGATAATCTGAATCCGCAGCCCTTCCTGCACCAAATCGATTTTCAGATACTGGCGCAGCGCGCGTAGTTTCGGATCGGACTCGATCAGCTGATCAAGTTCGCCGCGAACTTTCTTCAGCCGGTTCTGCTCCATGCGCTTTTTCAACTCATCGATATTCGGCTCTTTTTTCACTTCGCCCTGCTGCTGGGTGTAATCGTCCCCACCGCCGGGAATGGGGCTGTCGCTGTTAGAAATACGCGCCCCGCCGGTGACCGCGGTGGCCAGCGGCGTGCGGAAATATTCGGCAATCTGAATCAGCTCTTTCGGGCTGGAAATAGAAATGAGCCACATCACCAGAAAGAAGGCCATCATCGCGGTCATAAAGTCGGCATAAGCAATTTTCCACGAGCCGTGCCCGGCGCTGCTGTGGCTTTTATGCTTACGTCGCTTAACGATGACGATCGGGTGGGCTTGATTTTTCATGCGTCCTCGGTGGTCGTCTGTTGTGCCGTCGGATTGCGCACCGCACGAACGTGCTCTTCCAGCTCAATGAACGATGGACGTTCGCTGGAGTACAACGTCTTACGACCAAACTCCACCGCGATTGGCGGTGCGTAGCCATTGAGATTCGACAGCAGCGTGATTTTGACGCACTGCATCATTTTGGTGGTTTCCGCACTTTTCTGACGCAGCACCGTCGCCAGCGGGGAAATGAATCCGTAAGCCAGCAAAATACCGAGGAAAGTACCGACCATCGCATGGGCAATCATCGCCCCGAGCTCTGCCGCCGGACGGTCCGCCGAGCCGAGCGCGTGAACCACGCCCATTACCGCCGCTACAATCCCGAATGCAGGCAGCGAATCACCCACCAGCGCAAGGCTGTTGGCCGGCACTTCGGCTTCGCTTTCGTGGGTTTCAATTTCTTCGTCCATCAGCGCTTCAATTTCAAAGGTGTTCATGTTGCCGCTGATGATGAGACGCAAATAATCGACGATGAACTCCAGCATGATTTTGTCGGCCAGAATGCGCGGATAGCTGGCGAAGATTTCACTTTCGGTCGGATTTTCGATATCACGTTCGAGCGAGAACATCCCCTGCTGGCGTGACTTGGCCATCAGCCGATACAGCAGCGCCAGCAGATCCATGTACATACTTTTGGTGTACTTCGAACGACGAAACAGCAACGGCAGCGCCTTCAGCGTTCCCTTGATGGCCTTACCGTTGTTGCCAACGATAAATGCCCCTAGGCCCGCGCCGCCAATAATAATCAGTTCAGCAGGCTGATAGAGTGCCCCAAGGTGTCCGCCGGTGAACGCATACCCGCCGAAAACTGTACCAAGAACAACCAGGTAACCTAATAAGATAAGCACGACATCATCCTTCCGCTATTGATAAGCCCGGGATGAACAGAGGAGCATTTCACCGAAACGGCGGCAAAAAAAAGCAGCGGACCTTCGTCCGCTGCTGGAGTGTTTTGCCACACCTGATCGTCGGTTAAACAGCTTGCTCTATCTGTTCATCCAGCAGTTGTGGTGTTATATCGGCAGGTACGCCGGAAAGTTTACGTCTTTTTACTGCACGTGATGGCGGTTGGCAGAGACTGCACACAAAGCTCCCCACGGGTTGGTGAGCATGGGTGATAAAATTGCCACCGCAGCTGTTGCAGCCGCTGAGCTCAAGCATACCGCTCTCAACAAAACGGACCAGGGTCCACGCACGGGTCAGCGCCAAAATTGGCCCATTTTCCTGCTGCGGACACTGTTCGAGATACAGACGGTAAGCCCTGATGACCGCATCAACGCCGTTGCACAGACCGGTTTTAAGCAAATACTGCCAGGCATTACAGAACATCGATGAATGGATGTTCTGTTCCCAGGTCATAAACCAGTCGGTAGAGAACGGCAGCATGCCTTTCGGCGGCGGGCTACCGCGCAGCTCTTTGTACAACTTAATGAGGCGACCGCGACTCAACTGTGTTTCGCTTTCGAGCATCTGCAAACGTGCTCCCAGCGTAATCAATTCCATTGCCAGTTGTATGTCGCGGGCTTCCTGAACAATGCTTTTTTCGCTCATGATCAGGCCCTTTTTTTCCGTGCTGAGCCATCTGCGAGGCTAGCTTCCTTCAGTAAGCGAGTAGAGAGCAGAATACCGGTGTGAATTTGTTGCAAATCATCAACCCGCGACTCTTGCGTGAGCTGGGTGATGGTCTGATGACTGTCAAAGCGGAACTGACAAACCAACTGGTTTGTTTCCGCTATTTTCACCATCTGTGGAAGGGTCAGAGAGCCTAACGTTGTCGCCATCTCTTCGTTGATTCCGAGACGGAACATGGCAGAGGCTTTATCCTGACTTATCAAACGCTGTGCAAGTAATAAATAAGACAAATTAATGTCGTAAATATGCTTTAGCAACTCGGATGTATGCATTTTTCCCATCCCGAATAACCAACTATTATTTTATGCGGCAAAGCCGCACCCCGTGATGTCGCCGGGTAAAAGACCCGGTAAAAAAGAAAAGGCCAAAAATGCATCGTTGATTGAGGCGCTGTATCCATTCTGCTTGTAAGGACGCTTTTGCGTTCAGGCAGGCCATCCTACAATTTTAAAATAATCTTACAATTAACTAAGAATTTTCCTAATTCGCCGCAACTCTACTCGCCAGTTCTGGCACATACAACGTGGCTATACCTAAAATTTGAAATTTATGTGACGAATGTCACATAAATTGGGTGAATCATAGCAGTAAATCCATCAGATACAATTGTGATTTGTATAAATTTCACCCAACCTGAGTTTTTTTCTATTCCATATAACTGAATAACTCCTGAGAACACGTTCTGTTGCTCTTTTTTTACACTAAATCTAATAATCACCAAATGAAAGTATGAAGTCCCTCTACCCTATCGGAAGTCGCACCCCACTAGCCCTTGAAAAACAGTGAGTTAGCCATTCGATAATTCATAATAATTACAAATGAAAATTATGAGAATTCTGTTAATTAAGGTTGGGAATGAGTTGCAAATATATTATCAACAGTGAGCGTTTAGGATAAATGCGTAAAAAGCCACGCAAACTTGCTGTCAAGCGATATTCTTAATATAAGAATAATTAATGAATGTTAGAAGGCCCTCACATTTCATGCCATTACGGCCCCTTGCGAAGGCTTACAAAACAGAGTAATAGGAATGAATGGGCGTTTTTCCGTCCCTTTTTAAGGAGGCACAATGACCTACACTCACTTGTTAGTTGCTGTCGCACCGACACCGGAAAGTCACAAGCTGGTCAGTAAAGCGGTCGCTATTGCGCGGCCGGTCAATGCGCGCATCAGTCTCATCACCTCGGCGACCGATCCGGAAATGTATAACCAGTTCGCGGCGCCGATGCTCGAAAACTTACGCGAGTTGATGCAGGAAGAAACGAGGCAGTTTCTCGACGAACTGACGGCCCGCGCCGATTACCCGATTGCCAACACCAACATTGCCTGCGGCGAATTAAGTGAACACATTAAAGATTTTTGCCAGAAGCAGCAGGTCGATTTGGTTATCTGCGGGAATCACAATAAAAGCTTCTTTGCGCGCGCCACCTGTAGCGCGAAAAGTGTGGCAGGGAACAGCGGTGTCGATGTGCTGCTGGTGTCGCTACAAGACGAATAAAAAAACCCGGTTCACTCCGGGTTTTTTGCTATTTCACGCCAGTTCATTTATCACGCCAGTTTGGGAAACGCCGCGACTTTATTCTGTAGCCGGCTTTCCGCTGTGCGCGGGGTTATCTGCTTTAGATCGTTAATGAAACGCTCCTGCCAGTGGTAGATATCATTCTTCTTAATCACCTCCAGCATTTCCGCATGACGCGACACTCTCTCCGTGAGCGGCATCAGTAGCGCCCTGTTCATCGCCGCAGCCACTTCGTCTCGGTCGTAGGGATTGACGATCAGCGCCGATGTTAATTCATTCGCCGCACCAGCAAACTGTGACAGCACCAGCACGCCAGGGTTAGCAGGATCTTGTGCTGCGACATACTCTTTCGCCACCAGATTCATCCCGTCACGCAGCGGCGTCACCAGGCCAACATCCGAATAGCGGAACACCTTCATTAATAGCTTCCTGTCGAAGTGCTGATTGAGGTAATAAAGTGGTGTCCAGCCCAGCTGCCCATAATGACCGTTGATGCGTCCGGCGGCGTTTTCCAGCTGATGGCGAATATCCTGATAGGCCTGCACATCGCCCCGCGAGGTCGGTGCAATCTGGGTGTAACGGATTTTACCGTGATGCTGCGGATACTTCTCCAGAAGTGCCTCATAGGCCTGGAAGCGCTCCGGCAGACCTTTAGAATAATCCAGTCGCTCCACCGAAAAAATGTTCTGCACGCCTTTCAGTTCGGCTTTAAGCTGCGCCAGTTTCGGTGGCAGCGGCCCCTGCGCCTGGCTGGCAATTTCCTTTGGATCGATACCAATCGGATACACTTCGGTACGGAACGTGTGGCCCCAGGCGCTGTGCGTTTTACTGCCGCGGCTGGTCAGGCGCGTTTTGCTGGAGATACAGTCGAGAAACGCCAGACGGTCGTTCTCAGTCTGGAAACCCAGCAAATCGTAGTCACACATTTTCTCGAGCAGCTCCGCGTGTGTTGGCAACGCGTTGAAGACTTCCGGCGTCGGGAAAGGAATGTGCAGGAAAAAGCCGATGCGGTTATTCATGCCGCGTTGACGCAATTCGCTGGCGAACGGCAGCAGGTGATAATCGTGTACCCACAGCGTGTCGTCTTCCTTTATCAGCGGCAGCAGTTTGTCTGCCAGCGTCGCGTTGACGCGCAAATATCCTTCCCAGGCTTCACGCTGAAAGTTGACTAAATCCAGACGGTAGTGAAATGCGGGCCACAGCACGGCGTTGGAAAACTGGTTGTAATACAGGTCATGATCCTGCTCATTGAGGTTGAAAGACGCCCAGGTAATGTCACCGCGGGTCACTTTCTTTAGCGGCTTGTCCTCATCACCGGTTTCCCCACTCCAGCCAAACCACAGCCCACCTGCGGCCTTAAGCGCCCCCAGTACACCTACCGCCAGCCCACCTGCGCTAGATTTTTTGTCATCCGGTGGGGCAATACGATTAGATACTACGACCAAGCGACTCATAGCCTTCTCTCCTGTCAGTTAGCGCGTGTTGTTGTGCGAGCTCGAGCAACCATTGATGGGTGTCCGCGACGCTTGCCAAACGAAAATGCGCGTGCGTCTCTCCCGGACCGACTTTAACCGAGACTCCTCCGGCAAGATTGACCACGTCAAATCCTGCCTCATCGGTCAGGTCATCGCCGATAAACACCGGCTGTCGGCCAAGGAACGGCGCTTCCTGCATGAAGGCCGAAATGGCGGCCCCTTTATTAATTCCTGTCGGTTTAATTTCCACCACGCATTTCCCCGGCTGCAGCGCCAGTCCCTCAAAACGAGACACGGTCTGCGCCGCCAGCTGTTCAACCGCCTGCTGGTGCTGCGGGGCCTGGCGATAATGCAGCGCAAAGGCCATCCCTTTGTTCTCCACTTCGCAGCCCGTCAGTGGGGCCATGCCTGCGGTCAGCCACGCCAGAAGCGTCTCTGCAAGCGTGGCGGGCAATCTCACAATGTGCGTTTGACCCTTGATATCACGGCGTTCAGCTCCGTGCACACCCGCCAGCGGGAAGTGATAAGGAGCCGCGAGCGCATCCAGCTCAGCCATTGAGCGCCCTGAAATCAATGCCAATGCCCCTTCCTGCTGTTCAGCCAGTTGCTGCAGCGTCATGCGGATGGGCCCGGGAATAATGACCTGATCGGGATGCGGCTTGATGTCTGCCAGCGTGCCATCCAAATCAAAGAAAAATGCGTAGTTTCCGCGCAAAACCGGCGGAGCGGTTAACGGGTCTGTCACCCTGAATACCTCCTCGGATCCTCTGTCCTTCTGTAAATGTTAAGTAAACGTTAGCAGTGTAAGTATAGACAGTGTGACCAGGCTCGCCATTTTCAAATGAAAACGCCAGGGAAATTACCCCCTGGCGCAGTGAGCTCTTACACTTAAAAGTTGGGGAGAAATCAGACTGCCCGTTTCGCTTTTTGCTTGTAGCGGTCGAAGATAACCGCCGCCAGTAAAATCAGTCCGCGCACCACATATTGCGAGAACGGCGAAATGTTCAGCAGGTTCATGGCATTCTCAACGGTGCCCAAAATCAGGATCCCCGCCACTACGTAAGAGATCTTACCGATCCCCCCTTTCAGCGACACGCCGCCGAGTACGCAGGCCGAGATGACAATCAATTCATATCCCATCGATGTCATCGGCTGGCCGCTAGTCATCCGCGAGGCGAGGATAATGCCCGCCGCCGCTGAGACTAATCCGGAAAGCACAAAAATGATGATTTTAGTGCGTACTACCGGCACACCCGCCAGCCGCGCCGCTTCTTCATTCCCACCGATCGCCAGCGTATTGCGGCCAAAAGTGGTTTTATTGAGCAGCAAGCCGAACACAATCAGACACGCTACCGTCAGCCAGATTGGCGCAGGCAGGCCCAGCCAGTTGGCGTAGCCGAGGGCAAAGAAGCGCTCGTCTTCAATGCCCACCGCTTTACCATCAGAAATGATGTACGCCAGACCGCGCACGATTTGCATGGTGGCCAGGGTCGTTATCAGCGCGTTGATTTTCAGGCGCGCAATCACGAAACCGTTTACCAGCCCGCTGAGTGCGCCGAGCAGCAACCCGGCAAGCACACCGAGCCACAGGCTTTCCGAGAGGTTTATAACCACCGCAGTGGTGACGCCTGCGCAGGCAATCACCGACGCAACCGAGAGGTCGAAATCACCCGATGCCAGGCAGAACAGCATCCCGCAGGCCACCATCCCGGACATCGAAATCGCCAACAGCAGCCCTTTCATGTTCACGAAGCTGGCAAAGTTCGGCACAAATATGGCGCAAGCGAGGAACAGCACGGCGAATACCACCAGCATTCCGTACTGATCCCAGATGCGCCCCACGCTAAAGGTATTCCGGCGTGGGCCGGAGGTTGTCACAGCGGACATAATTGACTCCTTCGTCAGGCTTTCAGGCTATGGCCTGAGTGGTTTTCGGCATTGCCAGGCTCAACGCCTGCTGCTCATTCGCGCTTTCGTGCATCAGCTCGCCCGCAATTTCGCCTTCCCGCATCACGACGATGCGGTCGGCTACGCCGAGCACTTCTGGCAGGTCGCTTGAGGCAAACAGTACCGCCACACCCGATCTCGCCAGCGCATAAATGACGTTATAGATTTCGTGCTTCGCGCCCACGTCAATACCGCGCGTCGGTTCATCGAGCAGAATGACTTTCATATCTTCGGACAGCCAGCGCCCCAGAATGGCTTTCTGCTGATTGCCGCCGGAGAGGTTCATGATCAGCTGCTCCGCACCGGGCGTTTTAATGTTCAGTGATTGAATATGGTGTGCAGCATTACTGGCTTCCCAGGTGTTATTAATCAGGCATCCGGCGCGGATGTGCCTGCGACGGGCGCTGATATTGATGTTGTCGCGTACCGAATGCACCGGGATTATCCCATCGGCCTTCCTGTCTTCCGGGCACAGCATCATCCCGGCGCGAATAGCATGGGCCGGTTTGCGAATGTCCACCGGCTGACCGTCAATCATCACCTGGCCGCCGCTAATTCGGGTACCGCCAAACAACCCTTTCATTAATTCACTGCGACCGGCCCCCACCAGCCCGAACAGGCCGACGATTTCGCCGCTTTTAACCGACAAGCTTATCGGCTGACGCACGCCCGGCGCTTTGACGTCATCAAGACGCAACCGCTCCGCGCCGTATTCGCGCGGCTGCCAGCCATAGATATCGCCGATTTCGCGGCCAACCATCGCCTGCACCAGCTGGTCGTGATTTACCTGCTTAGTGTCGTCAAAGGTACGCACGTAGCGCCCGTCTTTGAACACGGTGATCGCATCGCTGAGAGCAAAAATTTCCTCCATGCGGTGCGAGACATAAATGATGACCCGGCCTTCGTTACGCAGCTCGCGGATAACCCGAAACAGATTGTCGATTTCACGCGCCGAGAGCGAACTGGTCGGCTCATCAAAGGCGATGACTTTGGCGTTACGCGCCAGCGCTTTGGCAATTTCCACCATCTGCCACTGGCCGATGGAGAGGTATTTGAGCGGCGTCTGCGGGTCGATATCCAGCCCGAGGTGTTCCAGCTGGAGTCGCGCCTCGTAGTTCAGTAGCGAGCGGTTAACGATCCCGCCCTTGTGCGGCATCTGCCCAAGGTAGATGTTTTCCGCCACCGTCATTTCAGGCACCAGATGCAATTCCTGATAAATGATGGCCACCCCGGCATTGAGCGCAGCGGTGGTATCGGCAAAGCTGACTTCCTCGCCGCGTAGCGCCAGCGTCCCGCCCGTTGGGGCGTAGTTACCGCTAAGGATTTTCAGCAGCGTGGATTTTCCGGCACCGTTTTCACCCATCAGCGCATGCACCTGTCCGGTATAGCAGTCGAAGCTAATGTCGGTGAGAGCTTTCACGCCGGGGAAGGTTTTGCTGATACCGCGAAACGAGAGGTATGGCTGTGACTGTTGCATAAACACTCCACATTCTTTTCTGCCCCCGGCGCGAGTGCCGGGGGCGACAGCCTCAGGCCTTACAGCCCTTTCTTCGCCAGCTCTGCTTTAAAGTTGTCGCGAGTGATCAGCACTACGTCGGTAACCGCGGTGAATTTCGGTGGCTCCGCGTCTTTGGTCACCCAGTTGTAGAGCATTTCGCTGGTTTTGTAGCCGTGAACATCCGGGCTTGGCAGCAGTGAACCGTAGAACCCGGTCGGCTGCGCTTTAGAGAGTTCATTCACCGCATCCACACCGTTAATGCCGATCCCGATAACGTCTGGTGCTTTAAAGCCCTGACCTTCTGTCGCACGCACGCCACCCAGTACGGTATTGTCGTTCATACCCAGAATCAGCCAGTGTTTAACGCCTGGATGCTGAACCAGCAGTGAGTTACCGGCATCGAATGCGCCCGGGATATCGTTCGATTTGGTTGGCACTTTATAGATTTGCGTTTCCGGGAATCCGGCTTTTTTCAGCGCGTCCATTGAACCGGTGGTGCGGCGACGGGCGGTATCCAGTTCATCGGCGGTGATGGCCATCACGCCAGTCTCTTTCACATCCCAGCCGCGTTTTTGCATTTCTTTATACAGTTCGTCACCCTGGCGGGCGCCAATTTCGCTGGCCGCCATCATGACCAGTGGCACAGTGTCCATCGGTTTGCCTTTGGCGTTGACGAACTGGTCGTCGACGGTGATGACCTTCATGTCATAGCTGCGTGCTTTGGCCATGATCGCAGGCCCCAGTTTTGGGTCAGGCGTACAGATGACGAACCCTTTCGCGCCGTTAGCCGCCAGGCTATCAATGGCATTCAGCGTTTTCTCACCGTCCGGCACGGCGATTTTGATGACGTCAAAACCTAAATCCTTCCCGGCCTTATCAGCGAAGCGCCATTCGGTCTGGAACCATGGCTCTTCCGGTTGCTTAACCAGAAAACCGAGTTTCATGGTTTCAGCGATAGCTGATTGTGACATAACCGCTGTCAGGCCAATGACCGCCAGCGCTTTAGTGAATTTGTGCATGGTTAACTCCAGCTTTAATGTTCTTTTTTGTAGGGGAAATCTGAATAAATTATTTTAATTATTCGCAAAACAATGCATTAGCGGTTTCGCTAATCAGTACATTGTTGCTGAACCATTAATAGCCGGAAATTAATTATCCATAAGAGAGCGCCATCACAACGCAGAATTACAGTAATTGCGTGCATAAATTCAGCGATAAATGACATAAAAAAGGGTGACTTGTCAGACAATTCACCCTGGGGTTAGCAGAATAATCTATAGCGGTGGCCAGTAAATCCTTATCTCACCAGCGATAATAAATATGCTCTGCGTGTTCACGCACCGGTGCTTCATCGCCGAGTAATCTGGCGGCGACGGTAAAGGCGAAATCGAACACGTGACCAAAACCTTTGCCGCTGATCAAATTGCCGTCTTCCACCACCGGCGCATCGACATAGTGACCGTCTTTAACGTCCTGCCAGAGATCGCCGGAACACACGTAGTTGCGCCCTTTTAACAGGCCGTTGCCGCTCAGAACGCGTGCCGCCGCAGAGCAGATTGGGCAAATCAGTTTGCCTGCCGCATCGTGCGTTGCCACAAAATCAATCACCTGCGGGTTGGTCGCTAAATTAACGCTGCCCTGCGGTCCGCCGGGTAAAACCACAGCATCGTACAGTACGCTGACGTGCTCGGTGAGCGTGCTGTCTGCTACCATTGGGATCCCGTGATAGCTGGTGACGCCTCGGGTGGTGGTGCAGGAAAGCAGTTCCACATCCAGATGCAAACGACGCAGAATATCGATGGTGACGATGGCCTCACCTTCCTCAAATCCAGGTGCCAGAAGCACCGCGACTTTTTTCATTTCGCACTCCTTAAAATCAAATTTTTGCTTGCGGGAATTACCCTTAATATTGCCCAGAAATATATTCGTTAAAAGCAACAATAGCGATCAATGCAAAGCAGATCGCAGTTTTATATTTTAATAAAAGAATATAATTGCATTGAACATCATGCCGTTAACATCGGCTTTCACAGAGTTTTAGAACGGTGATATCGAATATTTACGACATCATGTAACGAAGCGTAAATAATAACGTGACAACGCTGAATAAGGATATTGCTATGACAGTCCCTGGAATGGTTCAAAAACTCAATGCGCAGATGAATCTGGAGTTTTGTGCCTCCAATTTTTATCTGCATTTGAGCGAGTGGTGTTGTGAACATAAGCTACCGGGAACCGCAACGTTTCTGCGGTCACAGGCGCAGTCCAACGTCACTCAAATGATGCGCGTTTTTGATTTCATGAAAAAGGCCGGTGCTTATCCGGTGGTCAAAGAATCCACCCCCTGCGATGACAGCTGTAAGACCCTTGAAGACCTGTTCCTGAAAACCCTTGAAGAACACCAGCAGCGGATCAGCACGCTCAGCGCATTAACCCTTGAAGCCAAAGCGATGCATGACGACAGCACCCTGCGCTTTCTGAATACCCTGGAAAAAGAGCAACAGCAGGACGGTATTCTTCTGCAGACCATTCTCGATGAAGTGCGCAGCGCCAGAAAAGCCGGTCTTTGTATGCATCAGACCGATAAGCATCTGCTCAATGTGATGAATCATCGTCATCATTAATTTTTTTGGGCGGCATAGTCCGCCCCACCCCCTCTCTATTTGTTAAAAAAATGTACACAACAGGCTGTTTTTGCTGCTGTTTATAAATCCGATCTTCCTCTCAATTAAAAGCATTACAAAATGTAATGCTTTATGTCTTCTTTATGGATGAGACAGGTGAGAGATGATTACGCTTGAGTTTGCAGTCATTATTTTGTGCTTGCTGGTTGGAACCCGCTTTGGCGGAATGGGGCTGGGGCTAATTAGCGGTATTGGCTTATTTATTCTGTGCTTCGTTTTTGGGCTCGAGCCAGGTAAACCGCCGGTTGAGGTGATGCTGACCATACTGGCAGTTATCGGCTGTGCGGCCACGCTGCAAACCGCGGGCGGACTGAACGTGATGATGCAGTGTGCTGAAAAACTGCTGCGTAAACACCCGCAGCACATCACGCTTTTAGCCCCGTTCACCACCTGGACGCTGACCTTTTTGTGCGGCACCGGGCACGTGGTCTACACCATGTTTCCCATCATTGCCGATATCGCGCTGAAAAAAGGTATTCGCCCGGAACGTCCGATGGCGGTGGCGTCGGTGGCCTCACAAATGGCTATCACCGCTTCGCCAGTTTCTGTGGCGGTCGTGTCGCTGGTATCGATTCTCGGCGCACAGCATGGGATCGGCCATGCGTGGAGCATCCTCGAAATTCTGGCGGTTTCGGTGCCGGCGTCGCTGTTTGGCGTGGCGATTGCGGCGTTGTGGAGCCTGCGTCGCGGTAAAGAGTTGGCCGACGATCCGGAGTTTCAGGCCAAACTCAGTGACCCGAAACAACGCGAGTTCATTTACGGCAGCACCGAAACGCTGCTCAACCAACGCTTTTCGCGCGAAGCCTACTGGTCGACGTGGATCTTCTTCGCCGGGATTTTAGTGGTGGTGCTGCTCGGCGCCCTGCCGGAACTGCGCCCATCGTTCGAGGTGAAAGGCAAAATAGCGCCGCTGTCGATGAACCTGGTCATTCAGATGATGATGCTGATTTCCGGGGCGGTGATGTTGATGGTGTGCAAAGTCAACGCTGCCGCGATTTCCAACGGCGCAGTATTCAAAGCGGGGATGGTGGCGATTTTCTCGGTGTTTGGCGTGGCGTGGATGAGCGATACCTTTTTCCAGGCGCATTTGCCCGAGCTAAAAATGGCGCTGGAAGGCGTGGTGCAAAACCACCCGTGGACTTACGCGATTGTGCTGTTCCTGGTCTCGAAGCTAGTGAACAGTCAAGCCGCCGCACTGACTGCCGTCGCTCCGATGGGGCTGATGCTTGGCGTGGAGCCGAAAATGCTGATTGCTTTCTTCCCGGCCGCTTACGGCTATTTCGTCTTACCCACCTACCCGAGCGATTTGGCCTGCATCGGTTTCGACCGTTCCGGCACCACCCGCATTGGCAAATTCATTATCAACCACAGCTTCATTCTGCCGGGCTTGATTTCCGTGAGCTGCGCCTGCGTGGCGAGTTATTTACTGGTTCAGGCACTGTATTAAAAGCGCCCGGTGGCGCTGACGATTGCCAGGCCTACAACAGCATCTGCAGGCCCGATAAGCGTCAGCGCCATCGGTTTTTTCATTAATGCGTGCTGCCGTCCTGCGGCGTGAACTTCAATTCAATCAGCGCAATGGCTTTCTGAATGGCCCGCTGGGTAACCGGGTCGGCCCCCGCAGGGTGAGCGCTAAAATCAATCGCGCGTAGCTGGTTGGCCATTTTTTCACGGACTTCAACCGGGGCGATAACATCGATAACGTCGAGAATTTGTTTGATAACCAGCTGGCAGGCGACAACGTCGGAAACCAGCTCATCGTTGGCGGTCAGATTCTGGGACATGATTTTCTCCTTTTTTCAGGGGCGCCATACTAACCTGATTTTTCTGACCAGAAATCAAAAAACCTGCTGAAACCCGCATTTTCTTGCGCTATGGTCTTCTGAAACAATGATTCATTTTGATATGGCAGCTTTATCATGAGTGAAAACATCTCCGCGAAGGAGAGCCGTGGTCTGTCACCGGCCGCGCTGTTGGTGGCCGGTGCATTCTTTATGGAGTTTCTCGACGGGACGGTGATCGCCACCGCGCTGCCGGATATGGCGAAAAGTTTTGGCGTGGAAGCCGTCGCGCTGAATATCGGTATCAGCGCGTATCTCATCACCCTTGCGGTACTGATCCCCGCCAGCGGCTGGATTGCCGATCGCTTCGGCGCCCGTAACGTGTTTACCCTGGCGCTGTTCATTTTCACCCTGGCCTCTGTTTTCTGCGGGATGGCAACAAGCGTGGACAGCTTTGTCGCAATGCGCATTTTGCAGGGCGTGGGCGGTGCGCTGATGGTGCCAGTCGGACGTCTGGCGGTTCTACGCACTACGCCGAAGCACCAGCTGATTACCGCTATCGCGACGCTCACCTGGCCCGCGTTAGTGGCCCCGATAATCGGCCCGCCGTTGGGTGGATTCATTACCAGTTTTGCTAACTGGCGCTGGATCTTCTTTATTAATGTGCCGCTTGGACTGGTGGCGATTTTCCTGGCACTGCGCATCATTCCAGATATTCGTGACGACGAACGCCGTCCGTTTGACCTGCCGGGTTTCCTTGCCACGGCGATTGCGATGGTGAGCCTGGTCTACGCGATGGAAGCCTTCGGCGCGAAACATGGCCGAAGCTGGCTGCCGTTTGCGCTGCTGGCGTTGGGTGCGGCGACGTTTCTGTTTGCGCTGCGTCATTTCAAACGCGTCGAATGGCCGATGATTCGCCTCGATGCACTGAAGGTGCCGACCTTCAGGGTCACGATGTACGGCGGCTCGCTGTTTCGTGCCTCGATAAGTGCGGTACCGTTCCTGCTGCCGCTGCTGTTTCAGGTCGGTTTTGGGATGGACCCTTTCCATGCCGGACTGCTGGTGCTGGCGGTGTTTGTCGGGAATCTGACCATTAAACCTGCCACCACGCCGCTCATTCGCTGGCTCGGTTTTCGTAAGCTGTTGCTGATCAATGGTGCGCTGAACGTGCTGGCGCTGCTGGCGTGTGCCTTCCTCACGCCGCACACACCGCTGTGGGTGACGCTGCTGATTCTGTACCTTGGCGGCGTTTTCCGCTCAGTGCAGTTTACCGGTGTCAGCACCCTCGCCTTCGCCGACGTGCCCTCTGCACAAATGAGCTACGCCAACACGCTGTTCAGCACCGCGACGCAGCTCGCCGTTGGGCTGGGCATTACGCTTGGCGCAATTGGTATTCGTCTGGGCGAGAAGATAAGCGACTGGTTGCAGCTTGGCGCGGTTCCTGGGGCAAGTTTCCGGCTGGCATTTGTGTTTATCGCGGTGATTTGTCTGGTGGGAATGTTTGATACATTACAGCTGACGCGGGATGCGGGAAGTTCGGTATCGAATCGTAAGAAGTAACATTATCCGGCGGCGCGATGCCGCCGGACGTCACATCGTTACGCTAAAATCTGGCGCACGAAGGCTTCAATTTCTTTATCCTGGCAGTTTTCGAAGAAGCACTGCTGGAAGCGCTGACCGGAAACTGCGGTTTTCACCAGTTCCGGATCGATGGCGCGCAGGGTGTCGAGGTAATTTTCTTTCACCACCGCCGCTTTTACCTGATTCAGTATGCCCGCATTACGCACCTGCGGCTCTTTACGCTCCGGTGGATACCCTTCGCCGTTGCGACCGGTAAACGCTTTTTCAAAGATAAAGCGCACGTTCAGTTCCGCACCCCAGCCAAAACCTTTGGCGAACGGCAGAGACAGCGCGTTACCGTTGTTGATTTGCGCAAACAGGAACGCATCCGCTGGGTCGATACAGTAGCCGCAGACCACGCCCGGATGAATGTTCAGCGACATCAGCGCGCCCTGGCCGGTACCGCAGCCGGTCACCACGAAATCGACCGCTTTGGCATTGAGCAAAATGCTGGCCATGATCCCGAGGTGGATGTAGGTCAGGTGATGGTCCTGTTCATCACTCATGCCGACGTTGTAAACCGGGAAACCTTTCTCATCGGCCACGCCCTTAAGCTCACGATGGATGACCGCATTTTTAGCGGCCTGGCTATTTTCCATCATCAGTGCAATTTTCATTCTTTCATCTCCTGAAATCTGCGCGGAAGACTCCGCAGTGAACAATAGTGTTACCTTCACCTTAACGCGCATCAAACGCACATTCAAATTTAATGAAATATTGTTTCATTAATTATCGTTGGGCTCACAATTTTCTACGTCAATCACGATAATGAATCATTACTTACAAAATCTATAGATCTCCATCCGGGTTCATGGCAGTTAGATAGACTGAAAACAAACGACACTATAAAAATCAGGAACCTCCTTGTGCGCTCCTTGCTAACAATGTCGCTCACTTTGCTTTGGGTTACTCTGCTTATACCCGCGTATTCTCTGGGGGCTGCGCCGTTAAATTCCACGTCTCGCAGCGCGTCCGTTCCGGTCTGGCTGTTCGATGCGGACAACTTCGAATTTTGGCGAGATCCACAGGGAAATTATCAGGGTTATTACCCGGCACTCATTCAGGAAATAAATAAACGCTACGGCTATCACCTCGAACTCAAGCCGGTTAACGGCGAGGAAATTAGCCGCCGTTTCAGCACCAACAGCCCGGGTTTGTACGCAGGCGTGGTGCGCACCGAGGAGAGGTCTCGCACTAAAATCCTTTCCGCGCGTCTGTTTGATAACGAAGTCCTCGCCGCCAGCCTCAGCCGCAGCGCCGCGGTACCGGAAGATCTCAATGATACACGCGTCATTTTTCGCCGCGACGATGCCACTCAAAAACAGGTGCTGCAGCATTATCCCTGGCTTCGATTTCGCAAGCTGATTCTGGTCGATAGCAGCACTGAAGCTTTCGCTCTGCTGCGCGAACGCAAAGCCGATTTCTACATCAACGACGATTCAGAAATGGACGATACGCAGCACTATTACACACTGTCGCGCCCGTTCTCCGATTTGCGCCTGCCCTGCGTGATGGGCTTCAGCCCTGAAATGCGCTTTATGCGCGATAACATTAATCAGCTGATTGCCGAATGGCAGCAAAACGGCAAGCTCAAGGCGCTGGAGAACCAAAGCAAGCGCAATTATCTGGTCAGCCGCATTCAGGTCACGCCCGACGAAGCCGCGTGGATGCGTGATAACACGCTGACGGTGTGGCTGCCAAAAGACGAGAACTTCGCCCCGCTGCTGTGGCAAGATGCACATGGCTATCACGGCACGGTGATGGACATGATTCACGATATGCGCGACCTGCTGCACATCAACGTTGAGGTGAAATTTACCGATAACTACGTCGCGCGCCTGCGCCAGGAGAAATGGCCAGTACGGATGGTGAATGTTGTCGAAACCCGGGGCGATTCGCTGGCTGATGGGATTATTGGACCGGCGCTTTCCTGGCATAACGCCTACTACAATCGCGTCGAGCAACCGTTTTTGTGGGATGAGGAACAGGTCCGCTATAAGCGTGTCGGCATTCTTCGTGGCTCGTTTTCGGCTCTGTATCTGCATCAGCGGTTTGGTAACGACATTACCCTGCTTCCCGCGGCCTCGATTGAAGAACTCGTCAACGCGATTGAACAGCATAAAATTGATTTCATTCTTGGGGATTTAAGTTCACTGGAAGGCTCGCTACGCGGCAACGATCTATTCCGCGGCGTGCTGAAAGTCGCTGGACTGACGCGCTCGGATTACCAGATTGTCTCCTGGGTCGATAGCGCGCACCCGATGTACCCACTGTTAACGCAAATCCACCGTATCTCAAGCTATCGCACGCAGATGGAGCGCCTGCCTGAAACGTCCTGGCTACCAGACTTTAGCAAAAATACCTTCAAAATCATCAGCGTGGTGTTGCTCATTACCGTGCTGTTCAGCCTGTGCCTGTTGTGGCTGATGTGGCGGCAGATCAAACAAAGCCAGGCGGTGAACCGCAGCATCGTCGAGGCGATGGAGAAAGTGAACCGCGCCCACGACGATGAAACCGGCAGCCATATCCGTCGCGTATCAGCCTATTGCGCATTACTGGCCCGTGAAATCGGCCTGCCGCGCAAAACGGTGCAGGATATCGAACGATTCGCCTCGTTGCATGACGTGGGGAAAATTGCCGTTCCGGAGCGGATTTTACGTAAGCAAGGCCCGCTGACCGAGGAAGAGTTCAGCGAGATGAAACTGCATACGCTCAAAGGCTGGCGCATTATTCAGGGGCTGAGCCTTGGGCCGGTGGCGGAAAACATTATTCATTACCATCATGAGAAATGGGACGGCAGCGGCTATCCGGATGGGCTGTGCGGGGAGCAGATACCCATTGAAGCGCGCATTCTGGCGCTGGCCGATGTCTATGATGCACTGCGCCAAAAGCGCGTGTACAAACCGGGATATACCCATGAGCACGCCTGTTCACTGATTTTTGCCGGGGCCGGATGTCACTTCGATCCGGAACTGATTAACCGATTCCATCAACTGCACCCGACGTTTAAGGTTATTTATGACAGCCAGGCCGACTGACATCGGCGGTGGCAAAAACTGAGGGCGATTGTGTCGGCTATTCAGGGCATTGCCTTTACGCCTGCGCGCTAATATGTCAAGCAGGACTATTACGCAGAGTGAGCTATGAACAAACTCATCCCTGTCGCCGCGGCGATAGCGCTTTCCGCCTGTACGGTGCACCGTCAGGCTAACGTCACCGATGTGGATGCCACCAGCGGCATCGTACGTCTTACCTATGGCCAGGCGCCATTGCAGTCAGCCACCACCGACGACTATGTCGCGAATAGCACCGCCACCAAACAGTGCCAACAGATGGGCTATGCTACGGCTTTTGCGTACGGTCAGCCGGTTACCACCTGCACCGTCACCAGCGGATCGCTGTGCATGAATCAAAGCGTCACCATCCAATATCAGTGCCGCGGCATTGCTGTTACCCAAACCCCTTCGACAAATTATTGGTAATTTACGCTGCCGGATAAATAATGCCGGCAGTGAATTATAATTATTCTCATTTCATTATTTAATAGCTGCAATGCGTTTTATTCCCATTTGCATTTAACATTATTTATTTTTTATTTTACCTTTTGCAAATAAGTTAATTACAAATTATAGTTTCTGCGTATTTCCCCTGAGCCTAATATGACGGAGCACCCATGCTAAAAACGGAAATGATCGACCAACTCAATGAGCAAATGAATCTGGAACTCTCCTCCTCTCTGCTGTATCAGCAGATGAGCGCATGGTGCAGCTATCATAGCTTTGAGGGTGCCGCCGCGTTTCTGCGCCGTCACGCCCAGGAAGAGATGACCCATATGCAGCGCCTGTTCGATTATTTGACTGACACCGGCAGCCTGCCGCGTATTAGCACCATCGAATCACCGTTTGCCGAATATGCATCACTGGATGAACTGTTCCGTGTGACCTATGAACACGAGCAGCTGATCACGCGTAAAATTAACGAGCTGGCACATGCGGCAATGACCAATCAGGATTATCCAACCTTTAATTTCCTGCAGTGGTACGTGGCCGAGCAGCACGAAGAAGAGAAGCTGTTTAAATCCGTTCTCGATAAACTGTCTCTGGTCGGTAAAAGCGGTGAAGGCCTGTACTTCATTGATAAAGAGCTGGCGACCCTCGACGCACAAAATTAATGTTCTGCTGGCAGCGGGTCTCCGCTGCCCCTTCATTTATTGAGGCGGGATTCTTCCCCCGCTACCTCTCCCTACCCCCCATTGCAACCGCCTACGCACCCTAAATAGTTAATGAATGCCGTCCCCCGCCACCCCTTAAGGGCTATACCCATCCCCATTCGTTAGCGAATTGATTTCACTCAATATTACCCCTTCCTTAGCTGTTATTTTCACCTTCGTTAATACGTCATAACAATGAGGTTACGATGGAAGTCAGCCGCAGAAAATTCTTTAAAATCTGCGCCGGCGGAATGGCAGGCACCACGGCGGCGATGTTGGGTTTTGCCCCAACGGCAGCCCTTGCGGAAGTACGCAGCTACAAACTGCTGCGTGCCAAAGAGACCCGTAATACCTGTACTTACTGTTCCGTAGGTTGTGGATTGTTGATGTACAGCCTGGGTGACGGCGCGAAAAACGCTAAATCCAGCATTTTCCATATTGAAGGGGACCCGGATCATCCGGTAAACCGAGGGGCACTTTGCCCGAAAGGCGCAGGCCTGCTGGACTATGTCCACAGTGAAAATCGTCTGCGTTATCCTGAATACCGCGCGCCGGGTTCCGATAAGTGGCAGCGCATCAGCTGGGCTGACGCCTTCTCGCGCATTGCCCGCCTGATGAAAGAGGATCGTGACGCCAATTTCATTGAGAAGAACGCGCAGAACGTGACCGTAAACCGCTGGCTCTCCACCGGCATGCTGTGCGCTTCCGCTTCCAGTAACGAAAGCGGCATGCTGACACAAAAATTTGCCCGTTCACTGGGTATGTTAGCGGTTGATAACCAGGCACGCGTCTGACACGGACCAACGGTAGCAAGTCTTGCTCCAACATTTGGTCGCGGTGCGATGACCAACCACTGGGTTGATATCAAAAACGCCAACGTAGTGATGGTGATGGGCGGCAACGCCGCTGAAGCCCACCCGGTCGGTTTCCGCTGGGCGATGGAAGCCAAAAACAACAATGACGCCACGCTGATTGTGGTCGATCCGCGCTTTACCCGCACCGCTTCGGTGGCGGATATCTATGCGCCGATTCGTTCCGGTACCGACATTACTTTCCTGTCGGGCGTTATTCTGTACCTGATGACCCACGGTAAAATCAACGCCGAATACGTCAAAAGTTATACCAATGCCGCGCTGCTGGTACGCGACGACTTCAGCTTCGATGATGGCCTGTTCAGCGGCTATGACGCAGAAAAACGTCAGTACGACAAAACGACCTGGAACTATCAGTTCGACGAAAACGGCTTTGCGAAACGTGACGAAACCCTGACTCACCCGCGCTGCGTGTGGAACCTGCTCAAAGAGCATGTCTCCCGCTATACACCGGACGTGGTTGAGCATATCTGCGGCACGCCACAGGAAGATTTCCTGAAGGTCTGCGAGGTGTTGGCCTCAACCAGCGCGGCCGATCGCACCACGACGTTCTTGTATGCGCTTGGCTGGACCCAGCACTCCGTGGGTTCGCAGAATATTCGTACTATGGCCATGATCCAGCTGTTGCTGGGCAATATGGGGATGGCGGGTGGCGGCGTGAACGCCCTGCGCGGACACTCCAATATTCAGGGATTAACCGATTTAGGCCTGCTGTCCACCAGCCTGCCGGGCTATCTGACACTGCCAAAAGACACGCAGAGCAGCCTGGAGAACTATCTGGCCGCCAACACGCCAAAAGCGACTCAGCCTAATCAGGTCAACTATTGGGGCAATTACCCGAAATTCTTCGTCAGTCTGATGAAGACCTTCTGGGGTGACGCCGCCCGTGCAGACAACCAGTGGGGCTATGACTGGTTGCCAAAATGGGACCAGGCCTACGACGTGCTGAAGTATTTCGACATGATGGACAAAGGTGAAGTCAATGGCTACATCTGCCAGGGCTTTAACCCGGTCGCCTCGTTCCCGGACAAGAACAAAGTGGTCGCCTCTCTCAGCAAGCTGAAGTATCTGGTGGTGATTGATCCGCTAGTGACAGAAACCTCAAACTTCTGGCAGAACCACGGCGAATCCAACGACGTCGATCCCGCACAAATTCAGACTGAGGTATTCCGTCTGCCCTCCACCTGCTTCGCGGAAGAAGATGGTTCTATCGTCAACTCCGGACGCTGGATGCAGTGGCACTGGAAAGGCGCTGATGCGCCGGGGGAAGCCCGGAATGATGGCGAAATTCTGGCGGGTCTGTACCACAACCTGCGCACGCTTTACCGCGAACAAGGCGGTACAGCCAGCGAGCCAGTACTCAATATGACGTGGAACTACACGTTGCCGGACAGGCCGGAATCGGAAGAAGTGGCTAAAGAGAGCAACGGTTATGCGCTTGCCGATCTCTTTGACGCCGATGGCAAATTGCTGGTGAAAAAAGGCGAGCTGCTGGATTCCTTTGCCCAACTGCGCGACGACGGTTCGACCTCTTCAGGTTGTTGGATCTGGAGCGGAAGCTGGACACGTCACGGTAATCAGATGGCTAACCGAGATAACAGCGATCCGTCCGGACTGGGCAATACCCTCGGCTGGGCCTGGGCATGGCCGCTCAACCGTCGCATCATCTACAACCGCGCCTCCGCTGACCCGCAAGGGAAACCGTGGGATGCGAAACGGATGTTAATCGAATGGAACGGCACAAAATGGGTTGGCAACGATATCCCGGACTACAACACCGCCGCACCAGGCAGTGGCGTCGGGCCATTTATCATGCAACCCGAAGGGGTCGGTCGACTGTTTGCGCTCGACAAAATGGCAGAAGGTCCGTTCCCGGAACACTACGAGCCATTTGAAACGCCGCTGGGCACCAACCCGCTGCACCCGAACGTCATCTCTAACCCGGCCGCACGGCTGTTCGACGCCGACGCAAAACGCATGGGCGAGCGCAAAGCGTTCCCTTACGTGGGCACGACCTATCGTCTGACCGAGCATTTCCATACCTGGACTAAACACGCACGGCTTAACGCTATCATGCAGCCAGAACAGTTTGTGGAAATCAGTGAGAAGCTGGCCAGGGCCAAAGGCATTGCCAATGGCGATATGGTGAAAGTCAGCAGCAAGCGTGGCTTTATCCGTGCCAAAGCGGTGGTGACGCAACGTGTCCGGACATTGCAGGCGGGTGGACAGGAAGTGGAAACGGTAGGTATTCCGCTGCACTGGGGCTTCGAGGGGACGGCGCGTAAAGGCTATCTCGCGAACACCCTGACGCCGTCGGTGGGTGATGCCAACTCGCAAACGCCAGAGTACAAGGCGTTTCTGGTCAACATTGAGAAGGCGTAAGGAGCGAACTCATGTCCATGCAATCTCAGGATATTCTCAAGCGTTCGGCCACTAACGCCATGACGCCACCGCCTCAGGCGCGTGACTACAAGGAAGAAGTCGCCAAGCTCATTGATGTCTCCAGCTGTATTGGCTGCAAGGCTTGCCAGGTCGCGTGTTCAGAGTGGAACGATATCCGCGATGACATCGGCCACTGTGTCGGGGTGTATGACAACCCTGCGGACCTGAGCGCCAAATCCTGGACGCTGATGCGCTTTAGCGAAACGACGCAGAACGGCAAACTGGAATGGCTTATCCGCAAGGATGGTTGTATGCACTGCGCGGATCCGGGCTGCCTGAAAGCCTGCCCTTCCGCCGGCGCCATCATTCAGTACGCCAACGGCATCGTCGATTTTCAGTCGGAACACTGTATTGGCTGTGGTTACTGTATCGCCGGTTGCCCGTTCAACATTCCACGTCTGAACAAAGAGGATAACCGCGTCTACAAATGCACGCTGTGCGTGGATCGCGTCAGTGTGGGCCAGGAGCCCGCCTGCGTGAAAACCTGCCCAACTGGCGCCATTCACTTTGGCAGCAAGAAAGAGATGCTGGAAGTGGCTGACGAACGCGTCGCGAAGCTGAAAAAACGGGGGTATCCGCAGGCTGGCCTCTACAACCCGCAGGGCGTTGGCGGCACGCACGTGATGTATGTACTGCACCATGCGGACCAACCGGAGCTGTACCACAACCTGCCTAAAGATCCACACATTGATACCCCTATCAGTTTGTGGAAGGGGTTGCTCAAACCGCTGGCGGCGGCAGGCTTTATTGCGACCTTCGCCGGACTGATTTTCCACTACGTGGGAATTGGACCCAACGAAGAGGTGGATGAAGACGAGGAAGAGCATCATGACTAAGAAGAGCAAGATGATTGTCAGGACGAAATTTATCGACCGCGCCTGTCACTGGACGGTGGTTATCTGTTTCTTCCTCGTGTCGCTCTCTGGCATCGCGTTGTTCTTCCCGACGCTGCAATGGTTGACGGAAACCTTCGGTACGCCACAGATGGGACGTATTCTGCACCCGTTCTTTGGGGTGCTGATTTTCGTGGCGCTGATGTTTATGTTCGCGCGCTTTGTTAAGCACAACATCCCTGATAAACACGATATCCCGTGGTTAAAAGGTATTGTTGAGGTGCTGAAAGGCAATGAACATAAGGTCGCCAAAGTCGGTAAATATAACGCCGGGCAGAAGATGATGTTCTGGACCATTATGAGCATGATATTCGTGCTGATGATAACCGGAGTGATAATCTGGCGGCCTTATTTCGCCGACTTCTTCCCGATAAAAGTCGTGCGCTATAGCCTGCTGATTCATGCCACCGTCGCCATTATTCTGATCCACGCCATCCTTATCCATATGTATATGGCATTCTGGGTTAAGGGATCGATTAAAGGCATGGTGGTCGGCAAAGTCAGCCGCCGCTGGGCGCAGAAACATCACCCTCGCTGGTATCAGGACGTCGAGGCTCAGGAAGCGAAGAAAGCAGGGACGGAAGGACGTTAAGTCTCCTCATTCCCCCCCCTCTGGCCGCTACCGGTTATCTATTCCGCTAGCGGCCAGATTTTATTACGCCCCTTGTAAAATCCCGGCAGCATCCTGAATGCCGTGGCCCCCTCCCCAACCGTAAATTTAACGTTACAACCACTGTAATTCAGATTTGACGCGCTGCGGGTTTTCCCCTAACCTGCGCGGCATAATTAGCCATCTCTATCCTGAATAACAGAGGAAAGCGTGAAGAACCGCACCGTAGGGAGTATTTTAATCGTCGCCGGAACCACTATCGGCGCAGGGATGCTGGCAATGCCGCTGGCCTCTGCGGGCGTTGGCTTTGGCGTCACTCTGGTTTTACTGTTGGGCCTGTGGGCGCTGATGTGCTACACCGCGCTGTTGCTACTGGAAGTATATCAGCACGTTCCCGCCGACACCGGTCTCGGGTCGCTGGCGTTGCGTTACCTTGGGCGTTATGGGCAATGGCTGACGGGCTTTAGTATGCTTTTCCTGATGTACGCCCTGACGGCAGCGTATGTCAGCGGTGCTGGCGAGCTGCTGGCCTCGAGTCTCAGCCAATGGCTGAACATCGAACTGCCGCCTGCCGGGGGCGTGCTGCTGTTTACCGCCATCGGTGGCGGCGTGATTTGCATGGGCACGGCGCTGGTAGATTTGTTTAACCGCTTCCTGTTCAGCGCCAAAATCGTGTTCCTGATCCTGATGCTGGCGCTGCTTCTGCCACATATTCATCAGATGAACCTGCTGACGCTGCCGCTGCAACAGGGCCTGGCGCTCTCTGCGATCCCGGTGATTTTCACCTCGTTTGGCTTCCACGGCAGCGTGCCGAGTATCGTCAGCTATATGAATGGTGATGTGCGTAAGCTGCGCCGGATTTTCGTGATCGGTAGCTTCATCCCGCTGGTCGCATACATCTTCTGGCAGCTGGCAACGCTCGGCAGCATTGAATCGCCGGTCTTCAACGCCTTGCTGGGCAACCACGCCGGACTGAACGGTCTGCTGCAGGCGATCCGAGAAGTGGTGGCAACGCCGCATGTGGAACTGGCGGTGCATCTTTTTGCTGATTTAGCACTGGCGACCTCTTTCCTCGGCGTCGCGCTGGGGCTCTTTGATTATCTGGCGGATTTGTTCCAGCGTAAAAACAGCATCAGCGGTCGTCTTCAGACCGGGGTCGTCACCTTCCTGCCACCGCTGGCGTTTGCGTTGTTCTATCCGAAGGGTTTCGTGATGGCGCTCGGCTACGCGGGTGTGGCGCTGGCCGTGCTGGCGCTGATTATTCCGTCGCTGCTGACGATGAAAAGCCGCCAGCAGCATCCTCAGGCAGCGTATCGCGTTATCGGCGGAACGCCTGCGTTATGCCTGGTATTTGGCTGTGGCGTGGCGGTGATTTTGGTGCAAATCGCGATTGCGGTTGGGATGCTGCCTGCTGTGGGGTGATGCCAGAAATAAAAAAGGCCCTTTCGGGCCTTTAAGGGTGCTGACAAAGAAGGAAAAAGCGTGGTTTTTCCTTCTTTGTGGTTATCAGCCGAAAATCAATGAATTGATTTTCCTTGTTTTTTATCTGGTGCGATCGGTTCGACTCTCAAACGTTTTAGGTTTGTCATCAGTCTGAAAGGCCCTTTCGGGCCTTTTTTATGACTTATTTCAGACAGCAGCTTTTGTATTTCTTTCCGCTACCGCAGGGACACGGATCGTTGCGACCAATTTTGATTTCATTCTTAATTGGCTGTTGTACTGGAGCCGCTTGCTGATTATCCAGCCAGTAATGGCAGAGCGTGAGCGCTGCTGGTTTCAGTAAATCCACGCTCGCAATATATTCTTCAGCAGAGAGCGCTTCGAGGCGGGTAAAGTTCTCTTCACTGCCGTGCAAGGCAATCGCGTCTAACTGTGGCTGCAAACTCTCCGGCAGCGCCGACCAGTCGCTTAAACCCACGCCACGCATGTAACCAAAGCACCACTCTTCAACGATAGTGATTTCCTGACCTTCTTCTTCGCGGGTGCCAAACAGCGGTTCGTACTGATCAGGATAATCGCCCAGACGCTCACCGACATCATCCATATGCTGTAGGGTGAGATTCACAAAACGGTCGCGCTCGCGGTCATTGGCCCAGCGTGGTACGAAATCAGCCCCACCCCACACCGCCAGCATCCACTCAGCAGGCTCAATATCAACCGGGGATGAAAGAATAGCCGTCAGCATGCCGTCCAGCTCGGACACATCCATCACGGCCTGCTCGTTGCCATAGCGGGCCAGGACGTCGTCCAGCCACTCAAGTTCGCTTTCGTTTAACGGTCCGGTTTTCATCGCTGGTTACTCGTGTTGGAAGTGTGTTGAAGATAGAACATCAGGATCGCAAATACAAAAAAACCACCCGAAGGTGGTTTCACGACACTGCTTATCATTGATTTTATTCTTTTTCCCATGGTAGCCGGAGTGGGACTTGAACCCACACAGCGCGAACGCCGAGGGATTTTAAATCCCTTGTGTCTACCGATTCCACCATCCGGCCTCGGGGAATAAAGTGGAGGCGCGTTCCGGAGTCGAACCGGACTAGACGGATTTGCAATCCGCTACATAACCGCTTTGCTAACGCGCCAAATTACTAACACCCGCAATTGCCGATGCTTTTAAACTGGAGCGGGAAACGAGACTCGAACTCGCGACCCCGACCTTGGCAAGGTCGTGCTCTACCAACTGAGCTATTCCCGCAGATCAGATGACTAACTTAATCATTTGATTTTGTTACCGTCTGGCAAGCTGTGCTGCCGTTCGATGCGTTGCATTCTACTTACCTGACGCACTGAGTCAACGTTAATTTTCACCGCACCAGATCGTTTGATGAAATTTACGTCGAAACGATCACTGTTCAAGCAAATCGCCGCGCGCCGCATTCAAATACTGGAACATTGACCACAGCGTCAGCACCGCCGCAACCATAAAGAGACCTATACCTGCCCACTCTACCCACTCGTTCGGACGCCACAGCATCCACACTAGCGCCGCCATTTGTGCCGTAGTTTTGACTTTACCAATCCACGAAACCGCCACGTTGCTGCGTTTTCCGAGTTCCGCCATCCATTCACGCAGTGCGGAGATGATAATTTCACGAGCAATCATGGTTGCGGCCGGGAGAGTCACCCACCAGGAGTGATAATGTTCGACGACCAGCACCATCGCGATGGCGACCATCACCTTGTCCGCGACCGGGTCGAGAAACGCCCCGAAACGGGTGCTCTGGTTCCACCGACGCGCCAGATAGCCGTCAAACCAGTCAGTTATCGCCGCAACGAAGAAGATAAACGCACAGGCAAACGGAGCCCAGACGAATGGCAGATAGAACGCCAGCACGAAAAATGGGATCAGGATGACGCGGAACAATGTGAGCAACGTAGGGATATTAAATTGCATGGCGACGGTAACTATCTGTTGTCAGTAAAATTAGCCCTATGTTGCTACAGAGCCCCTAATGTTTCAACGAGTAGAAGATCTTTTCTGCCAGACCGTGTGAAATGCCGGGCACTTTCGCGATATCTTCGACGCTCGCTTTTTGCAGGCCTTGCAGCCCGCCCATATATTTCAACAACATCTGACGACGCTTCGGCCCCACGCCCTCGATGGTCTCAAGGGTGCTGGTACTTTTCACTTTCGCCCGTTTTTTACGGTGTCCGGTGATAGCGTGATCGTGCGATTCATCGCGGATGTGTTGAATGACGTGCAACGCCGGGGAGTCGGACGGCAGGTTAAAACCCTCACCTTCCGGCTCAAAGTACAGCGTTTCCAGGCCTGCTTTACGGTCACTGCCTTTGGCCACACCGAGCAGCAACGGATGCTGTTTGTCCCAGTTGACCTCAAGCTCGGCGAAAACCTGTTTCGCCTGACCCAGCTGCCCTTTCCCGCCGTCAATCAGAATGACGTCGGGGATTTTGCTCTCTTCAATATCTTTGCCATAGCGACGGCGCAGCACCTGATTCATTGCCGCATAGTCATCGCCTGGCGTAATGCCAGTGATGTTATAGCGACGATATTCCGCACGCAGCGGTCCGTTGCTGTCAAACACCACACAGGACGCCACGGTTTGCTCGCCCATAGTGTGACTGATGTCGAAACACTCCATGCGCTTCACTTCCGGCAACTTGAGCTGCGCCGCCAGCGCCTGCAGGCGCTGATGAATAGTCGACTGCTGCGAAAGCTTAGTGACCAACGCGGTCGCCGCATTGGTACGCGCCAGCTTCAGGTAACGCGCGCGATCGCCGCGGGGCCTGGTCTGAATATTGATGCGTCGCCCGGCAAGTTCAGAAAGAGAATCTGCCAGCAGCGTTTTGTCGCCAAGATTAAAATCGAGCAGGATTTCACCCGGCAGCGTGCGCGCCTGACTGCCCTGCAGATAGAACTGACCGACAAACGTCTCCACTACTTCGACAGGCTCGGTGCCCACCGGGACTTTCGGGAAATAGCTGCGGCTGCCGAGCACTTTCCCCTGACGGATAAACAGCACGTGAACACAGGCCATGCCACCGTTAAAGGCCACCCCTATCACATCCAGATCGTCGCCTTCATTAGAAACGAACTGTTTCTCTGTGACACGACGAACCGCCTGAATCTGGTCGCGAATGCGTGCGGCTTCTTCAAACGCCAACGACTGGCTGGCTTTTTCCATCCGGGCCACCAGCTGATTCACAACCTGCTCATCTTTTCCGGCCAGGAACAGACGCACGTACTCAACCTGCTGCGCGTATTCGTCTTCGCTCACCAGCCCTGCAACACACGGCCCGAGGCAGCGGCCAATCTGATATTGCAGACACGGGCGTGAGCGGTTGCGATAGACGCTATTTTCACACTGACGAATCGGGAATATTTTCTGCAATAGCGCCAGCGTCTCGCGTACCGCGTAGCCATTCGGGAACGGACCAAAATATTCACCTTTCGCGTGCTTTGCGCCGCGGTGCATTGCCAGCCGCGGATGGGTGTCGCCACTCAGGAAGATAAAAGGATAGGATTTGTCATCGCGCAGCAAAACGTTATAGCGCGGCTGATAAAGCTTGATGTAGTTATGTTCAAGCAGCAGCGCTTCGGTTTCGGTGTGAGTAACCGTGACATCTATCTGGGAAATTTGTCCGACAAGCGCTTCGGTTTTGCGTGATCCCAGGTTGCTACGGAAGTAGCTGGAAAGGCGTTTTTTGAGATCTTTGGCTTTGCCGACATATATAACCGTGCCGCCGGCATCGTACATACGATAGACGCCGGGCTGGCTGGTCACGGTTTTTAGAAAGGCTTTTGAATCAAATACATCACTCACTGACTTGCTAACGACTCCGCATTACACAGGCCATGGCGAATTGCCAGGTGTGTCAGCTCGACATCGCCATGAATGTTTAATTTGCTAAACATACGATAACGATAGCTGTTCACCGTTTTTGGGCTGAGATTCAGTTGTTCAGAAATCTCAGTCACCTTCTGACCTTTGGTGATCATCAGCATAATCTGCAATTCACGTTCAGACAAACTGGCGAATGGGGATTCCGTCGATTTGGGCTCAATTTGACTCAGCGCCATTTGCTGAGCGATGTCTGAGGCGATGTAACGCTGACCAGCAAACACGGAGCGGATGGCATTGACCACTTCCTGTGGTGCGGCACCTTTGCTCAGATAGCCTGAGGCCCCTGCTTGCATCACTTTTGCTGGCAGCGGATTTTCCGTGTGAACGGTTAACATGATGACTCGAGTATCGGTGGTGGAGCGCGCAATCTTGCGTGTGGCTTCCAGCCCGCCAATACCTGGCATATTCATGTCCATAAGCACGACGTCAACTGGGTTTGCACGGCACCATTTCACCGCATCTTCACCACAACAGACTTCACCAACAACTTTGATACCCTTTATATCTTCGAGAATGCGTCGTATCCCTGCGCGCACTAGTTCGTGGTCATCAACAAGGAGGATGTTGATCAAAGGAATAATCTCCAGAATAGGGATAACGCAACTGCCTCTAAATTCGCGTCCATATTAACGGGTTTTATCTCGACAATGAAAGGTAAAAGATGTCTCGTTTAAGATTTTACTTGGGTTTCTGGAAATTAGAATTTACATTTACTGGAAACATCCACAAAACAGTCAGATACGACAACCTTGTTTTTAAACACTTGCCTTCAAAAACTTCCGGATAACACTGCGTTTTACAAAGATGATAAATACACTCTCAAAAATGTAACAACAATTAACGGAGCGTGAACCAGCAAGAAACAAATAAGCATCAGGCGCTTTCTTGTACGCGCTTAATATGTGTAAGCACCTCAGATCAGAGGACAAAAATCCTGCACTCCCGTTTTGACTGTTCCCTGTGGTATACTGCGCGACCTTTACTGAAACACCCCCGCGTATGCGCGCTGAAATCCAACGAGGAAATAGATGAGCACTCCTGATTTTTCCACTGCTGAAAATAATCAACAATTGTCCCAGGAAGTTTCTTGCCTGAAAGCGTTACTGACGCTGATGCTGCAGGCGATGGGTCAAGCAGACGCAGGGCGCGTGATTCTTAAAATGGAAAAGCAAATCACGCAGATGGAAGATGAAGCTCAGGCGGCCGTATTTTCCAGTACCGTTAAGCAAATTAAACAAGCTTACCGCCAGTGATTCAATACCAGCTGCGATTCATCGCAGCTGGTTTCGCATTGAGCTGCGGTCAGATAATCCCTATCGCTGCAGCATAACAGGCAATCTGCGTTTTGTTTGGCGCGTTAAATTTCTTCTGCATATTCTTCTGATGGAAATTCACCGTATTCTCGGATATCGACAAGATTATCGATATTTCCGCTGAGGTCTTCCCTTCCGCCGTCCACTTCAGAATTTCCAGTTCGCGCTTACTGAATTTCATTTCCGGCGCCGTCACCATCGTATCTTCCATTCGCACCAGCGCAGAAAGACTGAACTCCATCAACGTTTGCAGCCGCATTTCAGTTTCATCGTCTGATAACGGGTTAGCCTGGTTGCGCTGTCGTGATACCGATAAAAAACCGAGCGCACGATTGGGCAGCATCAACGATTGGGTTATTCCTCGACGTAAGCCGTGGGCACGCGCCGCGTCCCAGAAAGCCGGCGTTTCGCTGAATAAGCGATCGCTCCACGGCAGATGCCCGTTGCGGTAATTTTCGGCTTTCAACACCGGATCGATGGTGAAATAATTTTCGGCCTGGTAATGGTCCATCCATGCTTTGGGATAGGTGGTGTGCAAGGAGAGTTTTGGACGGGTGAAGGGAACCGGATGGCGCACGCAAAGGGCGAACCAGTCATATTCCAGTGAGTGAGTTTGCTGTTGCAAAATGGCATAGACCTGGTCATTTGCCGTGGCAGACTGAAATTGTTGCGATATATCCTTCCGCCACTGAAAAAAATCGATGTCCCTCATACCTGACGAAAAAACTCCTGAGTGATAATCATTCCTATGAATGCAACAAGCTAACACATAACCATTATTTATATATAAAAAATATCCTTTTCCGCAGAAATAAACTGAAACACTCGGTTTTCACATGACAATCAAGGGGATGAGCAGAATTTCTTACGATACGGAGCGCGATAGGTGGCGTTTCGAAAGGGAAACTTAAGTTGAGTTTCTGACGGACAGGAATACGTGGCCCGGCGTTACCAGGCCACAGGGGGTTACTGCATGAGGAATTTTTCGAGGAACTGGCGGGTGCGCGGCTGCTGTGGGTTAGCAAACAGCGATTTGGCGTCGCCCTGCTCCACGATCCGGCCTTGATCCATGAAAATGGCGCGATCGGCGACGTCGCGCGCAAAGCTCATTTCGTGGGTCACGATCACCATCGTGCGCTTCTCCTGGGCCAGTTGTCGAATGGTGCTTAACACCTCACCCACCAGCTCCGGGTCCAGCGCGGAAGTCGGTTCATCAAACAGGATGACGTCCGGACGCATGGCCAACGCCCGGGCAATGGCCACGCGCTGCTGCTGCCCGCCGGATAAGCGACGCGGGTAGCTGGTTTCTTTACCCGACAGCCCCACTTTCGCCAACAGTTCGCGCGCCAGCGTGGTCGCTTCGCTTTTGCTTTCCCCTTTGACGATAACCGGCCCTTCAATGATGTTCTCCATCACCGTACGGTGCGGGAACAGATTGAAGCTCTGGAACACGAATCCGACATGCTGACGTAAGCTGCGAATCAGCCCTTTTTGCTGACTCAGCGGACGCGTGGCGTCGATGGTGATGTCCCCCACCCGAATAGTGCCGCTTTCCGGCTGTTCCAGCAGGTTGATGCTGCGCAGCAGCGTGGTTTTTCCCGAGCCGCTCGGCCCGATAATCGCCACCACTTCGCCCTCTTTCACTTCCAGATCGATCCCGTGCAGCACCGTCTGACCGTGGAATTTTTTGACCAGGTTTTTAACGTCGATAGCACTCATTTCGGGTCACGCTCCTGGCGGTTCAGCTGGTTTTCGAAGTAGTTCTGCAACGCGGACAGCACCGTCGCCATCACCCAGTAAATCAGCGATGCGGCCAGGTACATGGTGAACACTTCCAGCGTGCGCGAGGTGATGAGCTGCGCCTGACGGAACAGTTCCGGCACCTGAATGGTGGCCGCCAGCGAGGTGTCTTTCACCAGGCTAATGAAGCTGTTCGACAGCGGCGGCAGCGCTACGCGTGCAGCCTGCGGCAGGATCGCGCGACGCAGCGTCTGCCACGGCGTCATACCGATACTCGCCGCCGCTTCCCACTGACCTTTATCAATCGAGGAAATTGCCGCTCGCAGCGTTTCAGAGGTATACGCCGCGGTGTTGAGCGACAGGCCAATCATCGCCGCCGGAATCGGATCCAGCTCGATACCAAACTGCGGCAGACCGTAATAGATCATGAACAGTTGGGCGATAAGCGGCGTACCGCGGAAAATCGAGGTGTAAAAACGGGCAATCCAGCGCACCGGCCCGATGGCAGACATGCGCATCAGCGCCAGGATAAAACCCAGCACCAGGCCGAAGAACATCCCGCCAATACTCAGCTGTAGCGTGAACACTGCCCCTTTTAACAAATAAGGCAGCGAGTCGATAACCAGTTGGATACTTTCTTGCATTATGGCTTCTTTTTATACGTGTGGATGATAGGCAAACAGCGCCGGAGCGCCGCCGGTGTGCACAAACAGGATCGGGCCTTCATCCTTAAAGCGTTTCTGGCTGATGCCGTCAATGAGTCCGGCCATCGCCTTTCCGGTATACACCGGATCCAGCAAAATCCCTTCCAGGCGAGCGAGCAGTTTCACCGCTTCCATGCCTTCGTCGTTCGGCGTGCCGTAGCCCGGCGCGAAATAGTCATCCCAGAGGGTGATGTCCGCGTTGGCCTTGAGCGCCAGGCTTTCCGCCACCGCCTGTTGCAGCGTGACGACTTTCGGTTTCTGATCGGCAACGCTTCGGGAAACCGTTACGCCAATCAGTTCAACGTCAGGCATTAGCTGTTCTAAACCCACCGCCAGCCCCGCGTGGGTGCCTGCGCTGCCGGATGCGACCACAACAGAGGAGAGCGATACAGCGCCTTCGCACTGCTGCGCGATTTCCAGCGCGCTTTCAACATAGCCCAGCGCACCAAGAGCGTTAGAGCCGCCGACCGGGATCACATACGGACGAAAGCCCTGTGCTTCGACGCGGGTCGCCAGCTCTTCCATCTGACGATCCGGGTCAGTCAGCGCATCACACATCTCGACCTGCACGTTGAAATAATCCAGCAGCAGGCGATTACCGTTGGTCAGATAGTTTTCTGCTTTCGTGCCGATCGGGTTTTCCAACAGCGCGATACAGTTCAGGCCGAGCTTCGCCGCCACCGCCGCCGTCTGGCGCACGTGGTTAGACTGAATCGCACCGGCGGTAATCAGCGTGTCAGCTCCTTCGCGCAGCGCATCTGCCGCGAGGAATTCAAGCTTGCGCAGCTTGTTGCCGCCCATCGCCATCGGTGTGACGTCGTCGCGCTTAATAAGAATTTCGCGGCCCAGGTAATCGGACAGACGCGGCAGGTATTCCAGCGGCGTCGGCGAGCCAATAAATTCCAGCCGTGGGAAGCGAGTAAGGTTTTGCAGTGACATAGCACCTCCTGATTTTCTTTTTATTATGCACACAGTTGCCGGTGAAATAAAAAAAGGCGCTAAATAGCGCCTTTTTTAAGCGATGCGGTGTTATTTGGTGACGTCAGCGCCGAACCATTTTTCAGACAGCGCTTTCAGGCTACCGTCTTTCTGCATGTCCGCAATGGCGGCATCGATGGCTTTCAGCATCTCTTCGTTGCCCTTACGCAGCGCAACACCAGACTCCTGACGGGAGAACGCTTCACCGGTGACGGCCAGCGTATTGTTGGTTTTCTTCACCAGATCCAACGCCGCCAGACGGTCAACCAGAATCGCATCGATACGGCCTACGCGCAGATCCTGATATTTAGTCGGGTCATCATCATAGGTACGCACGTCCACGCCCTGCACGTTCTGACGCAGCCACTCTTCATAGTTGGTGCCCAGACCCACGCCGACTTTTTTGCCTTTCAGGTCAGCCGCGGTCTTGATAACACCTTCGTTGCCTTTTTTCACCAGCGCCTGAACACCGGACACGGTATACGGCGTGGAGAAGTCATATTTCTGCTTACGCACGTCAGAAATGGTAACCTGGTTAATGACCACGTCGATACGTTTGGAATCCAGCGAGGCCAGCATCCCGTCCCATTTGGTCGGTTTCAGGTCCGCTTTTACGCCCAGATGCTTCGCCAGCTCCTGCGCAAATTCCACTTCAAACCCGGTCAGTTTGCCGTCATCGCCCTGGAAGCTGAACGGAGGATAGGTGCCTTCCAGACCTACGCGCAGCGTGCCGCGCTCTTTAACCTGATTCAGCAAGTTTTCCGCTGCGAAGGTTTTCACGCTTGCCCCGGCGACCAGCGCCACGGCCATCATTCCCATCAGAGCCTGACGGCCCATAAATGCTAATTTCATCATTCCCCCGAAAATTCGAATTTTTTGCAGTGTAAGACGTTTGGGAAAAACAGCTAATACCCGTCCGTTATAAGCCATTCAAATTTAATATAACTCAGAGGTTGCCTGATACGCGAACGTCTGCTGGCCCACCGCCAGCCGCCGGTTTTTGAATTGCGAATACTTTCGCAGCGCGATGCGGTAGTTGTTGGTGCTGGTCTGCGGGAGCCACGGCGCGAGGTTTTCGTCCGCTTCACCCTCGAGAAGCTCACGGTCGATTTTCAGGGCCGAAAGATGATTGCCAAGGCGACGCAGGCGCACGACATATTCGCGCACAGTGCCCGGGCTCATGTCGGTTTGTTCGAACAGATACTGTTTAAAGCCGAGGATATCGAAGAAGTCGCTCTGCTCTTTGCAGTGCAGGTCGCCGCAGAAACGGCACAGCGCGACCCACTCGCGGCGCTCCTGCAGCCAGTCGGCTTCGTCCATTAAGGTATCGAGGCGGGAAATGGCGATTTTGTTGACGATTTCCCCGCTGCGCACAAGCGTAATGCGATCGAGCATTTTGTGGCAGTGGGCACAATGCGTCTGGCTGTGTTTAAAGTCTTTAAGATAGCGGCTTAAAGGCCGTCTTTTTACCTGCTGCACCGTCATGATAACTCCTGGTAGTCAATGCTATGTGCGGCATTACTCCAGGTGCGACGGCTTAACCGCCTTCCTGGTACCGACCCAGTTTTGTTCGCAAACGCTTGATGGCCTGACTGTGAAGCTGACTGACGCGCGACTCTCCCACTTCCAGCACCGCGCCAATCTCTTTCAGATTGAGCTCTTCCTGGTAGTAGAGCGTCAGCACCAGCTGCTCACGTTCCGGTAACGCTTCAATTGCGTCCATCACGCGCTGACGCAGGTTGCCTTCCATCAGTTGATGGAGCGGGTTCTCCTGTTGATTCTCTTCAGTCACCAGCTCGATACTGTCGCCGTGCTCTTCCCGCCACTCGTCGTAGGAGAAAATCTGGCTGTTATTGGTATCCAGCAGCATCTGTCGATACTCTTCAACAGCAATGCCAAGACGTTGAGCGACTTCTGTTTCCGTCGCGTTGCGCCCCAGTTCCTGTTCCAGTTGACCCATCGCCTGCGCCACTTCTCGGGCATTGCGGCGGACGCTGCGCGGCACCCAATCGCGGCTGCGCAATTCGTCCAGCATCGCGCCACGTATGCGCTGAACTGCATAGGTGGTAAATGCCGTGCCTTGCAGAGCATCGTAACGTTCGACGGCATTCAATAACCCAATGCCGCCCGCCTGAAGCAGATCGTCCAGTTCCACGCTCGCGGGCAGGCGCACCTGAAGGCGCAATGCTTCGTGTCGCACCAAAGGGACATAACGCTGCCACAGCGAGTGTTTATCCATTACACCTTCAGCGGTATAGAGTGAATTCACGATAAACAGCCCTGCAATAGTTGAGTTATCGGCATGATTATCCGTTTCTGGAGGGGTTTTAATCGACGGAATAGTGGCTAAAAGGGGGGGTTATTTGGCGAGTTAAGTAAAACTCTAAAACAAAAAAACCCCGCCGAGGCGGGGTTGGAAGCATTATCAGGATTAGCCCTGCAGCAGAGACAGAACCTGCTGTGGAACCTGGTTTGCTTTAGCTAACACGGAGTTACCCGCCTGCTGGATGATCTGCGCTTTGGACATGTTAGACACTTCGGTCGCATAGTCGGCGTCCTGAATACGGGACTGCGCTTCAGACAGGTTGGTGGTGGTGTTGTTCAGGTTGGTGACTGCAGAATCCAGACGGTTCTGGATAGCACCCAGGGAAGAACGGAATTTATCGATGGAGCTGATAGCATCGTCCAGGGCTGCCAATGGGTCGGAAGTTGCGGTGCCTGCGCTGGTGGTATCAGTAGTAATTTTACCATTAGCAGTTACATTTACAGCAGCACCTATTGTCGGAGAATAAACTTTATTGGTGTCAGTTGCTGAAGAGTATCCTGCAACTGTCACGGAGCCATTATCTTTATTAACAGCATAAGAGACTGTGTAATTAGCGACGTTAGTAATGTCGCCAGAATTATCAACATAGGTAGCGTCATTAGATTTACCAGTATTATCAAAGTCAAGGCTCTTAGACAATACACCTGAGTTCATATTGATCGCAGTCGCATTTGCTTTGGTTTCAGCTAAAACAACGTCAGTGCTGACCGCAGCTTTATAGCTTACTGATGCTGGCGTCGTTGTGCTACCACCCACTGCGACGGTATAGTCAGTCCCTTTGAAGCTCAGTGTTGCGCCATCGGCATTCTCACTAGCAGCTTTCAACACCGAAGTCATATTAGCGGCAACAGTACCGGTTGCATTGTTGGTCGTTAAGTTACCAGTTGCATCAACATAAGCCGCTTGACCACCAATGGTGATGTTGCCAGTTGAATCTGTGTCAAAATTCACTGTACCTGTTTTGGTGGTGTAAGAGCCACTTACAGTCTGACCCGGATCAGCTTTTAAAGTACCCGCTAATGTATTACGAGCTGCAGCATCAGCGGTAGTTTTGGTGGTAGTGAAATTGCCGGCTTTGGCGTCGTATGTATACGTGCTGCCGTTTACCACGACTGTATCACCGGTACCCAGTTTGCTTAACGCTACATCAGTTGTGAGATCTTTGTTAGTCGTAGTCAGGTCATAATTACCAGTGGTGGTATTTAAGTTTGCACCTGCAGATGTCAAATCACTAACTGTCGCAGCTTTGTTAGTGATTGTGCCTTTACCGTTCACATTAAAGCCGTTCAGACCCAGAGTATCAGAGTCAATTTTTTTCAGATCGATAGAGATAGTCTGGCCATCGTTGGCGCCAACCTGAATTTTCATAGTGCCGTCTTTGGCCAGTACGTTCACGCCGTTAAACTGAGTCTGACCGGATACGCGGTCGATTTCGTCCAGACGGGATTTGATTTCGTCCTGAATAGAGTCGAGGTCAGAATCGGAGTTGGTACCGTTCTGCGCCTGTACAGTCAGTTCACGCACACGCTGTAAGTTGTTGTTGATTTCAGACAGCGCGCCTTCAGTGGTCTGCGCCAGAGAGATACCGTCGTTGGCATTACGCGCCGCCTGAGTCAGACCATTGATGTTAGAGGTAAAGCGGTTAGCAATCGCCTGACCCGCCGCATCGTCTTTCGCGCTGTTGATACGCAGACCGGAAGACAAACGCTCAATGGAAGTCGACAGAGCAGACTGGTTTTTGTTGATGTTGTTCTGAGTGATCAGCGAGAGGCTGTTGGTATTAATGACTTGTGCCATGATTTCGTTTCCTGTGTTTCAAATCTGTAGGTTAGATTTGGGTTTCCACCCGTCGGCTCAATCGCCGTCAATGTGGTTATCGTCGCCCCCCCACTAACCTTTAGATTTTTTTTCACAAACACTGGAATAATTTTTTAGCCGCCGAAATAGTCTTCCCTGTTGGCTTTATTCCCGCCATTAAAAAAAGAAAATTAAACGTAAACTTTGCGCTATTCCCGCCGATAACCCCGGTATTCGTTTTACATGTCAAAAGATTAAGGAACAGATATGGCAAGTATCTCTACGCTGGGTGTCGGTTCAGGTTTAGATCTGAGCAGCATCCTCGACAGTCTGGAGGCAGCGGAAAAATCAACGCTGAACCCTATATCAGCTCAGCAATCCTCATATACCGCCAAACTGAGCGCTTACGGCACGCTGAAAAATGCACTGGCGTCTTTTCAAACAGCAAATACCGCGCTGAACAGCGCTGATTTGTTTACCGCCACCACCACTGCCAGCTCCTCCTCCGCCTTTAGCGCCACCACTACCGGCAACGCGATTGCCGGAAAGTACACCATTAGCGTGTCGCAACTGGCGCAGGCCCAGACGCTGACCACCAAAAGCACGCAGGCCGACAGCAAAACGGCGATTGCCAGCGCGGACAGCACCATCACCATCCAGCAAGGCGGTGGCAAGAAGCCCGTTACCATCGATATCTCTGCAGCCAACTCCTCGTTGAATGGCATTCGCGATGCGATTAACAAAGCCGACGCGGGCGTCAGCGCCAGTATCATTAACGTCGGTAACGGTAAGTACCGCCTGTCTGTCACCTCGAATGATACCGGCAGTGATAATGCGATGAGCATCAGCGTCAGCGGTGACAGCGCCCTGCAAAGCTTTATGGGTTATGACCGTACCAGCAATGGGATGGAAGAAAGTGTCACAGCGCAGAATGCGATGCTGACGGTCAACAACGTTCCGATTGAAAACAGCAGCAACACCATCAGCGATGCGCTGGAAGACATTACCCTCAACCTGAACGACACCACCACCGGCAACCAGACGCTGACAATTTCTAAAGATAATTCAAAGTCAGAAGCCGCTATCAAAACGTGGGTAACCGCTTATAACGCATTGCAGGACACCTTCTCCTCGCTAACCAAATACACCAAGGTTGATGCCGGAACGGATGCTCAGGATACCAGCAACGGCGCCCTGCTCGGTGACAGCACACTGCGTACCATTCAGACCCAGCTGAAAAGTATGCTGACCAGCTCGGGGAGCTCATCGTTTAGAACCCTGGCACAGATTGGTATTACCAGCGATCCCTCAACCGGTGAGCTGTCGGTCGACAGCAGCAAACTGGAAACAGCACTGAAGAATAATTCCGCGGATATTAAAGACATGTTTGTCGGCGACGGCAAAACCACCGGCGTCACTACCACTATGGGCAGCAACCTGACCAGTTGGCTCTCCACGACCGGGATTATTCAGGCAGCAACCGATGGCGTGAGCAAAACCCTGAACAACCTGACCACCCAGTACAACGCCGCCAGTGATCGCATTGACACACTGATGGCGCGTTACAAAGCCCAGTTTACCCAGTTGGACGTTCTGATGAACTCACTGAACTCCACCAGCAGCTATCTGACACAGCAGTTCGAATCAACTTCCAGCAGCAAAAGCTAATTAAATACGCCCAGGAGCTAATATGTACGGCGCAAAAGGTACACAGGCCTACGCAAAAATCGGAGTCGAAAGCGCGGTAATGAGCGCCAGCCAACAGCAACTGGTGACTCTGCTGTTTGATGGCGCACTCAGTGCGCTGGTGCGTGCGCGCCTGTTTATGCAGGATAACAACGTGGAGGGGAAAGGCCTTTCCCTCTCAAAAGCCATCAACATCATCGAAAACGGGCTCAAAGTGGGCCTCGATGAAAAAAGTAATGATGAGCTTACGCAAAACCTGATTGCGCTTTACGCCTGGATGGTGAGGCGACTCCTGCAGGCCAATCTACGTAATGAGGTTTCTGCTATTGAAGAAGTGGAATCCGTGCTGCGCGATATTGCGGATGCCTGGAAAGAAGTTGCCCTCTCGCCCACTCTGATTCAGGACGCCGTCTAATGAGCCCTGCACCGCAACTCTATAGCCTGTACCAGCAGCTGCTTGACCGAAGCCTCGTCATGCTGCGATTCGCCACAGAAGGACAATGGGACGAACTGATTGCCTGTGAAATGGAGTATGTCAGTGCGGTGCAAAAACTGGCAGAAATAACGCAACAAACGGAGCCGTCGGCCGTCATCCAGGATCAGCTGCGTCCGGTGCTGCGTTCGATCCTCGACAATGAAACCGAGGTCAAACGCCTGCTGCAGGCGCGAATGGAGGAGCTGGCAAAACTGGTTGGCCAGTCCACCATTCAAAAATCGGTCCTCACCACCTACGGCAAACAAGGCGGTCACGTTCTGGTGCCGCAGGGATCCCGCGACACGCCAACCAACTGATTCACTGGCGCGCGCTGCGCGCCAGGTGTTTTTCCGCTTTGTATTCCATACTAAAGTCTCCTGGTCACACGGAGTCCGTATATGCGCAATCCTACCCTGTTGCAATGTTTTCACTGGTATTACCCCACTGGCGGTGAATTGTGGCGAGAGGTCGAAGCGCTTGCACCCAATCTCAATGAAATTGGCGTCAACATGATTTGGCTGCCCCCGGCGTATAAAGGCGCTTCGGGCGGATATTCCGTCGGCTACGACAGCTACGATCTTTTCGACCTCGGCGAGTTTGATCAAAAAGGATCGGTTGCCACCAAATACGGTGATAAAGCTCAACTGCTGGCTGCTATCGATGCGCTGAAAAAGAACGATATCGCAGTGCTGCTCGACGTGGTGGTGAACCATAAAATGGGCGCCGATGAAAAAGAACGCATCCACGTCCAGCGCGTCAACGAGCAGGACCGCACGCAAATTGACGATGAAGTCATCGAATGCGACGCGTGGACCAAATACACTTTCCCGGTTCGCGCAGGGAAATATTCGCGGTTTGTCTGGGATTACAAATGCTTCAGTGGTATCGATCACATCGAAAATCCTGACGAGAACGGCGTATTTAAAATCGTCAATGATTACAGCGGCGAAGGCTGGAACGATCAGGTCGACAACGAAATGGGCAACTTCGACTACCTGATGGGCGAGAATATCGATTTCCGCAATCATGCGGTCACCGAGGAACTCAAATACTGGGCGCGCTGGGTGATGGAACAAACGCAATGCGACGGTTTCCGTCTGGATGCGGTGAAACACATTCCGGCGTGGTTCTACAAAGAGTGGATTGAACACGTACAGGAAGTGGCGCCAAAGCCGCTGTTCATCGTGGCGGAATACTGGTCCCACGAAGTCGATAAGCTCCAGCAGTATATCGATCAGGTCGACGGGCAGACGCTGCTGTTTGATGCACCATTGCAGATGAAATTCCACGAGGCCTCGCGCCTGGGCCGCGATTATGACATGAGCCAGATTTTCACCGGTACGCTGGTGGAAGCCGACCCGTTCCACGCTATTACGCTGGTCACCAATCACGACACTCAACCACTACAGGCGCTGGAAGCCCCGGTCGAACCGTGGTTTAAACCGCTGGCCTATGCGCTGATATTACTGCGAGAAAATGGCGTGCCCTCGGTGTTCTACGCTGACCTGTTCGGGGCGATTTACGAAGACACCGGTGGCGACGGCAACAGCTATAAAATCGACATGCCGGTGATTGAGCAGCTACACGAACTGATTGACGCCCGCCAGCGCTTTGCCCACGGCGTGCAAACGCTCTGGTTCGATCATCCAAACTGTATCGCTTTCAGCCGAAGCGGAACTGACGATGCACCCGGCTGTGTGGTGGTATTGTCCAACGGCGACGAAGGCGAAAAAACGCTGACGCTCGGCGACAACTACGGCAACAAGCGCTGGAAAGATTTTCTCAATAATCGCGAGGAAGTGGTCGAAACCGATGCGCAGGGCAACGGCATCTTTACCTGCAACGGCGGCAGCGTGAGCGTGTGGGTAATGGAAGACGTGCTTTAAGGTATGAGCTCAAACTCACCCCGGCGGCGCGATATGCCAGCAGGGGTGACTAACGCAATCCAGGTTATGGCAGCGGAGAAATCAGCGGATTCTTTTGCAGGTAATCCGCGCATTCCTGGGTCGGCCGGTCAACGCGCTTGAGCGTCATGCGGTCGTAATCGATGCGCTCGCCTTCCCGGTCGATGGCGTAAACTTCTTTCTTGTTCGTGACATTGTAAATGTCGTCATCACGCAGCATCAGCTTACCTGGTCGCGCGATAACGCGTTGCCACTGGCGACAATCCAGCGTATCGCCCTCTTTGGTGATAACCAGCGTGGCTATCGCTTCCGGGCTGACCATCGCACTCTGCGGGCCTTCCGACTGCCAGTAACCCGCCAGATCCGAAGGCGCTGGCGCTTTCACCACCTGATTATAATCATCCACCTGGACACACCCGCTTAATGCCAGCAGCGCGCCGAGAATCGCAATCTTTTTCATCACCTATCCTGAAAACCGTGAAAAAAATATTGTGTCATTAAAGCGTTATCGCTTCCAGCCTTTACTGCTGCGCGATGATTGAGATATGACCGTTACTTTCGAGGATCGCAAATTTAATCTGCGAAAGCGCAGTCAGCCCCTGGTTGTTTCGCGCCGACACCATAATGTCGTCCTCAGAGATATCGGCCATCCGCATTTTTTCCCGCATCAGAACACCGTGCTCAACCAGAATGACCGGGGAACCGTCAATCATCTCCTCGGCGCCGGGCAGGTATTTTTTGATTTTCCCGAACAGCATGTCCATTACGATAAGCGTGACGATACTGAGTACAGAGCCTGTCACCGAGAAATCGCTGCCCAGCAGTGCCTGCTGAGTGGCTTCACTGATGATGAGCAGAAGAATCAAATCAAAGGAGGTCATCTGCAACAAGGCACGCCGACCCGCGATTTTAAAAACCAGGACTAATACCAGATAAATAACGACAGCCCTGAGGATCATATCCATGCGCGGCCCTCAAGGATAGATGAATTGCGTGAGCGAAACGGCAGGCTGCTGATTTATCCGTAACGTGGAAACAACGTTGCCCCAACGACGCGGCTGAATACTCAACCACAGCGTATGCTGCCCCCCTTCGGGCTGGTCGTGGAATTCCAGCGTCATACTGCCGTCATGACTGCTAAAGCGCCATGGCTGCGGATACAGCGCATTAATTTCGAAAGTATCCATAAACTGCCCACCGAGCGTCACAGTGTAGTTCTCGCCCGGCGGCGCGTTCAGGGTGAGCTTGAGGTCCATATCGCTCTGGTTGCGGCCAAACCGTTCATAGTCCACGTCGACCTTGCCGTCAGTGGATGCCAGGTGGGCATTGCTGAACACCCCTTTCGAAAACAGGCCGCAGAACCCGGCCAATAACAGGAGGACTAACAACACAAATCCGTACTGACGGGCAGCATTTTCCACCCGTAACCAGAAAATGTTTTCCGCCACCGGCGCGGAGTGCGGCGAAGAAGTTTTGATGACTGGCATGATTGTCTCTGCGTTAGCGGGCCGTAAAGGAAGTATGGTCGCTAACGCAGTAACGGGAAGTGTCGACGGGAAAAAGTTATGCCCTGGTGGCAGGTGATGTGGTGCGGACCTAAACTTGCATGCCCATCACTTCCTGGTAGGCCGACACCAGCTTATTCCGCACCTGAATGCCCATCTGCAGCGATACGGAGGATTTTTGCAGGTCGGTCATCACATCATTCAATGCAATCCCCGGCTCGCCTAAGGTAAATTTCTCAGCCTGCGCTTTGGCGCTGTTTTGCGTATCGCTGATGCGATCGAGGGCGGCATTGAGCTGGCCCGCAAAGCTGATAGACGGCTGTTCTTCCACCTGCTGATTGCGCGCGACGCTGGCCGCAGCCTGCATCTGCGTCAATACCCCTTCGATACCTGTAATGGCCATGTTAATCCCCCTGGTCGATGTCATTGAGAATAAGATTATCAGTTTGTCAATGAGATAAAGGCGCTAATTAACGTTAAAAACCTCGACTATTTGACCCATAGAAAATTCTGGAACAACAAATAATGGCATAGCACCCATTTTGCCTTTGCCGACCGGGAGTCAGCCTTGCTTTTGTACACGTTTAACGCCATCGACCTGGATTCACGAGGTGCGCAATGAGCGCGACAGCCACGACCACGACACCAACCAAGATGCCTGAGTGGGTCGCTCGCCTGCGCGCCAACCCGAAAATCCCATTAATGGTTGCCAGCGCAGCCGCCGTCGCGATCGTTGTCGCGCTGGTGCTGTGGGCGAAAGCGCCTGACTACCGCACGCTGTTCAGCAACCTGACCGATCAGGACGGCGGTGCCATCGTCACTCAGCTTCAGCAAATGAACGTCCCGTATCGCTTTGCCGATAGCGGCGGCGCCATTGAAGTGCCTGCCGATAAAGTGCATGAGCTGCGTTTACGACTCGCCCAGCAAGGTCTGCCAAAAGGCGGTGCGGTTGGGTTTGAGCTGCTGGATCAGGAAAAATTCGGCATCAGCCAGTTCAGCGAGCAGGTGAACTATCAGCGTGCGCTGGAGGGTGAACTCGCCCGTACCATCGAAACGCTCGGCCCGGTGAAAAGCGCCCGCGTGCATCTGGCCATGCCGAAGCCTTCATTATTTGTGCGTGAGCAGAAACTCCCCTCTGCTTCCGTTACCCTGAACCTCGAACCGGGCCGTGCGCTTGATGAAGGCCAGATTGCGGCGGTGGTACATTTGGTGTCCAGCGCTGTAGCCGGCCTGCCGCCGGGCAACGTGACGCTGGTCGATCAGGGCGGTCATCTGTTGACCCAATCCAATACCGGCGATCGCGACCTGAATGACGCTCAGCTGAAATATGCCTCTGATGTTGAAGCCCGCGTGCAGCGCCGCATCGAATCGATTCTGTCGCCGATTGTTGGCAACGGAAACATCCACGCGCAGGTCACCGCGCAGATCAACTTCGACAATAAAGAGCAGACTGAAGAGCAATACAGCCCGAACGGCGATGCCAGCCAGGCAGTAATGCGTTCGCGTCAGGTGAATGAGAGCGAGCAGGTAGGCGGCCAGAACCCAGGCGGCGTGCCGGGGGCATTGTCCAACTCCCCTGCTCCCGCGCCGAATGCCCCTATCTCGACGCCACCAGCGAACCAGCAGGCAGGTGCGCAAGGTCAGCAGCGTAATACCAGCACGAATACCCAGAGCGGGCCGCGCAACAGTTCGCGTAACGAAACCACCAACTACGAAGTCGACCGGACGATTCGTCACACCAAAATGAACGTCGGCGATATCCAGCGCCTGTCGGTGGCGGTGGTGGTGAACTACAAAAATCTGCCGGACGGCAAGCCGCTGCCGCTGACCGCCGATCAGATGAAGCAAATTGAAGATCTGACCCGCGAAGCGATGGGCTACTCCACTACCCGCGGCGACACTCTGAACGTAGTCAACTCACCGTTTACCGCAGGCGACGAAAGCGGTGGCGAACTGCCATTCTGGCAACAGCAGTCGTTCATCGACCAGATGCTGTCCGCCGGACGCTGGGTCCTGATTGCCCTGGTGGCGTGGATCCTGTGGCGCAAAGCCGTGCGTCCACAGCTGGTGCGCCGCGAGGAAATCGCTAAAGCCGCGCAGGAAGAAGCGAAAATGGAGCGCGAAACTGCCGATGCGGTGGAAGTTCGCCTCAGCAAAGATGAACAACTGCAGAGTCGTCGCGTTAACCAGCGTCTGAGCGCAGAAGTGATGAGCCAGCGTATTCGCGAAATGTCAGACAACGATCCGCGCGTCGTCGCGCTGGTCATTCGCCAGTGGATGAGCAACGACCATGAGTAACACGACCCTTTCAGGTACCGATAAAAGCGTCATCCTGCTGATGACCATTGGCGAAGATCGCGCGGCGGAGGTGTTCAAGCACCTCAACACCCGCGAGGTGCAAACCCTCAGTGCGGCGATGGCCAACGTGCGTCAGATTTCAAACAAGCAGTTGACCGACGTGCTGGCAGAGTTTGAGCAGGAAGCCGAACAGTATGCGGCGCTGAACGTTAACGCCAACGAATACCTGCGTTCGGTGCTGGTGAAAGCGCTGGGCGAAGAGCGTGCCGCCAGCCTGCTGGAAGATATTCTCGAAACCCGCGAAACCACCAGCGGTATCGAAACGCTCAACTTTATGGAGCCACAAAGCGCCGCCGATCTTATTCGCGACGAGCATCCGCAGATCATCGCCACCATCCTCGTGCACCTCAAACGCGGTCAGGCCGCGGATATTCTGGCGCTGTTTGACGAGCGTCTGCGTCACGACGTGATGCTGCGTATCGCCACCTTTGGCGGCGTGCAGCCAGCGGCCCTGGCGGAGCTGACCGAAGTGCTGAACAACCTGCTCGACGGTCAGAATCTCAAGCGCAGCAAAATGGGCGGCGTGAGAACCGCGGCAGAAATTATCAACCTGATGAAAACGCAGCAGGAAGAAGCGGTCATTACTGCCGTACGCGAATTCGACGGCGAGCTGGCGCAGAAAATCATCGACGAGATGTTCCTGTTCGAAAACCTGGTCGAAGTGGACGACCGCAGCATCCAGCGCCTGTTGCAGGAAGTGGATTCCGAATCCCTGCTCATCGCACTCAAAGGTGCCGAACAGCCGCTGCGCGAGAAGTTCCTGCGCAATATGTCCCAGCGTGCCGCCGATATCCTGCGCGACGACCTGGCCAACCGTGGCCCGGTTCGTCTGTCTCAGGTCGAGAACGAACAGAAAGCGATTCTGCTTATTGTGCGTCGTTTAGCGGAAACCGGCGAGATGGTGATTGGCAGCGGAGACGACACTTATGTCTGATTCCACACCCTGGAAAATCTGGCAGCCTGACGACCTCGCCCCACCGATGCAGGCGTTTGTGCCAGAGTTCAGTGAAAGCCGCGTCGAAGAGCCGGTCGATGAGATTTCCGAAGAGCAAAAGCTGCAACAGCAGCTGGCGCAGATACAGATGCAGGCCCACGAACAGGGCTATAACGCCGGACTGGCAGAAGGTCGCGCCGCCGGACAGTCACAGGGTTATCAGGAAGGTTTAGCGCAAGGCCTCGAACAGGGCCAGGCGCAGGCGCAACAGCAGCAGATCCCACTGCATGCACGGATGCAGCAGCTGGTCAGTGAGTTCCAGCACACGCTGGATGCGCTGGACAGCGTGATCGCTTCGCGTCTGATGCAAATGGCGCTGGAAGCTGCGCGTCAGGTGATCGGCCAGGCGCCGATTGTCGATAACTCGGCGCTGATCAAACAGATTCAGGCTTTGTTGCAGCAGGAACCGTTGTTCAGTGGCAAACCGCAGTTGCGCGTACACCCTGACGATTTACAGCGCGTGGAAGATATGGTCGGCGCAACGCTAAGCCTGCATGGATGGCGACTGCGCGGTGACCCGTCGCTGCACCATGGTGGCTGTAAAATTTCCGCCGATGAGGGTGACCTCGACGCCAGCGTCGCCACCCGCTGGCAGGAGCTGTGCCGCCTGGCCGCTCCGGGAGTGGTGTAATGACCGCTCGCCTGACCCGTTGGCTCAACACACTCGATAATTTCGAAACCAAAATGACGCAGCTGCCGTCGGTGCGGCGCTATGGGCGTTTGACCCGCGCCACCGGGCTGGTGCTGGAAGCCACCGGGCTGCAATTGCCGCTCGGCGCGACCTGCATTATTGAACGTCAGAACGGAACCGAAACGCACGAAGTGGAAAGCGAAGTGGTGGGCTTCAACGGTCAGCGCTTGTTTTTGATGCCACTCGAAGAGGTGGAAGGCATTTTGCCTGGCGCACGCGTGTATGCGCGTAACGCCTCCGGCGACGGTCTGCAAAGCGGGAAACAGTTACCACTCGGCCCGGCGCTGCTCGGGCGCGTACTCGACGGCGCAGGTAAACCGCTCGACGGCCTGCCCGCCCCGGACACCACCGAAACCGGCGCGTTAATCACCCAGCCGTTTAACCCGTTGCAGCGTACCGCCATTGAACACGTGCTCGACACCGGCGTGCGGCCGATTAACGCCCTGCTCACCGTTGGACGCGGTCAGCGTATGGGCCTGTTCGCCGGTTCCGGCGTTGGTAAAAGCGTGCTGCTCGGCATGATGGCGCGCTACACCCAGGCCGATGTGATTGTGGTGGGCCTGATTGGCGAACGTGGTCGCGAAGTAAAAGATTTTATCGAGAACATTCTCGGGGCCGATGGACGCGCGCGTTCGGTGGTCATCGCGGCACCCGCTGACGTCTCTCCGCTGCTGCGTATGCAAGGGGCGGCCTACGCCACACGCATTGCCGAAGATTTTCGTGACCGTGGTCAGCACGTGTTGCTGATCATGGATTCTCTGACCCGTTACGCCATGGCCCAGCGTGAAATCGCGCTGGCTATCGGCGAACCGCCCGCGACCAAAGGCTACCCGCCTTCGGTATTTGCCAAGCTGCCCGCGCTGGTTGAACGCGCCGGGAACGGCATCAGCGGCGGCGGCTCAGTCACTGCTTTTTATACCGTGCTCACCGAAGGCGACGATCAGCAGGATCCAATCGCTGACTCCGCGCGCGCGATCCTTGACGGCCACATCGTGCTGTCCCGCCGTCTGGCGGAAGCGGGCCACTATCCGGCCATCGACATCGAAGCCTCTATCAGCCGCGCCATGACGTCTCTGATCACCGAGAAGCACTACGCCCGGGTGAGAAACTTCAAACAACTGCTTTCCAGCTTCCAGCGCAACCGCGACCTGGTGAGCGTCGGGGCGTATGCCAAAGGCAGCGATCCGATGCTCGACAAGGCGATCGCGCTGTGGCCGCAGCTGGAGGGCTTTCTGCAACAAGGTATTTTCGAAAAAGCAGACTGGGAAGAGTCACTTCAGGCACTTGAGATTATCTTCCCGGCAACCTGAGAGCAGGAGTAAATCATCATGGCTGAACATGGCGCATTAACCACGCTGAAAGAACTGGCCGAAAAAGACGTCGACAACGCCGCCCTGCAGCTGGGCGAGATGCGACGCGGCTGCCAGCAGGCGGAAGAGCAACTGAAGATGCTGATGGATTACCAGCTTGAGTACCAGAATAACCTGAACGACAACATGTCTCAGGGCATGGCCAGCCTGCGCTGGCAGAATTATCAGCAGTTTATTCAGACCCTGGAAAAGGCTATCGATCAGCATCGCCAGCAGCTGTTGCTGTGGAACCGTAAAGTCGAGCAGGCATTGAACGCCTGGCGTGAGAAAAAGCAGCGTTTGCAGGCATGGCAGACGCTACAGGACCGACAGGCCGCTGCGACACTGTTGGCGGAAAACCGTCTGGACCAGAAAAAAATGGATGAGTTCGCCCAGCGTGCCACCTTAAGGAAACCCGAATGATTACTCTGCCGAAACTTATCGTCAGTGATACCGACATCTCCCCTTCTGGACAAAGTAGCGCGACCACCGGTACCGCTGACAGCGCTCAGGACTTTTTTGCCCTGCTCTCCGGCGCGATGTCCGGTAAGACGGGCAAAGACGGCAAGCTGACGCTGGCCGACCTCCAGGAAGCGAGCCAAAAACTGCCTCAGAGCGAGGCCAAAACCACGCTCAGCAAACTGCTGGCGCAGCAGACTGACGCGGATGCGAAGACGCTGGACGCCACCACACTGGCCGACGCGCAGTCGGTGTTGAGCACGCTGACGCCAGAAGCCAAAAGCGACGTGGTAAAGCAGTTGACCAAAGATTTGCAAAAGAGCGACGACAAACCGTCGTTGAGTGATGAAGAGATGGCCGGTTTGAGCGCGCTGATGGCGATGCTGCCACATACCGCGACCGCCACCGCCGCACTGCCCGCGACCCAGACAGCTGGCGTGACTGCTACGTCCGGTTCTTCTGCGAAAGGCTTTGCAGAATTAGCATCTACGGCAACCCGCGTCGGCAATGGCAATACCGGGCATACCACGGGTAAGGAATTTACGTTGCCTCAGGCGGCGCATGGCCTGCAAACCGTTCAGGTTGACGATGCCGCCGGCAGCCAGAGCACCCCGCTGGTGGCTGCAGCCGCAGCGAAAACCGATGCCGACAGTTCACTCTCAGCCGCGGCGCCGACGGTAAACATCGCCCCTGTTATCAGCAACGCCACCGCCACGGTGAATACGCACCCAGTGGTGACCGTCAACTCTCAGCTCGGTACGCCGGAGTGGCAGCAGAACGTTAGCCAGCAGATCACGCTGTTTACCCGTCAGGGCCAGCAAACCGCCGAGCTTAAGCTGCATCCGGAAAACTTAGGCCAGGTGAATATCACCCTCAAGATTGACGATAACCAGGCGCAAATTCAGATGATGTCACCGCACAGTCACGTGCGTGCCGCGCTGGAAGCGGCTATCCCGACGCTGCGCACGCAGCTGGCGGATAACGGTATTCAGCTGTCGCAGAGCAACGTCAGCGGCGAAAGTTTTGCCGGACAACAACAGCAGCAATCCTCTTTCGGTCAGTCTTCTTCGCAACGTTCTGCTGAAGGTCGGGCATTTGCTGCCGATGAAGAAGAGACCCTGAGCGTTCCGGTGAGTCTGCAAGCGCAGGCCCGGGGGAACGGCAGCGTCGACACGTTCGCCTAACGCCAGAGGTAGCACGATTATTCCCGTCTTTTCCACCCTTTGAGCTGGACTTAAGTCGGGATAATCACCTGATAAGCAGTACCGAATACAGGAAAGACGTAACCGATGACAGACACCGCGGTAACAAAGAAAAGTAAGCGCTCAATCTGGATCCCACTGCTGGTGCTGGTAACGCTCGCAGCCTGCGCAACCGCAGGCTATAGCTACTGGCGTATGCAGCAGCAGCCTTCCGCTGATGCGAAGAAAGAGGCTCCGCCGCCACCGGCGCCGGTGTTCTGGGCGCTGGATACCTTTACGGTGAACCTGGGCGACGCCGATCGTGTGCTTTACGTTGGCATTACGCTGCGTCTGAAAGATGAAGCGACCCGTTCGCGACTGAACGAATACCTACCGGAAGTGCGTAGCCGTTTACTGCTGCTGTTCTCCCGTCAGGATGCAAACAAACTGGCGACGGATACCGGGAAACAAGACCTGGTGAACGCCATCAAACAGACACTTGCACCACCTCTGGTGGCGGGCCAACCGAAGCAGGATGTGACTGACGTGCTGTATACAGCTTTCATACTGCGGTAATCCCATGGGCGACAGTATTCTTTCTCAGGCCGAAATTGACGCGCTGCTGAACGGCGACAGCGAGAAGAGCGATGAACCTCAGGCCGGTGCCCCCGGCGAGAGTGAAATTCGTCCCTATGATCCTAATACCCAGCGTCGTGTGGTGCGCGAACGCCTGCAGGCGCTGGAAATTATTAACGAGCGTTTCGCCCGTCAGTTCCGTATGGGGCTGTTTAACCTGCTGCGTCGTAGCCCGGACATTACCGTCGGCGCGATCCGCATTCAGCCTTATCACGAGTTTGCCCGCAACCTGCCGGTGCCGACCAACCTGAACCTTATCCACCTGAAGCCGCTGCGCGGCACCGGGCTGTTTGTGTTCTCGCCAAGCCTGGTGTTTATCGCCGTCGACAACCTGTTTGGCGGCGACGGGCGTTTCCCGACCAAAGTGGAAGGCCGCGAATTTACGCACACCGAACAGCGCGTGATTAACCGCATGCTGAAGCTGGCGCTGGAAGGTTATAGCGACGCGTGGAAAGCGATTAACCCGCTGGAAGTGGAGTACGTGCGTTCCGAGATGCAGGTGAAATTCACCAACATCACCACCTCGCCGAACGACATCGTGGTCAATACCCCCTTCCATGTGGAAATTGGCAACCTGACCGGTGAATTTAATATTTGCCTGCCGTTCAGCATGATTGAGCCGCTGCGCGAACTGCTGGTCAACCCGCCGCTGGAGAACTCCCGCAGTGAAGATCAGAACTGGCGCGAAAATCTGGTTCGCCAGGTACAGCATTCCGAACTTGAGCTGGTGGCTAATTTTGCCGACATCTCTCTGCGCCTGTCGCAGATCTTAAAACTCCAGCCAGGCGATGTGCTGCCGATAGACAAACCGGATCGCATTATCGCCAATGTAGACGGTGTGCCGGTATTGACCAGCCAGTATGGCACGGTGAACGGTCAATATGCGCTGCGCGTAGAGCATTTGATCAACCCGATTTTGAATTCGCTGAATGAGGAACAGCCCAAATGAGTGATATGAATAATCCGTCCGATGAAAACAGCGGTGCGATGGACGATCTGTGGGCTGAAGCGTTAAGCGAACAGAAAACAACCGGCAGCAAAAGTGCCGCCGACGCGGTGTTCCAGCAACTGGGTGGCGGCGACGTCAGCGGTACGTTGCAGGACATTGACCTGATCATGGATATTCCGGTCAAACTGACCGTTGAACTCGGCCGCACCCGGATGACCATCAAAGAGCTGCTGCGCCTGACGCAGGGTTCGGTGGTGTCGCTGGACGGTCTGGCCGGTGAGCCGCTGGATATTCTGATCAACGGCTATCTGATTGCCCAGGGTGAAGTGGTGGTGGTTGCCGACAAATACGGTGTGCGTATTACGGATATCATTACGCCGTCCGAACGTATGCGTCGCCTGAGCCGCTAAGATGAAACCCCAGCCTGGCATGTTACATCCGGTCACCACGGCCCCGCCATCGTCTCCGCTGATTGAAGTCAGCGGCGCGCTGTTGGGCATTATTCTGCTGATCCTGATAGCAGCGTGGCTCGCAAAACGCTTTGGCATAAGCGGCGTAAAAAATACCGCGACCAAAGCGTTAAAAGTCAGCGCCAGTGCGACGCTGGGCCAGCGCGAGCGCGTGGTGATTGTCGACGTGGAAGATGCCCGTCTGGTACTCGGCGTGACCGCCGCGCAGGTCACGCTGCTGCACAAACTGCCGCCGACGGTTATCGACCCGGACGCGCCTAAACCTGAAACCCCCGATTTTGCATCACTGATGAAATCCGTTATCAAGCGTCCTGGGAGACTCTGATGCGCCGCCTGTTGTCCTTTTCGCTTGTCGCGCTGCTGCTGTTGTCTCCCGCAGCGTTCGCTCAGTTGCCGGGTCTGGTGAGCCAACCGCTGCCTAACGGCGGTCAGAGCTGGTCGCTGCCGGTACAGACGCTGGTGTTTATCACCTCGCTGACCTTCCTGCCCGCTATTCTGCTGATGATGACCAGCTTCACCCGCATCATCATCGTGTTTGGCCTGCTGCGCAGCGCCCTCGGCACCGCTTCTGCCCCGCCGAATCAGGTGCTGCTCGGCCTGGCGCTGTTTCTGACGTTTTTCATCATGTCACCGGTTATCGACAAGATTTATAACGACGCCTATCAGCCGTTCAGCGAAGATAAAATCACCCTCGAACAGGCGATTGATAAAGGCTCACAGCCGCTGCGTGAATTTATGCTGCGCCAGACCCGTGAAGCGGATTTAGCGTTGTTTGCCCGTCTGGCCAATACGCCGCCGATCCAGGGCCCGGAAGCGGTTCCAATGCGTATTTTGCTGCCGGCGTATGTGACCAGCGAGCTGAAAACCGCGTTCCAGATTGGCTTCACCATTTTTATTCCGTTCCTGATTATCGACCTGGTGGTCGCCAGCGTACTGATGGCGCTGGGGATGATGATGGTCCCCCCCGCAACCATTGCGCTGCCATTCAAGCTGATGCTGTTCGTGCTGGTTGACGGCTGGCAGCTGCTGGTGGGTTCGCTGGCTCAAAGTTTCTACAGTTAAGGATTGCCGCCATGACGCCTGAATCGGTAATGATGCTTGGCACGGAGGCCATGAAAGTCGCGCTGGCGCTGGCAGCCCCGCTGCTGCTGGTGGCGCTGGTGACCGGCCTGCTGATCAGTATTTTGCAAGCGGCAACCCAGATTAACGAAATGACCCTGTCGTTCATTCCAAAAATCATCGCGGTATTCGTGGCGATTATCGTTGCTGGCCCGTGGATGCTGAACCTGCTGCTCGATTATGTGCGTACGCTGTTCACCAACCTGCCATACATCATCGGATAAGACAGATGTTACACGTCACCAGCGACCAATGGCTGCACTGGCTTAGCCTCTATTTCTGGCCGCTGCTGCGCGTGCTGGCGTTGATTTCCACCGCGCCAATCCTCAGTGAAAAATCGGTGCCGAAGCGCGTCAAGCTGGGCCTTGGGATTATCATCACTTTTATTATCGCGCCTTCCCTGCCCGCCACCGACGTGACGCTATTTTCCCCGAACGCGCTATGGCTGTCGTTGCAGCAAATCCTGATTGGCACTGCGCTCGGTTTTACCATGCAGTTTGCGTTCGCCGCGGTGCGAACCGCCGGGGAGGTTATCGGCCTGCAGATGGGCCTGTCATTTGCGACCTTCGTCGACCCCAGCAGCCATTTGAGTATGCCGGTATTGGCCCGCATTATGGATATGCTGGCGATGCTGCTGTTTCTGGTGTTTAACGGCCATCTGTGGCTGATTTCGCTGCTGGTCGATACTTTTCACACCCTGCCGATCGGCGGCCATCCACTCAACAGCAACGCCTTTATGGCTCTGACCCGCGCGGGTGGACTTATCTTCCTCAACGGGCTGATGCTGGCGCTGCCGGTAATCACCCTGCTGTTAACCATTAACCTGGCTCTGGGGATGCTCAACCGCATGGCCCCACAGCTGTCGGTGTTTGTTATTGGCTTCCCGATTACCCTGACCGTCGGTATTATTTTGATGGCCGCGTTAATGCCCCTCATTGCCCCTTTCTGTGAACATCTATTCAGCGAATTGTTTGATCTATTAGCAGATATTATCAGCGAGATGCCAAAGATAAGTTCTCCATGATAATAAAAGGGATATCCTAAGGATATTCTTAAAACCCGACTTCAAAAACATCTACCAGGATATATCTGGCGCGGGTTAATTGTTTTTACGGCCCTCACAGAACCTAACATTTACTTTACTTTAAGATGATTCCTGGCAAATTATACGTAACTTTACGGGATAGTTGAGGTCGCCCGATTCTCTTCCTTTGCTCTTTGTCAGTACAGGTTTAGCGCGTTGTGACAAATAAGAGACAATCGGGCTATGGGTTAATTATCGTTACGCATTGAGTGAGGGTATGCCATGTCAACGATTATTATGGATCTATGCAGTTACACCCGGCTTGGACTAACCGGGTACTTGACCAGCCGGGGGATAAGGAAACGTGATATCGGCGACGTCGAGACCATCAGTGAGCTTGAAGAGGCCTGCGGGACATTACGCCCGGCTGTCGTGTTCATTAATGAAGACTGCTTTATCCACGATACAGACAGCAGTCAGCAAATAAAGCAGATCATTAATCAACACCCCAGGACACTTTTTATCGTATTTATGGCAATTGCCAATATCCATTTTGATGAGTATCTGTTGGTTCGGGATAATCTGCTTATTAGCTCGAAATCGATTAAACCTGAATCCCTGGACGGTATTCTGGCGGATTATCTGCAGAAGATTAGCGATAACGTTAGCCGGGTTAACATCCCCACATTATCTTTAAGCAGGACTGAATCGAATATGCTAAAGATGTGGATGTCGGGACAGGGAACGATTCAAATATCCGACCAGATGAATATTAAGGCTAAAACGGTATCATCACATAAAGGTAATATTAAAAAGAAAATAAAAACCCACAATAAACAGGTTATTTATCACGTTGTCCGATTGACAGATAATGTAACGAGCGGGATCTACGTCAATATGCGTTGAAATAATGCGCTGCACTGGCGGAATTGCTCCGCCAGTGGAAAGACGTTTAGCCTACTTTTTCGACAAAAATGCCGTCATCATGGCCCGACTCATTAAAGAACCAGATCCCCATCGGGTAATCTTCCAGCGAAACCAGGTACATCGTCCCTTCACTGAATTGCTCTACTGCAAGCACCACACCTGGCCGACGCGGGCCACCGTCCGTTTTGACCGTTACTCGATCGTTAACCTGCATACCTTTTCTCCTGTCTTTTACTTCAGCCAGTGTAGAACAAAACGCCCGTGCTGACAGCGTCCGACGCGCCAATAGGTGTTTTTTTCAACGGTCTATACTTTAGGGTGGGAGAACATATGAGGGCCCCGCGATGAAAACTGCCAAAGAGTATAGCGATACTGCCAAGCGCGAAGTGAACGTTGATGTTGATGCCCTGCTCGACGCCATCAACGAAATCAGCGAAAGCGAAGTGCACCGCGCCGGAGACTCCACCCATCATGTCAGTATTGATGGACGTGAGTACCACACCTGGCGCGAGCTGGCCGAAGCTTTTGAGCTTGATATCCATGATTTCAGCATTACGGAAGTGAATCGCTGAACGCAGGCAAAAAAAACCCGACCATGGAGTGATCGGGTTGAAGCTTGCTTTAGCAAGAAGCACTTGAAAATTCGTTACACCAAGAAATCTGATGTGGATAAGACATTATCCTCAATTATTTTGTAAGACAAGCAATATTCATAAACTTCATGAATATATTTAAGATTTTTCTTGCCTGAGTTTACGTTTAAGGAGAGGTAATGCCCGGACTGGATCAGCCCCTGATTGTGTTTACCGACGTTGAGGGCACCCTACTCGACAGCCACACCCAGTTATGGGAACCCGCCCGCGACTGGCTGCTACGCCTGAAGCAACACAATGTGCCGGTGGTGCTGTGCAGCAGTAAAACGGCGGTCGAGATGATGCTGCTGCAAAAAGAACTTGAGCTAGGCACACAGCCGCTGATTGCCGAGAACGGCGCGGTGATTCAGCTGGCCGGAGACTGGCAGGACGAGGAAGATTATCCACGCCTGATTACCGGTTCTCCCCACGAAGAAATCCAGCGTATACTGCAACAGTTACGAGAAAAGGACGGTTTTAAGTTCACCACGTTTTCGGACGTGAATGAGCAAACTATCAGCGAATGGACCGGCATGAATCTGCGGCACGCGGAGCTCTCTCGTCTGCATGAGGCGTCCGAAACCCTCATCTGGCGTGATACTGACGAGAAGATGCTGGCGTTCACCGCCACACTTTCGTCCCTGGGTCTGCAGTTTGTTCAGGGCGCGCGGTTCTGGCACGTGCTGGATGAGCGTGGTGGCAAAGCCCAGGCCATTACCTGGCTACTGAGCCGCTATCAGGAAAGGGAGGGGTTCCGGCGGGTTTCCATTGGGTTAGGCGACGGGCCGAATGATGCCCCGCTGCTTGACACCACCGACTATGCGGTAGTGGTCAAAGGCTTAAACCGCGAGGGCGTCAGACTGAAGGATAACGCCCCCGAGCGGGTGTATCACACCCGTGAAAGCGGCCCGGACGGCTGGCATGAAGGGCTGGATCACTGGCTATCATCATCCTGACAGCATACCCGGTTGCGCCCTGTTTGCTTCGCCAGATACAAACGACCGTCGGCAATGGATTGCAGATATTCGATATCAAACATCCCTTTCTCATCGCTGCTGCTGACGCCAAACGATGCGCTGATGCGTAGCGTCTTGCTTTTGCCTATCAGGATTTCACGACCGTAAATTCGCCCCCGGATACGTTCTGCCATCGCGCAGGCGTCTTCCCGCGACGCGCCTGGCAGGACGATACAGAACTCTTCTCCACCGACGCGTCCGGCTAAATCCTTTTCGCGAATTTGCGCGCTGATGGTGCTCGCCACAAGAGTCAGCACCCGATCGCCCGCCTGATGACCGAAGCGGTCATTGATGTTTTTGAAGTAATCGAGATCGAGTTGAATCACCGACACCGACTGGCCCTGCACCTCGCTCTGCTTCGCCGCCTTCCCCGCCAGGTCGAACAGCGAACTGCGGTTGTACAAACGGGTCAGGCCGTCATGCCACGCCTGCCATTGCAGCGATTCCTGTAAGGTACTCATATTGCGCACCATCCGGCGAATCACCACCCACGCGAGAATAAGCATCGAGGTAAACAGCACCCACAGCAGGCCCAGCGCAATTGAAATCGTGCCGAAATCGCCGCGCACGCCCTCATCAAGATTGTGAATACGCAGCAGGATGCCATCAAAATTGCGTATTTTTTCCCAGTTCACATAACGGGTGGTAAAGCGCAGGCCGCCGCGGTCGTCATGTTCAAACGCCTGCGCCAGCTGGGCTTTTTCCGGCTCGCTTAACGGCGATGGCGTGACACCCGGCGACAGAGAACTGGCAAGCAAATTCATTTTCCGGTCATACAGACGGTATTCGCCTTCCTCTTCACCCTGCGTCGCGGTGATCAGCAGCTGCTTCATTTGCGGCAGGGAAAACTCAATCGCCAGCACTCCGTGCCAGTAATGTTCATAATCGACGGGCAGCGAAACGGCCACGCGGCGTATCTCACCCTTTGGCGTGTCGTCCATCCAGCTCAGCCAGCGAAGCCCGCGCTCAGGATTATTGTGTTCAGTCTGAGCGGTAAACCACGGGCTGGTAACCAGGGCGTAATACTGCTCGACCGTATCATCATTGCTGCCGAGCGAATTGCTGGCGATAAAAAAGCCGGCACGCGAGACGTACAGCATTTGCTGCGTCGTGCGTTTGAGGGTGGTAGAAAGCCGCAACAGATAGCCCACTTCCAGGGCAGCGGTCAGTTCGTTACCGAGCAGCGCGTTATCGCGAGAGAGGAGGGTTGTTTCATCGACGAAGGCATCGGAAACGCCGTGCACCGGTAGCGTGCGGCGGTTGTCCAGAGAAATGGACCACTGATGCAGTGCGCGCTTGCGCTGAAACTCCGAGTCGGCACGGTTGATCCCTTCGAAAGTCAGCGGCGTGTGAAGGGCTGCCTGCATACCGTTGCGGTAAAACGTCAGTCGGTCGATGTTGATTTGCAGCTGGTTATTGAATTCATGCGCCACGTTTTCCAGCGTGTTGCGCTGGCTGGAAATGTAGGCGTCTTCAAGAACGCGCACTTCACGCCAGGTCAATAGCGTCGAAAACAACAGCACGATAAAAAAACAAACATTCACCACCCGACCCGGGTTGCTGTAACGGCTGAGTCTATTCAGCCAGCGCGGATTTTCCACTCGAGTTACGTGGTGCACTCAAACTCCCTGACATTCCCTGATACTGAGCCACGACCAACGAAAACGCCCGGCATGAGCCGGGCGGGGTCGTTATGCCTCGTCTTGAATCCGCCCGTCGCCCGGCATGAGTTCGTCTTCGCGGAACGCTTCCCGCTTAACGCCAAACCCATCATACCAACGGCATTCAATCATTCCGCTGGCATAGCCGGTGACAACCATACGCGGCCCACCAATTTTCGGCTTAACTTCATCACTGACCAAAAAGACCATGACTGCCTCCGGTATCAGAGTGAAACTGTTTCACGATAGCTGAAAATGACGGGCTTTGCGTAGTCGCTGAAAAATATTTACGCAGCTGAACGCAGCCGCGACACCAGGTTGACGCCCGTCAGAACAACCGCGCCAACCACAAAACCGAAGACTAAATTAAACAACGTCGGCGCGAGTAGCGCAACGATGCCACCCTGCCCCGCGGCAAAATGTTCAATGAGATGATGTAAAGGCGCGATGCCATGAACCACGATCCCGCCGCCGACTAAAAACATCGCCAGCGTCCCGACCACCGTCAGCACTTTCATCAGTAACGGCGCGATAAACAGCAACGCTTTGCCCACCGCCTGTGCGATGGTGCTGGTCTTCTCCACCAGCCAATAGCCCATGTCGTCAAGTTTAACAATCACGCCCACCAGGCCATACACGCCAACGGTGACAAGGATTGCAATGCCGGAGAGGACAAGTACCTGGTTGATCAGCGGTGCATCGGCCACGATACCGAGCGTAATCGCCACGATTTCGGCGGACAGAATGAAATCCGTGCGCACTGCGCCTTTCACTTTATCCCGCTCAAACTCCATCGGGTCCTGTTTGGCGATCGTTTCCAGGCGCTGCTTGCGCTCCTCTGGCCCTTCTTTGTGCTTGCGCGCGTGCAGAGAATGCAGCACTTTTTCTACACCTTCAAAGCACAGGAACGCCCCGCCAATCATCAGCAGCGGCGTGATGGCCCATGGTAAAAAGGCGCTAATTAACAACGCCAGCGGCACGAGGATCACTTTATTCAGGAATGACCCTTTCGCCACGCTCCACACCACAGGCAGCTCGCGATTGGCGCGCACACCAGACACCTGCTGCGCGTTGAGCGACAAATCATCCCCCAGCACTCCGGCGGTTTTTTTCGCCGCCAGTTTGCCCATCAGCGAAATATCGTCCAGCAGCGTGGCAATATCATCGAGTAAGGTTAAAAGACTGCTTCCGGCCACATGATGCTCCTTCCGTTCTTCATGGTTCTATTTGCCCTACAGTATGAAGCAAAAGACGCAGCGCGCCCACGCATACAAACTGTCAACAAAAATACAACATAATCCACTGATTAAAGCGCTCGCCAGACGGGTAGTTTTCCCGTTAACTATATGCGCCCTTCTTATTTTGCCTTGAGGATATATGCAAGTCAGACAACTATTACCGCTCATTGGCGCGCTTTTTGCACTTTATATCATCTGGGGATCGACCTATTTTGCCATCAGCATTGGCGTAGAAAGCTGGCCGCCGATGATGATGGCCGGGGTGCGTTTTCTGTCTGCTGGTGTACTGCTGATGGCGTATTTACTGTTGACCGGGCATAAACTGCCCGCTCGTCGTCCACTGCTCAACGCAGCCCTGATTGGCGTGCTGCTGCTGGCCATCGGCAATGGATTTGTCACCATTGCCGAACATCAGCACGTGGCTTCCGGCATTGCGGCGGTAATGGTCGCCACGGTGCCGCTTTTTGCGCTGTGCTTCAGCTATTTGTTCGGGATTAAAACCCGCAAACTGGAATGGCTCGGCATCGCTATTGGCTTGGCGGGTATCGTGCTGCTGAACAGCGGCGGCAACCTGAGCGGCAATCCGTGGGGCGCAGTCCTCATCCTGATTGGCTCGCTGAGCTGGGCGTTTGGTTCGGTATATGGCTCACGCATTGAACTGCCGAGCGGCATGATGGCCGGTGCGGTAGAAATGCTGGCGGCAGGAATTGTGCTGATGTGCGGGTCGGTTATCACTGGCGAACGTTTGACGCAAATGCCGACGCTGCCAGGCTTTCTGGCGGTGACTTATCTGGCAGTTTTCGGCTCGCTGATTGCCATAAACGCCTATATGTATCTTATTCGCAACGTTTCCCCGGCGGTCGCCACCAGCTACGCCTACGTCAATCCGGTCGTGGCGGTGCTGCTCGGTACCAGCTTTGGCGGCGAATCGCTGTCGTCTATTGAATGGCTTGCGTTGGGCGTGATCATCTTCGCGGTGGTGCTGGTGACGCTCGGCAAAACCCTGTTCCCGGTGCGTGCGCCCGCTACGCCTTGTGAGCAGGAGAAGTAACCGCCAGCGGCGCAATGCCCTGAGTGTCGATCTGCGCGCTGCTTTCCCCGCCGCAGATCCACTCTTCCAGCCTGTCCGTTAACGCCGCATCACTGAGTTTCAGTTTTCCTCGCAGCGCACATTCCCAGACCACCAGCACTCGCCAGCCCTGCTCCTGGAGCAACGCTATATCGCGGGCGTCTCGCGCCACATTTTTGCCAATTTTTTGCAGCCAGAACTCGGGGCGTGTTTCGGGAACTTTAAACAGATAGCAGTCGTGATGATGCCAGAAACAGCCGTGCGTAAAGAGAATGCAGCAGTATTCGGAGAGGACAAAATCGGGGCGTCCTGGCAAGCTCGCATCCTGAACGGTGTAATTAAAACCGGCGTCGTTCAGCAATGCGGCCAGGCGTTTTTCAATGGCGGTATTCTGCGTGCCGATGGCACGCATATTTTTGCTTCTTGTGGCGGGGTTATGAACGTCCGCCATCGGCTTTCTCTGCCTGACGCAGTTCTACCGCCTGCAAAATGCGGGATTTGAGCAATTTCGCTACCGCCGCAAATGCGGGAACCACCACCGAGTTGCCAAACTGGCGATAAGCCTGGGTATCGGACACCGGAATGCGGAACTGATAACCCTGCGGCGATTCAAAGCCCATTAGTCGCGCACATTCGCGCGGCGTCAAACGACGTGGACGTCGCTGTTGGTTTTGCGGATCGTCAAAATTCTGCTCGCCGAGCGCCTTGTCCCACCCTCTGTCGATCAGGATCTCCGCGCCGTCTTTGTAATAACGTGCGGAAAGCGTGCGCGCCACGCTGCCAGGTCTGGTCGGATCCACCAGCCCGTAGCCAAAACCGTTGCCGCGCGCCTGATGTTTTTTGGCATAGCGATACAGGTATTTCCACAGCACCGGGGTGAGGATAAATTTGGCGTCAACCGTAGGCTCAAGCAATTCACCGAAAGTGGGGCGACGTTCCGGGTACAGCGCGGGTAAATCACGAAGCGTGAAGCCCTGATGCAGCTGCTGATCCCGACGAAAACCCACCAGCACGATGCGTTCGCGGTGCTGCGGCAGGAAATGCTGACCGTCGATGATTTTCGGATCGTCAGCGCCCATTTCCGCAGAATCAGACACGTCATAGCCCAGCGCATCCAGCGTTTGCATGATGATGCGGAAGGTTTTGCCCCCGTCGTGGCTTTTCAGGTTCTTAACATTTTCCAGCACAAAAATGGCCGGACGACAGGCATCAATGATCCGCGCCACGTCAAAAAACAGCGTGCCTTGCGTATCGCAGGCAAAACCGTGCGCCCGACCCATGGCGTTTTTCTTCGACACGCCCGCCAGTGAAAACGGCTGGCAGGGAAAGCCCGCCAACAACACGTCGTGCTGCGGGATAACGCGACGAATATGCGCCGCGGCTTCGCTGTCGCTGACATCTGTTTTGTGGCTGAGCGTCACGTCGCGGATGTCTTCATTAAACTGATGTTCAGCCGGATCGCAGTACCAGTTGGCTTTATAGGTGCGAACGGCGTGTTTGTTCCATTCGCTGGTAAACACGCACTGGCCGCCAATGGCTTCAAAGCCGTTGCGGATCCCGCCGATGCCGGCAAACAAATCGATAAATCGAAATGACGTAGGTTGCGAGGAAGGCTGCGGCAGCAGCGCCGCCAACCGGGAAAATTCATTCTCGCCCAGACGGCGATTGATTTTCCCGTTGTCGGTCGCGCGCTTCAAAATAGCCGGGCTCCAGTGCTGTTCTCCCACGGCGTTGAGCGTTGCCACGAGGGTTTTTAAATCGTATATCGTCAGCAGCTGAGTCAGTAGCGCCTGTGCGTCTGGCCCGGAATATTCCGCGTCTTGAGAAGAGAGAGTGCGAGTAAGTGTGTGCTGCATTTCAGTAACCGGGACAGACCATTTACGCTGAGAGTAACACAATTTCCCTGGCTGAACTCAGGCGTGCGGCGCAAAACGCGTCAGAATATCCTCATCATATTCCAGATAGTCGCCCTGTAACTCTGCACTGATTTTGGCCATAAACTGCACCAGATAGCGGGCATTGTGCACGGCCAGGGCTTTACCCTGCTCGGTTTGCATGGTGGCCGGGAGTCGAAGGAGTTTGTTCTGAAAATGATCGAGGGCGTATCGCTGATCATTAAGCGGCCGGGAATCAGCAAACGGATCGTCGGCGTTGAACAGGGAAACATTTAAGCGGCCCGCCACGGTAAACACGCGTGCCAGACCTATGGCTCCCAGCGATTCCAGCCTGTCGGCATCCTGCACAATTTTGGCTTCGCGCGTGGTGGGCATGATATTGGCGCTGTGACTGTGCGCTTCAATCGCATGCGCCACGTCAGGATAGAGAGATTCGGGGAAATCGGGGAAGTCGTCGCGCAGGATGGTCAACGTTTTTTGCGCCGCCATGACCGACGAACGGCTGCGTTGCGGATGATTTTTCGGCAGGCTGACGATGTCATGAAAATAACAGGCCGTCAGGATGACGCGTTCATCGACCTTTTCACCCTCAGCCAGGCGTTGAGAGGTGGCCCAGACGCGGCGGAAATGGGAAATATCATGGGCAGCGTCGTCATTATCGTGATGCTGGATCAGCCAGTTTTCAAAGCGTTGTTGCCAGGATTGCACTGTCATTGTTCCCTCATTCTTCTGCAATGGAGGCGTGAGGATAGCAGTTCTGCAAATAGTCTGCTTTCACACTTTATTTTTCTGCCCCTCCATGAAAATATCCGCCTGCCTTTTGTTGTTTCTACACTGCACTCACTTTTATTATCGTTAATAAGACCTGACAAAATAATATTGTCAGGTTTTTTTTTGCCTTTACGATAACTAAAATGATTAACTGAAATATATCCATTGATTTAATGAATAATACTTCAAACAATCATCATCGCAGTAATGCAAAAGCAGAAAAGCCAATAAATAAGCCGCATGAATGACAAACAACCTTTCATTACAGTGACATATGAAAAACCAAAGAGAAACTGTCGAAATTGATTTTAATAATTTACTTACACGTTTTATTTAAATTAAACTGAACTCAGTGGCGATTATCATTTTGACGTCTGGATGGCGCTGCTTTCATTCATAAAATAAACCATTCAAAGGAATGTATAATGAAAAGAAATGTATTGGCAATTCTCGTGCCGGCCTTACTGTTGGCTGGCGCAGCAAATGCGGCTGAGATTTATAATAAAGACAGCAATAAGCTCGACCTGTATGGCAAAGTTGATGCCCGTCACCAGTTCTCTGACAATTCGGGTAGCGACGGCGATGAAACCTACGTCCGTATCGGGTTCAAAGGTGAAACCCAGATCACCCAAGATCTGATTGGCTACGGTCAGTGGGAATACAACATCCAGGCCAACGACACGGAGGGCAGCAGCAACCAGTCTGCAACTCGTCTGGGCTTTGCTGGTATGAAATTCGGTGACTTCGGTTCATTTGACTACGGCCGTAACTATGGCGTGGTGTATGACGTTGAAGCCTGGACCGATATGCTGCCCGTGTTCGGTGGCGATTCCTATACCTACACCGACAACTATATGGTTGGCCGCGGCAACGGTATGGCGACCTATCGTAACTCCGACTTCTTCGGTCTGGTCGATGGTCTGAACTTCGCTATCCAGTACCAGGGAGCGAACGAAGGTTCTGATGGTCTGTTTGACCAGGAAGGCACGTCTAACCGCAGTGACAACGATGCGCGCGTGGACAACGGTGACGGCTTCGGTCTGTCTACCACTTATGATTTCGGCATGGGCATTAGCGTAGGTGGTGCTTACGCGTCTTCTGACCGCACCAACGAACAACAAGGTTTAGGCGCGGGCAACAATCGCTATAGCAAATATGCGGGTGGTGAAGAGGCTCAGGCATGGACACTTGGCGCAAAATACGATGCTAACGACGTCTACCTGGCGATGATGTATTCCGAAACCGAAAACATGACCCCTTACGGTGATGCCGGCATCGCGAATAAAACCCAGAACTTTGAAGCCGTGGCACAGTACCAGTTCGACTTCGGCCTGCGCCCGTCCCTGGCATGGGTTTACTCCAAGGGCAAAGATCTCGGCGGCAATGTTAACGGCAATGGCAACATCGATTACGTAGACCAGGATCTGGTTAACTACATCGACATCGGCGCGAACTACTACTTCAACAAAAACTTCTCCACCTATGTTGATTACAAAATCAACCTGCTGGATGGCGATGACGATTTCTACAACGATAACGGGATTTCTACCGATGACGTTGTTGGCATTGGCATGATTTACCAGTTCTAACTGACGCCTTCCCTATCAGGCCCGCCGCGAGCGGGCTTTTTTGTGCCTGCATTTAAGCAGACGGCATCAAAATCAGCCGCCCTTTCACCTGTCGATACCTACTCCGATTTTAAATTACCGTTCTGGGGTCTTGAGTCGCCAGGGAAGACCTACCGCTGGCTGCAATTGACGCCTATAAGTCATCCAATTTCTTTTACGATGACGGCTAATCAATTAGCGAGGCAGGGCTCGCATGCGTTCAATTGCGTTAACCAGCAGCATTCCTTCGACCTGTTACGGCAGGTCCGAACGCTTGCCGACGGACGGACGCTTAACTTTACGCACAACTAAGGCAACCCGCGGATAAAGGCAGAGGGGTCATCAGACATTTCTGCCTTTTGGCTTTGGGTTACGGGCACTGCAGAGAGATGAGTCCGTGGAGACTATACTGGATCAGGAAACAGGTCGAAGGAAGTAAGGAGTATCTCAACAAAATTTCATAGATTGCATCAATGAGATTTTGGTCACTGAAACGAAACGGTGTAAGTGTTTGAATAGTGGCGGAGAGAGGGGGATTTGAACCCCCGGTAGAGTTGCCCCTACTCTAGTTTTCGAGACTAGTCCGTTCAGCCGCTCCGGCATCTCTCCGCTGAGTGGTTGCCATGATGCCAGGTTCTTTGGCATTTTAACAGACCCTGTCCCTTCAATTGATATCAAGTGACGAGTTTGCGAGCAAAGCGATGATTAAATGGCCCTGGAAAGCACATGACGCTCCCCTTAGCGAGGATATTCCTTGGGAGCAGGCACTTGCCATTCCTGTCCTGGCGAGTCTTTCACCGGAAGAACAGCTCAGACTCTCTCAGCTGGCGGACCGTTTCCTGCAGCATAAACGCCTTGTTCCTTTGCAGGGACTTGAACTGGCCCCGTTGCAAACGGCGCGTATCGCGATGCTGTTTTGTCTGCCCGTACTTTCTCTCGGAATCGAGTGGCTCGACGGTTTCCATGAAGTACTGATTTACCCTGCCCCGTTTGTGGTCGACGACGAGTGGGAAGATGATATTGGCCTGATCCATAGCCAGCGCATGGTGCAGTCGGGGCAAAGCTGGCAACAGGGCCCGATTGTGCTGAACTGGCTGGATATTCAGGATTCATTCGATGCGTCCGGTTTTAACCTTATTGTCCATGAAGTGGCGCATAAGCTGGATGTGCGTAACGGCGATCGCGCCAGCGGCGTGCCACCGATCCCCCTTCGCGAGGTCGCAGGCTGGGAACATGACCTCCATGCGGCGATGAACAACATTCAGGATGAAATTGATTTAGTGGGCGAAAGTGCTGCCAGCATCGATGCATATGCCGCGACGGACCCTGCTGAATGTTTCGCCGTGCTCTCAGAATACTTCTTCAGCGCACCAGAACTGTTTGCCCCACGCTTTCCCGCGCTGTGGCAGCGTTTCTGTCATTTTTATCATCAGGATCCGCTCCAGCGAATTCGTAAAAATGGCAGTGATGAAAGCAGTAATCTGCGCGTAGTACACTAAAACGGCACATTGCCTTTATTTCATGCAATTGAATCAGTCAGTTAAATTTAGTGTTGACACAAAAAAGGTCGCCCTTTAATATGCGCCTCGTTCACACGATTCCTCTGTAGTTCAGTCGGTAGAACGGCGGACTGTTAATCCGTATGTCACTGGTTCGAGTCCAGTCAGAGGAGCCATATTTAAGAAGCCTGCTCAGGAAACTGAGCGGGCTTTTTGCTTATTTAAATCTGATAATCAATCGCCACTTCTTCCGGTTCCATCACCTGCCGTTTGATCTCCTCGACCGACAAGCCCGCATTGCACAGCTCAAGGAAGCGCCAGACATAGTTGCGCTGAAGCTGGCCGCGTTTCAGGCCCAGCCAGACCGTGTTGGCGTCAAACAGATGGTGCGTATCCAGCCGGGTCAAGCGACCTGTTTCCTGATTATCGCCAGACTGTTCAGCCACCAGTCCAATCCCCAGCCCGAGCTCGACGTAGGTTTTGATCACGTCGGAATCCTGCGCGCTCAGTACGATATCCGGCACCAGCCCTTTGCGATTAAACGCTTCGTCGATGCGTGATCGCCCGGTGATGCCCTGCCGGTAGGTGATCAGCGGCCAGCGGGCGATAGCTTCCAGCGTCAGCGGGACAGTTTGAGTCAGGGGATGCCCCTCCGGCACCAGCAGGTTGTGATGCCAGCGGAACCACGGGAATGCCGCCAGCGTTGAATCATTACTCAGACGTTCGCTGGCGATGCCGATATCCGCCCCGCCGTTATGCAGCAGCGCGTCGATTTCCTGCGGCGTGCCCTGAATCAGTTCCAGCCTGACGTCTTTGAATAACTCACGGAACGCCTTGATAACCGGCGGCAGACTGTAACGCGCCTGGGTATGCGTGGTGGCAATGGTCAACACACCAGAAGCGTCGTTGGTAAACAGGTCGGCGAGACGACGTACGTTGCTCGCCTCGTTAAGGATACGCTCAGCAATGACCAGCAGCGCTTTGCCAGGCTCGGTCATCCCGAGCAGACGCTTGCCGCGACGGATGAAAATCTCGATCCCAAGCTCTTCTTCCAGCTCGCGAATGTGCCGGCTCACGCCGGATTGTGAAGTGTAAAGCATGTTGGCGACTTCGGTCAGGTTGTAATCCTGCCGCGCCGCCTCGCGAATAATTTTGAGTTGCTGGAAATTCACCCTTTCCTCCAGAGGCCTGCAGATATAACGCTATTGTTAGAGTCTGTGCCTCTGGGGAACAAATAATAAAAACCCGCAACTTATGCTTTTAAAGCATAACGCTTAGCTGACCATCTGCAGTTCGCGATTCTCAAGTGAAGGACGGCTGACCAGCGACATCAAAATTTCTTTCACCGCATGAGCCTGCGGTGACAGCGACCCACGAGCCGACATGTTCAGCGACAGCGGTAAGCTCATCGACGGCGTGGTAATGCGCGCCATCCAGCCGTTAGCCGCACCGCACAGCGAACGCGCGGCAGATTCCGGCAGCACCGTCACGCCCATTCCGCTGGCAATCGCGGCGGTCAGGGTCGAGAGCGATTCAATTTCACCGATAATTTTCGCTGTCAGACGACGCAGCGAAAAGGCTTCATCGACCCGCGCCCGCACCGCGCTGTAATCGCGCGGCAGGAAAAGATTCATTTCAGCAATCGCCGCCAGGTCCACGCTCTGCCCTGGACAATCACGGGTGCCAACCAGCCACAAATCTTCTTTCAGCAATTGCTGGCTGGTGATCCCGGCCACCGGTGAACGCTCATACAGCACCGCCATATCGAGCTGCCCGCCGAGCAGTTTATCGTTCAGCACGGTGCCGCTGTTTTCATGTAGATACACCGTGACTTCAGGCAATTCGTTACGCACCGCCTGAAGCAGCGGCATGGTAATGGATGATGCGGCGGTACCCGGGGCGAGCCCAATCGACACCTGGCCACTCAGGGTCTGGCCGATATTACACACCGCCATCTGCGCTTGTTCGCACTGACGCAAAATAGTCCGCGCATGGGTGTAGAGAATTTTACCGGCTTCCGTCGGCGTAACTCCCCGTTTGGTGCGGATAAGGAGCTGCTGATCCATCTCGCCTTCCAGCGTAGCCACCTGCTGGCTTAACGCGGGCTGAGCGATGTGCAACACCTCAGCAGCCTGAGTCAGGCTACCGATATCGACGATTTTTACGAAGTATTTCAGTCGTCTTAAGTTCATTTTGCCTCCAGTTCGGGATGCCAGTGCCTACGCCGGCGATTCAGTAGTCGGAGGAGTTGCAATATGCTTGCCAGTTTTTGACCAACCGGACAAGAAGGCCCACACAGGCCGCAGAATAAGAGATGCTAATAATTTCGCTGCTTTTAGTAACCCGTCAACAGATTGCGCTACGCCCCATCAGGGGACGAGGTGCACCAACTCAGTGCGCATTGTGCTAATTTCCAGCAATTTTGTGCATTTTGCTGAAATTGTCAGCAATCAAACACAAGGAGCGCATACAAGCTTTGACATGCTGCTCAGGCATCGCTACTATTCGCCCCGTTCACACGATTCCTCTGTAGTTCAGTCGGTAGAACGGCGGACTGTTAATCCGTATGTCACTGGTTCGAGTCCAGTCAGAGGAGCCAGATTTTAGTATTAAGACATCTCAGTGAGTCTTAATGCGTTATAAAAACAAGCACTTAGATTGACCCGGTTGTCCTGGTAAGGATTGCCGGGTTTTTTGACATCTGTAGTTTTGGGGGCTTAATCGGGGGCCTCACGGTTCGTTGAACGAATGGAGCCCCCCGCTATGGCACTCACTGATACCGCTATCCGCAAGCTCAGACCCACAGACAAACCCTTCAAACTCGGCGACAGTGCCGGACTGTACCTGCTTGATCAAACCCAACGGCTCAAAACTCTGGTACATGAAGTACCGTATTGACGGGAAAGAGAAGAAGCTGGCCTTTGGCCCATACCCGGATGTTTCCCTGCTTACGGCGCGCCTGCTCCGTGATGCGGCACGCAGTAAAATGCGTGAAGGGGTCGATCCCGCCGTTGACAAAAAAATCGCACAGCAGAAAAAGAAAAATGGACAGACATTCCGCCAGATCGCCATGAACTGGCATGCCGATCACCGGCGCTGGTCTGAACATTATGCAACGACCATCCGGCGCAGGCTGGAAATGTATATTTTACCGGATATCGGGGACAGATATATCGATCAAATTGCCACGGAGGATCTGCTGTTTACTCTGCGTAAAGTGGAGAACAGAGGCTTTCTGGAGAAAGCCGCACGGCTGAAAAACTACGTCACGGAAATCATGCGCTATGCGGTGAAAAAGCAGTTAATCAAATCAAACCCCGCTTTGGATCTGGACGGTGAATTTACGCCGCCGGAAACACAGCATTACCCAGCCCTGCCGCTTGAGAAACTACCTGAACTGTTATCGCGGATTGACACCTACTCCGGCAGACTGCTGACACAGTACGCGCTTAAGCTGTCGCTACTCTTTTTCGTGCGATCCAGCGAACTGCGCTTTGCCCGCTGGAGTGAAATCGACTGGCAACAGAAGCTCTGGATAATCCCGGAAGAACGGGAGCAGATTGAAAACGTGCGTTTCTCTCACAGTGGCACAAAGATGAAAACGCAGCACATCGTCCCGCTGTCCGATCAGGAAATGGCGATCCTGAAACAGACTGAAGCGCTCTCCGGGCATCTGGCATTTATCTTCCCCGGCGAATACGACCAGGACAAGTGCATGAGCGACAACACCATCAACAAGGCATTGTGTGTGATGGGCTACGACACCCGAAAAGAGATCTGCGGCCACGGCTTCCGGACCATGGCATGCAGCGCACTGAGTGAGTCGGGACTGTGGAGCAAAGAAGCGATTGAAAAACAGATGAGCCATCAGGAAAGAAACAGCGTTCGCGCCGCCTATATCCATAAAGCTGAATATCTGGAGGAGCGGATCGCTATGATGCAGTGGTGGGCGGATTATCTTGATACAAATACTGAGCTGTATGTGTCACCTTATCAGATTGCCGGGAATCTGAAGAAAATATCGTAGCGGGAAAATTCCCACTCGCACTACCTATCCCTGATGGCTACTAAAACTACATTTTATAACATAGTGGTGAGCGAGAGGTTTAGACTTGCTTACAATATCTAAACTCCCCCGATGAAAGGAATAGTGCAAGAATAGATATGTTGAGTATGTCAGGAGGACACGATGCTGGAAAATATGAAAGCATTCAGGATGGTGGTGGAATGTCAGGGATTCCGGGCCGCCGCGATTGCCATGAAACTCTCACCGGCAATGGTAAGCCGCAGAATTGAGAAGCTGGAGTTTGAAGTCAATACACAACTTATCAAGCGTAATTCGCGTCGCATATCCCTTACGGCCGCCGGTGAACAGTTTTATCAGCGCTGTCTGCTGATTATTGATGAGTATGAATCCTGCCTCAGGGACGTGAAAAGTCTCAGTAATGTGGTTAGCGGCAACCTCAAGGTTGGGATCCCCCATTCCATAAGTCATCTGCATGTAATCCCGTGTCTGAAAGCATTCCTTGAACGCTACCCTGACCTTAAGCTGGATATTGTCACCGGAAACCACAGCATGGAACTGTTCAGCCACGGTTTTGATCTAGCGCTACAGTGTGGCCCCCTCCCGGACAGCAACCTGTACTACTCGCTCATTGGTTACTGGCGTAAACATACCTGCCTCTCGCGCGGCTATACGCAGCAGCACGGTATGCCGTCACATCCCGACGAGCTGCACAAGCATACCTGTCTGCTGCACTTTGATAATCACCGACGCTCCTGGAAATTTATGATTGATAACGAATGTACAGAAATTCGGCCTCATTACATCTCCAGGGTCAGCAACAGCCTTGACCTCTGTAACATGGTCCATCAAGGGCTTGGGATTTGTTACCTCCCTGATTTCACCATCAAAGCCGGTATTGAGTCAGGCGAAATTATTACCGTGCTGGAAGAATTTATGCCTCCGCCATTGCCAATGTATGTGGTGCATATCAATCCGCGCCCGTCCCCCAAAGAGCAGGCATTCATTGATTTTATTCGTCCCCTCAATCTGGCGACCGCTCCGGATCCAGCATCCTGAGCGGATTTAACCGGGTCACAGCATCAATTCGCTCCGCACTGAGTCCGCCGGTCTGGAACCAGCGTCGGCTGTCTTCCAGCCATTCACCAATATCCGGCTGAGCGGGCTGACCCAGATCAGAGCTGTAAACCACGTTGTTCACCTGCGTCAGAACATCATACATGTCCTGCGGAGTCTGGTAGCCCAGATACAGCGTCAGCGCGCACTGCTCGACATAGAGCCAGTCGTGTTCTCCCAGCGCGCAGAGTTCTGCCGCCGAAAACTCCGTGATCGGGTTTGCCGGTTGGTTCAACATCAACCGGACGCCGCCAACACGCTCCACGGCTTCAATAAGGCGCAGCGTTTGATCTTTTGAGGTATGCCCAGAAGAAAGCACAATGTCATGATGTCGTGCGAAATGGATTAGTGCCTCAACATCAGGGCGTAACTTACCGTATTCATCGGTCACAGAGAGCGGTTGTCCGGCAAAATAGCGGGCATATTTGTTACTGAAGGTTCTTGAAAGTGTGCTCTTGTGTGTGGTGGAAACCACCGTGGGCAAATGTACCAGCAACCGGGGAGCGCCCTCAAACTGATACTGGCTCAGCGCCTGGCGTACCGTATTAAGGTTCACTCCTCCCGCAGCCGCATTGAGCACCACCGAGCCAAACACAGGCAGAGACATCTCCTGCATGGCTGCCGCCAGCGCACTCACGCTCCCCAGGTGGTTCTTCAACACGACCCCGCCCTGATACCGGGCATACTGCTGCCCGGTTTCAAATGCCGAGTAGCGCCGATGGTAGCTATCCGGACGCGCGTGATAATGCACGTCCAGAAACTGCAGCCGGGATGCCCAGTACGCGAAAAATTGACGGGTCATACGTTATTTTCCCAGGGAACATCATAGCCCAGTTGCTGACGGGCAACGTCCAGCGGTGTGCCGGCATCAATGGCACTGAGGATCTGCCGCTCGGTATTTTCGACATTTTCCGCACGCCGGATCACCTCTTCCAGGTGTTCGCCGGGTATCACCAGCACACCATTGTCGTCGCCAAACACCCAGTCGCCAGGGCAGACTGTCACACCGTGGATATCAAGCGTGCACTGCACCGCTTTTACCCGCGCCCGGTTTTTCCCAGAAACCATATAGATATTGCAGGAGAACAGGGGGTAATCCATCTGGCGAATATCGGTAATATCACGGGCTGAACCATAGATGACAGACCCGGCGATCTTCTTTTGCACCGCTTTAGTGGTGAGAATATTCCCCCAGCTCGTGCAGTCCAGACGCCCACCGTTGTCCACCACAATAACGGCTCTGGCCGGAACCTGATCAATATAGTTACCGGCATTCATGAAGCGATTTTTTTCCGGTGTACAGGCTTCATATTGAACGGTAAAAGCCGGCCCCGCGATTTTCTTTCCGCTGACCTGCGGCTTAATCCCCAACAGCCCCCCCGAAATGTACAGGCTGTCCAGCGCATCAGAGACAGCTGCCGTGTCCAGGGCCAACAGGCGCTCTTTAATCGTTTTTTGGGTTGTCATGATCGTCTCATCCATTTTGCATTGTCAGGGTTTTCAGTACGCACCAGGCCGCATACTCAGGCAGGGTTTGCGCCAGAAGGGCTTTATTCAGGGGAAAGGTCATCTTATGTTTCTTGCCATCCTGATGGCGAACCGACATCGTCATTTGCCCCAACCATGTTTCACTCTCCAGTACGTCGACCAGAGAGGGGTTAACCGCGACGTCGATGCAAAGCACTGGCTCACCTCCCGCCTTTTTTCTGGCCACTGGCAAATAAGATGACAGCTCCACATCGGCCGTCTGCCAGCGGACGTTGCAGGTGTCCTGCAATATCTCACTCGCCTTTTTGTTACGTTTACTCACCAGATACGGACGTAATGCCCGATCCAGACTTTGCCACACCGGAAGTGGTAACGGGCTGTGCTCCGGCGTTTCTATTTGCACAATGACATAGGGACTTTTCCATAAAAAATGCACATCCCACGCCGTCGAAGAGACTAAGGCGCTCACAATTGAACCTACTTCGCTTTCGCTTATACCAATAAGCGTCCAGGAGGATGTAGCCTTTACCGGTTCGCTATGCTCGCGGCCTGATAACAAGTCATCAAGCATGGGCAACGCTTGAGAAGGAGGGCCAGGCAGAACAACCACCAGGCTACTGGCTATACTGGTGTAAAAACCGGGGGCAGTACCGGACGGATTATCCAGAACGCTAGCGCCGTCTGGAAATCTGGCCTGTTGACGGTTAGACGGATCGTTTTTCACCCCGAACGCCCTGAGCTGCGCCTGAATAGTGGCCCAGACATCCTCATCATAAATCAAGGGCCTGCCGAGAGACTGTGCCACCGCCTCGCGGGTTTTATCGTCGGAGGTGGGGCCAAGTCCGCCGCAAATGACAATGAGATCGTCCTGCCCTATACGCGAGGTGATCAGGGCGCTTATCTGGGCAATATTGTCCGCGCAGGACGCCTGAAATCTCACCTGATGCTGCGCCGCCTCAAGCCGCTGGCTGATGTGCAACTGATTGCTGTTCGGGTATTGCCCGGACAACAGTTCATCACCGATGGTGATCACGCTGGCCGTTTTCCCGAGCGTCGGGTGAAGCAGCTCCCGGATGATGGCCTGCGCCATTTCCTGTGTGGATGCCGTCCCTCCCAAATCGTAGGTAGCCACTTTCCCGTCCCGGACCACCCGGTCAACCGCGTGTTGAAGTTTTTCGGCTTGTAACTCAAAGCCCAGATACTCCAGCATCAGTGCAATGGTGTAAAACATGGCACACGGGTTGGCTTTCCCCTGTCCTGCCATCCCTGGCGCGCTGCCATGTACCGGCTCAAAGTAGGCAACATGGCTGCCAATATTGGCGCTTGGTGCAAGGCCTAAACCGCCCATCACCCCTGCGGCTAAGTCGGACAAAATATCCCCAAACATATTTTCTGCGACAATCACGCCGAACTCATGGGGCTTACGCACCAGCCAGAGGGCAATAGCATCGACATTATGGATATCTGCCGTGATCTCAGGAAAATGCGCAGCCACCTCATGGAATATGTTCCCCGCAAAGTGACCACTCTCGCGCATCACATTGGGTTTATCGGCAAATGTGACGCGGGTAAAGTGGTGCTTGCGGGCATACTCAAAGGCCGTCTGAAACAGGCGCTCCAGCCCATACCGGGTTTGCAGACGAACCGTCCAGGCAGCCTCTTCCAGGCCATACTTGTTCAGATTAGGATGCTTCAGCCAGTCGGAAACCGCCGGTCTAACCCCTTTAAAATCCATCCCGGCGTACAAACCTTCGGTATTTTCCCGAATCACGCAGCAGCGAAAAGGACGTCGATCGCCTGCGACATATTTCACCGGGCGGGTATTGGCGAACAACCCCAGTTTCTGGCGGAGTTGGATCACCGGCGAAACATACTCGATACCTTTCAGCTGGAGAGGCAGAGGTAAAGCCTGCTGCGCCTGCGCTTTACCTTTACTGGTTATTGCACCAAGCAGCACCGCATCTGCCCCGGCGATTTTTTCCCAGGTTTGATCTGGTACGGGGTTTCCCTCCCGCGTCCAGCATGCCCAGCCAATCTCGCCAAAAGTGAGCGTAATGGGAAGATCCATAGCACTGATAACAGGTAGCGCAGCCTCGCAAACCTCCAGACCAATTCCATCACCCGGTAAAACCAGCACATTTTTTTTCATAGTGTGTCGACCCATTCATTAAGTAAGGCATTCATCGCTGCGGGATTGTCATTCCATGGGCGCATACCCGCTTTCGGGATGCGCCTGTAGAGGTGTGTCGGTTGAGTGCTATGGGTTTGGTTTTCCCAGGACGCCAGCTGTGATTTATCCCCCACGATGGCAAGGTATTTCCCGTTATAGCGAGCAATCGCAGCGCGAGCGTCCATGTTCAGTAGCAAGGCAAATCCGGTCAACATCCGCTGAATGGCAGATGCTTTCGCCGCGTCAGGCAACGTGAAACGCCCCTCCTGGGCGGCTTGCCCTTCAGGGACAACGAATTGATGCAGAACGTCCACCGCATGCTCAACCTCGCCCTTCTCCAGCAGCGAAACAAGCTCGCCCAGACGCTTGTTGAGTTGTTCATCCGCAAAACCCGGCGCACTGACAGATATCACACCACTGAGGCCGTGCAGGTGCGGAGCCAACAGCTGGACTAACGTGCCCGCCATGGCGAACCCCACCAGCAGATAGGGAGACTGGAACCGGGCATTCAGTGCCTGGCAGAGTGCCTCAACCGCCCTCTCTGGCGAGGCATCCTGAATCAGGGTCAACGTATCAAAAACGGTGGGTTGTCATGCGCGTGAAAACCCACGTCCACACGCGTGGTGCATTTAAGGACGTTGATCAGCCGCGATGTCTGTTCCGGGCGTAAGCTACCATTTGAATCGGCGATACAGATAATATCGGCCCCGGCTTTTTCGCATTGTGCAGCCACATCAATAAGCGTATTGATATTAATTTGGCTGGCACGGGTAAAATTCATACTCACACGTAACCCACTCATTTTGGCAAATTCGCATAATGCCAATGCCGGTTGTGGATTATCTGTTTTAATACAGATCCTGAGCAGACTCACACCGTGCATTTTCATACGAACCACATCATCGTGATTAATATTATGCGGATGGGCAATCACCACTAATTTAGCATCCGGCACAGCATTGTGGATCTCCTGAATATATTCATCGGGTGACACCCCCGTAATACCAATATCAGGAATCGGCTTAAAAGACCCGTTCCGATAACCTATTTCAATCCACTCAACGCCGCTTTCCACTAGCGCCTGAACATGTTTAATCGCGTAGTCTGTCGGAAAGTGAAAACCATTCTGATAACCACCATCCCGTAATGTGACATCGATATTATTAATCATTGATCTTACTCTCCTTGTTAGAGACAAATTGCATAAATGAAGATTGACCCAACACATAAATGAGAAAACCGAATACACACACACATGCGATGATCAGGGCGGTCATTCCTGGTGCATGGGCGGACAGTTTGCCAATTAAAAAAGTGGCGATGGCAGCACTCCCGAGTTGCAGTGCTCCCATCACACCAGATGCCGTCCCGGAGGCCTGCGGATGGGCGGCAATGGCTGATGCCGTCCCCAACGGCAGCAAAAAGCCGTTGCCAAAGGTCAGAATGGAAATAGCGATAATCGTCGTCGGCAGGGGAAATGGACTCACATACATCTGCAAGGCAAAAATAATCCCCCCCAGCACAAAAATGCGGTATCCCTGACGGATCGTATCTTCAATACCCTCGCGCCTTGAACGCCTTTTGGCCGTCAAATTTCCGGAGACATAACTGGCGGAGAGCAGAATATATGTATAGCCCACATAGGCTGGGGAAAGCCCCAGTTTCGCAAGCATAAACGGCGACTCGACGATATAGGCAAAATAAGCTGCATAGGCAAAACAGGGAATGGCAGCATAAAAAAGAAAGGTTGGGTTTCGCACGACATCAACGGTATTTTTTGTTGCTGTCAGTACACTTAGTTTTTGTCTTTTTTCTACCGGCAATGTCTCACGGAGTGCCGTAAAGCAGAGAACCAGCGTGGCCAGGATAAAGAGGGTTAAAAAGATAAAACATGCCCGCCAGCCGAAATGCTGAGTCAAAATCCCGCCGATCATCGGCGCAATCGCAGGTGACATCCCCACAAACGGAAAGATGACTAGGTAGAGCTGCGCAGATGATTTTTTATCCATCATATCGTTAATGATCGCCCGACTGATGGTAATACCAGCGCATGAGCCGATCCCCTGCAATAATCTTAAACCCAGCAATTCATTAATGTGCGTCGTATAAATCACACTGACAGTGGAAATCAGCCATATCAGTAACCCTCCGATTAATGTTTTTTTCCTCCCAAGGCTATCACTCAATGGGCCATAGATAAGTTGCGAAAATGCCACACCAAATAAAAATACCGCAATTGCGTCCTGTATTTGCGCTTCAGTCACTTTATAAAACAATCGCATTTCACCAAGCGCGGGTAAAAATATGTCGGTGGAAATCAACCCACCAACAGAGAGGCATGTAACTAACACCATGAGAGATATCTGAATTTTTTTATTCATCATCATTTCAACAATAATTCTTGAGTAACTTAAATCTAGCGAAAAGCGATCGAAATGAATATGGAAAATAATCAAACAGACTGTTGCATATAAGTAAACAAACAATCTTCAGTTGTATCCTGGCTAAGTAAATATATAAATTTTTATGATAATAGCTCCAACTCATTGATAATTATGTTTAGTCAGATATTGCCCCGTAACTTTGTCATGCAGTTTCATTGTTTATGGCACGTTTTCAATTAGAAGGTTATCAGGCTGGTTAAACGTTTTATAGGAGGAGTTCTGATAACTAAGGTGACGTAAAATGTCCTGTTTATGGGCAGGCAGAATAGATTAATAAATATAGTCTGGATGGTATCGCCTTGGCGTAAACTATCATGGTCAACATTTCCATTCATAATATTTATCGTAAAAGGTACATTCATGTTGATAGCAATAGCTTTAATGACCCGACCCAGGAACTTGGCCAACAACATTATCTGGCCGGGATCTCAAAAAATGCATGGAACTAAAATGGGTCTATTTACAAACTGAACGGGCTTTTTGCTTTTTGGCTATCGGTCGGTTGCTGTCTACGGTCTTCAAAAGCAAAAGGCGCCCGAAAGCGCCTTTGATGGTGTGGAAGCCGCTTAACTCAGCGTGTCTTCGTTTTGGCGATATACGCCTTGACCACCTGATAAACATAATCCTGACAGGCCAGCCCTGTTTGCGGGTCATAGGCTCCCTGATTGGTAATATTGTTCGACAGGATCCGGATCCCCACAAACGGAATATTAAAGGCCGCGGAAATCTGCGCCGCGGAGGCGGTCTCCATCTCTTCGACGGAAGTCTGATAGTTGCTGTGGAATGCATGGATGCGGTCCAGTTCGCTGTTCCACATATCGGCTGACCCGATAACCCCTTCCACGACGTTCCCCTTCTTGTAGCTCTCTTTCACGCTTTCCGCCACGGAGAGAAGCTGTGCGTCTGCCGGGAATTTACGGATCGTATGCGGGGTTTTATCCTCACCTGCACTCCCCTTCGAGGCCAATAGATCCATCGGTTTCCATTGGAGTGAATCGCTTCCCTCACCCGGCTGCTTATGCGGTGATTTAAACGCCCCGAGATTGACGGAATATTTTCCTAATACAATGTCATACACCTTCAGTGCCGGATCGTGCCCACCAGCGGTACCCTGGTTAATGATAGCCACCGGGTGAAACTGCGTCGCAGCAATTGCCGTGGCTGCAGAGGCATTAGACATCCCTTTCAGGGTCTCGGAAACCACGACCGGATAACCATCAACCGTACCGCGCCAGAAGCGCCAACCACCAATATCAAGCTCTTGTGGATTGTCAAGCCGTTGGGCGAAACGCTCTGCTTCAACGGGCATAGCCCCCTGAATCACAATCGGCCCTGTGACACGCTGCTGAGCCAAACTTAACGAAGAGACTACCATGCAGCACGCTGCCACGGACATCGCGATTGTCTTATTATTCATCATCACCACTTCCCTATTAAAAGCAAACGATTACCTTAACTAAAATCAAACCGTTAAGAAATATTTTTCTGCGTCACTACGGGTTCGTTATGGCAGTTTGATATCCCAGGGGGCAACGATATTGTTTTTTAGAATGCCCTTATTCTTCAGTTTTTTCCGCTGGCTTTTGTTTCACATTCCTGTGACATACTATCGGGTAACACCGCAGAGCTGAATGAAGGAGCGAATGATGAATAATAAGGGTGCCGGTCTGACCCCGGAACAAGCGCTGGAACAACTCGATGCGCTCTACAACCAATCGGTAACTGCGTTGCGTGAAGCCATTGGCCGCTTTATTAACGATAACGTTCTGCCTGACAATGAACAGCGTGCGAAAGGGCTATTCGTTTACCCCGCGCTGTCCGTTTCCTGGGATGGCGAAGCGCACAATGCGCTGAAAACCCGAGCCTGGGGCCGTTTTACTCACGCCGGTTGTTACACCACAACCATCACCCAGCCCACGCTATTCAGACATTATCTGCAGGAACAGCTGACCTCGCTGTATCAGGATTACGGCGCACATATCACTGTTGAGCTGTCGCAGCATGAAATTCCCTATCCTTACGTGATTGATGGCTCCACGCTGACGCTGGATCGCTCGATGAGTGCGGGCCTGACTCGCCACTTCCCGACTACCGACCTGGCGCAGATTGGCGATGAAACCGCAGATGGTCTGTTCCATCCAACCGAACAATACCCGCTGTCGCATTTCGATGCCCGCCGTGTGGATTTCTCACTCGCCCGACTGCGCCACTACACCGGCACGCCGGTCGAACATTTCCAGCCGTTCGTGCTGTTCACCAACTACACCCGCTATGTGGATGAATTTGTCCGCTGGGGATGCAGCCAAATTCTCGACCCGGACAGCCCGTATGTCGCCCTTTCCTGCGCCGGCGGCGTGTGGATCACCGCCGATACCGAAGCGCCGGAAACCGCCGTGTCCGATCTGGCGTGGAAAAAGCACCAGATGCCCGCCTGGCACCTGATTACCAAAGACGGTCAGGGCATTACGCTGATTAACATCGGTGTTGGCCCGGCAAACGCCAAAAACATCTGTGACCATCTGGCGGTACTGCGCCCGGACGTGTGGCTGATGATTGGCCACTGCGGCGGCCTGCGTGAGAGTCAGACCATTGGCGATTACGTACTGGCCCACGCATATCTGCGTGACGACCACGTTCTCGATGCCGTTCTGCCGCCGGACATTCCGATTCCGAGCATCGCCGAAGTGCAGCGCGCGCTGTATGACGCCACCAAGCAGGTCAGCGGCATGCCCGGCGAAGAAGTTAAACACCGTCTGCGCACCGGCACCGTCGTCACCACCGATGACCGCAACTGGGAGCTGCGCTACTCCGCCTCCGCGCTGCGTTTTAACCTCAGCCGCGCGGTTGCCATCGATATGGAAAGCGCCACCATCGCCGCGCAGGGTTACCGCTTCCGGGTGCCCTACGGCACGCTGCTGTGCGTGTCGGACAAACCGCTGCACGGCGAGATTAAACTGCCGGGCCAGGCGAACCGCTTCTATGAAGGGGCCATTTCCGAGCATCTGCAGATAGGCATTCGCGCCATCGATCTGCTCCGCGCGGAAGGCGACAAACTGCATTCGCGTAAGCTGCGCACCTTCAACGAACCGCCGTTCCGTTAAATATCAGGATAATGACAATGCAACCGACATCACCTCTTTCTGCCTTGCGCACTTACCTTCGCACGCAAGCGCTGGATGGCATGATTGTGCCGCGTGCCGATGCGTGGCAGAGCGAATACGCGGCGCCGCATGATGACAAACTGGCGTGGCTGACCGGATTTACCGGCTCTGCGGGCATGGCGCTGGTGCTACAGGACCGCGCGCTGATTCTGGTAGATGGCCGATATCAGGTCCAGGTCCGCAATGAAGTCGATTTGCAGGTCTGGGAAATCCATCACCTGCATAATGAACCGCTGGAGACGCATCTGCCTGCCGGAAGCCGCATTGGATTTGATCCGATGCTGATGGTGAACGGTCAGTTTGACGCCCTGAGCGCCACCGGGTGCAAACTCGTGCCGCTGGCCGACGATCCGTTCGCCACCCTCTGGCATGACCGCCCCGCTACGCCAAATGGTGCCATCCGCGAAATGCCGTTAAGCGTAGCGGGCGAAAGCAGCGACGATAAGCGCGCGCGTATCGCTGCGATTCTGGATACTCACGACGCGGATTATCTCGCCGTGACCCAACCGGACAATATCGCCTGGCTGCTGAATGTGCGTGGATCCGATATCGCCACCAGCCCGGTGCCACTGTCCTTCCTTTTATTAAGCCGCAACCGGGATGTGGAATGGTTTGTCGATGCCGGAAAAGCGTCCGGTTTACCACAGACTCTGCTCTCCGGCCTGACGCTGTCACCAATGGACCAACTGGTGCCACGCTGCCAGCAGATTGCTGACGGGAAGCGTATTCAGCTTGATGCCGACAGTGCGCCGGTTGCGCTGCGTTTTGCCGTAGAACAGCACGGCGGAGAGGTGCGCTGGGCCGCCGACCCGATCACGCTGATTAAAGCGACCAAGAACAGTGTCGAGCTGGAAGGCTATCGCGACAGCCACCAAAAAGACGGTGCCGCGTGGGTGAATTTTCTCGCCTGGCTAGCGCACGAAGTTCCGGCGCGTCTCGCAGCGGGCAAACCGTTAACCGAGCTGGAAGCGCAGGCCAAACAGCTCACCTTCCGCGAGCAGCAGGAAAACTTTATCGAGTCGAGTTTTGACACGATTTCTGCCGCGGGGGCAAACGCCGCGATGTGTCATTACCACTCCAGCGAAGCCACCAACACCGCGATCACTGCCGACAGCTTCTATCTGAACGATTCTGGCGGTCAGTACCATAACGGCACCACCGATGCCACACGAACCCTGGCATTTGGCCCGTTAGATCCGCAGCGTAAATTACACTACACCGCGGTACTGAAAGGTTTTTTATCGTTAATTACTTTGCAGTTCCCTGCGGGCAGCTTTGGGCATCAGATCGATGCGTTTGCACGTCGTCATCTGTGGGAATTGGGGATTGATTTCGATCACGGTACCGGGCACGGCGTTGGGCATCAGTTACTGATCCACGAAGCCCCGCATCGTATTGCGAAAAAGGTCAACCTGTGGCCGCTGACAGCGGGCAACATCATGACCATCGAGCCGGGGTATTATCTGGAAGGTGAATACGGGATCCGCATTGAAAATCAGGTTGAAGTTGTCGATTCACTGCCAGGCTTCTGCCGTTTCGCCTCATTGACAATGATCCCCATCGATCTGAGCCAGGTCGAACTCAATCAGCTCACCGATCAGGAAAAACAGTGGCTGGACGATTACCACCAACAGGTGCGTGAAGTCCTTTCTCCACGCGTCGACAGCGATGCCCGTCCGTGGTTGTTCGCCGCAACGGCCCCGGTTCGGGTGCTGGTGAGTTAAGGCAAAAGCAAAAAGCCCGCTTAAGTTTCCTTAAGCGGGCTTCTTAAATATGGCTCCTCTGACTGGACTCGAACCAGTGACATACGGATTAACAGTCCGCCGTTCTACCGACTGAACTACAGAGGAATCGTGTGAACGGGGCGCATATTATCGATGCGCCCGCGCCTTGTCAAAGGCTGTTTTTCACAATTTTAATCGTTTGCCGATTTCTTCCACAGACTGGGTAAAAATCACTCCCAGGCCCGCTCCGCTTTTGCTGCATCAAACTGCGGTGGTGGCTTGCGGAAGCGTCCGGTCAGGTACGCCAGATACAGTAAACCGACGCCTGCCCACACCAGTCCCAGCGTTAAGGACGTCGCCTCCAGGTTTATCCACAGCACGGCGACGGTAGCGGCACCAATCAGCGGCAGGATCAGGTAGTTCACCTTGTCTTTCCAGGTTTTGTTACGCCCTTCACGACGCCAGAAATGGTTGAACACCGACAGGTTTACGAAGGTAAACGCCACCAGCGCACCGAAATTAATCAACGCCGTCGCGGTCACCAGATCGAAGAACAGCGCCGACAGCGAAACCACACCGACCATCAACACGTTCAGCGCTGGAGTGCGCCATTTCGGATGCACGTAACCGAAGTATTTTTCCGGGAACACATTATCACGCCCCATAACATACAGCAGGCGCGACACGCTCGCATGTGATGCCAGACCAGACGCCAGCGTGTTCACAAACGTGGTGCAGAGGAATATCGACTGGAACAGCTTGCCGCCAACGTACAGCGCAATCTCCGGCAGTGCGGCATCCGGGTTCTTGAAGCGGCTGATATCCGGGAAGAACAGCTGCATGAAGAACGACGCCACAATAAAGATTATCCCGCCGTAAACCGCCGTCAGGAAAATCGCTTTCGGGATTGTTTTTGCCGCATCCGGCGTTTCTTCAGACAGCGTGGTCACTGCATCAAAACCGAGGAATGAGAAGCAGACTATCGTCGCCCCCGTAATAATCGGGATCAGGTGTGCGTTCTGGCTGACAAACGGTTGCAGCGACCAGACCGTGCCGACGCCCTCTCCTTTATGCAACCCTTGCACCACCAGGATGATGAACACCACCATGATGCAAATCTGCACCAGCACGAACAAGGTATTGAAGTTCGCCACCAGATTGACGCTTTTCAGGTTGGCGGCGGTGAGAATTGCCACAAAGCCGACGACCCAAATCCACGGCGCGACGTCAGGGAACAGCGCAGAGAGATAGATTTTCGCCAACAGGACGTTAATCATCGGCAGGAACAGATAATCCAGTAGCGATGACCAGCCGACCATAAAGCCGACGTGCGGGCTAATGGATTTTTGCGCGTAGGTATAAGCGGAACCCGCCTGCGGAAACTGGCGAACCAGTTTGCCGTAGCTTATCGCAGTAAACAACACGCCCGCCAGCGCCAACAAATACGACGCCGGTACGTGCCCGTTGCTGATGCCGGAAACAATACCGAAAGTATCAAACACCGACATCGGGGTGAGATAGGCCAGACCCATCACCACCACCTGCCAGAGTTTTAAAGATTTGCGTAGCTGCGGTTTACCCGCCTGCGACGTGAGTTCGACAGAGGAATTAGTCGCCATGTCGAAGCCCCCCCATGCGCGTCCAGGTTTGCGATAATGTCGTCGTTGTTGCAAACCTGCTTAGCCTGGGGGTGAGTCGTGTCAATAAAGGAGAAAACGTCGGGCAATAACCGGAAACCGGTCCGTCGTAGTCAATGCGGCAACGGCGTTCACCTTCGCCGTGCGAGTATTTAAACATCTGCATCATCTCATTTCCTCGTCATACAATTTGTCGATTAACTGAAGACCCGTTGCCGCCTGCGCTCCTTTACGCGACGCCGGGAAATGGCAGGTTGCCCTGCAAAACGTCCGGTCTGGCTCCGCTCAGACCGTATGATGCTACTTATTATTTTGCTGCCTGGTATGACGCCCGGTGGCGCTACGCTTACCGGGCCTACAGCCCAGGAAACGCACGGTCAGGCGTTTTTCAGCATCCACTCAATTTCAGTTTCTGTGATCAGACGCTCAAACTGAATCAACTCGTCGTTCTTACAGGCGTGGAACACATGGCTGAAGCGCTCACCCATCAGTTCACGCAGGCTGTCGTTTTGCATGAATTCCCACAGCGCATCGCTCTGGCGAATCGGGAACGGCAGACCTTCCTGCTCCAGACCATTGCCTTCGACTTCTTCCTGTAGCGGCAGATCGTTGTTCAGTCCGTGCAAAATACCCGCGAGGATTGACGCCATCACCAGATATGGGTTGGCATCAGCACCCGCTACGCGGTATTCGACACGGTGATTGTCACGATCGCCACACGGGATGCGCAGCGCAACGGTACGGTTGTTGTGCCCCCAGGAAGCCTGCGTTGGCACGTACATACCCGGCTGGAAACGACGGTAGGAGTTAACGTTCGGCGCTAACAGTGCCATAGATGCAGGCATCAAATCTATCATTCCTGCAAGCGAACGCTTGAGGATGCTCGAATCTTCGCCATCGGCATCCGCCAGCACGTTTTCGCCTTTGCTGTTCAGCATGCTGATATGAATGTGCATCCCGCTACCGGCATAGTCTTCATACGGCTTCGCCATAAAGGTGGCGTGCATTTTGTGTTTTTCTGCCACCGTACGCACCAGACGTTTCAGCGCCAGCGCATCGTCGCAGGCATCAAGCACGTTATCGGTGTGGTGAAGGTTGATTTCAAACTGGCCCGGTGACGCTTCGGCTACCGCGCCATCCGCCGGGATCAGCTGTAAACGCGCTAAATCGTCGATATCGGTCAGCACGTCCGCGAAGTGGTTAAGGTTATCAACGGAGTAAACCTGGCTTTGGGTATTGCGGTCATCGGTGCCCGGCGCGCAGGGCGGCTGTAGGAAACCTTCGTTATCGCGCTGACGGTCAAGTAAATAGAACTCCAGCTCTACCGCTACCACGGGGAACAGACCGCGCTGGCGCAGCTGCTGCCAGAGTCGATTCAGCACGTTCCGCGGCTCAACGTCAAAGGGAGCGCCATCTTCATCCAGCATGGTCAGCATCATTTGGCCAATAAATTCCGGGTCAGCCGCTGACGGGGTTAAGGTACCCAGCACCGGTACACAACTGCGATCCGGCTCGCCCAGCTCTTGTCCCAGGCCCGCTTCTTCTACGACGTTGCCGAGGATATCCATCGCAAACACGGACGCCGGGAAATAGCAGCCTTTCTCAATCTTGCGCAGGCTGGAAACCGGAATACGTTTGCCACGGAAGCAACCGTTCAGGTCGGTCAACAGGACATCAACATATTGGGTATTAGGGTAACGCTCGAGGAAGGTCTTTACTTCGCGTGCAAACGCGCTACTTCGTCTCTCTTCGGAATGCTGAACAAAATTCTCAACTTCTACGATATTAGTTTCCATGATTCACCGCCGTTGCTTTGGATGCCGGTCACTGACTTCAACCGTTAAATATAATGTCCACCCATCGACAATGGCGCTAACTAAAATGTTTGTCAAATGTTAAGTTGAGTTTGCAAAGAGGTTATCTCACTGCTAGATTGAGAAAATATTGAACGGAAAAGGCCATATGGAATAGTTTTGGCAATAATTTAGTCCAGAATGTGAGGGTGATCATGGGCAATATATTTGACAAGCCAGTTATCGGTGTTGTGATGTGCAGGAACAGGCTTAAGGGTCACCAGACCCAGACTCTGCAAGAAAAGTACCTGAATGCTGTATTAAATGCCGGCGGTTTGCCGATTGCCCTGCCCCATGCGCTGGCGGAGCCGGAACTGCTGAATGCCCTTCTGCCAAAACTTGATGGAATCTTCTTACCTGGCAGCCCCAGCAATGTGCAGCCGCACCTCTATGGTGAAAACGGCGATGAGCCTGACGCCGATCCTGGGCGTGATGAATTGAGCATGGCGTTGATCACCGCCGGGCTTGAAAGGCGCATCCCCATTTTCGCCATCTGCCGGGGTTTGCAGGAACTTGTTGTCGCCACAGGCGGGACTCTGTATCGTCGCCTGTGCGATCAACCTCAGTTCCTGGAACACCGTGAAGATTCGGAACTCCCGGTGGAGCAGCAGTACGCGCCATCACACGAAGTTCAGGTTCAAGAGGGAGGATTGCTTTCGAAGTTAATACCGGGCTGTAACACGTTTTGGGTGAACTCATTACACGGTCAAGGCGCAAAAACACTCGGTCCGCTGCTGCGCGTGGAAGCCCGCTCGCAGGACGGCCTGGTCGAAGCTGCCAGCATTCACGATCACCCGTTCGCCCTCGGTGTGCAATGGCACCCGGAATGGAACAGCAGCGAATACGCCCTGTCGCGTTTGTTGCTTGAAGGTTTTATCACCGCTTGTCAGAACCACCTCGCTGAAAAACAGCGACTCTGACCCCTACAGTTAAGGAAATGCCAATATGAGCGATGACGGCCTGGCGCCGGGTAAACGTTTGTCAGCGATCCGCCAACAATTGGGTCTTTCACAACGTCGTGCCGCCGAACTGTCTGGATTAACGCATAGTGCCATCAGCACCATAGAACAGGACAAAGTCAGTCCTGCCATCAGTACCTTGCAAAAGTTACTGAAAGTTTATGGGCTGTCGCTCTCCGAGTTCTTCGCGGACCCGGAAAAACCTGATGAGCCGCAGGTGGTTATCAATCAGGATGACCTGATTGAAATCGGCAGTCAGGGTGTTTCAATGAAGTTGGTTCACAACGGAAATCCGAACCGTACACTGGCAATGATCTTCGAGACTTACCAACCGGGCACAACAACCGGGGAGAGGATCAAACACCAGGGTGAGGAAATAGGCACGATACTGGAAGGTGACGTGATTCTGACCATCAACGGCCAGGATTATCACCTCGTTGCAGGGCAAAGTTATGCCATCAACACCGGCATACCACACAGCTTTAGCAACACTTCCGCAGGCATATGCCGCATCATCAGTGCCCACACCCCCACCACGTTCTGATATTCCTGAATTAAATTTGGCCTGATTTCTCAGGCCTTTTTAAACGCCGCTCTTTTTACAGGATTTATTTCCTGGGGCGTTTTGCAGCCAGATTTTGCCGATAGCAGCAGAGAAAGACCGATTATCTTATTGAATACAAAGGAGTCACCATGGACTTTCAGCATCTGAATTACTGGCAGGAAAAAGCGAAAAATGCCTCTATAGAAACCCGTTTGTTTATTAACGGCGAATACTGCCAGGCGCAAGACAACAGCACCTTTGAAATCATTGACCCTGCCGGACAGCGCCCGCTTGCCCAGGTGGCGCGCGGGAAAAAAGCCGATGTGGATATCGCCGTGCGTGGCGCTCGCGACGTTTTCGAGCGCGGCGACTGGTCGCAGGCCTCCCCGGCAAAACGTAAAGCCGTGCTGAACACGCTGGCGGATTTGATGGAACAGCATCACGAGGAGCTGGCGCTGCTGGAGACACTCGACACCGGTAAGCCTATTCGCCATAGCCTGCGTGATGATATTCCTGGCGCGGCCCGCGCTATCCGCTGGTATGCCGAGGCTATAGATAAAGTATATGGCGAAGTGGCCACCACTGGCGTAAACGAACTGGCGCTGATTGTGCGTGAGCCTATCGGCGTGGTGGCGGCCGTCGTTCCGTGGAACTTCCCGCTACTGCTGGCCTGCTGGAAACTGGGCCCTGCGCTGGCGTCAGGCAACAGCGTTATCCTCAAACCTTCTGAAAAATCACCGTTAACCGCCATTCGTCTGGCGCAGCTGGCGAAACAAGCCGGACTGCCGGACGGCGTGTTCAACGTCATCAGCGGCTTTGGTCATGAAGCGGGCCAGGCGCTGTCTCAGCATCCGGACGTGGATGTCATCACCTTCACCGGTTCGACCCGCACCGGCAAACAGCTGCTGAAAGACGCGGGCGACAGCAACATGAAACGCGTGTGGCTGGAAGCTGGCGGCAAGAGTGCCAATATCGTGTTTGCCGATTGCCCGGACATTGAAAAAGCCGCCGCTAATACCGCCGCCGGCATCTTCTACAACCAGGGCCAGGTGTGTATCGCTGGTACGCGTCTGCTGCTGGAAGAGAGCATCGCCGACCCGTTTATCGCGCTGCTGAAAGAACAGGCCAAAAACTGGCTGCCGGGTAATCCTCTCGACCCAAATACCACCATGGGTACGCTGATTGATAACGCCCATGCCGACACCGTTCACAGCTTTATTCGCGACGGTGAAACTCAGGGCACGCTGGCGCTGGATGGCCGCGACGGCAAACATCCGGCGGCTATCGGCCCGACTATTTTTGTCGATACCGCACCGACTGCACGCGTCGGCCGCGATGAAATCTTCGGCCCGGTGCTGGTTGTTACCCGCTTTAAAACCGAAGCGCAGGCGCTGGAACTGGCTAACGACAGCGAATACGGACTCGGCGCTGCCGTGTGGACTAACGACCTGTCACGTGCGCATCGCATGAGTCGCCGCCTGAAAGCCGGTTCAGTGTTCGTTAACAACTATAACGATGGCGACATGACCGTGCCGTTCGGCGGTTATAAGCAGAGCGGTAACGGACGCGATAAATCCCTGCACGCCCTGGAAAAATTTAGTGAACTGAAAACTATCTGGATTGCCCTGGAGCCTTAATCATGACTGAACATACCACCAGCTATTACGCCGCAAGCGCCAATCAGTATGAACCGTTTCCGACCCTGAGCGAGTCCGTCACCTGTGACGTGTGCGTGGTCGGCGGCGGTTACACCGGGCTTTCCTCCGCGCTGCATCTTGCCGAAATGGGTTACGACGTGGTGCTGCTGGAATCGGCACGCATCGGTTTCGGCGCCAGCGGTCGTAACGGCGGCCAGCTGGTCAACTCTTACAGCCGTGATATCGACGTTATCGAGCGCACCTACGGCCCGGATTCGGCCAAAATGCTCGGCAGCATGATGTTTGAAGGCGGCAAGATTATTCGCGAGCGCATCAAACGCTATCAGATTGATTGCGATTATCGTCCGGGCGGTCTGTTCGTGGCGATGAACCATAAACAGCTCGAAACACTGGAAGAACAGAAAGCCAACTGGGAACGCTACGGCAACACCCAGTTGGAAATGCTGGACGCCAACGAGCTGAAACGTGAAGTGGACAGCGATCGCTACGTCGGTGCCCTGCTCGACCACAGCGGCGGCCATATTCATCCGCTCAATCTGGCGATCGGTGAAGCTAATGCAATTCGCCTGAACGGTGGCCGCGTGTATGAGCAATCGCCGGTGACGAATATTCAGCACAGCAGCCCGGCGGTGGTCAGCACTGCAAAGGGCCAGGTGACGGCGAAGTACGTGATTGTGGCGGGCAACGCCTATCTGGGCGATAAACTGGAGCCGGAACTGGCGAAACGCAGCATGCCATGCGGCACCCAGGTGTTAACCACTGAACCGCTGAGCGAAGACGTTGCACGTTCGTTGATTCCGAACAATTACTGCGTGGAAGACTGTAACTATCTGCTTGATTATTACCGTTTGACCGGCGACAACCGCCTGCTGTACGGCGGCGGCGTGGTGTATGGGGCGCGTGACCCGGCGGATATCGAGCGTCTGGTAATGCCGAACCTGCTGAAAACATTCCCGCAGCTAAAAGGCGTGAAGATTGACTACAGCTGGACCGGCAACTTCCTGTTGACGCTGTCACGGATGCCGCAGTTCGGGCGTCTGGATAACAACATTTACTACATGCAGGGCTACAGCGGTCATGGTGTGACCTGTACGCATCTGGCGGGACGTTTGATTTCCGAATTACTGCGTGGCGATGCAGAACGCTTTGACGCGTTTGCCAAGCTGCCGCACTACCCGTTCCCGGGTGGCCGTACGCTGCGCATTCCGTTCACCGCGATGGGTGCGGCGTACTACAGTCTTCGCGATCGCCTTGGGGTGTAATGCTCTTCATACTTCACGCTACAGGGGTGTTGGCTGCACTCGCTCCCCCCTGTCACTTACGCAAGTAAGATCCAGAGGATGCGCTCAATTGCCGCCTACCTGTAGCGCAAATTATTTTGAGCATTGATTGAAATAACCCAACGCACAGAAAGATCCCTTCTGTGCGTTTTTTTATTGGTTCCTCACGCGCGGATATTTCCACAGCCAGCGGCCGCTGATCATCCGCCAGTAGAACGCCACGCCGCGCACCGCCCAGTCGAGGAACATGCCGAGCCATACGCCAACCACGCCCCATCCCAGGACAATCCCGAGGAAGTAACCGGCAACCACGCGGGCGCCCCACATGCTGAACATCGACACCCACATGGCGTAACGCGCATCACGCGCGCCTTTCAGCCCGGCCGGTAACACCCACGACGCAGACCAAATCGGCATAAATGCGGCGTTCAGCCACAGCAACTCTTTCACCACTTCTTTGACATCCGCTTCGTGGGTATAGAAAGAAGCGAACAAACCGGCGAACGGGGCGGTGCCCCAGGCAATAGCGGTCAACACGATGGTCGACATCCAGAACACATGGCGCAGCTGCTTTTCCGCCTGACCAATTTGCCCTTTGCCAAGTCGCTTGCCGGTAATGATGGTCGACGCCGAGCCCAGCGCGTTCCCCGGCAGGTTTATCAATGACGCCACCGAAAAGGCGATAAAGTTGCCAGCAATAACGTCGGTACCCATCCCGGCGACGAACATCTGCGTCAGCAGTTTGCCGCTGTTAAACAGCACCGATTCGATACTCGCTGGAATACCAATCCCCATCACTTCCCAAATAATGGCGAAGTTAAGCGGCTTGATATAACTCTTTAGCGGAATACGCAGCGCCGGGTTGAAGCCGACCGCCAGCACCGCAACAATCGCCACCGCACCGATATAGCGTGAAATCGTCAGCCCCAGACCGGCACCGACAAATCCCATCCCCTGCCAGGAGAACGCCCCATAAATCAGGACACTACTGATAATAATGTTAAGGATGTTCATCCCGCCGTTAATCAGCAGCGGAATTTTGGTGTTGCCCGCCCCGCGCAGCGCCCCGCTGCCGATCAGCGCGATCGCCGCCGCCGGATAGCTCAGCACCGTCAGTTCGAGATAGGTCAGCGCCAGTTCTTTGACATGTGGCGACGCAGCCCCGGCCACCACTTCAATAATTTCCCGCCCAAACAGATGAATGACCGCGGCGAGGATAATCGAGAACAGCGTCATGATAACCAGCGACTGGCGGGCTGCCGCCCTCGCCTGTTTTCGGTTACGCTTGCCCAGACTGAAGGCAACGACCACCGTTGTCCCGAGATCGATAGCAGCAAAGAACGCCATGATAACCATGTTAAAGCTGTCTGCCAGCCCAACTCCGGCCATCGCATCCGCCCCGAGCCAGCTCACCAGGAATGTACTCAACACGCCCATTAAAAGAACGCAGGTATTCTCCAGGAAAATAGGCACAGCAAGGGGGGTGATTTCACGCCAGAACAGAACACGGTAGGTTTTGCGGTTTTTATACCAGGTGGTGCGGGTGACGGCCTGGCGTACTGCGGCAGAGACGTTCAAAGGGTGCCTTAGAGAGAAAGTTGAAACCTCGTTTTAAATGATGAGGGAGAAATGCCAAACCTGCAACGTTGAATTGCGTTTAAATTGTGGGTAAATACAACTGATTGTTGACGGAACCAGCAGTCGCGACGAAAGGTTTGAATAGAGGTTTGACAAAAATTTTTTCGCCGCTAAGATAAGCCTCCAACCGATTCCTCTGTAGTTCAGTCGGTAGAACGGCGGACTGTTAATCCGTATGTCACTGGTTCGAGTCCAGTCAGAGGAGCCATATTTAAGAAGCCTGCTCAGGAAACTGAGCGGGCTTTTTGCTTTTTGGTCTCACCGAGAATTTACAGCTGCCCGGTATTTGCGGCTCCCGCACTCACCATAACCGGCATTCCGGAACGGCGCGTTAGCGCGGCGCTGGCGACGCTGGCATTCACGTCGGCGCCCTGAGTCGCGGTGTTCAATGCCGGGGTCATCGGCAGTGGGACTTTCTTATCAGATTCAAATTCCGCGCGGTTCCGGGACAGCGGCTCATGCACTTCCAGCCACCGCTGCCCGTCCGGTTCGATAGTGACTTTCACCGGCCTGTCGATCAGTTGTACCCGCGTCCCCACCGGCACGTTATCAAACAGATATTTAATGTCGTCTTTACGCAGGCGGATACATCCCTGACTGACGCGCAGCCCGATGCCAAAGTTGGCGTTGGTGCCGTGTATGGCGTACAGCTTGCCGATGTAAATGGCGTATAACCCCATCGGGTTATCCTCGCCCGGCGGGACGAATGCAGGCAAGGTTTTCCCCTCTTTCGCATACTCGCGCCGGGTATTCGCCGTCGGTGTCCAGGCCGGTGCTTCCTGCTTACGCTCCACTTTCGTCACCCAGTTACGCGGCGTTTCACGCCCGGCCTGCCCGATGCCAATCGGCAACACCTCAACCGTGCCACCCTCTGCCGGGTAGTAGTAAAGTCGCATCTCGGCGACGTTAATCACAATGCCCTCGCGTACCGTGTCCGGCAAGATAAGCTGTTGCGGAATGGTCAACGCAGTACCCGCTTTCGGCAGGAACGGGTCAACGCCAGGATTGGCCTCCAGCATGTTGCTGAACCCCTGTCCATACTGCGCGGCAAAATATTCCAGCGGCTGGGTATTCCCCTCTGGTACGGTAACGATTAACGGCGCGCCGACCAGCCGACTCCCTTCGGGAGGAAGCGGATAGGTAACCGCCTGGGCGCTATGGATAACGACAGCGAGCCCCAGGGCAAGCGAGAGTATACGAATCATAATTTCCCTATTATCGACATGATGGTGATAGGCTAAATATAGCCCTCTGTATTGGGATCGCAATTCTCCATACTTAACCGGCATCGCCAGCGCCGCACGTGGCCACCTGGCATGGTGTGGTCATTACCCGACGCCGGACACCAGCAAGTGACTCAATTTGTTGCACGCATAAAAAAACCCCGCACCGGCGGGGTTTCCATATTCAGGCTTCTGATACGTGCAAACTTACTCGGTTTTGCTTTCAGCTGATTTCAGCTCGCCCATCACTTTCAGTTTTTTAGAGATCTCGCGACGCTCTTTAGACAGCTCAGCATTCTTGATGATGTAGTCGTCCACGCGATCTTCGTAGTCGGTTTTCATGCTGGAGATGATGCCCTGAATAGCTTCAACGCTCATGCCTGGTTTGATGTAGTCACTGAGGTTATCAAGCAGCAGCACACGCTTCTGGTTGTCACGGACCTTTTTCTCAACGTCCTGAATTTCGCGCTGCAGTTTGTTTTTACGACGGAACAGACGAACAAACTCCAGAACGTCCTGGAACGAAGGTTTGGTTGTTTCCATTTTTATACCCCTGATAATTGAGATTCGGATTCGTAAAACAGCCGCTACGGGTAAACATAACTGCTAGCGGCCGCGAATGACAATGGTTTTTGCTCTGTCTCAATCATAACCCTAAACATAGCTGAATCGAAACAAGCACAAGGCAAACCGTGACCATGTGGACGTTATTTGCGCAACGCCCGGCAGATCAAATGTGACAACAGTTCAAGCTGTCGCGCCAGCTCCATGCTCAACCACACATATCCATGCATCGGCGTTTCCGCCAGGTCTTTGCCTTTATAGTCATTCACCAGCTGACGCAACTCGACGACGATATCGTTCAGCTTTTCGTTGTTAGCCAGAATCGGCTGCGGATTGCCTTCATACAGCGCGTGCGCAATGGTGAGCAAGGTCTGCTGGGTCATCTGCTGCATGTCGCGCAGGGTGTGGGCGTTGAGCATCAGATAGTGGCTGTCGCGCGAGGCCCACCAGGCATTAATTTGCAGTTCAAGCATACAGACCAGATTACGATTCACCGTCTGAATGCCTTCAAAAATCGATTTCTGAATATGGGTCTCTTTACTGGCGGGCGTGATCAGGCCGCGCATTTTCACCACGTCGTTCAGAACTTTTTGCAGTCGGCGTTCAAGGCGTGGACGTTCGAGTAAATTCGGCGAGAACCCGGTTTGATACAGGCGGTTAAACTCCGTGACGTAACTCGCCATCTGGATGCGCCAGTGGAGAAACGCCCGTTGCGGCCAGATGCCGGTAAACAGCATCGCCAGCAGCGAACCGATAATCACATCCCCGCTTCGCCATAGCGCCATGTGCATATCGCCGGGTGGCGCACCGACAACCACCGCCAGCGTGATGCCAATCAGCAGCGCCTGATACGGTTTATTGCCCAGAGCCAGCCAGCCGCAGAGGAACATCGCCGCCGCGCACCACAGTAGCATCAGCGGCAGCGACATCAGCTCCAGCTTCAGGGCCACCAGCCCCAGAACTGAGCCGAAAATCGTGCCGCCGATACGCTCAAACGCACGCGGGACCACGTTCCCCCAGAAAGAGATGGGCCCCATAATAACGACCAGCGTAATGAGCGGCCAGGTGCCTTCAGGTACGTGAAAAAGGCGCACCAACAGAAACGTCAGCACAAATGCGAGAGCTATCCGCACCCCGTGAACAATACGGTAGTTGCGGTATAAACGAATTTCAAAAGGACTCAGTGATTTATCAGCGCGCACACCCGCACTCCGGCCAGAGCAGAAAACACAATTGTATCTGTTTTTCTGCCACTGGCATCACGGATGCGTAAATAACCTTTTAAAAAGCAGGCTTGTTTACCTTAAACAGCGCGTTTTTTAACAGGTACATACATTTCGATATCCCAGTAACCATCCTGATTACCGTCATTGAGATAAAGCTCGAAGCAGGGTTTAGCTTCTAACTCGTAGTCTTTGTCCTCCAACACACGGCTAAAGAACTGATACCACGGGGTAGAAAAATCATGATCGACCACGCGTGCTGTGGCTTTGGCGTACATTCCCGCCGCGATTTCGGTGATAATCACCCCTTCGCTATTGGCAGGTATTGTGAAGCCGTCTTCGACGGTGACCACGGTGTCAGCCCGCAGCTTTTCCGCCGGCACCTCATCAGGGTTATCGTAGTAAACCGCCACCCACTCTTTGGCGTGGATCTTGTGTCCGTTCACCCACATCACCAACTGTTCAAAGCCCTGTTTGATGGTCTGCTCCCATGGGCCAACCATATGAAAACCGGCGATGATGCGACGATTTTGCTGAGTAATGCTGTAATCCATATTGCCTCCACTAACAAAGTCACTGGACAAATATACAGTTAAAATCTAGCAAACCGATTTGAAGGAGTATGTGCGATGTTTCACAAATCAGGAAAGTAAAACGCCCTCCGAAGAGAGCGTTTGGTCAAACGGGGTTGGCTCAGGATTTATGGTGCATCCAGTCGCTCAGGCGCGAGAACATGCCGCCTTTGCCCACACTTTCCAGCGTCACCAGTGGCCAGTGAGCAACAATTTTATCGCCGTCGTAGAGTTCAATTTCCCCGACGCGCTGATGGGCCGCGATTGGCGCATCCAGCTCTTTTTTGTCCATCACATATTTGGCTTTGATTTTCGGCACTTCAGCTTTCGGTAAGGCCAGCCAGAAGTCCTGATCGGTACCCAGATCGATATGTTCTTTATCGCCGTACCAGATGCGCTCAGTGCCAACTTTTTTGCCGGTATGCAGGATCTGAACGGTATCGAAATTCTGCTGACCCCAGTGCAGTAGCTTACGCGCCTGGTCTTCACGTCCTTTCGAGCTCTCAGCGCCCATGACGACCGCAATCAAACGGCGCTTACCGTCAACCGCAGACGCAATGATGTTAAACCCAGCGGTAGCCGTGTGGCCCGTTTTCAGCCCATCAACGTTCAGGTTTTTATCCCACAGCAAGCCGTTACGGTTGTTTTGAGTGATGCCGTTCCAGGTCAGGCTCTTCTCGCTATACATATGATAGAAGTCAGGCTCACCATGAATAATTGCTCGGGATAATACCGCGAGGTCGAACGCCGAACTGTGCTGTCCTGGCGCATCAAGACCGTGCACGGTTTCGAAATGGGTATCTTTCAGGCCCAGTTTGCTCACGTAATCATTCATCATTTTGACGAACTGTGGCTGGCCACCTGCGACGTAGTCAGCCAACGCCACGCAGGCGTCATTCCCGGAATCGACAATCAGTCCGCGGCTCAAGTCATGCACGCTCAGACGATCGCCCGCCTTGAGGAACATCAGAGACGATCCGTCAAAAACAGGATTGCCCTTTGCCCAGGCATCGCGACCTACGGTGACCATGTCATCTCCGGTAATGCGATGGCTGTCGATCGCGCGGTCAACCACGTAACCGGTCATCAGCTTCGTGAGACTGGCTGGGTTGCGCTGCTGGTGTTCGTTACCAGCGGTGAGGACCTGGCCGGTGGTGTAATCCATCAGCACCCAGGATGCGGCCTGGATCGCAGGAGGTTGTACCGGTGCGGGAATATAATCTGCAGCAACTGCGCAAGAAATGCTCGAAGCGAGCAAAGAAACAGCAATAAAAAAACGGCCTTTCAACAGCATATCCTCAACTTTTCGTATTCCCGTTCTTTTTACGGCAGTTACGCTTTGCTGACAGCGTTAAATTGCAAGAAAGTATGACATTTCCTGCGCGCGGCACCGAGGGATCGCCGCGTCACGCTTCTGATGAACGGGCAAATCGTTTACCATTACCGGCTAACGCGCTCACGGGTAACAGACAGACTATGCAAGAAACGCAACCGCAAGCCGGATTCCTGTTTCACGACTACGAAACCTTCGGCACCCACCCGCAGCTGGACCGCCCCGCTCAGTTCGCGGCCATTCGCACCGACGCTGATTTCAATATCATTGGCGAACCTGAAGTCTTCTACTGCAAGCCTGCCGATGATTATCTGCCGCAGCCTCAGGCAGTAATGATTACCGGCATCACGCCGCAGGAAGCGCTGGCCAAAGGCGAAAATGAAGCGGCGTTTGCAAGACGGATCCATGATTTGTTTACCGTGCCGAAAACCTGCGTGGTTGGCTACAACAACGTGCGTTTCGATGATGAAGTGACGCGTAACATTTTCTACCGTAATTTCTTCGACCCATACGCCTGGAGCTGGCAGAACCATAACTCTCGCTGGGATCTGCTCGATGTAATGCGCGCCTGCTACGCCCTGCGTCCGGAAGGCATCAACTGGCCAGAAAACGAAGACGGTTTGCCGAGCTTTCGCCTGGAACATCTGACCAAAGCCAACGGGATCGAGCACAGCAATGCCCACGATGCGATGGCCGACGTGTACGCCACCATCGCGATGGCTAAACTGGTGAAAGCGCGTCAGCCACGCTTATTCGATTATCTGTATACCTTCCGCGGAAAGAATAAACTGGCGACACTGATCGACGTGCCGCAAATGAAACCGCTGGTGCATATTTCCGGTATGTTCGGGGCATGGCGCGGAAACACCAGTTGGGTGGCACCCTTGGCCTGGCATCCGGACAACCGTAACGCGGTGATTATGGTCGACCTGGCGGGTGATATGTCACCGCTACTCGAACTGAACGCTGATGAACTGCGTGAGCGTTTATACACGCCGAAAGCCGATCTCGGCGAACTGTCGGCGGTTCCGGTGAAACTGGTGCATCTGAATAAATGCCCTATTCTCGCCCAGGGCAATACATTACGCCCGGAAGATGCCGATCGTTTGGGTATCAACCGCCAGCTGTGCCTGGATAACCTCAAGGTGCTGCGCGATAACCCGCAGGTGCGCGATAAAGTGGTGGCGATATTTTCTGAAGCGGAGCCTTTTGTGCCGTCAGAAAACGTCGACACCCAGCTCTACAACGGTTTCTTTAGTGATGCGGACCGCGCAGCGATGAAAATTCTTCTGGAGACCGAGCCGCATAATCTGCCCGCGCTGGATCTCACCTTTGCTGATAAGCGCATCGAAAAACTGCTGTTCAACTATCGGGCGCGTAACTTCCCCGGCACGCTGGATGAATCAGAGCAACAGCGCTGGTTACAGCACCGTCGTAACGTCTTTACCCCGGAATTCCTGCAGGCTTATGCCGATGAACTACAGCAGTTGTACGTTCAGTATGAAGGGCATGACGAGAAACTCGCCCTGCTGAAAGCGCTGTATCAATACGCGCAAGAGATTGTTTAAGTTCGCATAACAGGCATAAAAAAACCGGAGACAGTGTCTCCGGTTTTTTTTGACTATCGCGCGTCGAGATTACGCGATGTCTTCGTACTGTGGCACCGGGTTGCGGAAGCTGCGGGTCACACAGGCCAGATAAATCAGGCCACCTGCGCCCCAAATCAGACCGAGAACCATCGAGCTTTCTTCCAGGTTAATCCACAGCGCACCCACTGTCAGCGCACCACATACCGGCATAAGCAGGTAGTTGAAGTGATCTTTCAGCGTTTTATTGCGCTTTTCACGGATCCAGAACTGCGAGATAACGGACAGGTTAACGAAGGTGAAGGCCACCAGCGCACCGAAGTTAATCAACGCCGTTGCTGTTACCAGGTCAAATTTAATCGCCAGCAGAGCTATTGCGCCCACCAGCAGCACGTTCCATGCCGGGGTACGCCATTTCGGATGCACGTAACCGAAGAAGCTTTTCGGGAACACGCCATCGCGGCCCATCACGTACATCAGACGAGAAACGCCTGCGTGTGCTGCCATGCCGGATGCCAGTACGGTCACGCTTGAGAAGATAAGCACGCACCACTGGAAGGTTTTACCCGCCACGTACAGCATGATTTCAGGCTGTGACGCATCGGGATCCTTGAAGCGAGAGATGTCCGGGAAATACAGTTGCAGGAAGTAAGATGCAACGATAAACACCCCACCGCCAATCAGCGCCGTCAGGACAATGGCTTTCGGGATAACGCGCTCGGCGTCTTTGGTTTCTTCAGACAGAGAAGAAATACCGTCGAAACCCAGGAACGAGAAGCACAGAATTGTCGCACCGGTGATCATCGGTGTGATATGCGCGCCATCAGACCAGAACGGGCGGCTACTGGTCAGCGTACCTGCACCCGTACCGTTGTGAACGCCCCAGATGATCATGCCGACAATAACGGCAACGATACCCATCTGCAGCACCACAATCAGGGTGTTGAAGTTAGCCACGGTTTTAATGCTGCGCAGGTTGGAAATGGTCATAAAGGCCACTAACCCGACAACAAATATCCACGATGGAACCGAAGGTACCAGCGCTTCAAAGTAGATTTTTGCCAACAGGATATTGATCATCGGCATAAACAGATAATCAAGCAGCGAAGACCAACCCACCATAAAGCCAACCGTCGGGCTAATGGATTTCTGGGCGTAGGTATAGGCTGATCCTGCGGACGGATAGCGGCGAACCAGCTTACCGTAACTTAACGCAGTAAACAGGATGGCTACCAGAGCGAATGCATAGGCTGTCGGGACGTGACCATCGGTCAGTCCAGATACGATACCGAAAGTATCGAACAGCGTCATAGGCTGCATATAGGCAAGACCCATCATAACAACCGGAATCAACGTAAGAGTCTTACGTAATTCCACGCGAGAGGTGTTTGGAGTAGCGTTATGCGACATGGTTATTCCCCTTTACGGTGAAAACCGTCGCGTAAGCAAAAAATTGCCCCATTTTTTGTATTCCTCGGCGACAACAACTGTCGATTTTTAAGTAAGTATCTATCCGGTACGAAGCCCGGCCTCTTGTATGAATGAGTGTGTCTCGAAAGCAAAAAAATAACCGACGCCATAAAATTGCGTCGGTTAGTCTCTTTTTTGCTGGCGCGTATTTTGCCCCCTTCCCCCTATAAAAACAAGAGAACGAGAGGCCCATCAAAGAAAACTTTTCCTTAAATGCCTGATTATTCATCAGGGGTGCGGTTATAGACTGCCGCGATAGCACTATTTGCCAAAACAGCTTCCCGCCACCAGGCACTCGCCAGGCCCGCGGTCTGCTCGTTCCAGCCAATCCACACCGCATCAAACGGCACGTGAGCCGCAACCTGTTTTTCGACTAAAGCACCGCTGTCGATAAACCGCTGAGCCAGATAACGCGGAAGATAACCGCAGCCCAGACCGCTGATTTGCAGCTCCAGCTTGGTTTTAAAATCAAAAACGGTAATTGCTTCCTGATCCTCAAGCACCTGCTGAAATGCAGGACAGTCAGGCGTGGTGCCATCGCCGACGATAATCGCCCGATGGCGTTTGATGGTTTTGCGGTTCAGCGGTTCGGTCTCTTCCGCCAGAGGATGATGGGCCGCCACAACGAAAATCTGCTCCAGCTCACCTAAAGGCGCGAAACCGAAATCACTGAGCGGCGGCGGATCGTGCAGCGCACCGATAACGATATCTGCCCGGCCCTGTACCAGCGCATCCCAGGAACCGCCGAGAACGCCGTTGATAAATTTCAGCCGCGTAACACTGTGCCGTTGGTAGAACTGTTCAATGAGCGGAGCCAGCAATGAGAAAGGAAAGGTATCGTCCACGCCGATAACCAGATCATTCTCCCAACCTTCGTGCAGTTTGACCGCCTGCTTTTCGAGTTCACGCACCGTGTGCAGGACTTCCCGCCCCTTTTCCAGCAGCATTTGCCCGGTGCGGGTGAACTTCGCGCGGTGTCCGCTACGGTCGAGAATTTGAATATTGAGGTCGCTTTCCAGCTTGTGAACGGTGTAGCTCAGTGCGGAAGGGGTTTTGAAGAGCTTTGCCGATGCCGCAGCAAAGCTCCCTTCTTTATCGAGCGCATCAAGAATGATGAGAACTTCCAGTAATGGTTTCATCGTCGCCCCCAGTCGGTACGCGATGTCACCGCGGGTCGTTTACTCCAGCGGCATCACCAGCGGATCGGGATGCTGGTACTCAAACCCCAGCTCAGAACAGATGCGGTTACCATCAATAATGCGTCCTTTCTCAGCGCTATCGCTGAATACAGGCGGCTCAAGTCCAAGCTCGCGGGCCATCTGCGGGTAAAACGTTGAACGAGACGGATGTCCGGGCGCACATAAATTATAGATGTGCCCGCCCTTCGGTGCCTGCAGCAAAAGCGTTATCGCGGAAATCACATCTTCCAGATGCACCAGATTGACGCCCTGCTGCCCATCCGGCGCGGATTTCCCGGCAAAGAATCGCCCCGGATGACGCTCCGGCCCGACCAGGCCCGCCAGGCGCAGAATATCGACAGACGTCCCCGGCAGATTATGCAGCCAGTCTTCCAGCTCTTTCAGCACGCGGCCGCTGGAGGTTATCGGGTCACGCGGGGCGTTCTCTTTAATCGTGCCGTGCCCTTTGCCGTACACCGACGTCGAGCTGGTGAACACAATTCGCGGGATGCGGTACGCCAGCGCACTGTCGACAATCTCCTGTACCGCCTGTAAATAAAACTCTTCGCCGGGACCGCTGCGCCGCGCAGGAAGCGTGATAACCAGCGCGTCGACGTTCATCAACGCATCCAAATCATCTGACTCACAGACCAGCTGCGGATCCAGGCGCAACAAATAGCTGTCGATGCCACACATTCTCGCGGCCTCAATCCCATCTTCGGTGGTTTTACTGCCGGACACCTGCCAGCCTCGCGCGCTCAACGACAGTGCCAACGGCATACCCAGCCAGCCCAAACCTACGATTGCGACCTTTTTCATCTGTGTTCTCCTGACTCGTTCGCGTTCCTTTTATAAGGCTACGCCAGCCCTCGCCAACTGACAATTTATCTGATGAATATGAAATGAATTAAAGATGCAAAAAAGCCCTTGCTTTATAGCGATAAAGTGGTTTAGGTTAAAAGGCATCAAATGCATAAGCATTCAGCGAGAAATTTTATGAACTGCGTTCAATTTAAAAACCACCATCATCACCATCACCCTGACTAGTCTTTCAGGCGATGTGTGCTGGAAGACAGTTAGATCTTCCAGTGGTGCAGAACGCAAGAGAAAGCCCCCGGAAGATCGCACTTCCGGGGGCTTTTTTTTGGGCGCGAGTTTCGAGTCATTCAGACAGGACTACGAGGATATAAAAATGTTAGACAACACACGTTTACGCATAGCTATGCAGAAATCCGGGCGTTTAAGCGATGATTCACGCGAATTGCTCGCCCGCTGTGGCATAAAAATTAATATGCACAGCCAGCGCCTGATTGCGCTGGCAGAAAATATGCCTATCGATATTCTGCGTGTCCGTGACGACGATATCCCGGGCCTGATCATGGACGGCGTGGTTGATCTCGGCATTATTGGCGAAAACGTACTGGAAGAAGAGCTATTGAGCCGCCGCGCTCAGGGCGAAGATCCGCGTTACTTTACCCTGCGTCGCCTCGATTTTGGCGGCTGCCGTTTCTCACTGGCTGTTTCCGTTGACGACCCGTGGGATGGCCCAATCAGCCTCAATAATAAGCGTATCGCGACCTCGTATCCGCACCTGCTCAAACGTTACCTCGATGGTAAAGGTGTTCAGTTTAAATCCTGCTTATTGAACGGGTCTGTTGAAGTCGCCCCGCGCGCGGGTCTGGCCGACGCCATCTGCGACCTGGTATCTACTGGCGCGACGCTTGAAGCCAACGGCCTGCGTGAAGTGGAAGTGATTTACCGCTCCAAAGCCTGCCTTATCCAGCGCGACGGCGAAATGCCGGAAGCCAAACAGCAGCTGATCGACAAACTGTTGACCCGTATTCAGGGCGTGATTCAGGCCCGTGAATCGAAATACATCATGATGCACGCGCCGACCGAGCGCCTGGAAGAAGTGATTGCCCTGCTGCCGGGCGCCGAACGCCCAACCATTTTGCCGCTGGCAGGCGATCAGCAGCGCGTGGCGATGCACATGGTGAGCAGCGAAACCCTGTTCTGGGAAACCATGGAAAAACTGAAAGCGCTGGGTGCCAGTTCCATTCTGGTGCTGCCAATTGAGAAGATGATGGAGTAACCGACCATGAGCTTTAATACTGTCATCGACTGGAACAGCATCAGCCCCGAGCAACAGCGTGATTTACTGATGCGCCCGGCGATCTCTGCGTCGGAGAGTATCAGCCGCACCGTGGCGGAAATTCTCGACAACGTAAAAACCCATAGCGACCAGGCGCTGCGTGAATACAGCGCGAAGTTTGATAAAACCGACGTCACCGCGCTGAAGGTCAGCGAGGAGGAAATTGACGCCGCAAGCCGTCGTCTGAGCGATGAGCTGAAGCAGGCGATGGCGGTAGCGGTGAAAAACGTCGAGACGTTTCACGTTGCGCAGAAACTGCAGCCGGTTGATGTGGAAACCCTGCCAGGCGTTCGCTGCCAGCAGGTGACGCGCCCTATTGCGTCCGTCGGTTTGTATATTCCCGGCGGCTCTGCGCCGCTGTTTTCCACCGTATTAATGCTCGCCACGCCTGCTCGTATCGCTGGCTGTAAAAAAGTGGTGCTGTGCTCCCCGCCGCCAATTGCCGATGAAATTCTGTATGCGGCCAAACTGTGCGGCGTGAAGGATATCTTTAACGTCGGTGGCGCGCAGGCCATTGCCGCGCTGGCACTGGGCACCGAATCGGTGCCGAAAGTGGATAAAATTTTTGGCCCAGGCAATGCGTTTGTTACCGAGGCAAAACGCCAGGTCAGCCAGCGTCTGGACGGGGCCGCCATTGATATGCCTGCTGGCCCATCTGAAGTACTGGTGATTGCCGACAGCGGTGCAACGCCGGACTTCGTGGCCTCCGATTTGCTGTCTCAGGCAGAACACGGCCCGGATTCCCAGGTGATTCTGCTGACGCCGGATGCCGACATGGCTGCTCGCGTCGCAAAAGCCGTAGAACGTCAGCTGGCTGAATTGCCCCGGGCCGATACCGCGCGCCAGGCGTTATCGGCCAGCCGACTGATTGTTGCCCGCGACCTTGCGCAATGCATCGAAATTTCTAATCAGTACGGTCCGGAGCACTTGATTATCCAGACCCGTGATGCGCGCTCTTTGGTCGACAGCATCACCAGTGCCGGTTCGGTCTTTTTAGGCGACTGGTCCCCGGAATCGGCAGGCGATTACGCCTCCGGCACCAACCACGTGCTGCCGACCTACGGTTACACCGCCACTTGTTCAAGCCTGGGACTGGCCGATTTCCAGAAACGCATGACCGTACAGGAACTCTCGAAAGAGGGCTTCTCCGCGCTGGCGTCCACGATTGAAACACTGGCCGCCGCCGAACGTCTGACGGCCCATAAGAACGCCGTTACCTTACGTGTGGCCGCACTCAAGGAGATGAAATGAGCATTGAAGAGTTAGCCCGTAAAAACGTCCGCGACCTGACGCCCTATCAGTCTGCCCGTCGCCTCGGCGGCAAGGGTGACGTCTGGCTGAATGCCAATGAATTTCCGACGGCGGTCTCCTTCGACCTTTCGCAGCAAACGCTGAACCGTTACCCGGAGTGCCAGCCCAAAGCCGTTATCGAAAACTACGCGCAGTACGCCGGGTTGAAACCAGAGCAGGTTCTGGTGAGCCGCGGGGCCGATGAAGGAATTGAGTTGCTGATCCGCGCATTTTGCGAACCGGGCAAAGACGCGATTCTGTTCTGCCCCCCGACCTACGGCATGTACAGCGTCAGCGCCGAGACCTTCGGTGTGGAATACCGGACGGTACCCGCGCTGGAAAACTGGCAGCTCGACCTGCAGGCCATCGCCGATAAACTTGATGGCGTAAAGGTCGTTTACGTGTGCAGCCCAAATAACCCGACCGGGCAGATTATCAATCCTCAGGATTTTCGCGTGCTGCTGGAGATGACGCGTGGCAAGGCGCTGGTCGTGGCCGACGAAGCGTATATCGAGTTTTGCCCGCAGGCGACACTGACCAGCTGGATTGCCGAGTACCCGCATTTAGTGGTGCTGCGCACGCTGTCGAAAGCTTTCGCCCTCGCGGGACTGCGCTGCGGCTTCACGCTCGCCAGCGAAGAAGTGATTGCCCTGCTGATGAAAGTGATTGCGCCATACCCGCTTTCCACACCGGTTGCCGATATTGCGGCCCAGGCGCTAAGCCCGTCGGGTATCAATGCCATGCGTGACCGCGTGGCGCAGATCCTTGAAGAACGTCAGTACCTGATAGCGCAGCTGCGTGACATCGCCTGCGTTGAACAGGTTTTCGACTCGGAGACTAACTACATTCTGGTGCGCCTGACCGCATCAAGCGCAGTCTTCAAATCTTTGTGGGATCAGGGCATTATCTTACGTGATCAGAATAAACAACCTTCTTTAAGCGGCTGCCTGCGTATCACCATTGGCACCCGCGACGAGAGCCAGCGCGTCATTGACGCCCTTCGTGCGGAGAAAGTATGACCCAGAAGTTCCTCTTTATCGATCGTGACGGCACCCTCATTAGCGAGCCGCCGAGTGATTATCAGGTCGACCGGTTCGACAAACTGGCGTTTGAAGCGGAGGTCATTCCTTCGCTGTTGAAGCTGCAAAAAGCCGGTTACAAGCTAGTGATGATCACCAACCAGGACGGACTGGGCACCGACAGTTTCCCGCAGGCGGATTTCGACGGCCCGCACAACCTGATGATGCAGGTGTTCACTTCTCAGGGCGTGCAGTTTGATGATGTGCTGATTTGCCCGCACTTCGAAACCGACAACTGCGATTGCCGCAAGCCGAAAACCAAAATGGTGGCCGCATGGCTGAATGACGGCGTGATGGACGTGGCCAACAGCTACGTGATTGGCGACCGCGCAACTGACGTCACCCTGGCGCAAAATATGGGGATTACCGGCCTGCGCTACAGCCGCGATGATCTCAACTGGCTGAAAATCACCGAGCAGCTGACGAAGCGTGACCGCTACGCGCACGTGGAGCGCACAACCCGCGAAACGCAGATCGACGTCAAAGTGTGGCTGGACCGCGAAGGCGGCAGCAAAATTAACACCGGCGTTGGCTTCTTCGACCACATGCTCGATCAGATTGCGACCCACGGCGGCTTCCGCATGGAAATCACCGTTAAAGGCGATTTGTATATCGACGATCACCACACCGTGGAAGACACCGGCCTGGCGCTCGGCGAAGCGCTGAAGCTGGCGCTCGGCGACAAGCGTGGCATTAACCGTTTCGGCTTCGTGCTGCCAATGGACGAATGTCTGGCCCGCTGTGCGCTGGATATTTCCGGCCGCCCACACCTCGAATACCGCGCCGAATTTACCTATCAGCGCGTGGGCGACCTCAGCACCGAGATGATCGAGCACTTTTTCCGCTCGCTCTCCTACACCATGGGCGTCACGCTGCACCTGAAAACCAAAGGCAAAAACGATCACCACCGGGTGGAGAGTCTGTTTAAAGCCTTTGGCCGTACTCTGCGTCAGGCGATTCGCGTTGAGGGCGACACCCTTCCCTCCTCGAAAGGAGTGCTGTGATGAACGTCGTTATCCTTGATACCGGCTGCGCTAATCTGAATTCGGTGCGGTCGGCGATTATCCGTCACGGCTACGAGCCGGTGGTCAGCCGTGACCCGGATATCGTGCTGCGCGCCGACAAACTGTTTCTGCCGGGCGTTGGCACCGCACAGGCGGCGATGGATCAGCTGCGAGAGCGTGAGCTCATCGAGCTGGTCAAAGCCTGTACCCAGCCGGTGCTGGGGATTTGCCTCGGCATGCAGCTGCTGGGCCGTCGCAGCGAAGAGTCTAACGGCGTCGACATGATTGGCATCATTGAGCAGGACATCCCGAAAATGACAGATTTCGGCCTGCCTCTGCCACACATGGGCTGGAACCGCGTTTACCCAAAAGCCGGTGATCGCCTGTTCCGCGGTATTGAAGACGGGGCGTACTTCTATTTCGTGCACAGCTACGCGATGCCGGTCAATCCGTGGACCATCGCCCAGTGCAACTACGGCGAAGCGTTTACCGCCGCGGTGCAAAAAGACAACTTCTTCGGCGTGCAGTTTCACCCCGAACGCTCTGGCGCCGCGGGCGCGCTGCTGCTGAAAAACTTCCTGGAGATGTGATGATCATTCCCGCTTTAGATTTAATTGACGGCACCGTGGTCCGTCTCCATCAGGGCGATTACGGCCAGCAGCGTGATTATGGCAGCGACCCGCTTCCGCGTTTGCAGGAATATGCCTCGCAGGGTGCTGAAGTACTGCATCTCGTCGATCTCACCGGTGCAAAAGACCCGGCGAAACGTCAGATCCCACTGATTAAAACCCTGGTGGCGGGTGTGAATGTTCCGGTGCAGGTTGGCGGTGGAATTCGAACGGAAGAAGACGTCGCGGCCCTGTTAGACGCAGGCGTCGCTCGCGTGGTGATCGGCTCGACCGCAGTAAAATCGCCTGAAGTCGTGAAAACCTGGTTTACGCGTTTTGGCGCGGAAAAACTGGTGCTTGCGCTGGATGTCCGTATTGATGACCAGGGAACCAAACAGGTTGCAGTCAGCGGCTGGCAGGAAAACTCCGGCGTGACGCTGGAAGAATTGGTCGAAACCTATTTACCCGTCGGGCTCACGCACGTGCTGTGCACCGATATTTCCCGTGACGGTACGCTGGCGGGCTCCAACGTTTCTCTGTATGACGAAGTGTGTGCCCGTTATCCGCAGGTGGCATTCCAGTCTTCCGGCGGCATTGGTGGCCTCGAAGACATCGCCGCGCTACGCGGGACTGGCGTTCGCGGTGTGATTGTCGGACGTGCGCTGCTGGAAGGTAAATTCAACGTAACGGAGGCCATCCAATGCTGGCAAAACGGATAATTCCTTGTCTTGACGTGCGTGATGGTCAGGTGGTGAAAGGCGTGCAGTTCCGCAATCACGAAATCATCGGCGATATCGTCCCGCTGGCAAAACGCTACGCTGAAGAAGGCGCAGATGAACTGGTATTCTATGATATTACCGCCTCCAGCGATGGGCGCGTGGTGGATAAAAGCTGGGTGTCACGCGTTGCGGAAGTTATCGATATTCCTTTCTGCGTGGCCGGTGGGATCAAATCGGTAGACGACGCGGCCAAAATCCTGTCGTTTGGCGCGGATAAAATATCAGTGAATTCCCCTGCTCTCGCTGAGCCTGAGCTGATTACCCGTCTGGCGGATCGCTTTGGCGTGCAGTGCATCGTCGTCGGGATCGATACCTGGTTCGACGCTGACACAGGGAAGTATCATGTCAATCAATATACTGGTGACGAAAACCGCACCCGGGTGACGCAGTGGGAAACCCTCGACTGGGTGCAGGAAGTGCAAAAGCGCGGCGCGGGTGAAATCGTGTTGAATATGATGAACCAGGACGGCGTGCGCAACGGTTATGACCTTGCGCAACTCAAAAAAGTGCGGGATGTTTGCCGCGTACCGATGATTGCCTCCGGCGGCGCGGGGACGATGGAGCATTTCCTCGAAGCCTTCCGTGATGCAGACGTCGATGGCGCACTGGCCGCGTCGGTGTTCCATAAGCAAATTATTAATATTGGCGAATTAAAAGCGTACCTGGCGACTCAGGGCGTGGAGATCAGAGTATGTTAACGGAACAGCTGGACTGGGAAAAAACCGACGGACTGATGCCTGCCATCGTGCAGCACGCGGTATCCGGTGAAGTGTTGATGCTGGGTTATATGAATCAGGATGCTCTGACCGCCACTGAGCAGAGCGGCAAAGTGACGTTTTACTCGCGTACCAAACAGCGCTTATGGACCAAAGGTGAAACGTCCGGCCACTTCCTCAATGTGGTCAGCATCACCCCGGACTGCGATAACGACACCCTGCTGGTGCTGGTAAACCCGATTGGCCCGACCTGCCATAAAGGCACTTCCAGTTGCTTTGGCGAAACGGGTCACCAGTGGCTGTTCCTGTATCAGCTCGAACAACTGCTGGCAGAACGCAAAACTGCCGACCCTGAAAGTTCCTATACGGCGAAACTGTACGCCAGCGGTACAAAACGCATCGCACAAAAAGTCGGTGAGGAAGGCGTGGAAACCGCGCTGGCGGCCACCGTCAATGACCGCCATGAACTGACCAACGAAGCCTCTGACCTGATGTATCACCTGCTGGTTCTACTGCAGGATCAGGATCTGGATCTGACAACGGTGATTGAGAATCTGCGTCAACGTCATCAGTGATCTTTATCGGATATAAAAAAACCGGGCTCTGGAAATGAGCCCGGTTTTTTATTGTTGCAAAGCTAACTTAGGCTTTCGGCTGGAAATTACGCAACGCGTTACGACCCAGTACGATACCCGCACCGACCATTCCGCCCAACAGCACTGAAAGGACCAGGATAATCGCCCGTTTCGGGCTATCACGACGGAACGGCAGCGTTGGCTTCATCACGTAACGATAAGCGTGAATATTTGTTACCTTCGGCTCATCGTCCTTACCACCGGTCATCAGGTTATCGACATCCAGCAGCGTCTGACGCGTCTGATAGTAGCTGTCCGGGAAAGTCAGCGGACGCGTTGATTCGTTTTTCACCATTGCACCGAGTGCATCGCTACCCAGCATAAACATGGTGTCCTGAGAAACCTGCTCGGCCTGCTGAACCTGTGGCAGCTTGATCTTTGACTGTACTGCTACGGTCAGTGCCTGGGTGATTTGCGCGATACGCAGCGCTTTCTGCTCGGCCGCCACTTTTTCCTGAGTGGTCAGCGACTGCTCAAGATCGTTTTTACGGGAACCGATGTTAGATTTGAGGTCACCTTCCACAGCCCTGGCAACATCGTCATCAACCTGCTGAATGTATTTCGCCAGCGTCTGTCGCGCCTCTTCAGCCGTATGCGCAGTGTAGGAAACACGCAGCGGCAGGTTTTGTCCTTTGACCGCGGCTTCGATATTCAGCTTTTCCGGCTCTTCCTTGTTGTCCAGCGATTCAGAAAGGGCTGAAAATGAAGAGTTAAAACGGGTGATGAAATCCTGTTGAATTGCATTCACTGAAGGTGCGCTGTTGCCATACAAAATGTTCATGGCGTTGGAATAGCTGGAAATCTGGCCAGAATCAGGCTGTGTTATCAATGCTGTAGAGGTCCATTTCTCTTTAGCAATCATGATGTAGCCCACGGCCAGAAGAATGGCGACAATCACACATACGATGATGGTGACCTTTCCACGCCAGATTTGTACCAACAGATCGATCAGATCAATCTGCTCCGGCTCACTGCGGTGGCCGGTAAAACCGTTATTATTGTCCTGAGTCATACAAACCTTAACTGCACAATTTAAGAAAAGCCCACAAGGGCGAATAGTCTACCCACGCGTATAAGAATTACTATAAGAATAGTGCCCGAAGTCGCGATAACTGACCAAAAAAACAGGCTACCCTAATTGTAGATAACGATTATCTTTTTGCGCCAGCTAACGGTATGATTTTGCTTTCAGTTATGCCAGAACCCGACTGATGCATTTCTGGTCAAAATTTGAGGAAAAAAGATGAAATACCTGGTTACCGGCGCCGCCGGTTTTATCGGCTTCCATGTCAGCGAGCGTCTGCTGCAGGCAGGCCATCAGGTGGTGGGGATTGATAATCTCAACGACTACTACGACGTTAACCTGAAACAGGCACGTCTCGACCTGTTGCAAAAGCCAGGTTTTAGCTTCCATAAAATCGATCTGGCTGACCGCATCGCGATGGCGAATCTGTTTGCAGATGAGAAGTTCGATCGCGTGATTCACCTCGCCGCGCAGGCCGGGGTACGTTATTCGCTGGAAAACCCACACGCCTACGCGGATGCCAACCTGATTGGTCATTTGAACGTGCTTGAAGGCTGCCGCCATAACAAGGTGCAGCACCTGCTGTATGCCTCATCCAGCTCTGTCTACGGTCTGAATCGCAAAATGCCGTTCTCGACCGATGATTCTGTCGACCATCCTGTCTCCTTGTATGCGGCGACCAAAAAAGCCAACGAGCTGATGTCGCATACCTATGCCCATCTGTACGGTTTGCCAACTACTGGCCTGCGTTTCTTCACCGTCTATGGCCCATGGGGTCGCCCGGACATGGCGCTGTTTAAATTCACCAAAGCCATGCTCGAAGGCAAAAGCATCGATGTTTATAACTACGGCAAGATGAAACGCGACTTCACCTACATCGATGATATTGCTGAGGCGATTATTCGTCTGCAGGATGTCATCCCTCAGCCGGATGCCAACTGGACGGTCGAAACCGGATCGCCTGCCAGCAGCTCTGCGCCGTACCGCGTCTATAACATTGGTAACAGCTCACCGGTTGAATTGATGGATTACATCACGGCCCTTGAAGAAGCACTCGGTATTGAAGCTGAGAAGAATATGATGCCAGTTCAGCCGGGTGATGTTCTGGAAACCAGCGCGGATACTCAACCGTTGCAAGACGTGACTGGCTTCAAACCAGAAACCACGGTTAAAGACGGGGTGAAAAACTTCGTCGACTGGTACCGCGGGTTCTATAACGTTTAATCGCGTTTTGCAGTACGCCAGCAACTAAAAGGCCCTCAGATTTGAGGGCCTTTTTGATATCAGAGCAACTCGGGTTTAGTCGTTGCCGAACAAATCGCGGGTATACACTTTATCCGCCACATCAGCGAGTTCTTCCGCCATGCGGTTGGAGATAATCACATCAGCCTCCTGCTTGAACGCTTCCAGGTCACGGACCACGCGCGAGTGGAAGAACTCGTCTTCCTGCATCACCGGTTCATAGATGATAACCTGCACGCCTTTAGCTTTGATGCGCTTCATGATCCCCTGAATTGAAGAGGCGCGGAAGTTATCCGACCCACTCTTCATAATCAGACGATACACACCAACGACTTTCGGTTTACGCGACAAAATGGAGTCCGCGACAAAATCTTTACGCGTGCGGTTGGCATCCACGATAGCCGAAATCAGGTTATTCGGCACAGACTGGTAGTTAGCCAGCAACTGTTTGGTGTCTTTAGGCAGACAATAGCCGCCGTAGCCAAATGACGGGTTGTTGTAATGGTTGCCGATACGCGGGTCCAGGCATACGCCTTCGATAATCTGACGGCTGTCGAGCCCTAAGCTTTCGGCATAGCTGTCCAGCTCATTGAAGTAGGCCACACGCATTGCCAGATAAGTATTGGCGAACAGCTTAATGGCTTCGGCTTCAGTTGAATCGGTGAACAGCGTCGGGATATTTTCTTTAATAGCGCCTTCCTGCAACAGTGCAGCAAAACGTTCTGCCCGCTCGGAGCGCTCACCGATCACGATACGTGATGGATGCAGGTTGTCGTATAACGCACGACCTTCACGCAGGAACTCTGGCGAGAAGATCACATTATCGATACCCAGTTCATCTTTAATGGACTGAGTGAAGCCTACCGGGATGGTCGATTTGATGATCATCACCGCGTTTGGGTTGAATTCGACCACATCACGAATGACTGCTTCAACGCTGGAGGTATTGAAGTAGTTGTTCTTCGGGTCGTAATCGGTTGGGGTCGCGATTATCACATAATCCGCATCGCGATAGGCATCCTGCTTGTCAGTCGTAGCGCGGAAGTTCAGCGTTTTGGTTGCCAGGTATTCTTCAATCTCTTTATCTGCAATCGGCGATTTCTTCTGATTGAGCATGTCCACTTTGGCCTGCACGATATCCAGCGCCACCACTTCGTGGTTCTGTGCAATCAGAATGCCGTTTGAGAGGCCAACATAACCTGTACCGGAAATTGTAATTTTCATTAGAACGCAACTTTATTCAGTTAACGGTGAAGATGGCACCTGGCCATCACGATAAACAATAGCTGTTGGGGGTTTTACCTCTAGCGCAGAGGCACTGTCAAGGCGAAGCCTGCGAATTGCCATGATGTTGAAGCGACATTCAGACTACTTCGAATAAACACGCGATTTTTGGTTAAAAAAAACCCGGAGACAAGGCTCCGGGTTTGATGTCATTTGCTGCTTAATTCAGATTATTCCATCCACTCGGTGTGGAATACGCCTTCTTTATCAGTGCGCTTGTAGGTGTGCGCGCCGAAGTAGTCACGTTGAGCCTGAATCAGGTTTGCCGGCAGAACTTCAGCACGGTAGCTGTCGTAGTAGGCAATGGCAGCAGAGAAGGTTGGGACAGGAATACCGTTCTGTACTGCATAGGCAACAACATCACGCAGCGCCTGCTGGTAGTCGTCAGCAATCTTCTTGAAGTACGGCGCCAACAGCAGGTTCGCGATGTCTGCATTCTCAGCATACGCATCGGTGATTTTCTGCAGGAACTGGGCACGAATAATACAGCCCGCGCGGAAAATCTTCGCGATTTCGCCGTAGTTCAGATCCCAGTTGTACTCGTTGGATGCAGCACGCAGCTGAGAGAAGCCCTGCGCGTAAGAAACAATTTTACCCAGGTACAGTGCGCGACGCACTTTCTCAACGAACTCAGCTTTATCGGCTGCAGGTTTAGCCTGTGGGCCACTCAGCACTTTAGAGGCTGCAACACGCTGATCTTTCAGAGAAGAGATATAACGCGCGAAGACAGATTCAGTGATCAGTGACAGCGGCTCGCCGAGATCCAGTGAGCTCTGGCTGGTCCACTTACCGGTACCTTTGTTCGCCGCTTCATCCAGAATGACATCGACCAGGTAAGTGCCTTCTTCATCTTTTTTAGTGAAGATGTCTTTGGTGATGTCGATCAGGTAGCTGTTCAGCTCGCCGTCATTCCATTCGGTGAAGACCTGCGCCAGCTCTTCGTTAGAGAGCTTCAGACCGCCTTTCAGCAGAGAGTAAGCTTCCGCGATAAGCTGCATGTCGCCGTACTCGATGCCGTTGTGGACCATCTTCACATAATGACCCGCACCGTCTGGACCGATGTAGGTCACGCACGGTTCGCCATCTTCGGCCACGGCCGCGATTTTGGTCAGGATTGGGGCAACCAGCTCATACGCTTCTTTCTGACCGCCAGGCATGATTGATGGGCCTTTCAGCGCGCCTTCTTCACCGCCGGAAACGCCGGTGCCGATGAAGTTGAAGCCTTCTGCAGACAGCTCGCGATTACGACGCACGGTGTCCGGGAAGTAGGAGTTACCGCCTTCAATGATGATGTCGCCTTTATCCAGGTAAGGCTTCAAAGATTCGATGGCTTTGTCCGTGCCCTCGCCCGCCTTCACCATTAACAGGATACGGCGTGGTGTTTCCAGAGACTCGACGAATTCCTGCACCGTGTAGAAAGGAGCCAGTTTCTTGCCTGGATTCTCGGCAATCACTTCTTCAGTTTTTTCACGGGAGCGGTTGAAGATGGAGACGGTATAACCACGGCTTTCGATGTTGAGCGCCAGGTTGCGCCCCATCACTGCCATACCGACGACGCCGATCTGTTGCTTGGACATTACATACTCCTGTCAGGTGTGGTCACCACGCGGGGTGTGCGTGGCTTGAAATGTGGAGAAGATGTTAACTCAGGATATATGAGAGTGTGTAGTGGAAGATGCCTTTATTTTAATTAATAATGTTGCCTGAGGATCAGAAAAATTTGCATATCTGTTCAAGCACATTAAATGAACAACGTGATGGCTATAATTGATATCACAATCCATTGATTTTCCCGAGGACTAACTCTACAAGCTCTTTAGCCTTTCTTTCATCATTTGATTCCGTATAACAGCGAAGTTCAGGTGCATTTCCTGAAGGGCGTAGATGGAAAATATCACCACTACTGAGTATAAATCGAGCTCCATCGGTGAGATCAACATTGATACAGCTTAGACCTTGCAATTGTAATTGCGCCAGAAACGATTCAGGGGACTCAACTGCATCTGCTATAATTTTCTGACTTTTCTGTGATGGATAATTTGATAAGCGATCCGACCATGTAAATCGTTGTGGCAGAGCATTCACTAGGGTCGAAACTCTATTTTCAGTGGATGCGACTAAAAGCATCAATGCAGGCAAAACAGCGTCTCTTGTAGGTAATGCCGATAAAAGATTGCTATTAATTTTTACATCTGTAGCCAAGAGAAAACCTCCATTGGCTTCAAACCCAGCAACTGATGAGTGTTCTTCAATCAATTGGTCAAATGCAGCAATGACATAAGGAGAGCCAATTTTAGTTCTAACTATTGAGTGAAATTGATTTGAGACCTCAATTGCAGTATTACAACTCACAGGCACAGCAAGAGCATGTATTGAAAGTTGCTGTGCTGCAAGTAACCCCAAAATATCTCCTCGCAACCAGTTTCCTTTTTCGTCAGAAACTAATGGCCTGTCGCCATCACCATCGGTTGAGAAGATGGCATCTAGTTTAAATTCTGTAGCCCATTTCTTCGCGAGTAATCGATCATCTTCGCCAACAGCTTCGGTGTCAATTGGAACAAATTCATCACTACGTCCTAGTGAAATAACCTCAGCGCCCAATTTCTCAAAGAGTGTTGCATACAAATCACGCCCTGCACTGGAGTGTTCATAAATTCCAATTCGCTTACCAGTCAGTTTTTCAGGACCGTAAAGAGATGAATATCGCTCAATATAGGCATCAGCTCCTTCTTTTTTTACCTGTAGTGAAGATAATTCTTTTACTGGTAAAAATTCATAAGTACTATTTACAATAGCCTGCTCATCTATTTTAGAAATCTCGCCATCGGGACGATAGAATTTCAACCCGTTTCGATCAAACGGAATATGACTTCCAGTTACCATAATGCAAGGTATATTATTGCTGATAGAATAATAAGCTAAAGCTGGTGTTGGTATCACAGAGTGATATTCGACTTTAAATCCATGCTGTGTAATAGCTGCTGCACACACTTGTGCAATCTCATAGCTACTAGGCCTATTATCTATTGCTATTGCTATAGAAGTAAATTTAAAGGTTTTGCTGACAACGTCAAGAAATGCATGTGTAAAAGCAGCACATACTTCATGAGTAAAATCTCTTACCAAGCCTCTAGCACCACTAGTCCCAAAGGCAATGCCGCTTTTGTAAATAATTTCATTTGCTTTTAACATAATAGTTACTTTTTAATGAACTGTGGAAGTTTTGAAAAGTTTTTATAGACCAAAGCTAAGGGCCATATAATTCCATATTTTTTCATAACACGAACATCTTCAATTGATTTACATAACATGCATGATAATGAACGATTACTGATACCCCCTACTCTCATCTTAACGAGTACCTTGGGTATATAAGCAACAGAGATTTGGTGTTTGAGGATGAATCTAACGATTGAATCGTAGTCTGCAGAAATTCGGTACTCAAGAGAGAAATTACCAAATTTTTCATAGCATGAACGCTTCATATAAAAGGATGGATGAGGAGGCATCCATCCGAAATGCATTTTTTTACGATCGAATACACCACTTTCCCATAAACGAACACGTTTGTTCGTATCATCCTTCATAACATATTCTAAGTCGCCATAAACTGCATCACAATCAGTCGTTGAAAATGTATTTGCAATATCCGAGATTACCATATCGGAGGCTAATAAATCATCTGAATGCAAGAAGCCAATCACATCACCCGTCGCTAAACTGATACCTTTATTAAGTGCATCATAAATCCCTTTATCCGATTCGCTTATTACTTTAGATACCCTCGTGCAATTAGCATCTACCAAAGTAAGAGTCTTGTCTTTTGAGGCTCCATCGATAATAATATATTCAATATCAGAGTATGTTTGCGTTTCAAGAGAACGAAGTGTGTCACGTAAAGTTGCTTCACTGTTATAAGTTGCTGTGATGATGGATATTTTCATCAATAACCAACTCCTGAAGAGGAAACCCGTATGACATCATCTTCTTCGAGATATACACCTGACCTTACCTCAATAATTACAAGTGGGATCTTCCCCGGATTTTCGATTGCATGTGGTACACCAACAGGTATAAAGGTAGATTCATTCTCTGATACTAAATAAGTACTTTCGTCTAAATGAACTTTTGCTGTGCCTGATACTACAATCCAATGCTCGGTACGATGATAATGAATCTGTTTTGTTATAATTTGACCCGGTAATACGATAACATGTTTGACCTGATATCGAGGCCCTTCTGCAACTGTATCATGACTGCCCCATGGTCGAAAAATCTCACGGTGTTGTAAATACTCAACACGATTTGTTTCCTTAAGTCTTGAAACAATGCTTTTAACTTGTTGGACTTTATCTTTATGAGCAACGAGCACCGCATCTTTAGTTTCTACAACAACTAGATCCTTAATACCCACAGCTCCAATTAATCTATGTTGGGAATACAAATAGCTATCGGATGTATCTTCAATTAAAACGTCACCTCTAACAGCGTTGCCACTTTCATCTTTTGTGCTTATATCCCAAAGCGCCGACCATGACCCAACGTCACTCCATTTGGCATCCAAAGGCATAACGACAGCTTTGTCTGTTTTTTCCATGACCGCATAATCAATCGAATCCTCAGGACAAAGACAAAAGGCATCACTGTCAATTCTGATGAAATCCAGATCCTGGCTCGTCGCTGCCATAGCATTTTTGCAAGCTGAAAGAATTTCCGGCCGAAATTTACCAAGCTCCTGGAGAAAAGTTGATGCTTTGAACATGAACATGCCGCTATTCCATAAATATCCTCCTTCGGTAAGATATTTCTTTGCAAGCTCAAGCTCTGGTTTTTCAACAAATGCAGAAACCTCATAACCGCTACTATTTAAAGCTGCACCCGTTTTGATATAGCCATATCCGGTTTCTGGCAGTGTGGGTATAATACCGAATGTTACCAGTTTACCGCTTTCAGCGTGAACCTTTGCATTAAGTACCGCAAGTGTAAAACTTTCTAGATCTTGAATTTCGTGATCAGCAGCCAAAATCAGCATAATTGGATCATCACCATTAGCTCGCGCATTCAAAGCAGCTAATGCTACAGCAGGGGCTGTGTTACGACCAACAGGTTCCAGCAAAATCCCACTGTGCTGTAATTCTTCTTTTCGTAACTGCTCAGCCACAATAAATCGATGAGCTTCATTACAAATGATAAAAGCTGGGGTATGTTCAATCTTATCAAGGCGATGTACTGTTTCCTGGAGCATAGTCAATCGACTATTAAGTGACAGAAACTGTTTAGGATATAACGTACGAGAAAGGGGCCATAGTCGAGTGCCGGAACCTCCAGCCATAATAATAGGAAGTAGCATATTAATTACCTTGATAAGAAATAATTTTTTGTATATTGATGCACAGTAGGATCGTCAGATATAGTATCTTCATCAAACCATTTGTAAGAACTATGTTGAGTGTGCGGCAACTCCGCTCTTAAATCATCAACAAATAGTTCATACCCAAGAACAACATAATGAGTACTAAAATTCGCCTCTGAAAAATTATCATCATAAAAATGCTCATATATTCCTAGAAAAGTAGTATATGTTAGATTGAGCTTCAGTCCTAATTCTTCTTTTGTTATTCGCTGGAAGGCAATCTCGAAAGATTCATCCTTGAAAATTCGGCCACCAGGCACAAACCAAAAATCTTTAGCTGGCCTGTTTTGGCGCTGACCTAGCAGCACCTTGCCTTCAGTATTTCGTATGATGAGATCGATCGAAATTAGAGGGGTGTTTGCAACAATACACTTAAATACATGTTCCTCTAATCTCATTTTAGAATTTATCCTCGGAATGAACTAAGATTTTCAAGGAACCATTTATACGTTAGTGTGAGTCCTTCCTTTAAATCATAATGATAGCGCCATCCCAATTTATTAAGACGTGAAACATCCATTAACTTACGAGGCGTACCATCAGGTTTGGAAGAGTCGAAAATGATATTTCCTTTATAGCCAACTACTTCTGCCATCGTCTCAGCCATCTCACGGATAGTGCAATCTACCCCTGTCCCAACATTAATATGGGAAAGCATCGGTTGCGTATTGGCCTCATAGATTGTTTCATCTAGATTCATCACATGCACAGATGCAGCAGCCATATCATCCACATACAAGAACTCTCGCATAGGCTTCCCTGAACCCCATACAATAACGTCTGCGGCTTGAGTCATTTTTGCCTCATGGAAACGTCGCATTAATGCTGGTATTACATGAGAGTTCTCTGGATGGAAATTATCATTAATGCCATAAAGATTAGTTGGCATGACACTTCGATAATCACGTCCGTACTGACGATTGTATGACTCACAAAGTTTTATACCTGCTATTTTCGCAATTGCATAAGGCTCATTTGTTGCTTCGAGTATTCCTGTAAGTAGGGATGCCTCATGTATAGGTTGCTCAGCAAGCTTTGGATAAATACAACTTGAACCTAAAAAAAGCAATTTCTGAACATTAGTAATGTGGGCCGCATGAATAATATTGCTTTCAATCATCAAATTTTGATAAATGAATTCTGCAGGATACGTATTATTAGCATGAATGCCACCAACTTTCGCGGCGGCTAAATACACTTGATCAATTTGTTCACTTTCAAAAAAATCATTAACTTCTTTTTGGGAGGTGAGGTCAAGTTCAGAATGAGCTTTTATAATGAGCTCGGTATCTTTGTGTGCTTTCAATACACGACAAATAGCAGAACCTACCATCCCACGATGACCTGCAACATAAATACGCGATTTACTCATCAACTAGCGCTCCAGAGAAACCGAGACATCATAACCGTAACTTTTTAGTAAAGCATGCTGTTTAGCTTTCGCCAGATCATTTGCAACCATTTCAGCACACATTTCTTCAACTGTAATTTCTGGTGTCCACCCAAGAACTTTTTTGGCTTTTGTTGGGTCGCCAAGTAAAGTTTCTACTTCCGCCGGTCGGAAATAACGAGGGTCTACACGTACGATAACATCACCAACATTTACGCCGATTGCACATTCTGAATTTTTGCGTGTAACAGTAGCAATTTCATTAACCCCCTCTCCGGTAAAATCGACCTCTAAGCCAACTTCTTTAGCTGACATGCGGACGAATTCGCGTACAGATATTTGCTTCCCAGTTGCAATGACAAAGTCTTCTGGATGTTCCTGCTGTAACATCATCCATTGCATGCGCACATAGTCTTTCGCATGACCCCAGTCACGCAATGAGTCCATGTTGCCAAGATAAAGGCATTCTTCAATACCCTGAGATATATTGGCAATGGCGCGGGTAATTTTACGAGTTACGAAAGTCTCGCCACGGCGTGGTGATTCATGATTGAAAAGGATTCCATTACAGGCATACATACCATAGGATTCACGATAATTCACCGTAATCCAGTATGCATACATTTTTGCTACAGCGTAAGGAGAGCGTGGATAGAAGGGGGTAGTCTCGCGCTGAGGTATTTCTTGAACCAGACCATAAAGTTCAGAAGTCGAAGCCTGATAAAAACGAGTTTTCTTTTCCAGACCGCAGATTCGGATGGCTTCAAGTAGACGTAATGTACCCATTGCATCTACGTCAGCAGTATACTCTGGAGATTCAAATGAGACAGCGACATGGGATTGAGCGCCAAGATTGTAGACTTCATCTGGCTGAATTTCTTGAATAATTCGTACAAGGTTAGATGTATCTGTCAAATCACCGTAATGCAAATAAAAATTAGGATTCTCATGGTGCCTGTCTTGATAAATATGATCTACGCGTTCAGTATTAAAGGATGAAGCTCGTCGCTTGATGCCATGAACTTCATAGTCTTTCTCTAACAGAAACTCTGCTAAATATGAACCATCTTGCCCAGTAACACCAGTGATTAATGCAATTTTTTTAGACATGAACTTACCTAGTAATTAAATAGTATTATAAAGGGATAATGTTTTATTAAAACAATTCTCCCATGAAAATTTAGATGCCTGAACTAATCCATCCACAATCAATTTGTTTCGGCTAAATTCAATATTTACGAGTGCATCATGAAGAGTATCCGGATTGGAATTATCAACCAGTATTGCAGCATTCCCAGCAACTTCAGGGATCGAGGAGCGATTAACAGCAACAACTGGACATCCTGCCTTCATAGCTTCTAAGACCGGAATTCCAAAACCTTCGTAATCAGAAGGGTAGAGAAGACAGTAAGCTGTATTATACAAAATGTTGAGGTCTTCGTCTGATAACTTACCGGAAACGGAATATCTTCCTTTCAATCGACTATCCAGCATGGCCAGTTCATATTTATTTAATGGGCCACCACCGACAACAACTAACTCAAGATTAGGCGATAACGCAACGGCGCAAACTGCTTTATCAAAATTTTTATAACCTGTTCGCGATCCTATAAAGACGACCTCGTTGCTAGTCTGTAAATTATTACCTATAACATGATAATTATCTGAAACGCCATTTTGAATAACGTGTATTTTATTTTCAGCTACAGGACAATACCTCATAAGGTCGAGTGCTGTGTTGTAAGAAACACATATTATCTTATCACTTTTCTTTATTGCGTTATACTTTTGCTCAGTATGGATGTATTTTTTTAATCCCGAAACATATTTTTCATAAGTGAAATCATGTACAGTGGTGACCGTCTTTTTTTTGATATCCGGCAGTCTATAATAAGTTGAATGAAATACATCTCCACAGACATTATTTAATTGGCAATTTCTGTAACGCTCCAATACTCTTTCATTTCTTATTATACTATCAACTGATAACCTATTTGCTGCTGATGCATACTCAATCGTTGTATATTGTTTCTCTGGCATCCGAGATAAAATCTCATTAAAATAAACGGTTATACCACCATAAGATTGCAATGATGATATAATTCCATCATAAATAACCATGTTCATATTCACCTTAATGCGCGGATAATATACTTTGATATGGGTTTATTCCCAGCCCGCCAAAAGCTGTTGAAGGATTACTATAAATCATCAGAACAAAATTCAGGAATATTAATATTGAAAATATCAATCTCCATATTTTTTCATTATCCCGAGTCAATCCTAATCTATTCAATGATACAAAAGTCACTGCGGGAACAAACATAAATAGATCGACAACTCTATTGAAAATATGTATTTGGATAGAAAACAATATTGCTATTATATAAATATAGTTTAAGCAATTAAGTATGTTTAGCGCATCAATATTTTTATCGTCCGAACGCTTATAACCGCGGGAAAGTAGTAAAAAAATAAATGATGGTAATAGCTTTAGCAAAACACCTAATCCAGTTCCCATCTCAGTTTGCTTTGCAAACATACCAGAATCACTATATACACCATAACGGCTTTCGCGAAAAAATTCATTATCAAGTACAAGCTGAGCAAGGTTAAATTTCGATAAAAGCACATAGATCGTCAGAATCGTTACAAAACCCAATCCAATCCCAATTTTTATTCTTCTGCATAATATCACAAGTATAAAGAGAATTGCTGACATGTGAAATAAACAACCGATCACCGTTAAAGCGAAGGCATATTTTACTCTGTTATTGATGATTGCGAAACTAGCTACGCAAACAAAACCAATCGCCGCAGATTGTCTAATTAGTGAGAATGAAGGCAGATAAAGAATGCATATGAAAGCAAAAACCCCCCATATTGTTCGCATTTCTCTAGCTGAGAAGAACACAATAATGATAATTGCTGACATAATAGCAAACATTAGTTCAACATCTGCCCCAATATAATCACAAAACTTGACTATATTATAGAATGCGAACTCTATATTTGCATCTGTGCCAATTGATGAATTTATTTCGTGATAAATTTTGACATAGTTTTTATAATCAGTTCCAACACCATATCTCAGCGCTGAAAAAAGGAACAGCATAAACAATGTCGAATAAAGAAAATATATGCCTAATGGTTTGGCTGACTTTACATACTGCACACTACAGAATGCAAGACTTGCTAGTAATAAAAAAATATATAACATTTATTCAGCCCTGAACTATTTCAAAGGAACTTTGTTTTGGCAAAATAGTGTTAAAGGCTTGATGAAGCATCTTTTTCTTTTTTTCAAATTCTGTTACTTCCCCATCATTTATACAAATAATTTTTTTAGTACCATCTTTTATAGTCTTATTAACAGAGTCAAAGTTTTGATCATTTATACTTACGACTGAAGATTTTTTATATAGTGAAAATGGTCTGAATGTCCCTGAGCATAACTGCCAATATCTAAAAAGATATTGATTTACATCGTCATTGCTTCTGAATTTATTATTGGCCGTGGCAATTAAAATTTCTTCATTCTCATTCCATACTTTCTTAAAAGTATCTTTTAGATATGCCTGAGGAAGATGGTGATTATAAAAACCTGTAATGTGAGGCCACGGAGAAAGCAGCAGACTTCTTGCTGCCTTATCGAGATAACGCCAATTGAATATTTTCCATAAATTATTCAAAACAACTTCTTTTTTGGAAAATTTATAATTGATTGCTTTTACATCGTTCATAATAATGTGTGCTATATTATCATATCCTAATACATTGAATGCAAAAGTATCTTTGGGAAAGTTATTTTCGAAGAATAAGCGTTCATCAATTTTACCCACAGCAAATAAATCATCGTTAAAATATATAAACTTTTCCGCAAGATCTTCAATCTTATGTATAAAAATCTCTATGACATGTGAGCTAAACGTTGGTAAATATTCTTGCGGAATATAATCTTCATGTTTTACGATGTTAATTTTTTCGTGTTTTGTATTCAACCACGCTGGAATATGCCCATAAGTGATAAAATGTATTTTCCTAACCCATGGCATATTTTCTTCTATACCACGAAACCAAAAACGCATTAAATCCCAATCTCTAAATCTAACTTCGTGAGAGTTCTCATTGTTAACCTTCGGTTTATGAACATTAAAATCTGCCATCCATAAGGCATCATTACCATCAACCCAAGGAATAACAATATCAATCCTATTATCTTCAGACATTTAGTTAATCTCCCTGAACCCTTTAATAAATCCAGATATTTTAAGTCGTAGGATAATCGTCTGTAATTTTAATATGTTGAGAAATGATGCATTGTATTTTTTCGCTATTTTTAGTTTTTCAGTATATAATCCAATTCGGTTTTTTGCCGAGACACCATTAAATTGGAATGTTGATACTGTTAAATCAATCGGTTTAAACCGTGCACCACTTTCAACTAGTCTAATAAACTGTTCATGGTCCGAACATATTTTAAATTCTAAATTAAATCGATTAGCTCTAATCACATCAACTCGATAAAATAGTGACTGATGGCAAGCTGGCATGCATACCCATCTTTTTGAAAGATCTTTAACTTTGCTGAGTTGTTTGTTTGCATGAACATCAAACATGACATTACCACCAATCATTTCGGCGATAGGCAATTCCATTTTCTGAATTTCCGCAACAAATTTTTCGATGACAAAGCAATCCAGTAATGTATCTCCAGCATTCAAATATAGCACCCAGTCCCCAGAGACATAATCGAGTGATTTATTCATTGCATCATAAATACCATCATCCTTTTCACTAATATACACATTTATATTATCAAGGTACCGGCTAATTTCATCTTTTGTGCCATCTTTCGATAGGCCGTCAATCACTATGTATTCTATATTACTATAACTTTGTTCAAGCACACTATCTATTGTACTAGATATTTGTTCCACGGCGTTGTAAACAACAGTAACAATACTTATTTTAATCATCATAGTGTTCTTTTAAATATTGGAATTTTCTTTTTAAGGATAATAAATAGCATAAGTTGATTTACAATCAGCTCGGTAATTAATATCGTCACTGCCGCACCTAATTGTTGAAAATATACTACTAGTGGATAGATTATGACTAAGGCTATGACTGCCCCAATCAACACAATGTAACTAAAGAATTTTTCTAGTCCTAATGCCAATAACGTTTGGTACCCAAACACATTGCTTATAGCAACAATGAAGGGCAACCATGATAATACTCTCATGACTGGAATTGAGTCAGTATACGCAGCACCATACATAAAATATATTATCTGTGAGCTCAAAAAACAGAGAAGTAAGCTAAGTATAAAAGCACCTCCTCCTTGAACTTTTAATAATACACTAATTGTATTAAATGCTTGTTTTTTATCCTTAATCATTAATGCATTTATACGTGGGTATAATGCTTGAGAAATAGGACCAATTAGGCCTTGTACTGCAAGTCTAATTTTGTCAGCTGCCACAAAGTATCCAACAACGGTTGGCGTAGTCACTATCCCTAATATAACAGTTATGCTCGAAGTATATGCATTTATCGCCGCTGTAGATAAAAACACATGCCATGCATTTTTATATTCATCTATCATTCCTCTCCGTGTTGGCATAATCCAGCATATCCAAGATTTTTTATATACAAGGAAAACCCCAATACTTCCTGCGATAATAAAAGTCAATCCATTCAACAAGCAGGCTAACCAGATATCTGCATCACTTGTTACAAATATAAAAATCGCAGGTACCACGAGTAATTTAGATAAGATATTTGAAAATGCAATATTAGCCATCTCCTCTTTCCCCTGGAATAACCACACAGGGAAAATCATATTCCCGAGAACAATTGCATAGGCTGAAATTAATATATTTTCGTTACCACTAAAAAGAGGGTCTATTATCGCCCAAATAAAAATAAGAATAAATCCTATTAATGCCAGTAACAATTTACATGCTATTACATTCCAGAATATGGTGCTAATTTTGTTTTTATCATCCTTGTTTCTAGATATTTTTTTCGTGATTGATAAATTAAAACCAAAATCTACAAGCAGTGTAAAATATTGGACTATAGCAAGGGTATATCCATAAATACCATATCCATGTGGATCCAAAACCCGAACCAGATATGGAAGCGTAAGTAATGGTATTATGTATCCAATACCTTGAACACCCATTAGAGAAGCGATATTCACTAGTATTTTTTTATTCATCAGCATTCCTGCTATATTCAAACACGCTACCGCCCCTGGCTCAACAGCTACCAGTGCACTGCACGAAAAGTCAGTATGTAATTTGGCTCTATGGCTAAATTTCAACCATAAGCCCCATCAATCGAATCTAATATTGTGGTCTTAAATACGCCTCAAAACAAGCGCAAATCCCACAAAACGTCACAAAAATAAACGTTTAACTACCATTTTTAGTCATTGATTTTAAACGCAAAAAACGGCAGTGACGTCACGATTGCGCAATTGCGCATCATAACCTCCCCTGCCGTTTAGCCTGGCTCAGACTGCTTTACAAATCAGTCCACCAGCAACTTCTTAATGCTCTCTCTGAACTTCGCACCTTCATTCAGGTTGCGCAGCCCATACTTAACGAAAGCCTGCATGTAGCCCATTTTCTTGCCGCAGTCGAAGCTGTCGCCGGTCATCAGCACCGCATCAACAGACTGTTTTTTCGCCAGTTCGGCAATAGCGTCGGTCAACTGCACGCGGCCCCATGCACCTGGTTCGGTTTTTTCCAGTTCGGCCCAAACATCTGCGGAGAGCACATAACGGCCAACGGCCATTAAGTCGGAATCCATGACCTGCTTCTGTTCTGGTTTTTCAATGAAATCAACGATACGGCTAATTTTACCTGCCACTTCAAGCGGCTCTTTGGTCTTAATCAGTGAGTATTCGCTCAGATCGCCTTCCATGTGTTTCGCCAGCACCTGGCTACGGCCGGTTTCATTGAAACGCGCCACCATGGAGGCGAGGTTGTATCGCATCGGGTCGGCAGTCGCATTGTCCAGCACGATATCCGGCAGTACCACCACAAACGGGTTGTCACCGACAATCGGGCGAGCACAAAGAATAGAGTGGCCCAGACCCAGCGGCTGTGCCTGACGCACATTCATGATGGTCACGCCCGGCGGGCAAATGGCCTGTACTTCGGCCAGCAGCTGACGCTTAACGCGCTGTTCCAGTAGTGACTCAAGTTCGTACGAGGTGTCGAAGTGGTTTTCTACCGCATTTTTAGACGCGTGAGTGACCAGAACGATTTCTTTGATCCCTGCAGCAACAATCTCGTCGACAATGTACTGAATCATTGGCTTATCGACGATTGGTAGCATTTCTTTCGGAATGGCTTTCGTGGCAGGAAGCATGTGCATCCCGAGGCCCGCTACCGGAATAACTGCTTTCAAATTAATCATTATCATGTCCACCTATGAATGGTTGGAGAATTATAGCCAGTCAGAACGTTTTATCCAGCATGTTTTTTTGATGATACCCGGCTATATTTGATAAAACCTCGGGGTTAATCCGATAGTTGCGGCAATATCCCAGGAATCGTCGTATTTTATTTCCCCGGTAGCCTAAAATTTATCCCGGTTGCGTTCACGGTGTGCTGATCTACCCGGTCGATGTCCACCGAGCCCTGCCCTTTTTCATTCACCGCCTTTATGTTTGCCAGGGACAGCAACGTGTCCTGCCGGGCCATAAATTTGCCGCGAACGTCTTTGCGCAGGTCAAAATTCATCGACAGCGCCGGGCCACGCTCGGCATCCTGCATCACGCTGATATTGCGCATAAACAGGTGCTGGGGTTTGTTATGCAGCTCCAGCGAGGCGCGTTTAAGCTCGAGGTTGGTTATCGCCACGAACGACTGCGCATTGCCGGATGAAATCTGGATCCCGCGCAGCTTGTAGGCCAGCGCGGTATTGTCCATATGAATATCATTGAGCTTGAAGTTCTGCGGGATCGACTTGTAGCTGCCTTTGATGACGCCGTAGCCGATCAGCATGCCTGCGCTATTTTCCATCGTGACATTATCAATTATGAAATTATCACAGCCGTAAATTGCCACCGTGGCATTATCAATTCCCGCCTTCTTACTGAACTCCGGGGTAATATTTTTGGCTTTCACATTCCGAATAATGAAGTGTTTGCCGTTCTCGACGTGAACTAGCTGTCGACAGTTGCTGCCGGTGATGTTGGCGACGACAAAATTCTTAACCGCCTGATCTTCCGGATAGTCGTTGTCGTACGTGCTTCCCGCCAGACCAATGCCAATGCCCCAGAAGGGTTTGCCGTTGGTGCAGTTAATGTTGTCGATAACATGGTCAGAAATCAGGATGTTTTTATCGTTGATCGCCACGTTCCACTCGATGGCGTCACCCTGCAGGTAGGTGAAGTGGCTATTGGTTATCTTCACGCCGTCAAACTGGTTATGGAAACCCTGGCGCAGAATGCCGTAGTTAGCTTTGGTTATCACAATGTTGTCGATGAGCAGGTTACGCATGGTGCGCTTGTTTTTGCCGCCGATGTAAATCTGCGCCACCGGCCCGTAGCCGCTCAACGTCACGCCCTGAATCACGCAGTCAGAGCCGCGTACATCGAGGCAAATGTTATTCAGGCTGCCCTTTTTACCGATGATTTTACAGCCGTCCTGTAATGCGAATCGCCCACGGCCATTGCCCTTCAGCGACCCGCCAACCTGCAGCGTTTTCCCCGCAGGGATGATGATCCCGGTATTGATGTTGTCGCATATCACGCCCTCCGGCACTTCAACTACATCGCTGTCTTTGAAGGCATCGTTGAAGGCACGGACCCAGTCATTGCCGGGATTGTAATTGCGGATATCAGCGGCATCGTTACGCCCCAGCGCAAGGGCTGCGGGGCTATTGATGAGGGGCAGTGCGGCCAGTGCGGAGCTGGCCCCAAGGAAGGAGCGTCGTGTCAGGCTAAACTTTTTGTCCGTCATGCATCCTCTTTTTACAGCGTCTGCAGCAGGCTGGCTAACTGTTGATTAATCACCTGCTGGTTGAATTCAGTTTCGACTTTTGTCCGCGCTTTGGTGACGACCGGCTGCAACGCCTGTTGGTCGAAAGCGCCGAACGCGCTGAGTCGGTCGGCCAGGGATGCTGCGTCGTTCTCAGGCACCAGCCAGCCGGACTCTCCGGCATCAATGAGTTCCGGAATCCCACTGTGAACCGTGGATACCACCGGAATGCCCACCGCCATCGCTTCCATCAGCGCGACCGGAATGCCTTCCATATCACCATCGGCCCCGGTGACGGACGGCAGCAGGAACACGTCGGCCTCATCAAGCATCGCCTTCACCTCATGGCTCGGCTTGAAGCCCGGCATCTCAATCACGTCATCGAGCTGATACTGCTCGATGAGCGTGCGCAGGCGACGCTCCCACGGGCCGATGCCAAGAATGCGATAGTGGAAACGCACGCCGCGCTGCTTGAGCTGACGGCAGGCTTCGATCGCCACGTGCAGCCCTTTCTTCTCGGTCAGACGCGCAACCGAGATAATTTGCAGCGTCTCATCCGGCGCTTTTACCGGACGCAGGGCAAAGCGTTCCATGTTGACGCCCATTCTCGACACCACAATTTTATCCGCCGGGCAGCCCATGCCTTGCAGGCGTTCGGCCCACAGGTCGCTTATCGGCAACATCAAATCCCCCCGACGGAACAGCTGCTGGTATTCAGGGGTGTAATGGGTGAGCACATCCCGGCTCGAGACGTCGATGCCGTGGAACACGGTCGCAATTTTGCCGTTCAGCACACCGAGTTCACGCAGTTTGGCGGCGGTTACGCCCGCCGGGCCAAAGTGGGCGATAAACACATCGGCACTGAACGGCGCGGTATTTTGCGCCGTGATGGAAGAAAGGATCAGGTTACGCGCCTCGTCACCGTAGCGGCTGGCGTTCAGCGCCTGCCACGTGGCCCTGCGATGCAAGCCTTTCAGGGTGTTGAGCGCGCGATAACGCAGTTTGGCCAGTTTGCCCACCGGCTCATCCTGCAACCAGCGGGTTTTCTGCGCCAGACCGTAACGCGTGTAAGCCTCATGGGTGTTGGTCATATCGCCCTTCAACAGCGAGACAATTTCCACTTCATAGCCCATTTCGATAAACGCGACGATCTGATTTAGGACGAAGGTTTCTGATGACAGGGGGAATTTTAACAGGAAGAAACCAACCTTCATTTCCCCTCCCCGATACGGTCGAGGACGGATTTCACCATCGCGATGCCGTTCTGGCGTTCGGCTTTAACCGCCACACGCAGGCGCTCATTGATCGCCGGAAGCTGACCGAGGGTGTCCGCCACCATCGCACTGAGGCTACCGTCCAGCAGATGGCGAATATCGATGGCCATTTCCGGCATCCCGAGCTGCTGCATGATCCCGGCGGATTTGTGTTCGTAGTTGATGGCAATCGCCGGAGTGTCGAAGTTCATCGAGATAATCGCCGAGTGCAGTCGCGTGCCGACGGTCAAATCACAGGCGCCGAGGATTTTGCCCATTTCCAGATCGTTAAGTTCATCCATCACCACGTGATAGCGCGACGGGTCGCTGATGTGTTTGTGCAGGTTCAGCGCCACCATGCGGTCGTCTTTGTTGTAGCTGTCGATCCCGGTACAGGTTGAGAGTGCAACCACCTGATAACCTGCGTCAATAATGCGGTTTACCACCCCGGCAAAGGCTTCTTCGTACGCCTGCTGAGTTGTGCCCAGGCGCTTATCAAACGGCGTCAGCTCACGCAGGGTGACGGCCACCGTTTTTTGCTGACCGATTTTGTTCAGCCAGTGTTCCACGGCATAGCTGGCGGTGTAATCCTCGTCGTGATGATCGACCAGCCAGGCGGTATCAACGCCTTGCTCCACTTTGGCGGTGGTAATTTCACTGCGCTGCATCAGATTCAGGCTGACGGATTCACGCAGGATCAGCGCGTCACACTGACCGAAAACGTAGTTCGCCAACTGGTTAAACTGCGGGTCCTGGAACGGGCCGACGCTGTGACCAATCATGTACAACGGCTTTTTCGCCATAAAGGTACAGAGCGCGTGTTCGAACTGCGGCGCGCCGTACAGGTCCACGAAGAACGAGCCGCCAACCTGAATAATCGCATCGTAATTGCTGAGCAGACGAACAAAATCGGTAAAGCCCTGAGCGATGGCGATATTGCGCAGTTTGCCGCTGTCGGTCACGCGGGAAAGCAGGACCTGGTGCTGATAGCGACGACGCAGGACTTTTTTCACACGTCCCATTACGCCCGCCGCGCTGTTGTGCTGTTTCATCTGCGTATACAGCGGGTCGCCCATCACCGGGCGGTTGAGCAGCCAGGAAGAACTCACCGGGTAGCGGCTCATGACGTCCACTTCTGCGTCTGGATTCAGGGTGTTAATGGCGTCCAGCAGGCCGCGCAAAATGGCGCTGTCGCCACGGTTGCCACAGGTGTGGTTGCCAAGGATCAATAATTTCATGTGTGACCTCTTAATCGGGGTTCTTAATCCATCGGGTGCGGCCTGATGCCCTCACCCCGGTCCTCCCAAGGAAAGGGAGAAACAACATTGTGTAGGCCCGGCAAGCACAGCGCCGCCGGGCAAAAGAGTCATTGCTAACCCGCCCGCAGCAGCACTTTCATTTTTTCGCTGCGACAAAACTGGCGCTTCATTTCCACCACCAGCGGATGGCGCGAAAACAGAATCATCAGGGCGAACGCCAGCGCACCGGTGGCAATCTGAATCACCAACAGCAGCGGCAGCGATAACGCACCCTTCAGCGCCACGCCGAGGCCATAGCTCACCGCCAGCGTCGGCAGCGACAGGTAAAACGGCAGCCATAAACTCAGGATGTACTGGCGATAGCTCGAGCCCAGCACCGGTTTGATCATCACGAAGTAGCTCAGAACGGTATTCACCACCTGCACTAACAGGAAGCCGAGCGTCACGCCGAGCGCGCCTGCCACATGGCCGCCGATGATAATCGCCGGGATGAACAGGAACGTTTTGAACACGTTGAATTTGAAGCTGATATCGACCCGCGCTTTGGCCATCAGTAAGGAGCCAATCGGGTTACCGATGGAGCGCAGTAAACCCACCACGCACAGCAGTTGCAGGACAGGCACAATGCTGACCCACTTCTCGCCGAAAACCAGTGGCACCACGTTGTTGCTGACCACCATCAGGCCCAGCAGCACCGGGAAGTTGATGATGCCGACAACCGACAGCAGCTTGTAAAAGTTGACGCGCAGCTTAGCGGTGTCGTCCTGAATTTTGGCAAAGGCCGGGAACAGCACCCGGGTAATAATCGGGTTGAGCTTCATCGGCGGCACCACCGCGACGTTGTAGGCCAGGTTATAGCCGCCCGCCACACTCGCACCCAGAATACGCGCCAGCACCAATGTAGACAGGTTGGTATTGACGTAGTTGATGATGCTGTCGGCGGTCAGCCATGCGCCAAAACGCAGGTTTGATGAAACGGTGGCCAGCGAAAAATGCAGTCCAGGACGATAAATCCGGCGGCCAAACCAGCCGAACAGCAGCGTACGCACGGCGCTGTTCACCAGGTAACCGAGAATTGCGGTCATCGCCAGCGGCCAGAAATGGGCGCTGACCACGGTAAAGGTGAAACCGGCCAGCACGGCGGAGGTTTCAATCATGCCAATCTTGCTGAATTCGAGCTCTTTTTGCATCAGCGCGCGGAACTGCTGCCCGTGCGGAATGAGCACAAAGGCAAACGACAGCGTGCGCATCAGCGGCGCCAGATCCGGGTTATGCAGCACCTCAGCAATCATGCCGCTCAGGGAAAAAACCAGCGCAAACACCACAATCCCCAGCCCCACGTTCAGCCAGTAAAGCGTGGTCAGTTCGAGATGGCTGATTTCTTTGCGCTGAATAATGGAGTTGGCGATCCCGAAATCCGACAGCGTATCCGCCAGGGCGATGATCACCAGCGAGACCGTCAGCAGGCCGAACTGATGATTGTCGATTACCCGCGCCAGCACGGTCATCTGCACCAGGCCCAGACCGATGATGACCACCGTGGCCATAGCGGACCATTTCGCACCGCTGATGGTTTTCTCTCTCAGGCTCATGTCACTACCTCAATATGCTGCTTTGTTGACAAAGCCTTTGAAAATCGTCAGGAAAACGATGCGGATATCGAACCACAGGCTCCATTCACGGATGTATTCCAGGTCGAACTCAATACGTTTTTCCATTTTTTCCAGGGTGTCGGTTTCCCCGCGCCAGCCGTTAATCTGCGCCCAGCCGGTAATGCCCGGTTTGACCTTGTGACGTAGCATGTAGCCTTCAATCAGCGGACGATACTGTTCGTTATGCGCCACCGCGTGCGGACGCGGGCCAACGATAGACATCCCGCCGGTCAGCACATTGATGAACTGCGGCAGTTCGTCGAGAGAGGTGCGGCGCAGGAAGTTACCCACGCGGGTGACGCGCGGATCGTTTTGCGTGGCCTGGGTCACCACCGCGTCGTTTTCCATGACCCTCATAGAGCGGAATTTCCACACTTTGATGGCCTTGCCGTCCATGCCGTAGCGGGTCTGGCGGAAGATAACCGGGCCCGGCGAAGTGATTTTGACCGCCAGCGCGATACAGGCCAGCACCGGGGAGATCAACAGTAGGATCATCGTGGCCAGCACAATGTCTTCCACCCGTTTAATCACACGGTTCAGGCCGGACAGCGGCGTGTCATACAGCGGCACCACCGGCACGCCGTTCACTTCGTCGATGCGGGAATGCAGAATGTTGAAGGTGAACACGTCAGGAATGAGGATCACCGAACAGGTGGTGTCAGCCAGTTCACGCACCAGGTCTTTAATGCAGGCTTCGTCTTGCATGGTCAACGCGATGTAGACGTTATGAATTTTGCCCGCGCGTGCATCTTCCAGCAGCTGCTGATAGTTGCCCGCCCAGTCGGCATTCACGCCACCCGGTTTCGGATCGTGATAGCTGCCCACCACGTCAAAACCCAGCCACGGCTGATTGCGGAAGCTGTCCAGCAGAACCTGCCCCGCGGGCATATCGCCTGCGACCGCAACCTGGCGAATGTTATAGCCGCGGTTACGCAGCCAGCCCACGCCGAAGCGGATAAACGCCCGGCAGGCCACCATGCCGCAGGTGCTCAGCAGATACCAGGCCAGCCACACAGCCAGGCTGTTATTGAAATCATCATTGAAGGCCAGCACACCGGCACACAGGATCAGCGCCAGGGTCCAGTTTTGCAGGAGTAACAGCAGCTCGGTGGTCATGCGCACGCCGCGCCACGAGCGGTAAAAATCAGTCATACCGCCAATCATCTGAAACGCCACCAGGGTGACCAGCGCCATCATCAGATGCATGTAGGAAAACGGCAATGCTGCGCCTTTACAGACCACCCACAGCCCACCAAACATAATGGTAATGTCGGAGAATCGCTGCACCATTGAAATTAACGATGCATTCGTTTTGGCTCGCTCGCGCTTTCTTAGAGTCGTCATCGTTGTTCCTGTTAAAAGTGTCCCTCCCCCGTCCGGGAGAGGGTATGGGCTTATTGGTTCAACAACGCCAGAATGTCCTTTGTTTTGGCTTCCATCAGCGTCGTATCTCCACGCGACTCGACGTTCAGGCGCACCACCGGTTCGGTGTTGGACGAGCGCAGGTTAAAGCGCCAGTCTTCAAACGCCAGGCTGATGCCATCGGTGCGGTCAACGTCCAGCGCGTGCGGTGCAAAATGCTGCTCCACGCGGGCGATGGCGCTAACCGGTTCGGCCAGCGTGCTGTTGATTTCGCCGCTCGCCGGGAACGCCGCCATGCGGTCACGCACCAGTTCGCCGAGGGTTTTGCCCTTCAGGCACAGCAGCTCAGTCACCAGCAGCCACGGGATCATCCCGCTGTCGCAGTAGGCAAAATCGCGGAAGTAGTGATGGGCGCTCATTTCGCCGCCGTAGATGGCGTCTTCCTGGCGCATACGCTCTTTGATGAACGCGTGTCCGGTTTTCGACATCACCGGCGTACCGCCCGCCAGGTTCACCACGTCTACGGTGTTCCAGGAGAGGCGTGGGTCGTGAATAATGCGCTCGCCGGGCTGTTTTTCGAGGAAGGCTTCCGCCAGCAGGCCGACGATGTAGTAACCCTCGATAAACTGCCCGTTTTCGTCGAACAGGAAGCAGCGGTCAAAATCGCCGTCAAAGGCAATGCCCATGTCTGCGTCGTGTTCGATAACCGCGTTGCGGGTGTCATCGCGACACTCCGGCAGCAGCGGGTTCGGGATACCGTTCGGGAAATTGCCGTCCGGGGTGTTGTGCACTTTGATGAACGTTACCGGCAGGTTCAGGGCCTGGAAGCGGGCTTCCAGGGCGTCAATCACCGGACCAGCCGCGCCGTTACCGGAGTTGATCACCAGCTTCAGCGGCTTGAGGTTCGCCGTATCGATGTAGCCCATCAGATGGTCGATATACGCTTTTTGCAGGTCGATTTTCTGATAGCTGCCGCGTTTAGATTCAACCACCGGCGGGAAGTCGTTGGCCTCTGCCAGGCGCTGCACGTCGCGCAGGCCGGTATCGCCGCTGATGGGACGTGCGCCTTCACGCACCAGCTTCATGCCGTTGTAGTCCATCGGGTTATGGCTGGCGGTCACTTCGATGCCGCCGTCCACGCCGAGGTGGAAGGTGGCGAAATAGATTTCTTCAGTCCCGGACAGACCGATATCCAGCACGTCGACGCCCGCATCGCGCAGGCCTTTCGCCAGCGCCATCTTCAGCGTTTCGCTGGTCAGACGCACATCGCCGCCGAGCACAATGGTTTTCGGTTTCAGGAATTCGCCGTACGCGCGGCCGATGCGCCAGGCGATGTCTTCGTTCAGCTCTTCGCCCAGCTTGCCGCGAATATCGTAGGCTTTAAAACAGGTTAATGTGGTCATGTTTTTACCCTTTTCAGGCAACAGTTAACCCTCTCCAGTACGGAGAAAATTATTTAGTAAAATGTATAACCATTAGATTTCGCGTTGCAGGAAGGCGGCAACTGCGTGCATCGCCGGGAGCTTAGTAAACTAAGTGACCGGTGTGCGCAAAGAAAGCCAACGCATCTGCAGCGTGAAAGATGATGGTTAGACCCTTCCGTAGCGATCCTGGAACCGCACTATGTCGTCCTCTTCGAGGTACGAGCCGGAGCGGACTTCAATCAGGTCGAGTGGGATCTTGCCGGGGTTTTCCAGGCAGTGCGTGGCCCCTAGCGGAATGTAGATGGACTCGTTTTCGCCCAACAGCTTCACGTCATCATTGATGGTCACCTTCGCGGTGCCTGCCACGACAATCCAGTGTTCGGCGCGGTGATGGTGCATCTGTACCGACAGCCCTTCGCCTGCCTTCACGGTGATGCGTTTCACCTGATAGCGTTCGCCGGAATCGATGGAGTCATATTTCCCCCACGGGCGGTACACTTCACGGTGAATGTGGTGCTCATGGCGGCCATCGGCCTTGATGCGCTCGACGACTTTTTTCACGTCCTGCACCGAATTACGGTCGGCGATAAGCACCGCGTCTTTGGTCTGCACCACCACCAAATCTTTGACGCCCACGGTGGTGACCAGGCCGGACTCCGCGTACACGTAGCTGTTTTCAGTTTTATGGCTGATAACGTCGCCGTGATGCACGTTTCCTTCGGCGGTGCGGTTACTGATTTCCCACAGGGAAGACCATGAACCGACGTCGCTCCAGCCCGCGTCCATTGGCACCACGACGGCATCGGCGGTGCGTTCCATCACCGCATAGTCGATGGACTCTTCCGGACAGGCGAGGAATGCCGCTTCGTCAACGCGAATGAAATCGAGATCCGGGTCGACCACGCTCATCGCCTTTTCACAGGCTTGCATGATGTCCGGGCGGAATTTGGCAAGTTCTTCCAGGTAGCGACCGGCGCGGAACAGGAACATACCGCTGTTCCAGTAATATTCACCGCTGGACACGTACGCCTGTGCAGTCTCGAGATTCGGTTTTTCAACAAACTGCGCCACGTTAAACGCCACGGCGTCTTTCTCGCCTGGACAAACGTCACCGCGGCGAATATAGCCATAGCCGGTTTCCGGCTGGTCCGGCACGATGCCGAAGGTCACCAGTTTGCCGCTTTCGGCGTAAGGCACCGCGTCACGAACCGCATCGCGGAACGCATCTTCGTTCTGAATCACGTGGTCAGCCGCCAGCACCAGCATCAGCGGGTCGCCGTTTGGACAGCTGCGTTTTGCCGCCAGCGCCGCCAGGGCAATGGCTGGCGCGGTGTTGCGCCCTGCCGGTTCGAGAATAATGTTCTCGGTCAGCTTATCCAGTTTGCGCAGCTGTTCAGCGACAATAAAACGGTGCTGCTCGTTACAGATAACCACCGGGCTTTCGCACTCCACGCCATTCAGGCGGTTAACGGTGGACTGCAGCATGGTCAGGTCGCCTTTCAGGCACAGGAACTGCTTAGGATAAAGGACCCGGGACAGCGGCCATAAACGGCTGCCGGAGCCACCGGCCATCACTACCGGAAAGAGTTGTGTCTGACTCATCATTTAACCCCGACGTCTTGAGAGGAAATATCAGCAATAAATTGTTTCAGCACGTTCGTCTTTTCGAGCGTGCGTTCGGCGTAATCGCCTGCAATCACGTTGTGGTGCGGCATCAAAAGCGCCTGTTCGATACCGTCGACCAGTGCCGGAACCGACTCGGGCTCCACGCACACCGCGATACCCGGATGCGCATCGCACAGCTGGCCGAGTTCGGTAGTGGCTTCAGCGGTGATCACCGCATTGCCGCCCACCGCCAGAATATTGGTCAGTTTCGACGGCAGAACCGCGTCCGCCGCGCCGCGCTTCTGGATAACCAGATGGCAGTCGGCCATTTTCAACAGCGCGGGCAGCGCTTCGTAAGACTGCAGCGGGAAGAAGCGCACATTGCTCAGGCCGTGTTCGGCGACAAGTTTTTCCAGGCGTGCTTTGCCCCCGCCCTGCCCGACGATCACGAACAGCCACGGTTTGTCCTGCAACTGCCCGGCGGCAGCAACGACATTTTCCAGCCCCTGCTTCTCACCGATGTTGCCGGAGTAGAGAATAATTTTGCGGTCTGCGGGCAGGCCCAGTTGCTCACGCAGGACAACGACCTGCGTCGGATTCACATCACGAAAACGCGCCACTTCGGACCAGTTCGGGAAGAAAATGACTTTATCCGCCGCCACACCTTTTTCCTGCGCTTTGTTCATCATTGAGCGCGAAATCGTGGATACGTTGTCGACGTTGTGCAGACCGCTACGCTCAAACCGGCTGGCGAGTTTTGCCACCGTGCCGCCTTCGCCTTTTCCGGCCATGCCCAGACCGAGCATCGCATCCACTTCATAATCCTGAATGTGCAGCAGGGTGCGCGCGCCGGAGAGTTTCGCCAGCAGACGCATGCCTGGGGTGCAAAACAGCGTCGGCACCACGCCGATAATCCTGTCCGGCTTCCAGCGACGTTGCGCCATCAGCGGGAAAAAACTGCTCAGCGCAAAGCTGCCGAGGTGAATCAGGCGCTTGAGCGTTGAAGGCTGTTTCGGCACATACAGCGGGCAGCGCCAGACGGTGGCAGCCCCCTCTTCGCGACGGTAGCGCCACGCGGAGTAGCGCTCGCCAATTTTCCATTCCGGGTAGTACGGCGGGGCCGTAATCACGCGCACGTCGTGCCCTTCCTGCGCCATCCACTCCACCATTTCACCGGTGTATTTACCGATACCGGTAAGTTCGGGCGAGTAGTTAATTCCATAGACGAGGATTTTCATAAACCCGGTGCCTCCGCGCATTTCTCATCGAGGAAATAAGCGCGACTGTTGTCGTGGACGTTGTCCGCCGCCAGCAGTGCGTCCTGCGTCAGCCAGCGATAATCGTTGTGCTGCGCGGTCGGCAGTTGCAGGCCATCGACGTCAACCTTCAGGCGGAATCCCAGCACCACGTAATGGGTGCTGAAATCGGTGCCGGAAAAATTGTCGTCATAGAAATGCTGCCAGACGCCGTAAAACTGGCCTGCCGACATCGGCAGGCGCAGGCCTAACTCTGCTTCGGTCAGGCGCATAAAGGCATCGGCGAGCGTTTCATCTTTCTGCACTCGCCCGCCCGGCACGAACCAGTAGCCCTGTGCCGGACGGTTATTACGTTTCCCGAGCAGAAATTCGCCCTGGGCATTCTCCACGACCAAATCAATCGAGATGAGCGGCGTTGAACGCACCACGGTGGCAAAATCTTCTGGCTTCAGAAACATGGTTTACCCCCGGAAGCGGTGCTGGTTCTCAAGGAACCACTGGTAAGTGCTGGCCAGACCCGCTTCCAGCGTCACCTCGTGATACCAGCCGAGCTGATGCAGACGCGAAACGTCCAGCAGCTTGCGCGGCGTACCGTCGGGTTTGCTGGCGTCGAACACCACGCGGCCTTTGTAACCGGTCACTTTGGCGAGCGTTTGCGCCAGTTCGCGAATGGTGCAGTCCACCCCGGTGCCGACGTTGATATGCGACAGCATCGGTTCGGTGTTTTCCTGCCACACCTCGCGGTCGAGTTCCATCACGTGAATGCTGGCTGCAGCCATGTCATCTACGTGCAGGAATTCGCGCATCGGCGTGCCGCTGCCCCATACCACCACATCAGGCGTGTTGTCCTGAGTCGCTTCGTGGAAACGACGCAGCAGCGCCGGGATCACGTGCGAATTGCTCGGGTGGAAGTTGTCGTGCGGGCCGTACAGGTTGGTCGGCATCACCGAACGATAGTCGCGGTTGTACTGACGGTTGTACGATTCACACAGCTTGATACCGGCAATTTTGGCGATAGCGTACGGTTCGTTAGTCGCTTCAAGCGTGCCTTGCAGCAGCTCGCTTTCCGGCATCGGCTGTTTTGCCATCTTCGGGTAAATACAGGATGAACCGAGGAACAACAGCTTGTTCACGTTGTGCAGATGCGCGGCGTGAATAATGTTGCTTTCGATCATCATGTTTTCGTAGATGAAATCTGCCGGGAAGCTGTTGTTAGCGACAATACCGCCCACCTTCGCTGCCGCCAGATACACCTGGTCAATGCGTTCTTCTGCAAAGAAATCATTCACCGCTTTGCTGTCGAGCAGGTTCAGTTGGTCGCGGGTGCGCAGCACCAGCTCCACATCACCCCGCTGTTCCAGCTGGCGGACGATGGCTGAGCCCACCATCCCGCGGTGGCCCGCCACGAAAATACGTTGTCTGGTCATGACTCAGGACTCCAGCGCGATGGCTACCTCGTAACCGTGAGCTTTAAGCAGGGAGTGTTTCTTCGCTGCTTCCAGATCGTTGGCAACCATTTCGGAGACCATTTCCTGCAGGGTGATTTCCGGTTTCCAGCCCAGTTTTTCGTGCGCTTTGGTTGGGTCGCCGAGCAGGGTTTCCACTTCAGCAGGACGGAAGTAGCGCGGGTCAACGGCAATCATCACGTCGCCTGGTTTCACACCCGGTGCGTCGTGACCGGTAACAGAAACCACGATGCCTTTCTCTTCTACGCCAGTGCCTTCAAAGCGCAGTTTGATACCCAGTTGTGCCGCGGCCATTTCGACGAACTGACGCACGGAGTACTGCACGCCGGTGGCGATCACGAAGTCTTCCGGGTTGTCCTGCTGCAGCATCATCCACTGCATTTTTACGTAGTCTTTCGCATGGCCCCAGTCACGCAGGGAGTCCATGTTGCCGAGGTACAGGCACTTCTCCAGGCCCTGAGCGATGTTGGCAATTGCACGGGTGATTTTGCGGGTCACGAAAGTTTCGCCGCGGCGCGGGGATTCGTGGTTAAACAGAATGCCGTTACAGGCGAACATGCCGTAGGATTCGCGGTAGTTGACGGTGATCCAGTAGGCGTACAGTTTAGCGACAGCATACGGAGAGCGCGGGTAGAACGGCGTGGTCTCTTTCTGCGGAATTTCCTGCACCAGGCCGTACAGCTCAGACGTGGACGCCTGATAGAAACGGGTTTTCTTCTCAAGACCGAGGAAACGAATCGCTTCCAGCAGACGCAGAGTGCCCATCGCATCCACGTCAGCGGTGTATTCCGGGGACTCGAAGGAAACGGCCACGTGGCTCATTGCGCCCAGGTTGTACACTTCGTCCGGCTGCACTTCCTGCAGGATACGGGTCAGGTTGGAGGAGTCAGTCAGATCACCGTAGTGCAGATGGAATTTCGGGTTTGCAGCATGAGGATCCTGATAGATGTGATCCACGCGCTCGGTATTGAATGAAGACGCACGACGCTTAATACCGTGAACTTCATAGCCTTTTTCGAGCAGCAGCTCTGCCAGGTAAGAACCATCCTGCCCGGTAACGCCGGTGATGAGTGCGACTTTTGACATGTTTATATTCCTCTACTTACAGGGAGTTAATAGTTTCAACGCGTTCGCGCGTCACCACTGCTGGATTGCCTCGGCAAATCATGTTTGCCGGTAGCGTTTTAAATACACTGCTGCGTGCGCCAACGACGGTGCCATCACCAATCGTCACGCCGGGTGCCACGAAAACATCCGTTGCCAGCCAGCATTTCTCGCCAATCACAATCGGCGTCGCGTTAATATCAAAATGCGCGCTCATATAATCGTGACTGCCGGTACATAAATAACACTTCTGCGATACCACTGAATTAGCGCCAATGGTAATGTCGCCAAGGGTATATAGCACCGCGTCATCGCCCACCCAGGCGTTATCACCGAGGGTTAATTTCCACGGATACGTAATTTTTACCGAGGGGCGAATCACTACGTTCTTTCCGATTTTTGCGCCAAACAGGCGTAATAAAAATGCACGCCAGCGGTAGAGTATTTGCGGCGACCAGGCAAATAAGGTTGCCTGGACGGCCCACCATAATTGAACCTTAATACCGCCCGCTCCCCGGAAGCCTTTTGGCACCGAGAATCCGTTTAATTCTTGCATTGCTTTTCCTTATATTGACTACTTGTTATATAAGGCTTTGGTCTTGCCCGTAGTACGCAGGCGTAATAAATGGGAAAATTCTGCCCAAAAGCCCGGCACGCGTAATATCTGGCGCTGAACTTTTTTTGCGTCGCGGCATAATTCCAGATTGTTCGAGGTTGACACGCCGCCCATCGAAAACTCTGATACCAGGCCCTTAATCCGTTTAAAGGAAAAGCCTTCCTTATACATTTTCGCCGCCAGCGCATAATCGGATGACACGCGATATTGCAAATCATACGGATAACGCTGCAACCCACTCACCGGGAAGAAAATAGCCTGATGGCTCGCCGGAAGGCTGTGATAAATATACCAGCCAGGTTTGGCACTGCGGCGCACCTGATGGCCGTTACCGAAATCGAGCATGGCATCGCCGATAACCATCGCATTGTCTTTTTGCGTGGCCAGCTGGCGGACGCTGTTCGCCACATCGGCATGGAACACATCGCCGGAGTTCAGGAAGATAGCGAAGCGACCGCGCGACATCTCAATGCCCTTGTTCATGGCGTCGTAGATGCCCTTATCCTTCTCGCTGATGTAACGTAAGTTATATTCACCGCTCAGGTTTTCCAGGAATTCTGCGGTACCGTCTGCGGAACCGCCGTCGACGACAATCCACTCAAATTCGATACCCGGATCGTGCGCCAGATGAGCCAATGACGCCCAGGTTTTCACCACGCCTTCATAATTTCGAAATGCAACGGTAATCACACTTAGCAGCATTTATTCGACTCCTTATTAGCTATCCGTCAGTTTCAGCGCTTTACGCAGAATAAATGGACATACAATTAAAAACGCATATTCCGGGCTAAAAATAGAACCGGTGAAAAACAGCGAAACCGGGAAAAACAGAAACAGCTGCACGCGATAGTTTTGGTTATTACCAAACGCGTTAATCATCATTTTCCCGACCTTCGACATATACCAGGCTGTCAGTAACACCGCGAACCAGGAGAAATAAATAATCAGCAGATACAACCCATTGTCTATTGTTTTCCCGACGTCCGCACCGTTAAAGATTCCGAATGATGCAACATATTCGTAAAGAGAACCAAAACGAACCACACCATCAATGTGGGTAAGAGAATACCCAACCATCACCAGCGGCCCAATAATTCGGTAATAAGAGGATGAGCCTTCCGTTCCGAGATCGCCAAGGCGTTCCGAAATATACGGATAAGCAAATACCAGACCGACTAAAAAGACTGCTAAAGAAATGATTGCCAGGGGTAACTTCTTACTGATTGCTTCCTTATTCAGATACTGGAATGCCCATTCCAGCAAATAAAACAGGATAAATGTCATTACGCCGGAAAACGATCCTGAAAGCACTATCCCTGCCAGAATCATAGCATCGGTCTTAGGCGTTTTGATACCGAACTGTTTGATACTGAGCCAAATTGAGATTAATGCCAGGGCGAAGAAGGCCGGTTCGAAATATAAGGCAGTGGTTCGCTTCCCACCAAATTTGATAAAGTTCAGAACATAGCTGTTACTGTAAATAAGATATTTCGAAATTATCTCCATCAAACTGCTGCCGCCGGTGAGGATAATCTGCACCATTTCCAGCGCGGCGAGCATCACCACCAGCCCGACGACAACATAAAAGAAGCGCAAGATTTTACGGTGGTTGTGCGGCGAAATTGTTTTAAAGCGAATGGCCCACACCATGCCGATGATGATAACGATATAAACGAACAGCATCGTCGAGGTGACGTATTTGCTGGCATCAAGCGACTGACCAAAGACATAGTTAAACAGCGTCAGCCCGGCACCGGCCCCCAGCGCAATCATCAGTTTTTTCAGGCTGATGCGATCCACGTAGAGCAGCAACAGCACCGGCAAAAAGGTCACAATGGTTATCGGGAAACTTTCGCCGAGCTGGGCGATTTTGACGTTAACCAGCAGGTAGATTAACGGCAGCAACAGGTAGCTACAGATTCTGATAGAACGAGACATATTCCTCCAGCATCTGTTTTCCACTGTACGCCTGGCGGCTGCGGTCGCGAAACGCATCGAGCGTGGTCGCAAAAATCGCTTCGGCAATCTGCGCTTTTGGCAGCTGAACCAGCGCCAGCACTTCATCGACGTTTACCGTGCGGCCGCCGGATTTCTCCAGCACTTCCTGGGCCGCTTCGCTTGGCGTCGCAATGACCGGCACGCCGATGGACAGCGCTTCGCACAGGATCAGCGGGTAGTTATCAACCCGTGAGCTGAACAGCAGCGCATCCAACTGATTGAGTTCACTCATTAACTGGCGCTTATTGGTCAGAAACCCGTGATTAATAACATTGCTGCCTTCAAACGGTGAGAACTTACCGAAGGTGTGTACTTCAACTGCGTCACCCAGCGCAATAATGTCGCGCACCAGCTGCTGATTGGTTTTACCGTCGTAGCGCAGGTCATGGGCCACCACCGCAATTTTCGGTTTGCTGCCGGTCACACTCTGCGGTGCCAGTTCCGCCAGAATGGCTTCGGTCGCAACGTCGATCCCGTTGTTGATAATCTGGCAGTGCCCTTCCCCGTACAAACGATTAAACGCGTCGGCCACGTGCTGGCTCGGGGAGATAAACTGGCAGCCCAGCGCAATCATTTCACGGAACAGCTGACGTTTGCCGCTTACCAGCTGGCTGGCGCGGTCGATTTTCACTGGCGGATAGTTGGTCAGCGTCGGGCATTTGCCGCAGCCGTTTTTCCACTCTTCGCAGCCGTCGAGAAACGCGCAGCGACCGGTCACGCTCCAGTGATCGTGCAGCGTCCAGACGAACCGCACGTCGCGCTTGTGCTCTTTCAGTTTGTGGCAAAAATCCACCACTTCTTCGAGGTTCAGCCAGTAGCTGTGCAGCACGTGGAAGTGCAGCACCACCGGCCCGGAGGTGCGGGTCACGGTGCGATACAGATTGTTTAGATTGCCGAACACGTCGCGGTTAAACAGGCGAAACAGCGCCAGGTTTGCCATTGAAGTGACGCGTGCGGTTTGTTTGATGACATTCGGATAGTCGTCGTGACTGACGCTTTTCTTGCCGCCTTTGCCGTAACCGTAGACAAAGCGAGAGGCCATGCCCTGTTGCAGCGCGCGCTGATGCAGATCGAGCGCCACGCCTGCCGCCCCGCCTTCCGCGAGACGTACGTTAAATTGCAGAATATTCATTTAATGACCTTTACCTGCGCTTTTTCACCCACTACCAGCGCATTGTCCGGCACGTCGTCCAGCACCACACTGCCCGCCCCGATGGTGACGTTATTGCCGACAGTAATGTCGCCAATCATCACCACGTTCGCGCCAAGCTCAACGCCGTTGCCAATGACAGGGCAAGCCAGGTTATCCGGGCCACGGTTGCCAATGGTGACGCCATGGCGGATGGTGAAATCATCCCCCGCCACCACGAATTTATTGATGACCACGGCATAACCGTGGTGAATGGTGAAACGACGGCCAATGGCGGCGGCGGCCTGGATCTCATAACCAAACAGGTTTTCGGTGATAAAGCGGTACAGCAATAACACCGGGGCCGCCCAGAGGTTGTTAATGACGCTTTTCTTGCGCCACACCGAGCAGAAATGCGCGATGCGGTACGCGGTAACCATGCAGCACGGGCGCAGGCTCCAGTTGTTTGCGCGTAAATCTTCCAGCAGCATTATTTCCCCCGCAGGCCATCGGCCAGACGTTTACCGTTACGCACTGACAGCAGCGTCAGCAAGGTGCGCCAGTTCATGCGCTTGTTGCGGATCTGATACAGCGTGAACAGCTGGTACTTTTTGCTGGCACGGTCGAATTTGTCTTTGTGCTTACGGTAGAAATGGAAGTAGCCGGAGAATTTTTTCGGCGATGACGTAATCTGCATTTCACCGTGATTGATGTGCAGAATTTGCGTGGCCTCTTCCACTTTCCACGGCTCGCCGTATTCGGTCACCATGCGCAGAAAAATGTCGTAATCCTGTGCCGCTTTGAGTTCGGTATCGAACAGGCTCTCTTTGAAGCGCCAGGCCCAGCTGAACACCTGATTGCCAATGATGTTGCGCTTGAAGAACAGCGTGCGGGAATACGGTGATTTCGGATACAGCGGCAGGCTCGCGGGCTGGGAGTAAACCTCGCCTTCGCAGACATAATCGTTGGCGTACAGAAACGCGTGCGTCGTCAGCTGATGTTTATGTTCGAGGAACACCGACAGGCGGTTGGGCGTCCATTCGTCATCGTCATCAATTCCGGTAATGAACTGGCCTTTGGCCTGCAAAATCGCCTGATTACGCACCGCACAGGCGCCAGAGTTAAAATCGTTACGGGTGTATTTCACGCGCGGATCGTTCAGCCCGTCGACAAACTGCTGCAGCTGTTCGAAGGAAGAGGAGCAGTCGTCGACAATCATCATTTCCCAGTGCGGATAATCCTGGCGAAGCACCGATTTAATGGCGCGAATCGCCAGCTGTTGCCGATTCCAGGTTGGCATATAAATGGAAATTAATGGGTTATGTGTCGTCATTTTGTTCCCCGAATGGCGTTGAACTTTGCCCCTCACCCACGGGGAGAGGGCCGAGGTGAGGAGCAAAACACGTTATTTACTGTCTGACTTGTACTCGTACTCGTAGTAGCCGTAGTCCTGATAACCGGTGGCCCGACGGAAGATGGAGTTGAGGATCACCCCTTTGACGTGAATACCATTCTGCTCGAAGCGGCTGAGGCTGGTTTCCACCTCTTTCAGGGTGTTAACCGCATAGCGCGCCACCATCAGCGTGGTGCCCGCATGGCGACCCACGATACCGGCATCGGTCACGGCCAGAATTGGCGGGGTATCGATAAGCACCAGGTCGTACTGGCTGCTGGCCCATTTCACCAGTTCCGCAAAACGATCGCTCATTAACAGTTCGGAAGGGTTCGGCGGTACCTGTCCACGGGTCACCAGGTCGAAGTTGGTTATCGAGGTGCGTTTGGCACAGTTTGCAATCTCGGTTTTACCAACCAGCACTTCGGACAGGCCGTTGTCGTTGGTGGTGCCGAGCAGTTCGTGGGTGTAGCCTTTGCGCATATCGCAGTCGATCAGCAGCACGCGCTTGCCGGTCTGGCTAATCACCGCCGCCAGGTTGGCACAGACGAACGTTTTACCGATGGACGGGCTAACCCCGGTCATCATCAACACGTTGTTGTTGGCCTGCATCATGGCGAAGTGCAGACTGGTTCGCAGACTGCGCACCGCTTCGATAGCGAGGTCAGTCGGATTCCCCACCGCCAGCAGCTGGCTTTGCTTGTAGCGCTTAATGCCTTTGACGGTTTTGACCTGGTCGCGCTTCTTCTGCCATTCAGACAGCGGAATGCTGGCATAAACGTTGATGCCGTGGTCTTCCAGAACCTGAGGACTTTCAATCCCACGGTTAAACAGTGACCGCAGCAGCACGCCGAGAATGGAAAGCATCAGGCCCAGGATGATACCGCCGAGAATAATCAGCGCTTTTTTCGGCTTCAGCACACCCGGTTGGGTAATCGCGGAGTCAACGATACGTACGTCACCGACGGTGCTCGCCTCCTGAATTTTCAGTTCCTGCTGTTTATTCAGCAGTTGCATATAGACCTGCTGCCCGGATTCCACATCACGCGTCAGACGTACGATTTCCTGCTGAGTTTCCGGCATCGCAGTGATGCGTTTGTTGAGATTAGCCTTCTCGTCTTCCAGCGTTTTGCGTTTTTCCAGCAGCGTGCGGTAAGCCGGGTGGCGCTTGGTGTAGAGCTTGGAAATCTCGGCTTCGCTGAAGGTCAGCTGGTTGAGCTGCGCATCTATGTTAACCACCGAATCCAGCACCGACTTGGCCTCAAGCGACATATCTACCGAGTCTTTCTGCTGGCGATAGGCGTTGAGTTTATTTTCGGCATCGTCCAGACGCGTTCGCACTTCTGGCAGCTGTTTGGCGAGGAATCGCAGACTGCGGGACGCTTCTTCCGATTTACGCTCGACGTTTTGCGCCAGATAGTTGTCCGCGATGCTGTTGAGGATAACCCGGATCTGGTCTTTGTCTTCCCCGGTGTAGGTCAGGCTCAACACGCCGGTGTCTTTACCGTTTTCCGTTACCGTCAGGTTGTTTTGCAGGGTGTTAATCATTCCAAGCGTGGAGTATTTAGTGACGGTAAATTCACCGCCTTTCTGCGCATGGATGGCACTCACCAGCAGGGTCAGGCCGGACCTGGTTAGCGGCTGGCCGACCGTCCCGCGCGCATCAAAACCACCGTCGCTGGTCAGCTGGTAGCTGTTTGGCCCGAGCACTTCCAGGGTGAAGGTTTGCTCACGCATTCCCGCAGGCACGGTAAAGGTTTCAACGTTGACGCTCTCATTGGCACGACCCATCAGGCGTTCCCAACCGGCACCAAAAATCGGCATCGTGTTTTTGGTTACGGCGATGTCCAGATTAAGGTCATCTACCGTTTTACCGAGCACCATACGCGACTGAATCAGCTGAATTTCAGCGTCAGACGCAGGCGGCTTGTTGCTGAGCGCCGAGTTTAAATCCTGTACCAGCGAGCTGCTGGTATCCTGCTCAATCTGCACCAGCGCGTCGGCGCTGTAGATTGGCGTCGCAAAAAGGGTGTACACCGCCGCAGCGACGGCAAACACCGCAGTGATGCCGAGCACCCACCATTTGGCCTCCACCACTGTACCGACCAGGCGGCCAATATCGATTTCATCACTGCCCGACGCGTGCGGCAGTGCCTGTTTTACGTTATCTGTCATTGTTATCCCTGCTGTACTTTCAGTGCCTGCGCCCACTGTCGGGCAGACTGATCGAGTAAGTGGTATACCGCTTCAAAAGCGTCGCGACTTTTGCGATAAGGATCGGGGATCTCACGTTCATCGTCCCAATGGCCAAACAGCATCACTTTGCCGCGCATTTCCGGCGCGATTTCGCACAGCCGGGCAATGTGGCGTTTTTCCATGGTCAAAATGAGATCGTATTCGCGGCACATCTTTCCGGAAATTTGACGGGCGCAGTGCCCGTCCAGGGAAATGTTGTGGACAGCCGCAACGCGTGCCGCGCTGTCATCGGCACCCTTACCTACCAGTGCGCCGAGCCCGGCGGACTCCACGTCCAGCGACGGAAGATAATTTTTCAGCAACCGCTCCCCTGTCGGGGAACGGCAGATATTGCCGACGCATACCACCAGAATTTTGTTGAACATAATGGTTACCAGGTATGGATATCTTTCGCCGCGTTCGTCATGTCTTGAACGCCACTGATGGTCGGCAGCAATTGGCTGATGAGACGGTTCCAACGCGTGATCGGTGCAGTGGTGACGTACACCACGTCGTACGGCTGCAGCGTGAAGTTGGTTGCCATCACCAACGACGTCGCATCAGACATATTGAGCTGATAAACGTTGGCAATCTTGCCGCTCTTGTCGTTTTTCAGCGGACGGATCACAAAGATGCCGCTGGCGTTGGAGGCGGTCATATCGATACCTTCCGCCTGGCCCAGCGCTTCGGTCAGTGTCATGCCGCTGAAGTCCATTTTGAGGGTGCTCTGTTTCTTCACTTCGCCCATCACGAAGACTTTGAGGTCATCGTTACGTGGTACGAACAGAATATCGCCCGGGTACAGCAGACGGTTCTGGCTGAGGTCGCCGTTTTGCATCAGCGCCTGCAGGGAAATACGTTCTTCTTTACCGTTGTGCGTCAGTACCACGTTGCGCCAGTCGGCGAGGTCGGTCATACCCCCCGCGGAGTTGATCGCATCCAGCACAGTCAACGGCACGTTGGTAATGGCCTGCTGGCCAGATTTACTCACCTGGCCGGACACATAGGCTTTTTGCGAACGGAACGCCGCCACATTCACATCGACCTGCGGGTCGGTGATGTACGTCGCCAGACGACCGGTAATTATTTCACGGATTTCCGGCAGCGTTTTACCGACGACCTGCACGCGGCCAATATAAGGATAGAAAATGGAGCCATCAGGCTGAACCCAGTTACCGGTATCGCTGGAGCTACGATACTGGCCCGCTGGGGTGGTTAATTCCGGGTGGTCCCAGACGGTAACGCTAAGCACATCACCGGCGCCCACGCGATACTGATAATTGCTTAACTCCTGATCCAGGGACATGTTTGGCTGCGCGACGTTGGGACGCGGTCGCAGTTGTTCAATCAGTCGCGGGGTCAGCGGATAAACATTCACCATCCGGTCGATATCAAAATCAGCGTCTTGCTGTTTAACGACATCTTTTCCGAAGGTCGACATATTGCTGCCGGGAAGGACCGTGCAACCACTCATCAGGATTGCAGACACCAATAATGGCATCAATTTCAGTTGGGATTTCATCATTGATTATTTATCACTTTGGCAGAGAAATTATCCTGTGCGAATAAAAAAACCAGTTTTCATTCAGATCATTTGCATTGAGCATGCCGTTAACCGAAACGAAATATAACTGGCATCATTCCTAAAAAAACGTTATCTATCCGCAAGCAGTTGACAGAATAATCGAAGCTGATTTAGTAGCCATCAGGCACGCTACCGCCCTTGGCTTTCAGTTACCAATCTACTGTTCAATCATAAGGTTATAAGCAGTTACGGCGATAAAGCAGACCGAAACAAAGAGACAATGTATAAAACGACAAACATTCTCCTTCACCGCCGGGAATAAAGCGCGGATGAAATCTAATATTCATTTATACATTTCGATTGTTACAGCAATGCCAATTTCCGACAAGGTAACAACTCCTAACGCCATTGCTTTTAGGATAAATATTAAGAATCCCCGCCAACTTTTAGGATTATCTTTATATTGACATTAACTCATCGACTGAAAAGCCCGGAAAAATAGTCGGATTAATAAGAAATTAAATTAGTTAATAACAGAAACAATAGGGTTATATTATTAACCAATAACAATTCATATTTAAGAATAAACTCAGGGTATATTGCAATTTGGGTCACCGTTAACCATGATCCTATTGTCTTGTCACAGAAGGTGTTAAACAACGTATGGAATGGATTGCCGACCCCTCTATTTGGGCAGGGCTTATCACCCTGGTGGTCATTGAGCTAGTGCTCGGGATTGATAATCTGGTGTTTATCGCGATCCTCGCGGAAAAGCTGCCACCCGCGCAGCGCAACCGGGCACGCATTACCGGGCTGATTCTGGCGATGCTGATGCGTCTGCTGCTACTGGCGTCCATCTCGTGGCTGGTCACCCTCACCCGTCCGCTGTTCACGATTCGCGATCTCAGCTTTAGCGCGCGTGATTTAATTATGCTCGGGGGTGGTTTATTCCTGCTGTTTAAGGCCACGGTCGAACTCAATGAGCGGCTGGAAGGTAAGGACAACGAAGGACCGACTCAGCGGCGAGGGGCAAAATTCTGGGCCGTGGTGGCGCAAATTGTGGTGCTCGACGCGGTGTTTTCCCTCGACTCGGTGATCACCGCCGTCGGGATGGTCGACCATTTACTGGTGATGATGGCCGCAGTCGTGATTGCCATCAGCATGATGATGCTTGCCAGCAAGGCGCTGACGCGCTTTGTGAACAGCCATCCAACCATCGTCATTCTTTGTCTCAGCTTCCTGCTGATGATTGGCTTTAGTCTGGTTGCGGAAGGCTTTGGTTTCTACATTCCGAAAGGCTATCTGTACGCGGCGATTGGCTTCTCGGTGATGATTGAGTCGCTCAACCAATTGGCAAACTTCAACCGTCGCCGCTTTTTGTCGGCTAATCAGAGCCTGCGCAACCGAACCACAGAGGCCGTACTGCGTCTGCTGAGCGGGCAGAAAGAAGATGCCGAGCTGGACGCACAAACCGCCTCCCTGGTGGCAGACAGCAAAGACGAGCCGGTCTTCGACCCGCAGGAACGACGGATGATTGAGCGGGTGCTGAATCTTAATCAGCGCAGCGTCAGCAGTATTATGACCTCGCGCCATGATATTGAGCACATCGACCTCAGCGCCCCGGAAGCCGACGTCCGCGCGCTGCTGGAGAAAAACCAGCACACCCGTCTGGTGGTGACCGGCGGTGATCACGACGAAGAGCTGCTCGGCGTGGTGCACGTCATCGACCTGCTGGCACAATCGTTGCGCGGTGATCCACTGGATTTACGCGCGCTTATCCGCCAGCCGCTGGTGTTCCCGGAAGCGCTACCGCTGCTGCCCGCGCTCGAACAGTTCCGCAACGCCCGCACGCATTTCGCCTTTGTGGTGGATGAATTCGGCTCCGTTGAAGGGCTGGTGACGCTAAGCGACGTGATGGAAACCATTGCCGGAAACCTGCCGAATGAAGTGCAGGAGATCGACGCCCGCCACGATATTCAGAAAAATGCCGACGGCAGTTGGACCGCCAACGGCCATATGCCGCTGGAAGATCTGGTGCAGTTTGTGCCGCTGCCACTCGATGATAAACGCGAGTACCACACCATCGCCGGCCTGCTGATGGAGCATTTACAGCGCGTGCCGACCACCGGTGAAAGCGTCGACGTCGACGGCTTTACCCTGAAAACGCTGCAAGTAGAAAATCATCGCGTCCAGCGGGTACAGATTTTCCCACCGAGCACGGAGGATGACGCTCTGGACTACGAAGTCTGAATAAAAAAAGACCCGACAACATTGCATTTGTCGGGTCTTTTATATCTCTGAGGGCGTTAAAGTTTATCGAGAAACTTCTTCAAATCTTTTCCGGACTGGCTGTCCTGATTCTTATCGGCCCAGGCTTTCAGACGATCACGGGCTTCACTTTGCAGCTGCTTACGCAGAACCTGATCGACCTGCAAACTGTAGTTGAGTTCGGTCCATTTGCCATAGACTCGCAGCGGAATCGCCGTTTGCTTCAGTATATCCACCAGCTTATCCTCGCCCTGCCAGCCATCCAGCACGCGCACGTTAAAGAGCATGTCGCCTTCTTCTTTGACCAGGTCCAGAGAGCCTTTTCCTTCCATCGTCATTAACGACGATTTACCGACAATGTCATTGAAGGACATTTGTCCGTTGTTTAACGTCAGGTCGCTGGAAAACTCATCCAGACGGGTTGCGCTATCGAGGTTCTCTTTCGCTTTCACATGCGTGCTGCGTTCCACGGCCTGCTGAACCAACTGCTGGAAGTTCAGTCCTTCCGCCCGGGAGTCAAGCAACGACAGCTTCGCCTTCCCTTGCCAGCTGCGACGGAAGTTATCAGCATCAATTTTGTCGCCGCTAAATTCGCCATCGAGGGAAAGTTTACCGGTGAGATTGATAGGATAATCAAACGCTTTTAGCAGTGTACCAATCTGAATATTTTCAAGCTTCGGCTGGAATGACGATTTAGGCGTATCCCGGCGGGCGTCGAGGCTGCCCGGTAGCGACAGGGTGCCGCCGCCCAGTTTACCCTGCAAGCCGCTGACGTTGAGTAAGCCAAACTGGTTGTCAGCCTGCACGTCGACGTCAGCAAAATTCATGCCGCGCCACATTATCTGACCAGCCTTTAGCTGCACCGCTGCACTGAATCCACGCAGACCGCTGTAGTCAGGCTGGTTAGCGCTGTCGGCAATCACCGGGCGCTGCTGACGCGGCTGGCTTTGCCCCTGCTGATTCACGCTGGAATTTGCAGACGGATTGCTCTGGGAAAGCAGGTTATCAAGATTCAGTTTGTCGGAGTGCAGATTCAGCGTCCACTGCGGCTTATCGCCGAGAACCACGCTGCCTTCGCCGCCGAGAGAGCTGTCGTTGGCGGTCAGCTGCAACTGGCTGAAACTGATGCGTTTCTGCTCTTCCTGCCATTCGACCTGCACAGAAGAACCCTGCCCCCCAATACCCTGGGTTGGTAGGTCTGCGCCCTGGAGCTGCCAGTTGATCTGGCTCAGCGTGGCGGTCAGCGCATGCGGATAATCACCGGCATTCACCTTCGCGCTAAAGGAAAGATTGAGGTCTCGCTGATCGCGGTTTACCCGCCCGGAAAAATCAACGTTGGCCAAATAATGATCGTCCTGTTCCATCTGCATTTTGATGTCACGGACGGTGATTTGTTCGTCGCCTTCATGCTGGAACACCAGCACACTGTCAGCCACCTGCAGTTTGGCGATATCAAACGACCAGCCCCGGTCTTCCGGTGCCTGAGGCAGCGTATTCTCGCGCGGGGCGACCGGCGCTTTGCTATTTTTCACCGCTTCCGTATTCGGCGTCAGCTCAATCACCGCGCCTTTCAGCATCACCTGATTGACCTGCAGTTGGTGAGAAATCAGCGGTAACAGCGCCACATCAAGGCGCATATTATCGGCTTTGACTAACGGGGCGCTGGCACCCGGCTCGGTCAGCGTCATGCGGCCGGAGAGAATGCTGAGCTGAGGCCAGACGTGCCAGCGCAGCGGGCCGTCCAGTTTCAGTTGATAACCGCTGCGAGATTCCACCTGGCGCACCAGGTAATCGCGAAAATCATTCGGATTGACCAGCAGTACCAGCGCCGAAAGGCCGGCGACAACCACCACCAGCAATATCATCAGCGTTGTCAGAATTCTTCTCATGCTCTCTCCGACGAGTCTGTCACGCTCAGTCTTTATCGATGCGACTGGCAACCGCACCCTGCTGATCGCGATACTTCGCGTCTTCACGGCGGTTGTAAGGACGGGCGGCCGGGCCAGACAGCGGCTCAAAGCTCAGGGCACCAATAAGCATACCCGGACGCAGCGCCAGCGGCAGTTTGCCCGAGTTGTAGAATTCAAGCACGATGCAGCCGGACCAGCCGGGATCGATGCGGTGCGCGGTAACGTGAACCATCAGGCCCAGTCGCGCCAAAGAAGAACGCCCATCGAGCCAACCGACCAAATCAGCCGGAAGGGTGACGGATTCCAGGGTCACGGCCAGCGCCAATTCACCCGGATGCAGATAAAACGCTTCGCCTTCCGCCAGCACGATTTCGTCACTCATCACGCGATCAAGCGCCGCGCTGACTTCCGCTTTCGGCCCGCTCAGGTCGATGAATGCCGCCGTGTGTCCGCTAAACGTACGGAATTTATTGCCGAGGCGAACGTCCACCGTCGCACCATTGATGCGTTCAACCGGCGGTCGTGGAGAAATACCCAAACGGCCTTCATCCAGCCAGGCTTCAATATCTCGGTCACACAGACGCATGCGCTATCTCCTTTAATGCATTATGCCCGGCATCTGCCGGGTCATTTAGCACAGTACATAATTCGAGGGAATTATTCAAAAAACTGACTGATTTTGGCCTTCAGAATATCGATGGCGATGCGGTTTTTCCCGCCGCGCGGCACGATAATGTCGGCGTACTGTTTGGACGGCTCGATAAACTGCAGGAACATCGGGCGGACCGTTTTTTGATACTGTGCCATCACCGAATCCATCGAACGGCCGCGCTCGTTAACATCACGCTTGATGCGACGCATCAGGCAGATATCCAGCGGGGTGTCGACAAAAATGGAGAAGTTCATTTCTTCGCGCAGACGGGCGTCGGTCAGCAGCAAAATCCCTTCGAGGATAATGACTTTCTTCGGCTTGATATGCACGGTCTGTGGCATGCGAGTATGTTCCACATAGCTGTACACCGGGAGTTCAATCGCTTCACCGCGTTTAAGCGTTTGCAGATGCTGATACAACAGACTGTGATCCATCGCGCTTGGATGGTCATAGTTAGTTTTGACGCGATCTTCCATCGACAGATGACTCTGGTCTTTGTAATAGCTGTCTTCAGGGATCACGCCGATATGTTCATCGCCAACCTGTTCACGCAATTCACGATAGAGGGTGCTGGAGATGAGGCTTTTACCTGAAGCCGATGCGCCGGCGATGCCTATAATGACGCACTGATGAGACTTATCAGTCATAAGTTTTTGCGACCTGATTAACCTGGATGATAGGAAGGGTGGCGTCGGAGCGCCAAACGCGGCAATTATAGGGATTTCAGCCCGTCGATACCAGTCGAAAACGATTTTCCCCCCAGCCGGGCTGAAAAGTGACTATTCTCAAATTAATATGTTCAATTTTCCAACGTGTTAGACACTTTTTGTTCATTGCCACTTCTTTATCGCTCAATGCTGTTAAATATTGAGCAGATGTCATAGGAAATGTAAATTGTTTGTACTAGCATGATCCCATTCATCATCCTTATGAATTCAGGCCCATTCCTCGTGAAAAGTCGCGGCCGGAAAGCCCTCGTGGAAAGCGGTAAATGAAGATATCTGAACAACGAGTGCCCGTTACGCCCTCTCATCCTGTGCTGCGCATGATATGCCTCGGGTTGCTGACGTTCATTTTTACCCTTTTCTCCCTCGAGCTGACGCGTTTCGGAACCGTTCTCGCACCTTTATGGTTCCCGACCGCTATTATGATGGTCGCGTTTTATCGCCATGCCGGGAAAATGTGGCCCACCATTGCCGCTTCTTGCACGCTCGGCAGCCTGCTGGCGACGTGGGTGCTGTTTCCGCTCAGTACCACGAATATCATTTATCCCGCTATCAATGCCATTGAAGCAGCATTGGGCGCGCTGCTGCTGCGCAAATTTTTGCCCGGCTATAATCCACTGCAAAACCTGCACGACTGGGTTCGTCTGGCCATCTCCTGTGCGGTAGTGCCGCCGCTGGCGGGCGGGCTGCTGGTGCTGTTGTTCGCCCCGGCCGCACATCCGCTGCACACGTTCCTGGTGTGGGTGTTGTCCGAATCGATTGGCGCGCTGGCGCTGGTCCCGCTCGGTTTGCTGTATAAAAACCATTATCTGTTGCGCCATCGCAAACCGCGTCTGCTGCTGGAAACGCTACTGACGCTGGCGGTCACTCTGGCGCTGAGCGCGATAGCGATGCTGTGGCTGCCGTGGCCGTTTACCTGCATTATTGTGCTGTTGATGTGGAGCGCCGTGCGCCTGCCGCGCATGGAAGCGTTCTCCGTTTTCCTCATTACCATCATGATGGTGTCGATGATGATGGTGACTCATCCGCTGAGCCTGCAAACCCCTCACGTTTATTCGATGAGCAATACGCCGTGGCTGCCGTTCCTGATGATCCTGCTACCCGCCAACGTGATGACAATGGTGATGTACGCCTTTCGGGCCGAGCGCAAACACATTACCGAGAGCGAAGAGCGCTTTCGCAACGCGATGGAATATTCCGCCATCGGTATGGCGCTGGTCGGCACCGAAGGCGAGTGGCTGCAGGCTAACAAAGCGCTGTGCAAATTCCTTGGATACAGCCAGAACGAACTGCGGGCGATGACTTTCCAGCAGTTGACCTTGCCGGAAGATCTCGACAATGACCTGTCGCAACTCGAACTGTTGATCAGCGGCGAAATCAACACGTACACCATGGAAAAGCGCTACTACACGCGTAAAGGCGACGTCGTCTGGGCGCTACTGGCGGTGTCGCTGGTGCGTCATGCGGACGGTACGCCGCTCTATTTCATCGCCCAGATTGAAGACATCAACGACCTGAAGCACACCGAATGGGTCAACAAGCGGCTGATGGAGCGCATCACGCTCGCCAACGAAGCGGGCGGAATTGGCATCTGGGAATGGGAGCTGGAGCCCGATCTCATCTCCTGGGATAAGCGGATGTTCGAGCTGTATGAAATCCCGTCACACCTCAAACCGACCTGGCAACTGTGGCATAACTGCCTGGTGGAAGAAGACCGCGAGCAGGCCGAGCGCGTGATTCGCAATGCGCTGACTGCTCGCTCGCCTTTCAAGCTGGAATTCCGTATCCACGTCAAAGAAGGCATCCGCCATATTCGCTCGCTGGCTAACCGTGTGCTGAATAAACAGGGTGAAGTGGAGCGCCTGCTTGGCATTAATATGGATATGACCGAGGTGAAACAGCTGAACGAAGCGCTGTTCCAGGAAAAAGAGCGTCTGCACATTACCCTGGATTCTATCGGTGAAGCAGTGCTGTGTACCGACGTCGATATGAACGTCATCTTTATGAACCCGGTTGCCGAAAAAATGAGTGGCTGGAGTCAGAATGAAGCCATGAAGCAGCCGCTGCTTAACGTGCTGCGCATTACCTTTGGCGACAACGGCCCGTTGATGGAAAACATTCATAGCGGTGATATGTCTCGCAACGATATCGAACAGGATGTAGTGCTGCACTGCCGGAACGGCGGCAGTTACGACATCCACTACAGCATCACGCCGTTGAGCACACTCGACGGGCAAAACATCGGTTCAGTGCTGGTTATTCAGGACGTCACCGAATCGCGCAAAATGCTCCGTCAACTGAGCTACAGCGCGTCGCACGATGCCCTCACCCACCTGGCTAACCGCGTCAGTTTTGAGAATCACCTCAAACGTCTGCTGCATAGCGTTCAGGAAACGCATCAGCGTCACGCGCTGGTGTTTATCGACCTTGATCGCTTTAAAGCGGTGAACGATACCGCCGGTCACGCTGCGGGCGATGCGCTGCTGCGCGAACTCTCTTCGCTGGTGCTCAGTATGTTGCGCACCAGCGATGTGCTCGCCCGTCTCGGCGGCGACGAATTTGGCCTGCTGCTGCCGGACTGTAACATCGAAAGCGCACGGTATATTTCCGGGCGTATCATTCATGCCATCAACGATTATCACTTCCTGTGGGAAGGCCGCCTGCACCGCATCGGTGCCAGCGCCGGAATTACGCTAATCGACGAGCATAACTGTCTGGCGTCCGAAGTGATGTCACAGGCCGATATTGCCTGCTACACCTCGAAAAATAACGGGCGCGGGATGGTCAGCGTCTATGAACCGCAGCAGGACCGGTTGCATCAGCAGCGCAGTATGATGTCGCTCGACGAGCAGTGGTGCATGGTACGCGACAACCATCTGGTGCTGATGGCACGGGGCGTGGCGTCGCCGCGCATTCCAGAAAGCAGCAACTTCTGGCTGCTGTCGATGCGATTGTGGACCAGCGAAGGTGAAATGGTAGAGGAACAGGCGTTCCGTAAAGGGCTGGCGGATCAGGAACTGCTCCATGCTCTCGACAGACGCATTTTCCAGGAGTTCTTCCGCAGCTGGGCGCATAAAGTTGCCGCCCGCGGGATAAGCGTCACCCTGCCGCTGTCGGTGGCGGGCCTGACCGGGCCGGTGCTCATTAACGAAATTCTCGACGGACTGAAACTCAGCGCCATGCCTGCCCGGTTGCTGCATCTGGTGTTCAACGCCAGCAGTCTGGCGCAGTCTGGCGTTCAGGAAGGGTTAGATCAGCTGCGCCACGCGGGCTGTAAAATTATCATCAGCCAGGTTGGTCAGGATCTCGATCTGTTTGAACATCTGAAAGCGGGCATCGCCGACTACGTAATGCTGGATCCAGAACTGATTGGCAACGTTCATGCCAGTCTGATGGATGAAATGATGGTCACCATCGTGCAGGGTCACGCCCAGCGTCTGGGGATGAAAACCATTGCCGGGCCAACCAATCAGGCGCTGATGATGGACACGCTCTCCGGAATTGGCGTGGATCTGATTTACGGCGATTCGATTGCCGCCAACCAGCCGCTGGAAGTGGTGCTGAACACCAGCTATTTCGCCATCAACTGATGCCCGTTATGCGCCCCCTCGCCCGCCGCCCCGCCGCGGGCTTTTCATTTTCGTTACGCTGCGAATATTTACAAAATCTAACGATTAACCTGCTAATCAATTATTCCTTACATGTAATATACAAATGCTTAACAAGCAAACTTTCCCGGTGACAGGTCCTGTCGACATCTTGCCCGCACAACGCCCTGCCTGCCCTACGCTGTCGCCGCACAGCCAATTTCAGGACACCGAACATGCCTACACTTTTCAACTGGAGCGCGACCCAAAAGCACGTCGCTTTCGCCAGCTTCTCAAGCTGGATGCTGGATGCCTTTGACTTCTTCATCCTCGTCTTCGTGCTGAGCGACCTCGCCAGCTGGTTTCATTCATCGGTTTCAGACGTCTCGATTGCCATCATGCTGACCCTGGCGGTCCGTCCTGTCGGCGCACTTATTTTTGGCCGGATGGCGGAAAAATATGGCCGCCGCCCGATCCTGATGCTCAATATTTTGTTCTTTAGCATCTTTGAACTGCTGTCTGCGTGGTCACCGACCTTCACCACCTTCCTGGTGCTGCGGCTGTTGTACGGCATCGCAATGGGTGGGATTTGGGGTGTGGCGTCGTCGCTGGCGATGGAAACCATTCCCGATCGCTCACGTGGCCTGATGTCCGGGATTTTCCAGGCGGGCTATCCGTGCGGTTACCTGCTGGCGTCGATTATCTTCGGCCTGTTCTACAGCACCGTGGGCTGGCGCGGCATGTTCCTGATTGGCGCCCTGCCAATTTTCCTGCTGCCGTACATCTGGTTTAAAGTGCCCGAATCGCCAGTGTGGCAGGCGGCGCGCGCACGCAAAGAGAGCACGGCGCTGCTACCCATTTTACGTAACCAGTGGAAGCTGTGCCTGTATCTGGTGCTGCTGATGGCCTGCTTTAACTTCTTCAGCCACGGCACCCAGGACTTGTACCCAACGTTCCTGAAAGTGCAGCACGGTTTTGACCCACACACCGTCAGCCTGATCGCCATCGGTTACAACATCGCGGCGATGCTCGGCGGGATCTTCTTCGGCTCGGTGTCGGAAAAAATCGGGCGGAAGAAAGCGATGATCATCGCGGCGTTTCTGGCGCTGCCGGTCTTGCCGCTGTGGGCCTTTTCGACCGGCTCGTTCAACATTGGGCTCGGCGCATTCCTGATGCAGTTTATGGTTCAGGGCGCATGGGGCGTGGTGCCGACCTATCTCAACGAACTGGTTCCCGCGAATGCCCGCGCGGTGCTGCCAGGGTTTGTCTACCAGCTGGGAAATTTGCTGGCCTCAGTGAACGCCACCCTACAGGCGCGTATCGCCGAAGCCAACGGCGGTAACTACGGGATGGCGATGGCGCTGGTCGCCGGGACAGTCGCCATTCTTATCTGCCTGTTTGTCGCCTTTGGTCGGGAAACGCGCGGGGTGGTGATTTCCGGCCATCAGCCTGAAGGGACCACTCACCGCGAGCAGCACATCCACTAGCCCGGCTGAAAGCCATCGCTGTACCAAATGTGCAGTAGTGCGTAGGAGCGCCAGGGCTGCCAGCGCTGTGCATATCGGCGGATTTGTGCTGGCGTCATGCCAGGAAAACGCTGTTTAATCAGGTAGTCGTCTGGCAGGAAAACGTCCTTCGCCTGCCAGCCACGCAGCGCATAGTAATTGGCGGTCCAGCGGCCAATCCCGGGAAACGTTTGCAGCGTTTTCATTGCCGCTTCCACATCGTGAGGCGGTAATAACGGTAGCTCCCCCGAAATGGCGGCCTGCGCCAGATGTATCAAGGCTTCGGCGCGCTTTAGCGGCATTCCCAGCGCTTTTAACGCCAGCGGATCGGCAACCACCAGCTTTTGGGGCGTCGGGAAACAGGTAAATTCCGGCGCCTCTTCAAGCGGTGTGCCGTAGGCTTTCGCCACCCGGCTGGTGAGCCTGGCGGCCATCGCCACGCTCACTAACTGCCCAAGAATCGCGCGTACCCCCTGTTCAAACGGATCAACACACCCCGGCAATCGCAGGCCCGGTCGCGCAGCGGCCAGTTCACCCAATGCCGCCAACACCTGCTGTGGCTCGCAGCGCAAATCGAAAAGTTGCTCAAGGCGTTGCAGACACTGCTCTTTAACCGGCTGCAGCCCATCGGAAAGCGTGACCACCAGCGTCTGAGTGGTGAGATCGGGCGTGGCGCGCATCAGCCCATGATGGCCGTCCAGCGAAAAACTGCGGGTATAGGTGTGATCGTCGAAGCGCTCAACGCCCTCTACGGTACGCCCTGCCAGAAAGCCGAACATCCAGGCCCAGTCATAAGGTGCTTGCCAGGGTAAAATGAACATTGTTTCTCCTCAATAAGTCTCCAGAGCATAACCGCTTGGCGCCATTCGCGCTTTGCTTTCATATTCCGGTTGTCGCCAGACCGACATTCCGCTAAAGTCTTCGCCCTTTCTTCACCGGCATGGGGAATTTACACAGTGTTTATTGGTTTTGACTACGGTACGGCAAACTGTTCAGTGGCCGTGATGCGCGGTGATGCGCCGCAGCTTTTAACTCTCGAAAACGGGAGCACACTGCTGCCCTCGATGCTCTGTGCGCCAACGCGTGAATCGGTCAGCGAATGGCTGTATCGCCAGCACGACGTTCCCGCGACCGGCACTGAAACCGAAGCGCTGCTGCGCCGGGCTATCCGCTACAACCGCGAAGAAGATATTGAGGTTCAGAGCAATAGCGTCCAGTTCGGTCTCGCGTCGCTGAAGCAGTACATCGACGATCCCGAAGAAGTGTACTTCGTCAAATCGCCAAAATCCTTCCTGGGCGCCAGCGGACTCAAGCCGCAGCAGGTTGCGCTGTTTGAAGACCTCGTATGCTCCATGATGCTGCACATTAAGCAGCAGGCAGAATCGCAACTATCAGAAAGCATTACTCAGGCGGTGATTGGGCGTCCGATTAACTTCCAGGGCCTCGGTGGCGATGACGCCAACGAACAGGCCCAGGGCATTCTGGAACGTGCCGCGCAGCGCGCCGGTTTCGCCGACGTGGTCTTCCAGTACGAGCCGGTTGCGGCGGGTCTGGATTTTGAAGCCACGCTGACCGCCGAAAAACGTGTGCTGGTTGTCGATATCGGCGGCGGTACCACCGACTGTTCCCTGCTGCTGATGGGGCCACAGTGGCGCGCTCGTCGTGAGCGTCAGGACAGCCTGCTCGGCCACAGTGGTTGCCGCGTAGGCGGTAACGATCTGGATATCGCGCTGGCATTTAAATGCCTGATGCCGCTGCTCGGCATGGGCGGCGATACTGAAAAAGGTATCGCCCTGCCAGTATTGCCATGGTGGAATGCCGTCGCTATCAACGACGTTCCGGCGCAGACCGATTTCTACAGTGCCGCCAATGGCCGCATGCTGCGTGACCTGGTGCGTGATGCCCGCGATTCGGACAAAGTAAACCTGCTGCTGAAAACCTGGCAACAGCGCCTGAGCTATCGCCTGGTACGCAGTGCCGAAGAGAGCAAAATCGCCCTTTCAGACAAAGAAGATATCACTACCGCGCTGTCGTTTCTGAGCCCTGAACTCGCCGCAGACATCAACCAGATGGGTCTGGAAGCTGCGCTGAATCAGCCGTTAACCCGTATCCTTGAACAGGTACAACTGGCGCTGGATAATGGTCGCGAAAAACCGGACGTCATCTACCTGACCGGCGGTAGCGCCCGTTCACCGCTGATCAAAAAAGCGCTGGCGCAGCAGCTGCCTGGGATTGAAATTGCCGGTGGCGATGATTTCGGCTCGGTCACGGCCGGTCTGGCGCGCTGGGCTCAGGTCATTTTTTCCTGAGTTTGCGAGCTGTCTCGTAAAGCGAGGATTGACTTTGCTGCTTTTTCGACCTACCGTTGAAGGCAAAGGGCGAGGGAGGATGACTCCCCCCTCTGGTCTCTTAGTATGCTGGCAAGCTAATGACTAAGAGCACGACCAGTATGATGACTACCTTCATCATATCCCTTTCCTTTTACAAAGCCCCAGCTTCGGTTGGGGCTTTCCCATTTTAGCCCCGTGCTAACATCCTTATCAGCCTCAATTAACATTCAAATGTGGCCGCCGCCGACTGTAGCGTGCTCGTCACTTGCTTCGCACAAATTTTCGCCAACCCTGCGAGCAGCCTCGTAAAACCCCCGTCATTCAGACGTTTCCAGACAGTACTTCATATTTCCTCCATCTTTCCGGGGTGTTCCGTTACTAAACTAGTATCATTCCGTGAAAGTTTTCAGGACGAGATACGTATAACGATGAAAGGCAGCAATAAATCGCGTTGGTTAGTCGCGCTGGGTGTGGTGGTGATTGCAGGTGTCGCCGTGTATTTTTGGCACAACAGCGGATCGTCTGATTCCGCGTCGTCTACTGCAGCACAGGGCCAGCATGCCGGTGGCGGTCGCCATGGCGGGCGTTTCAGCGGCGCCCTGGCTCCGGTTCAGGCGGCAACGGCCACCAGCGAAGCCGTGCCTCGCTACCTGACCGGGCTCGGCACCATCACCGCGGCAAACACGGTGACGGTCCACAGCCGGGTCAACGGCCAGCTGCTGGCGCTACACTTTCAGGAAGGTCAACAGGTGAAAGCCGGGGATCTACTGGCGGAAATCGATCCGAGCCAGTTCAACGTTGCTCTCGCACAGGCCCAGGGCCAGCTGGCAAAAGATAACGCCACGCTGTCCAATGCCCGCCGCGACCTGGCTCGCTACCAGCAGTTGGTCAAAACCAATCTCGTGTCTCGTCAGGAACTTGATACCCAACAATCGTTAGTCACCGAAAGCTTAGGCACCGTGAAAGCGGATGAAGCCGCCGTCGCCAGCGCGCAATTGCAACTCGACTGGACGCGCATCACCGCGCCGATTGACGGCCGCGTGGGCCTGAAACAGGTCGATATCGGTAACCAGATTTCCACCAGCGATACCACCGGGATCGTGGTGCTGACACAAACCCATCCGATTGACCTGATTTTCACCCTGCCGGAAAACGACATCGCCACGATAGTGAAAGCACAAAAAGCCGGGCAAAACCTGACCGTCGAAGCCTGGGACCGTACCAACAAACAGAAGCTGAGTAGCGGTTCGCTGCTGAGTCTGGATAACCAGATTGACGCCACCACGGGCACCATCAAGCTGAAAGCGCGCTTCAACAACATGGACGACGCGCTGTTCCCGAACCAGTTCGTTAACGCACGTCTGTTGGTGGATACCGAGCAGAACGCGGTCGTCATTCCTGCCGCTGCGCTGCAAATGGGCAACGAAGGCAACTTCGTATGGGTGCTGAACGATGACAACAAAGTCAGCAAACACATCGTGGTGCCGGGTATTCAGGACAGCCAAAAAGTGGTTATCACGGCAGGGCTTTCCGCGGGCGATAAAGTGGTCACCGACGGGATTGACCGTCTGACCGAAGGGGCGAAAGTCGAAGTGGTTGAAGCCCACGACGCAACCACAGAACAAAAACCGACGGCTGAGCACAGCGGCAAAAAAGGAGTTCGCTCCTGATGCACGTTTTACCTCCTGGCAATACGGGCGGGCCGTCACGTCTGTTTATCCTGCGCCCGGTCGCCACCACGCTGATGATGGTGGCGATTCTGCTCGCGGGGATTATCGGCTACCGTTTTTTGCCGGTCTCCGCCCTGCCTGAAGTTGATTATCCGACCATCCAGGTGGTCACGCTGTACCCTGGTGCCAGCCCGGATGTCGTCACCTCGTCGATCACCGCCCCGCTTGAGCGCCAGTTCGGGCAGATGTCCGGCCTGAAACAGATGTCCTCCCAGAGCGCAGGCGGTGCGTCGGTGGTGACGCTGCAGTTCCAGCTTGAACTGTCGCTGGACGTCGCCGAGCAGGAAGTACAGGCCGCCATCAACGCCGCCACCAACCTGCTGCCGAACGATTTGCCTAACCCGCCGGTGTACAGCAAGGTCAATCCGGCGGATCCGCCGATCATGACCCTCGCCGTTACCTCATCAGCCCTGCCGATGACGCAAGTTGAAGACATGGTAGAAACCCGCGTCGCGCAGAAAATTTCCCAGGTGTCCGGCGTCGGTCTGGTGACCCTCGCGGGCGGTCAGCGTCCGGCCGTGCGCGTGAAGCTGAATGCTCAGGCTATTGCGGCTCTTGGGCTGACCAGCGAAACCGTGCGCACCGCCATCACCGGCGCTAACGTCAACTCGGCGAAGGGTAGCCTCGATGGCCCAACCCGCGCGGTGACGCTTTCCGCCAACGACCAGATGCAGTCCGCCGAAGAGTATCGCAAGCTGATTATCGCTTACCAAAATGGTGCGCCGGTGCGCCTGGGCGATGTGGCGACCGTTGAGCAAGGGGCAGAAAATACCTGGCTTGGCGCATGGGCCAATAAGCAGCAGGCGATTGTGATGAACGTCCAGCGTCAGCCGGGTGCAAACATTATTTCTACCGCCGACAGTATTCGCCAGATGCTGCCACAGCTCACCAGCAGCCTGCCGAAATCGGTGCAGGTGAAGGTTCTGTCTGACCGCACCAACAACATTCGCGCGTCGGTCAATGACACCCAGTTCGAGCTGATGCTGGCCATCGCCCTGGTCGTGATGATCATCTATCTGTTCCTGCGCAACGTTCCAGCGACCATTATTCCCGCCGTGGCGGTGCCGCTGTCGCTGGTCGGCACCTTCGCGGTGATGGTGTTCCTCGATTTTTCAATTAACAACCTGACGCTGATGGCGCTGACCATCGCCACCGGGTTCGTGGTCGATGATGCGATCGTGGTTATCGAGAACATCTCACGCTATATCGAGAAAGGTGAAAACCCGATGGCCGCCGCGCTGAAGGGTGCGGGTGAAATCGGCTTTACCATTATCTCCCTGACCTTCTCGCTGATTGCGGTGCTTATCCCGCTGCTGTTTATGGGCGATATCGTTGGGCGTCTGTTCCGAGAATTTGCCGTCACGCTTGCCGTCGCGATATTAATTTCTGCCATTGTCTCGCTGACACTGACGCCGATGATGTGTGCGCGCATGCTGAGCCATGAATCCCTGCGCAAGCAGAACCGCTTTTCTCAGGCCAGCGAACGTTTCTTTGAGCGGGTGATTGCCGCTTACGGACGGATGCTCACCAAAGTGCTCAACCACCCTTGGCTGACGCTCGGCGTGGCGCTCAGTACCCTGGCGCTGTCGATTCTGCTGTGGGTGTTTATCCCCAAAGGCTTCTTCCCGATTCAGGATAACGGCATTATTCAGGGCACCTTGCAGGCCCCGCAGTCCGCGTCGTTTGCCAGCATGGCGCAGCGACAGGAGCAGGTTTCTGACATCATTCTGAAAGACCCGGCGGTGGAAAGCCTGACCTCATTCGTGGGCGTCGACGGCACCAACCCGGCGCTGAACAGCGCACGTCTGCAAATTAACCTTAAGCCGCTCGCTGACCGTGACGATCGCGTGCAGAAGGTGATTCGCCGTCTGCAGCACTCCATTGACCGCGTGCCGGGCATCGCGCTTTATTTGCAGCCGACGCAGGATCTCACCATCGATACCACCGTCAGCCGCACGCAGTACCAGTTCAGCCTGCAGGCCAACTCGCTCGATGCGCTCAGTGAATGGGTGCCGCAGCTGATGGCGAAACTTCAGACCTTGCCGCAGCTGGAAGACGTCAGCAGTGACTGGCAGGACAAAGGTTTGTCGGCGTACGTGAACGTTGACCGCGACAGCGCCAGCCGGCTGGGGATCAGCATGGCGGATGTCGATAACGCGCTGTATAACGCGTTTGGACAACGGCTGATTTCCACCATTTACACTCAGTCCAACCAGTACCGCGTGGTGCTGGAACACGACATCAGCGACACGCCAGGGCTTTCGGCGCTGGATAATATCCGCATCACCAGCAGCAGCGGCGGCGTTGTGCCGCTGAATACCATCGCCAAAGTTGAAGAACGTTTTGCACCGCTGTCGATTAATCACCTCGACCAGTTCCCGGTGACCACGATTTCCTTCAACGTGGCACAGGATTCCTCGCTGGGTGACGCGGTGCAGGCTATTACCGACGCGGAAAAAACACTAAACCTGCCGACCGATATCCGCACCGAATTCCAGGGCAGCTCCCTCGCCTTCCAGGCCGCGCTGGGCAGCACCGTTTGGCTGGTGCTGGCAGCGGTGGTCGCGATGTACATCGTGCTCGGCATTTTGTATGAGAGCTTCATCCACCCGATTACTATTCTTTCCACCCTGCCGACCGCGGGTGTGGGCGCGCTGCTGGCGCTGTGGGTATCGGGCAGCGAGCTCGACGTCATCGCCATCATCGGGATAATCCTGCTGATAGGCATCGTGAAGAAGAATGCGATCATGATGATCGACTTTGCGCTGGCCGCCGAACGTGAACAGGGAATGCCGCCGCGCGAAGCCATTTATCAGGCTTGTCTGCTGCGTTTCCGCCCGATCCTGATGACCACCCTTGCCGCGCTGCTCGGCGCGCTGCCGCTGATGCTCAGCACCGGCGTCGGGGCAGAGCTGCGTCGTCCGCTGGGGGTAGGCATGGTCGGCGGTTTGCTGGTGAGCCAGGTTCTGACCCTGTTCACCACACCGGTGATTTACCTGCTGTTTGACCGCCTGTCGCTGTACCTGAAAAGCCGACTACCCGCGCGTGAAGAGGAGGCGTAAGTGAAGTTTTTCGCCCTCTTCATTTACCGCCCGGTGGCGACGATGTTGATTTCACTCGCCATCACCCTGTGCGGCGTGCTCGGCTTCCAGCTGCTGCCGGTCGCCCCGCTGCCGCAGGTTGATTACCCGGTGATCATGGTCAGCGCCTCGCTGCCGGGTGCGGCACCGGAAACCATGGCCTCGTCGGTGGCAACGCCTCTTGAACGCTCGCTCGGACGCATCGCCGGGGTCAACGAAATGACCTCCATGAGTTCGCTTGGCAGCACGCGTATCATTTTGCAGTTTGATTTTGACCGCGACATCAACGGCGCAGCGCGTGACGTGCAGGCCGCCATCAATGCTGCGCAAAGCCTGCTGCCCACCGGAATGCCGAGCCGCCCGACCTATCGCAAAGCGAACCCGTCGGATGCGCCCATCATGATTTTGACGCTGACCTCGGACACCTATTCTCAGGGCCAGCTGTACGACTACGCCTCCACGCAGCTGGCACAAACCATCTCGCAAATCGACGGCGTGGGCGATGTGGATATTGGCGGCAGCTCCCTGCCCGCGGTGCGCGTGGACCTCAATCCACAGGCGCTGTTTAACCAGGGCGTGTCGCTGGACGACGTGCGTTCCGCCATCAACGATGCCAACGTGCGTAACCCGCAGGGGGCGATTGAAAGCCAGGGTCAGCGCTGGCAACTGGCGACCAACGACGAGCTGAAAACGGCGGAAGAATACAAGCCGCTGATCATTCACTACAACAACGGTTCTGCGGTGCGGCTAAGCGACGTGGCCAACGTCTCAGACTCAGTGCAGGACGTGCGTAACGCCGGGATGACCAACGCCAAACCGGCGATTTTGCTGATGATCCGCAAATTGCCGGAAGCCAATATTATTCAGACCGTGGACGCGATCCGCGCGCAGCTGCCGGAGTTGAAAGAGACCATTCCGGCGGCTATCGATATGCAAATTGCCCAGGACCGCTCGCCAACTATTCGCGCTTCGCTCGAAGAAGTCGAGCAAACGCTGGTGATTTCCGTTGGGCTGGTGATTCTGGTGGTCTTCCTGTTTCTGCGTTCGGGCCGCGCCACGATTATTCCCGCCGTGGCGGTGCCGGTTTCGCTGATAGGCACATTCGCCGCCATGTATTTGTGTGGCTTCAGCCTCAACAACCTGTCGCTGATGGCGCTGACCATCGCCACCGGGTTTGTGGTCGATGACGCCATCGTGGTGCTGGAAAATATTTCGCGCCATCTGGAAGCGGGTATGAAGCCGTTGCAGGCCGCGCTTCAGGGCAGCCGCGAAGTTGGCTTCACCGTGCTGTCGATGAGCCTGTCACTGGTGGCGGTATTCCTGCCGCTGTTGCTGATGGGCGGGCTGCCTGGCCGCCTGCTGCGCGAGTTTGCGGTCACGCTGTCGGTGGCGATTGGTATTTCGCTGGCGGTATCGCTGACGCTCACGCCGATGATGTGCGGCTGGATGCTGAAAGCGTCCCGTGGTCACGAGCCCACCCGCGATCGCGGCTTTGGTCGTTTGCTGGTGGCCATGCAGCGCGGTTACGGCAAATCGCTGAAATGGGTGCTGAATCACGCGCGCCTGGTCGGCGTGGTGCTGCTCGCCACCATCGCGCTGAACGTCTGGCTGTATATCTCCATTCCAAAAACCTTCTTCCCGGAGCAGGACACCGGCGTAGTGATGGGTAACATTCAGGCTGACCAGAGCATTTCGTTCCAGGCGATGCGCGGCAAATTGCAGGACTTCATGAAAATCATTCGTGAAGACAAAGCCGTGGATAATGTCACCGGCTTTACCGGCGGTTCACGGGTCAACAGCGGGATGATGTTTATCACCCTCAAGCCGCGCGGCGAGCGCAACGAAACAGCGCAGCAGGTCATCGACCGTCTGCGTAAAAAACTCGCCAAAGAGCCTGGTGCGAATCTGTTTTTGATGGCGGTACAGGATATCCGCGTCGGCGGACGCCAGGCCAATGCCGGTTATCAGTACACGCTGCTGTCGGATAATCTCGCCGACCTGCGAGAGTGGACACCTAAAATCACCGCCGCGCTGGCGAAGCTGCCCGATCAACTGGCGGACGTGAACTCCGATCAGCAGGATAACGGCGCCGAAATGGATTTGGTTTACGACCGAGAGACCATGTCGCGGCTCGGCATAAACGTTGAAGATGCCAACAGCCTGCTGAATAACGCCTTCGGCCAGCGGCAGATTTCCACTATTTATCAGCCGCTGAACCAGTACAAAGTGGTGATGGGCGTCGACCCGGTTTACACCCAGGACATCAGCGCCCTGGACCAGATGTTCGTGATTAACAGCGACGGCAAAGCGATTCCGCTCTCTTACTTTGCCAAATGGCAGCCCGCCAACGCGCCGCTGTCGGTGAACCATCAGGGACTGTCGGCGGCCTCGACGGTGTCCTTCAACCTGCCGACCGGTAAATCGTTGTCGGAAGCCAGTGACGTTATCGACAAAACCATGACCCAGCTTGGCGTGCCGCCGACCATTCGCGGTAGCTTTGCCGGTACGGCGCAGGTGTTCCAGCAGACTATGAACTCGCAGGTGATCCTGATTCTGGCGGCCATCGCCACGGTCTACATCGTACTCGGGATATTGTATGAGAGTTACGTTCACCCGCTGACCATTCTGTCAACGCTGCCTTCCGCCGGAGTCGGTGCGCTGCTGGCACTGGAATTATTCGGCGCGCCGTTCAGCCTGATTGCGTTAATCGGTATCATGCTCTTAATAGGCATCGTGAAGAAAAACGCCATCATGATGGTCGACTTCGCCCTTGAGGCGCAGCGCAACGGTAATCTGTCGCCGGAAGAAGCCATTTTCCAGGCCTGTTTGCTGCGTTTCAGACCGATAATGATGACCACGCTGGCGGCGCTGTTTGGCGCGCTACCGCTGGTGCTTTCGGGCGGTGATGGCTCCGAATTGCGCCAGCCGCTGGGGATAACCATCGTCGGCGGTCTGGTGGTGAGTCAGTTGTTAACGCTGTACACCACCCCGGTGGTGTACCTGTTCTTCGACCGTCTGCGACTGCGTTTTACGCGTAAGAGCCAGGCCCTGGTTCCAAATGGCAAATAAAAGAGCCCTAATGGGCCAGGATCTCATTCTCGTCAACCGATAACAGAGTCATTATGGAAGAGCTGCCTGCCAGCGTGCGCTGGCAACTGTGGATTGTGGCGTTCGGCTTCTTTATGCAGGCGCTGGATACCACCATCGTCAATACCGCCCTGCCCTCAATGGCAAAAAGCCTCGGGGAAAGTCCGCTGCACATGCACATGGTGGTGGTTGCCTACGTGCTGACGGTGGCGGTAATGCTGCCCGCCAGTGGCTGGCTGGCGGACCGGGTCGGCGTGCGCAATATCTTCTTTACCGCCATCGTGCTGTTCACCGCGGGTTCGGTATTTTGTGCCAGCGCCAACACGCTTAACGAGCTGGTGATGGCGCGCGTATTACAGGGTGTCGGTGGCGCAATGATGGTGCCGGTTGGCAGGCTGACGGTGATGAAAATCGTCCCACGCTCGCAGTACATGGCGGCGATGACCTTTGTCACCATTCCCGGCCAGGTCGGGCCATTACTCGGCCCGGCGCTCGGCGGGATCCTGGTGGAATACGCCTCCTGGCACTGGATTTTCCTGATCAACATTCCGGTCGGCATTGTCGGGGCGATAGCCACGCTATGGCTGATGCCAAACTACACCATGCAGACCCGGCGTTTTGATATTTCAGGTTTTATTATGCTGGCGCTGGGAATGGCGACACTCACCCTCGCGCTCGACGGGCAGCGCGGGCTGGGCATTTCATCGCTGACCCTGGCGGGGCTTATCGCCGTCGGCGCGCTGTCGCTGCTGTTTTATCTCTGGCACGCGCGCAAAAATGACAACGCGCTGTTCAGCCTCAATTTATTCAACACCCGCACCTTCTCGCTCGGGCTGACGGGCAGTTTCGCCGGACGCATCGGCAGCGGAATGTTGCCGTTTATCACTCCGGTCTTTTTGCAGATTGGCCTTGGTTTTTCACCGTTCCACGCCGGGCTGATGATGATCCCGATGGTGCTTGGCAGCATGGGCATGAAGCGCATAGTGGTACAGGTGGTGAACCGCTTTGGCTATCGCCGGGTGCTTATCTGCGCCACGCTGGGCCTCGCGCTCATCAGCCTGTTGTTTATGACGGTCGCGCTGATGGGCTGGTACTGGCTGCTGCCGCTGGTGCTGTTCCTGCAAGGGATGATTAACTCCAGCCGCTTCTCGTCCATGAATACGATGACGCTGAAAGATTTGCCGGATGACCTCGCCAGCAGCGGGAACAGCATGTTGTCGATGGTGATGCAGCTGTCGATGAGTATCGGCGTCACGGTGGCGGGCCTGCTGCTCGGGATGTACGGCCAGAATCATATCAGCATCGACAGCGCGGGTTCCCATCAGGTCTTTTTGTATACCTACCTCAGCATGGCGGTCATCATCGCACTTCCGGCGTTGATTTTTGCCCGTGTGCCTGACGACATCAGCAAAAACGTAATTATTGCACGACGCAAAAGGAGCAAGCCGTGAAAGTCTGGCGCCCCGGCATTACTGGAAAACTGTTCCTCGCCATCCTCACCACCTGCATCGTGCTGCTGATCAGCATGCACTGGGCGGTGCGACTGAGCTTTGAGCACGGCTTCATCGACTATATCAAGCGCGGTAACGAACAGCGGCTACAGATGCTGAGTGATGCCCTCGCGGAGCAGTACGCCACCCACGATAACAACTGGAAATTCCTGCGCGGCAACGATCGGTTTGTGTTTCAAATCCTGCGCTCATTCGAACACGATGCGTCTGACGATAAGCATGGCCCCGATGACCGAGGTGGACCGCCAGATATGCCGCCTCATGGCTGGCGCACCCGGTTCTGGGTTATCGATCAGCATGCCAAAGTGATGGTCGGCCCGCGCTCCCCTGTGCCGCCGGACGGCACCCGCCGCGGCATTCTGGTGAATGGTGTGGAAGTGGGCGCGGTCATCGCCTCCCCTGTCGAACGTTTGACCCGTAACACCGATATTAATTTCGACCGCCAGCAGCGGCGCTCAAGCTGGATGATTGTAGTACTGTCGACGCTGCTGGCGGCGCTGGCGACGTTCCCGCTGGCGCGCGGACTGCTGGCTCCGGTCAAACGTCTGGTAGAAGGCACGCACAAGCTGGCTGCCGGGGATTTCTCGACCCGCGTGACCGCCACCGGGTCGGATGAACTGGGGCGTCTTGGGCAGGACTTTAACCAGCTCGCCAGCACGCTGGAGCGCAATCAACAAATGCGCCGTGACTTTATGGCCGATATTTCCCACGAGCTACGCACCCCGCTGGCGGTGTTACGCGGTGAGCTGGAGGCGATTCAGGACGGCGTGCGCAAATTCACCCCGGAATCCGTGGCCTCGTTGCAGGCGGAAGTCGGCACCCTGACCAAACTGGTTGACGACTTGCATCAGCTTTCTATGTCCGACGAAGGCGCGCTGGCGTACCAGAAAACCTCCGTCGATATTATCTCTTTGCTGGAAATGGCCGCGGGGGCCTTCCGCGAACGCTTCGCCAGCCGTGGGCTGTCCATCCGTCTCAAGCTACCGGAGAGCGCCACCGTATTCGGCGACCGCGACCGACTGATGCAGCTGTTTAACAACCTGCTGGAAAACAGCCTGCGCTACACCGATAGCGGCGGACAGCTGCACATTTCAGCCGAAAAATCCGCGCATAACCTGACCCTGGCCTTTGCCGACAGCGCGCCGGGCGTCACCGACGACCAGCTGACGATGCTCTGCGAACGCTTCTACCGCACCGAAGGATCGCGCAACCGGGCCAGCGGCGGCTCAGGATTAGGCCTGGCGATTTGCGTCAATATCGTCGCCGCACACGGCGGCACGCTGAGTGCCGGGCATTCGCCTTTTGGCGGGGTAAGCATTAAAGTAGAACTCCCTCTGGACCGCGATTTACCAGGAGCCGTATGACCGAATTACCGATTGATGATAAGACCCCACGCATCCTGATTGTCGAGGACGAACCCAAGCTGGGACAGCTGTTGATTGATTATCTGCTGGCGGCCAACTACGCGCCGACGCTGATTAATCACGGCGACAAAGTGCTGAGCTATGTGCATCAGACCCCGCCGGATCTGATTCTGCTGGATTTGATGTTGCCGGGCACCGACGGCCTGACGCTGTGCCGCGAAATCCGCCGTTTCTCCGAGGTGCCGATTGTGATGGTCACCGCCAAAATCGAAGAAATCGACCGTCTGCTGGGGCTGGAAATCGGTGCGGATGATTACATCTGCAAACCGTACAGCCCGCGTGAAGTGGTGGCACGTGTGAAAACGATCCTGCGCCGGTGCCGTCCGTACCGCGAGCTGCAAGCCATGGACGCCGAAAGCCCGCTGATTGTCGATGAAAGCCGCTTCCAGGCCTCCTGGCGCAACAAGCTGCTGGACCTCACGCCCGCCGAGTTCCGCCTGCTGAAAACGCTGTCTCAGGAACCGGGTAAAGTGTTCTCGCGTGAGCAACTGCTTAACCACCTTTACGATGATTACCGCGTGGTCACCGACCGCACCATCGACAGCCACATCAAAAACTTGCGCCGTAAGCTCGAAGCGCAGGACGCCGAACAGTCATTTATTCGCGCGGTGTATGGTGTTGGCTACCGTTGGGAAGCCGATGCCTGCCGCCTGACGTAACGCGCATCTACGGCGCCTCGCCTGAACTGGCCGCCCCTTTGGGCCAGTGCAAGCGAAGCGCCACGCGGTCTTCCCTGACACGCAAAGGTTTACTCCCCTCCCCCGCAGCGCTACAATTCCCGCCCTTAATGTAGGGGAACCTCCCCGATCGCTTCCCCGCGAAGCGAGTCTGACCTGTCATCAGAACGAGAAAATCATGTTTAAACCGGAACTCCTTTCCCCGGCGGGAACGCTTAAAAATATGCGTTACGCTTTCGCCTATGGTGCCGATGCGGTCTACGCCGGCCAGCCGCGTTACTCACTGCGTGTGCGCAATAACGAATTCAATCACGAGAATTTGCAGCAGGGCATCAACGAAGCCCATGAGCTCGGTAAAAAATTCTACGTGGTGGTCAACATTGCGCCGCACAACGCCAAGCTGAAAACCTTCATTCGCGATTTGCAGCCTGTTGTGGATATGGGGCCGGACGCGCTGATCATGTCCGATCCGGGCCTGATTATGCTGGTGCGTGAGCATTTCCCGCAGATGGACGTGCATCTCTCCGTGCAGGCCAACGCCGTTAACTGGGCGACGGTCAAATTCTGGAAACAGATGGGCCTGACCCGCGTGATCCTCTCCCGCGAACTGTCGCTGGAAGAAATCGAAGAGATTCGCTCACAGGTTCCGGATATGGAACTCGAAATTTTCGTTCATGGCGCGCTGTGCATGGCCTATTCCGGCCGCTGCCTGCTGTCGGGCTACATCAACAAGCGCGACCCGAACCAGGGCACCTGCACCAACGCCTGCCGCTGGGAATATAACGTTCAGGAAGGCAAAGAGGACGACATCGGCAATATCGTGCATAAGCACGAGCCCATCCCGGTGAAAAACGTCGAGCCAACGCTTGGAGAAGGCCAGCCAACTGACAGCGTATTTATGCTGGAAGAAGCGCAGCGTCCGGGCGAATACATGACCGCTTTCGAAGACGAACACGGCACGTATATTATGAATTCCAAAGACCTGCGTGCCGTCGCACACGTGGAACGTCTGACGCAAATGGGCGTGCACTCCCTGAAAATTGAAGGCCGCACCAAATCCTATTACTACTGCGCCCGCACCGCGCAGGTGTACCGCAAAGCCATCGACGATGCCGCCGCAGGCAAACCGTTCGACGCTTCGCTGCTGGAAACCCTCGAAGGGCTGGCACATCGCGGTTATACCGAAGGCTTCCTGCGTCGTCACACCCACGACAGCTACCAGAATTACGAATACGGTTTCTCCGTCTCCGAACGCCAGCAGTTTGTTGGTGAATTTACCGGGGAGCGCAAAGGCAGCCTCGCGGCCGTCGCGGTGAAGAATAAGTTCCTCAAAGGCGACAACCTTGAGCTGATGACGCCACAGGGCAACATCAATTTCACCCTCGAGCACATGGAAACCAACAAAGGACAGCCGACCGACATCGCGCCTGGCGATGGTCACACCGTATGGATCCCGGTGCCAGAAGAGATTGCGCTGGAGTATGCGCTGCTGATGCGTAATTTTGACGGACAGAACACCCGAAATCCAATGCTGAAGTAGTACAGAGTGGTTATTTTTTCAGTAGGGAAAAATCTTAGAAACGGATCACATACCGCTTCGCTTGATACGGGTATTATCCAAAGCGCTGAAAAACATAACCCATAAATGCTAGCTGTACCAGATACCACCTCCTTAGCCCGCGTAATCTCCCTTACGTGGGCTTATTTTTTTGGTTTTAACACACAATCTGCGCCCACCTATTGACCCGCACCGCCAAAACCATGGCTTATGCAGGGCTTTTCTATTTTTAATCCTTCATCTGAATATGATGATTTAAAACCCATCACATATGAATTACCATATGTGATGGGTTTTAAATGTACTGAGACTAAAAATGCGACTACCTGTTCAGCTTTTCAAAGTTCTGTCAGATGACACTCGGCTGGCCATCATCATGCTGCTGAGAGAATCCGGAGAACTGTGCGTCTGTGACATCTGCGGTGCGACGTCGGAATCACAGCCTAAAATATCCCGACACATGGCTATTCTACGTGATTCCGAGCTGGTTCTGGATCGTCGTGAAGGCAAGTGGGTTTACTATCGACTCTCGCCACACATGCCTGCATGGGCGGCAGAAACCATTACCACAGCCTGGCAATGCATGCGGGACGATGTCCGCGAATGGCTAGCGAAGACTGGCTCAGCACCTTGCTAAACCGCGCAAAACACATCCACAAAAACATATGTGACGGAGTATGAAATGTTATTGGCAGGGAGTATTTTTTTACTGACGCTGATTCTGGTTATCTGGCAACCGAAAGGCTTGAGTATTGGCTGGAGCGCGAGCATCGGGGCTGTCCTCGCACTGGCATTCGGCGTTATTCAACTCGGCGATATTCCGGTGGTCTGGAATATCGTCTGGAACGCGACGGCGACCTTTATCGCGGTGATTATTATCAGCCTGCTGCTCGACGAATCGGGCTTCTTTGAATGGGCGGCGCTGCATGTCGCCCGCTGGGGAGGCGGGCGCGGGCGGTTACTTTTTACCTGGATTGTTTTACTGGGTGCGACGGTTGCCGCACTGTTTGCCAACGACGGTGCGGCGCTCATTCTGACGCCCATTGTCATAGCCATGCTGTTCGCACTGGGGTTCAGCAAAGGCACGATGCTGGCCTTTGTCATGGCCGCCGGGTTTATCGCCGATACCGCCAGCCTGCCACTCATTGTGTCGAACCTGGTCAATATCGTCTCTGCGGACTTCTTCCGCATTGGTTTTACGGAATATGCGTCGGTCATGGTTCCGGTTGATATGGCCGCCATTATTGCCACGCTGATCATGCTACATCTGTTCTTTCGCAAAGACATTCCGGCGACGTACAACATTGCCTTGCTGAAAGAGCCCGCCAGCGCGATTAAAGACCCGGCTACGTTCACAGCAGGCTGGGTTGTTCTGCTCCTGCTGCTTGTCGGTTTCTTTGTACTTGAGCCGCTGGGGATCCCCGTCAGCGCAATTGCCGCCGTTGGCGCTGCTGTCCTGTTTGCCGTAGCGAAAAAAGGCCACGCTATCAATACTGGCAAGGTATTGCGCGGCGCACCGTGGCAGATTGTGATCTTTTCTCTTGGCATGTACCTGGTGGTCTACGGTCTGAGAAACGCCGGGCTTACGGATTATCTTTCCGGGGTACTGAATATGCTTGCCGGGAAAGGACTCTGGGCCGCCACCTTTGGGACCGGTTTCCTGACCGCATTCCTTTCATCAATCATGAACAATATGCCAACCGTGTTGATTGGCGCGCTATCGATTGATGGCAGCACCGCGACCGGTGTCATCAAAGAGGCGATGGTGTATGCCAACGTGATTGGCTGCGATTTAGGTCCCAAAATTACGCCGATTGGCAGCCTGGCCACCCTGCTGTGGCTGCACGTTCTGACGCAGAAAAATATGACCATCAGCTGGGGCTACTATTTCCGCACGGGCATTGTCATGACGTTACCCGTGCTGTTTGTCACGCTGGCCGCTCTGGTGCTGCGGCTCTCTGTCACACCGTAATGAGAGATTAAAATGAGCAACATCACTATTTACCACAACCCGGAATGCGGTACGTCGCGTAATACGCTGGAGATGATTCGCAATAGTGGAAACGAACCCACCATCATTTACTATCTCGACACCCCTCCCTCTCATGACGAGTTAGTAAAACTGATTGCCGATATGGGGATTACGGTTCAGGCGTTGCTGCGGAAAAACGTAGAGCCTTACGAACAGCTTGGTCTGGCTGGCGGGCAATTTACCGACGAGCAGCTGATTACCTTTATGCTCCAGCATCCCATCCTGATTAATCGCCCAATTGTGGTCACGCCGATGGGAACCCGACTGTGCAGACCGTCCGAAGTGGTACTGGATATTCTTCCGGAACCACAAAAAAGGGCATTCAGCAAAGAAGACGGTGAAAAAGTGGTGGATAACGCCGGGAAGCGACTCATTTAGCGCCGACCGATTGCGTCGTGATGCAGGTTCAGAAAAGCATCACGACGCCCATGTATTTCAGCCTGGTCTCATGCACAACCCCAGTTCATAAGGTACACTTTTTATCATGTTGAATAATTTGGATAAAAAGGATGACTGACTTTCCACCCAGCATGTTGATCTTAAATGGCAAAGGAGCCGGAAACCCGGAGCTGCGTGAAGCCATCACCCAGTTGCGTAACGAAGGCGTGGAAATCCATGTCCGCGTCACCTGGGAGAAAGGCGATGCGGCGCGTTATCTGGACGAAGCCTGCGAGTCAGGCGTGGCGACAGTTATCGCGGGCGGCGGTGACGGCACCATTAATGAAGTCGCGACCGCAATTATCCATTGCCAACACAGCCACATTCCGGCGCTTGGCCTTCTGCCGCTCGGCACCGCCAACGATTTTGCCACCAGCGTCGGCGTGCCCGACGATCTGAGCAAAGCCCTGAAACTGGCGATCGCCGGGAACGCGACTGAAATTGATATCGCCCAGGTCAACGATAAAACCTGCTTTATCAACATGGCGACCGGCGGTTTTGGCACGCGCATCACCAGTGAAACGCCGGAAAAACTGAAAGCCGCGCTCGGCGGCGTGTCGTATCTGATCCACGGTTTGATGCGTATGGACACCCTGAAAGCCGACCGCTGTGAAATTCGTGGCGAAGGTTTTTACTGGCAGGGTGACGCGCTGGTAATTGGCATCGGTAACGGGCGTCAGGCCGGTGGCGGGCAGCAGCTTTGCCCGGAAGCGTTAATCAACGACGGCCTGCTGCACCTGCGCATTTTCACCGGCGAGGAACTGCTGCCCGCGCTGTTCTCCACCCTCTCGCGCCCGGAAGAAAATCCGAACCTGATAGACGGCGTGTCGTCGTGGTTTGAAATCACTGCGCCGCACGACATCACCTTTAATCTCGACGGCGAACCCAAAACGGGCCGCGATTTCCGCATAGAAATTCTGCCCAACGCCCTGCGCTGTCGTCTGCCGCCGGGCTGTCCGTTGTTGCGCTGACAGAAAAAAAGCCTCCCGATGTCTGGAGGCTTTTTTATTCAGGGGTATATCAGGCAATCGTCACTTTTTCGTCAAGATAGACATCCTGCACGGAGTTAATCAACTTCACGCCGTCAGCCATCGATTTCTTGAAGGCTTTACGGCCGAGGATCAGCCCCATCCCGCCCGCGCGTTTGTTGATAACCGCGGTACGAACGGCGTCGACCTGATCGTTATCACCAGCGGCACCGCCGGAGTTAATCAGGCCCGCGCGACCCATATAGCAGTTCGCCAGCTGGTAACGCACCAGATCGATTGGGTTGTCGGTGGTGAGTTTGCTGTACACGCGTTCGTCGGTATAGCCGAAATTCACCGCTTTGTAGCCACCGTTATTTTCCGCCATTTTCTGCTTCACGATATCCGCACCGATAGTGGCCGCCAGATGGTTGGCCTGACCGGTTAAATCCGCAGAAACGTGGTAATCCACGCCATCTTTTTTGAAGCCGGAATTACGCAGATACGCCCACAGCACGGTCACCATGCCGAGTTCATGCGCACGCTCAAAGGCCGCAGAAATCTCTTCAATCTGTCGACGTGACTCTTCCGAACCAAAATAAATGGTCGCCCCTACCGCCACCGCGCCCATGTTGAATGCCTGCTCTACGCTGGCGTACAGCGTCTGGTCGAAGGTATTCGGGTAGCTCAGCGTCTCGTTGTGATTCAGCTTCACGAGGAACGGAATTCGATGCGCGTAACGGCGCGATACGCTCGCCAGCACGCCATACGTTGAGGCCACGCAGTTACAGCCCGCTTCAATCGCCAGCTCAACAATGTTTTTTGGGTCGAAATAGAGCGGATTTGCAGCAAACGATGCGCCCGCTGAGTGCTCAACGCCCTGGTCTACCGGTAAAATAGAGAGATAGCCGGTGCCCGCCAGACGCCCGGTGTTATACAGGGTCTGCATGTTTCGCAGTACGGCTGGGGGACGATTGTTGTCAATCATCACGCGATCGACGTAATCGGAACCGGGAAGATGGAGCTGCCCGGACGGAATGGTCATACAACGATGCTGTAAAAGGCTGTCGGCGTCTTTGCCAAGCAACTGCGCAATATCAGTCATAGCGATAACTCCCGTAAGTGCCAGCCAGGCTGGCAATGAATGTCCTGTGCCTGTTTTTCAGGCAACACTAAGCCTGGTCTCCTGAGGCAGATTTTTCCAGGTTATTCGAGTCTTTTAAGCACATTCCGCTGGCTCGATTCAGGTGTGGAAAAATGTTAAGTCGCTCAAGGAATCACCTTAAAGGTATTTAAAAGGTATTATTAAATGGTAGTGTGCAGGTGTACCTTACCTGTCATGAAGGATTTAAAGATGAAAACTACAGTAAAGCTGTCGTTCATGATGTTCGTGGAGTGGTTTATCTGGGGCGCGTGGTTTGTACCGCTGTGGCTATGGCTGAGCAAAAACGGCTTTAGCGCCGGAGAAATCGGCTGGTCTTATGCCTGTACCGCCATCGCCGCGATCCTCTCACCTATTCTCGTCGGCTCGCTGACGGACCGCTTCTTCCCGGCGCAAAAAGTCCTGGCGGTGCTGATGTTCGCCGGAGCGATTTTGATGTTCTTCGCCGCGCAGCAGACAACGTTCAGCGGCTTCTTCCCGCTGCTGCTGGCGTACTCGCTGACCTATATGCCAACCATCGCCCTGACCAACAGCATCGCATTTTCTCACGTGCCGGACGTCGAACGCGACTTCCCACGCATTCGTGTGATGGGTACCGTCGGCTGGATTGCCTCAGGCCTGGTGTGCGGGTTCCTGCCGCAGATGATGGGCTACAACGACATTTCACCGACCAGCATTCCGCTGCTGATCACCGCCGCGAGCTCTGCGTTGCTGGGCGTATTCGCGCTGTTCCTGCCGAATACGCCGCCGAAAAGCACCGGCAAAATGAGCCTGAAAGTGATGCTTGGATTAGACGCGCTGGTGCTCCTGCGTGACAAAAATTTCCTCGTCTTTTTCTTCTGCTCGTTCCTGTTCGCGATGCCGCTGGCGTTCTACTACATCTTCGCCAACGGCTATCTGACCGAAGTCGGGATGCATAACGCTACCGGCTGGATGACGCTCGGCCAGTTTTCCGAAATCTTCTTTATGCTGGCGCTACCGTTCTTCATAAAGCGCTTTGGTATTAAAAAGGTATTATTACTGGGTCTGGTGACAGCGGCCATTCGCTACGGCTTTTTCGTCTACGGCGGCGCAGAACAATACTTTACCTACGGCCTGCTTTTCCTCGGAATTCTGCTGCACGGCGTGAGCTACGATTTTTACTACGTCACGGCGTATATCTACGTCGACAAGAAAGCGCCAGTGCAGATGCGTAATGCCGCACAGGGCCTGATAACCCTGTGCTGTCAGGGCTTTGGTAGCCTGCTTGGCTACCGTCTTGGCGGGGTGATGATGGAAAAAATGTTCGCCTACAAGACGCCCGTCAATGGGCTGACCTTTAACTGGGCAGGCATGTGGACCTTCGGCGCAATCATGATCGCAGTGATTGCTGTGCTGTTTATGCTGTTCTTCCGCGAATCGGACAAAGACATTACCGCCGTCCACGTCGACAACGACGAACGCGACATGGCGATGACACATGAGGAAGTGAAATGAAACACCAACGAATTCTCGGTGCCCTGTACGGTCAGGCGTTAGGCGATGCGATGGGGATGCCCTCTGAACTGTGGCCCCGCTCCCGCGTGAAAGCACACTTCGGCTGGATCGACCGTTTTCTCGATGGCCCGGCGGAGAACAACGCCGCTTGTTATTTCAAACGCGCGGAGTTTACCGACGACACGTCGATGGCGCTGTGTCTGGCGGATGCGCTGATCGAATGCGATGGCGACATCGTCCCGGACGTGATTGGCCGCCACATTCTTGCATGGGCGGAAGGCTTTGACGCCTTCAACAAAAACGTGCTCGGCCCGACCTCAAAAATCGCGCTGAACGCCATTCGTGATGGTAAACCGGTGAGCGAACTGGAAAATAACGGCGTGACCAACGGCGCGGCGATGCGCGTTTCACCGCTCGGCTGCGTGTTACCCACCACCTGTCTCGACACCTTTATTGATGACATTGCGCTGGCCTCAAGCCCGACGCATAAATCCGATTTAGCGATTGCCGGCGCGACGGTGATCGGCTGGGCGGTGTCCCGCGCGATTGATGGTGACAACTGGCAGAACATTGTCGATGTGCTGCCCGCCATTGCCCGTCAGGCACAGGAAAAGCGCGTCACCACTTTCAACGCCTCGCTGGCGATGCGTATCGAACTGGCGCTGAAAACTGTGCGCGAGGCTAACGGCGTGGAGTCTGCCAGCGAACAGCTTTATCAACTGGTCGGGGCGGGTACCAGCACCATCGAATCGGTCGCTTGTGCGGTGGCGATGGTCGAACTGGCACAAACGGACCCGAACCGCTGCGCCATTTTATGCGCCAACCTCGGCGGCGATACCGATACCATCGGCGCGATGGCCACGGCGATTTGCGGCGCGCTGCACGGCATTGACGGTATCGACCCGGCACTGAAACAGGAACTCGACGACGTGAATCAGCTGGACTTTGGCCGCTACGCCACGGCCCTGCTGGGCTATCGTCAACGGCGGGAGGAAACATGCTGAGCGACACACTGAGCGAGCTTCGCCAGCAGCGCCCGGTGACGGTTATCGGCTCGGCGGTGATTGACGTCATCGCCGACGCCTATGCCCTGCCGTGGCGCGGCTGCGATATCGAATTACAACAGCAAAGCGTCAATATTGGCGGCTGCGCGCTGAACGTCGCCGTGGCGCTGAAACGTCTGGGCATTGACGCCTGTAACGCCCTGCCGCTCGGCCAGGGCGTGTGGGCCGACATCGTGCGCAACAATCTTTCCCGCCAGGGCATTAGCAGCATTATCGACACCGACAAAGGCGATAACGGCTGGTGTCTGGCGCTGATCGAGCCGGACGGAGAACGCACGTTTATGTCGTTCACTGGGGTGGAGAATGCCTGGAATGACGACTGGCTGGCGCGTCTGCCGCGTGACGCAAACGGGCTGGTGTATCTTTCCGGTTATCAGCTCACCGCCCCCTGCGCTGAGTTGCTGATTAGCTGGCTGGAATCGACGCCCGACGTGACGGCGCTGATTGATTTCGGACCGCGCATTGCCGATGTGCCTGCGCAACTGTTTGAGCGGATCATGGCCTGCAAACCGCTTATCACGCTTAATCGCCAGGAAGCGGAGATTGTCGCCGGACAAATGAAAATCCCGGCGGATACAGCGCCACTGGGCAAAGCCTGGCTTGCACGCTGGAATGCGCCACTGATTGTGCGTCAGGATAAAGACGGGGCATGGTATTTCAGCGCTGAGGCATGTGGGCAGGCAGAAGCGTTTCCAACGACGGTGGTCGACACCATCGGCGCGGGCGACAGCCATGCGGGCGGCGTGCTGGCGGGGTTATCCGCAGGCTGGTCGCTGGCCGACGCGGTGACGCTCGGTAATGCGGTGGCGTCGTGGGTGGTCAGCCACCGGGGCGGTGACTGCGCGCCTACGCGCGAGGAATTACTCCTCGCACACAAACACGTATAAATCGCTGCGGCAGTAGCTGATGCTGTATTCAATCGGCCGCTGCTGCTGATCCAGCGCCACCTGTTTGATCACCAGCACCGGGATTTTGTCATCCATTTTGATGTGCGACTGAAACTCAGCGTCCGGCATCCGGGCGCTGACTCGCGAGCGGGTCCGCTGCGGGAAAATATGCTGGCTGCGAAAGTAGTCGTACAGCGAAATCCCGATGTCATCGGCGTCCGCAATCAGGTGCGATGGCACCCACGACTCTTCAATCGACACCGCCTCTTCATCCACGTAACGAATGCGCTTGAGCAAAAATACCTCGCTTTTCGGCGCCAGCGCCAGCTGTTCGGCCACCTCCGCTGGGCATTCAACGACCCGTTTGTTGACCCACAGCGTGTCCGGTTTTTTGCCGCGCACCACCACCTGCTGAGAAAACCCCCGCGCTTCCTTCAGCGAGTATTCAAAGATGTTGTTGATTTGCGTCCCGTAGCCGCGGGCGCGCGTCACCACGCCTTCGTCTTCCAGGGTTTGCATCGCCTTTCGCACGGTAATACGCGAAACGCCGGTCAGCTGGCTGAGGTCGCGCTCACCGGGCAGAATATTGCCATGCTCAAGCCAACCGCTGCGCACCGCGTTCTTTACCGTTTCGGCAAATTTCAGGTACAGCGGCGTATTATCGGCGGCGGCGATGCGCTCGTTCAGTTGGGCGAGAAGCCGGGTATGCGCTTGTTCCATCTCTGGTTTTCCTGACAGACAGTTTCAGCCAGTATACTACCACCACGCGTGAAAATGATGCACCGGGCCAATTCCGTGACCGACCTCCAGAGAATCCGCCGCGGAAAGCGCCGCCGACAGCCAGCGCTTGGCTTCAGGCACCGTTTCCAGCCAGTTTGCGTGACGCGGGCGCAGCGCCGCTAACGCCGCCGACAGCGTGCAGCCGGTGCCGTGAGTATTTTTGGTCTGCACGCGCGGCGCGGTGAACCGCATTTCTCCCTCAGCGGTAAACAGCCAGTCCGGGCTTTCAGCATCATCCAGATGCCCGCCTTTCATCAGCACCGCTTCGCATCCCAGCGCCCTCAGCGCGCGGCCCTGCTCGAGCATTTCGCGTTCGTTTTGCGCGTGCGGCGCTTCCAGTAGCGCGGCGGCCTCCGGCAAATTTGGCGTAATCAGTGAAACCTGCGGTAAAAGTCGGCTGCGCAACGTGGCGACCGCCGAGGCAGACAACAGCGGATCGCCGCTTTTCGCCAGCATGACGGTGTCGAGCACCACGTTTTCGATGCGATAGCGCGCCAGGCGTTCCGCAACGGCTTCCACGATATCCGTTTCCGCCAGCATCCCGATTTTGGTGGTGTCGATTCGTACGTCGCTGAACACCGAATCCAGCTGGGCAGCGACAAAATCAGGTTCGATCCGATAAACCGACTGCACGCCCCGCGTATTCTGCGCCACCAGCGCCGTCACGACCGAACAGCCGTAAGCGCCCAGCGCAGAGAAAGTTTTCAGATCTGCCTGAATCCCTGCCCCGCCGCTCGGGTCGGTTCCGGCGATGGTGAGTGCGTTAATCCGTTTCATGGCTGACCCTCTGCGTAAAGCGCGTCGAGGAAGGCGGCGACAAAACTGCCAGGCCCATTGCTGTTTTCCGTTGCAACACCACCAGCCTGTTTCATTAATCCGCAGGCCGCAGCGATATTATCGAGCCGGTCGCCCGATAACGCGCAACTCGCCGCCACGACTGCCGACAACGCACAACCGGTGCCCACCACGCGCGTCATCAGTGAGGAACCGCCCTTCACACTCGCCGTGCGCCGCCCGTCGGTGATGTAATCCACTTCACCGGTTACCGCTACCACTGTAGAAAATTGTCGCGCCAACGCCTGTGCTGCGGGTAACGCCGCCGCCGCGGTATCTGTGGTGTCGACACCACGCCCGCCGTGGCTCATGCCCGCCAGCGCCAGAATTTCGGAGGCATTGCCACGAATGGCGGCAGGCGAAAGCGCCAGTAACTGCTGACAAAATTCAGTGCGCAGGCTAAGCGCGCCGACCGCTACCGGGTCCAGCGTCCAGGGTTTGTGGTTCGCGTTCGCACTTTCCACGGCGGAACGCATCGCCGCCGCACGTGATTGGGTCAGCGTACCGACATTAATCAGCAGCGCGTCAGCGAGAGTCGTAAACTGCGGGGCTTCTTCGGCGTCAATGACCATCGCCGGAGATGCGCCCAGCGCCAGCAACACATTGGCGGTGAAGGTTTGCACCACGTCATTGGTCATGCAGTGAACGAGTGGCGAACGGTCGCGTAAAAGATGTGAAGTGTGCGCAAGTTGCGCGGAACTTAGAAGTTCGGGTTGCATGGGTCGCTCCTGCCAGTCGGTAAGAAGCGATACCCTGCGCGGGTTTCTGACTTCCCTACGCTGGCATTATCCAGATCAGGTGGTACGGGTATTTCTCAGCCTTCAACGAAGAAGGGCACCCCGAGTCATTTAAATCAAAATCAATAGGTTGGGATTAATATTTCGTTAATCCCTGGACAGGATAGTAATGCCAGCGGGAAGTCTTGTAAACGGTAAAGCGGCCTTCGTTAAGACACCGATGAAAACCAAGGGCCGAAGAAAATATTTATTGACTGCCTAACAATATTGGAAACGCTTATAAATATTTAGTCCAACTTAAATTATTTGAACTATAAGAGCTTTTCCGAAAAAAGGAATCACGTTAAAGGCTCGATTAATGTCGAAGCTGATCAGATCGCCACGGTAGTAGAGATTTTCGTAATTGACAGGCTAGCGCTCGCCAGATTGTATAAAGCCACCCTATCCTCATGGTTTTATCCATGCGGCGATGCACTCTTTCATCACCCGAAGGCGTTCATCCAGCGCGGCTTTCTCACTGAGATCCTTTTGATACAGGATGGACAGCGTCGACTGGTTGATCAGATAAAAGAAGCCCAGTGCCGAAATGTTGATGTTGAGTTGCATGACGTCGAGATGGGGTCTGACCGTTCCTTCACGGCTCCCGCGTTCCAGAAGACTTTTAGTGATGCTTATCCAGCTTTGGTTGATACCGACAGTCACCGCAGAATCTTTAAGATGCCGGGCTTTTAACTGGTTCTCACTATTCAGCAAGCGAATGAATTCTGGATTTTTGAGATAATATTGCCAGGTAAACTCAACCAGTTTCAGAATCGCTTCATCGGCAGGAAAATCATCCAGTAACAACGCAGCCTCATGCTTACGGATATCCCGGTAGGCATCTTCCAGCACCCGGGTAAACAGCACATCTTTGTTGGTAAAATAGTAATAAATAAGCTGTTTATTGGCATGAGCACGGGCGGCAATACTGTCTACCCGTGCGCCATCAAAACCTTTCTCAGCAAACTCAGCGCGCGCCGCCTGAAGAATACGAATCTGTTTATCGGCAGACGCGTTTTTATCGTTTTCCGTCTTTTTAACCACGCTCCATTCCTCGTCTTTCCCTGCTTTTTTTAACATTATAGTGCCTCAATTTGGCGGTAAAACAAGTCTCAACTCATTTTCAACCAACTAGTTGGTTATGTGAAGTGTGTCAAAGTCAGAATAGGATCGGGATCCTATGATGAAATCATCAACCAGTTAGTTGAATAGTATTAACCCGGTTGGTGACTCCTTCAAGGAGTGCGTCAATCATAAAATTTGATAATGAGGTGAATGAATGTCTCAGATTTCCGTTGGCATTATCATGCATGGCGTAACCGGACGCATGGGGAAGAATCAGCACTTAATCCGTTCGATCGTCAGCATTCGCCAGCAAGGTGGCGTGATGCTGGCAAATGGCGATCGCCTGATGCCGGATCCGATTTTAATTGGTCGCAATGCGGAGAAAATGGCCGCGCTGGCGCAAGAGTTTGGGATCGAACGCTGGGGAACAGACCTTGATGAGGCGCTGAACAATCCCAACGACATTATCTTTTTTGATGCCGCTACCACGCAGGCCCGCCCTGCTCTTCTGAAAAAAGCAATCAGCAAAGGGAAACACGTTTACAGCGAAAAACCGGTGGCGATGAGCCTGGATGAAGCCCTGGATTTATACCATTTCGCCCGTGAGAAAGGCGTTTGTCATGGCGTGGTGCAGGACAAGCTATGGCTACCGGGTTTGCAGAAACTCAAACTGCTTAATGAATCCGGTTTCTTCGGTAAAGTGCTATCCGTACGCGGTGAGTTCGGCTATTGGGTGTTTGAAGGCAATCTGCAGCCCACCCAGCGTCCATCCTGGAATTATCGCAGTGAAGAGGGCGGCGGCATTATTCTGGATATGATTTGTCACTGGCGGTATGTCATTGACAATTTGTTTGGTGAAATTAAAAGCCTCAGTTGTATTGGCGCCACGCATATCCCTGAGCGCTGGAATGAACAACATCAGCCCTACCCGGCTACCGCAGATGACGCGGTTTACGCCACCTTTGAACTGCATAACGGCACAATTGTGCAAATAAACAGTTCCTGGTGCGTTCGCGTTCGCCGCGATGACCTGGTGACTTTCCAGGTTGACGGTGTGAAAGGCTCCGCCGTTGCCGGGCTGACAGACTGTTTTACTCAGGCCAGCGTCAATACGCCAAAACCAGTGTGGAACCCTGACGTGCGACAGACGCATAACTTCTTCGAAGACTGGGCAACGGTGCCGGACACCCAGATTTACGACAACGCTTTTAAAGTACAGTGGGAACTGTTTCTCCGTCATGTCTTTGGAGAAGGGCAATATCGCTGGGACCTGCTGGAAGGCGCAAAAGGTCTGCAACTGGTCGACCTGGCGCTGAAAAGCTGGAAAGAGCGCCGCTGGATTGATGTCCCTTCCCTGACTCGCTGAGGCCCAGTCTATGTCCAGACCCGATCCGCAAAAACTCTCTCTCAACACCGCAACGGTACGCCAGCAATGGGATCTTAAACAGATCATTGAAGGCTGCGCCCGTCACGGTATTCACGGAATTTCCCCCTGGCGCGATCAGGTGGCGCAACTCGGATTGCAGGAAACCGCCAGGCTGATAAGTGCGCATCAGCTCAGCGTCACCGGCTATTGCCGTGGCGGCATGTTCCCGGCCAACAGCGCCGAAGCACGCCATGACAACCTCATCGATAATTTTCGGGCAGTAGATGAAGCGCTAACGCTTAATGCCGCCTGCCTGGTGCTGGTCGTCGGTGGTTTGCCTGCCGGCTCGAAGGATTTAGCCGGTGCGCGCCAACAGATCCACGACGGACTGAACGCATTACTGGAATATTCGCGACCACGAGGCATGCCATTAGCTATCGAACCGCTTCATCCGATGTATGCCGCCGACCGCGCCTGTGTAAACAGCCTGAAACAAGCGAATGATCTGTGTGACGCACTGGGCGATGACGGGCTGGGCATCGCCGTCGATCTCTATCACACCTGGTGGGATGCCGATTTCCATCAGCAAATCATCCGTGCCGGACAAAAACGTCTGCTGGCCTTCCACATTTGCGACTGGCTCAATCCAACCCAGGATCTGCTGGAAGATCGCGGCATGATGGGAGATGGTGTGATTGATATCCGCGGATGCCGGCAGGCGGTGGAGGCTCAGGGATATCAAGGTTTCCATGAAGTCGAAATCTTCTCCCGCCATCACTGGTGGACAACAGATCCCGACGATGTTCTCGACACCTGCAAAACGCGTCATCAGGAGTACGGTTAAACATCCATTGTATCTGACAGAGCTGAAAAGCTGTTTTCGTCGTTCAACAGACATGTCGAGGAAAATATGAATACAGATACCCGAAAAATGATTCTGGTCACCGTCCTGTGTGGGCTGGGATACATGATGTACTCGGTTGACCGCATGACCGTATCCTCCGCTATCGGCCTGATTGCTGCTGAATTTGGTCTGGGCAAAGGTGAAAGCGGGATTCTGCTCTCTTCCTTCTTTTTTGGTTTTATTGTCTTCCTGTTCATTGCCGGGATCATTGCCGACAAGTTGAGTGGAAAGCCAGTCCTCATTCTCGGCCTGATGCTGTTCTCCTTTGCGACACTCCTGACCGGTGTCGCAGGCAGCCTGACCAGCCTTATTTTTTATCGCGTGATGACCGGTGTCGGGGAAGGTATTTTTTGGCCTGCCGCCTCGCTCGAAGTCGCTAACGTCACCAGCGAGAAACAGCGCACGACGGTGATGTCATTGTACTGGATGGGTTATCCGATCGGCGGTTTTCTTGGCACCTGGATGGGGGCGGTGCTCGGCCCGGTATTTGGCTGGCGGGTAGTGTTTTATGTCGCGGGGGCGATGGGTATTCTGGTGGCCCTGTTATATGCCTTCCTGGTAAAAAACGATCGCAAACCTTCCGATTTAATTGCCCGCCAGGCGGCAGAAAAAGTCCCATTGCGTACCCTGTTTCGGCATGCTCCGGTGATGATGATAGCCCTGTATTACTTCATTTTACTGGCCGGATGGTGGATTGTGCTGCTGTGGGCGCCAAGCTATCTGATGCAGGTTAAAAACCTGACCATTGGCACCGCCGGGACAATAGCCAGTCTGTTAGGACTTACCGGGGCGCTGGGTGGGTTTGTGTTGGGTCGATACTGTGACAAAGGTGATTTTCTTCGCCGTCGTCATATCCTGATGGCTATCACTATCGTCAGCGGTTTCCTGATGGCAGCCATGACCCTCAACCTGTCCGTTCCGTTGGTTATTATGCTGGTGATGCTGCTGGGATTCCTTGGCTATCCCATTACTCCGATTGTCCTCTCTATCACCGCTGAACTGGTGCCGCCTTCCCTGCGAGGTTCCGCTATCGGTTTTGTGATGAATATGGGAATGGCTGCCGGGGGTATCTCACCGATTGTCGCAGGCTATTTCGCCCAGCAATACACGCTGCAACCCGTCTGGCTGGCCGCCGCCGCGGTTATCCTCGCCAGCAGTCTGGTCCTGCCCGTGGTACGCAAACTCGCCGTTACCACAGTAAATAACGCCGATGATCCATTGCCTGTTGGGCAACAACTCAAGCATTAATGACGAGGTATCAACGATGACTGTCAGCAATCATGTGCGCATTCTGGATAACAACGGTCAACCGTACACCTATCGCGTAAAAGGCCAGCGCAGCTGGAGTTTGCCGCCCTCACCAGTGTTCAATCGCCACGTTTTTGCCGCTGCGCATGTCGTGACGGACCCACGGAAAATGCGCGATCCCAGCCACGATATCGCTATCGACTGGGAGGCGACTCTGGAATATCGCCGCTATTTAATGTCGCTCGGTTTTGGGGTGGCAGAAGCCATGGACACGGCCCAGCGCGGAATGGGGTTAGACTGGCCAACCAGCCTTGAGCTTATCCAGCGCAGTGTCGAACAGGCGAAAGACTTCCCTGGCATCGCAGTAGCCAGCGGGGCAGGCACCGATCATTTGAGTGATTTCTCCGCGTTGACGCTTCAGGATGTGATTGATGCCTATGAACAACAGATTTCGGCCATTGAGGCCTGCGGCGGACGCATTATTCTGATGGCCAGCCGGGCGTTAGCCGCGATAGCCAAAGGGCCCGACGATTATATTCGGGTCTATGACACAGTACTCCGGCAAGTACGGGAACCGGTCATTATTCACTGGCTCGGCGATATGTTCGATCCCGCACTGCGTGGTTATTGGGGTAGCGAACACATCCACAACGCAATGGAAATTTGTTTATCGGTTATCCAACGCCATCAGGCAAAAATCGACGGTATCAAGATCTCATTGCTGGATAAAGAGCGTGAGATAGAGATGCGTCGTCAGTTACCGGCCACTGTAAAAATGTATACCGGCGACGATTTTAACTATCCCGAACTGATAGCCGGTGATGCGCAAGGGTACTCACACGCACTGTTGGGGATCCTCGATGCGATTGCCCCTGCAGCAGCAGGAGCATTACATGCGCTGGCACAAGGCGATCGGCAGCAATATCAGCAGATACTCACGCCCACGCTGCCGCTGGCGCGGCACATTTTTGCCCGTCCAACGCAGTACTATAAAGCGGGCATCGTGTTTCTTGCCTGGCTCAATGGACATCAGCACCATTTCACCCTGCTGGGCGGTATGGAGAGTGCGCGCAGCCTCACCCATTACAGTGAACTGTTCCGGCTGGCCGATGAGGCGGGATTACTCAACGATATTGATGTCGCCACTGAAAGGATGTCATTACTGGCAAAACTGCAGGGAATATAGGTTAAAACTGTCGGAGGATATGATATCGATAATTACCCCTCTGTGTAGAGCTGTCTCTTGCTCAGATCTTTTGATCAAGAGACAGCCGTAAGGGAGCGGGTTACTGACCAGGCTGGTTTAATGCCAGCATGAAAACGCAGGCGTCCCCTCTCAGCCCCAGAAGAGGTGGCCAGACAATCCCGAGGGTTCCGCGTCCTTACTCATCCCTGCCCAAAAATTTTAATCACTGCATCGAGATGGTCTTTCATTGTTTTTTTCGCCGCACGGCTGTCGCGGGCTTCCAGTGCGGTGAGGATCCCAAGGTGCTCTACTTCTGAACGGTGCGGCATATCCTGCGGTGTGTAATGGAGCTGCAGACTGCGGAACATGGTGCCGTAACGGTGGCCGAGCAGGTGTGCAATGATAAAGGCGTACGCCGGATTGCCGCTGGCCTGGGCAATACGGATATGAAACAAACGGTCGCCCGGATGCGTAGCCGAGCCGTTTCGGTTATCGCGACAATTTTGCTCATATGCCTGCCTGATCGCCGCAAGTTCTTCGTCAGTGGCGTTTTTTGCCGCCAGTGCGGCGGTCTCAGGTTCTATCAGACGCCGTGTTTGCAGCAGGGAGAACGGCGGCAGTTCGGCGGTGAAATCCAGCTCGATATTTAACTCATCATCAACATCCGCCCACTGATTTCGCCCTGCCAGCGACATGACCGGCTCCTGCGATAACGTGGCAGGTGCCGCCGGAGGCTGGCAAACAATCACGCCATTACCGACCCGCACGCTCACCAGACCGATCACTTCCAGCGCAATCAGCGCCTCCCGTACGGACGCCCTGCTCACCTGAAACTGACTGGCCAGATCGCGCTCTGCGGGCAGACGGCTACCGGGTGGAAATTCTTTATTATCAATCAGCGTCTTTAGCTGATCAGCTATCTGTCTGTATATTCTAGGATTCTCTAATTTTTTTATCGGCATCTGGCACCTGAGGTCAACGCTTATTAAGTGATTCAGCTAGCATTATTCGGACAAAAATCTTGCTGATTTGTTTTATACATGTAAAAAATTAGTTAACCAAAATGGCGTGTTAAGTGGCAGCTTGCCCGACATCTTAGCAAAAAGCAGCGCTTATCACGCCTTTTTTTCACCCTTAATGGCCTGACCATTAGGCCTTTAAAGCAACATTACCTGGGAGTGGCTATGAACCTGGCAGGGAAAAAAGTGCTGATTACCGCCGCCGGACAAGGCATCGGCTTTAACACCGCCTCACTGTTTGCTCGTGAAGGCGCAGAGGTGATTGCCACCGATATCAACATCGATGCGCTGCTGGATATTCCGGGGATCACCCCACGCCTACTGGATGTTACCGACCCTCAGGCCATTTCCGCCCTGGCGGAAGAGACCGGCGCAATCGACGTGCTGTTTAACTGCGCCGGGGTGGTTCACAGCGGTGACATTCTGAGCTGCACCGAACGTGAATGGCAGTTTGCGCTGGATCTTAACGTGACTGCGATGTTCCGTATGATCCGCGCCTTTTTACCCGCCATGCTCGAAGGCAGCCGCGGCTCGATTATCAATATGTCGTCGGTCGCTTCGAGCGTCAAAGGCGTGCCTAATCGCTTTGCCTACAGCGCATCCAAAGCTGCCGTTATTGGCCTGACGCGCTCCGTCGCGGCGGACTATGTCACCCGCGGTATCCGCTGCAACGCCATTTGTCCGGGCACGGTGGAGTCGCCTTCCCTGCGCCAGCGCATTGCCGCACAGGCCGAGGCCGAAGGCCGCAGCGAAGCCGACGTCTACGCGGCGTTTGTTGCCCGCCAGCCGATCGGACGCATCGGCAAAACTGAGGAAATCGCCCAGCTGGCGCTGTATCTGGCCTCCGACGCCAGTTCATACACCACCGGCACGGTACAAATTATTGACGGCGGCTGGAGCAACTGACGCGCCGGAAGCTGCAAACAGCAGACTTTAGATTCTACTTTCACAGAAGGACACTGCCCCATGAAATTACTTCGTTACGGCAATGCAGGTTCGGAGCGCCCCGGCCTGCTGGACACTAACGGCAAACTGCGCGATCTGAGCGCACATGTCGCTGACATCAGCGGCGAATTTTTACAGCCGGAAACGCTTGAAGCTTTACGCAAGCTCGATCCACAAAGCCTGCCTTTGGTGAGTGGCGAGCCACGCCTCGGCGCGTGTGTCGCCAACGTAGGTAAATTTATCTGTATCGGGCTGAACTACGCAGACCACGCGGCTGAAACCGGTGCAGAAATCCCGAAAGAACCGGTTGTATTTAATAAATGGACCAGCGCCATAGTCGGCCCAAACGATGATGTAGAAATCCCTCGTGATTCGACCAAAACCGACTGGGAAGTGGAGCTTGGCGTGGTCATCGGCACCGGCGGGCGCTATATCAGCGAGGCTGATGCAATGTCGCACGTCGCCGGTTACTGCGTGATCAACGATGTTTCCGAACGGGAATTTCAGATTGAACGTGGCGGCACATGGGACAAAGGCAAAGGTTGCGATACTTTCGGCCCTACCGGTCCGTGGCTGGTCACGGCCGATGAAATCCCTGACCCTCACCGCCTTAATCTGTGGCTGGAGGTGGACGGCCAGCGCTATCAGAACGGCAACACGCGCACCATGATTTTCCAGATCCCCGAAATTATCAGCTACCTCAGCCGTTTCATGAGCCTGCAACCGGGCGACATCATTTCCACCGGCACGCCGCCGGGCGTCGGGCTTGGACAAAAGCCACCGGTATACCTGCAGGCCGGACAGGTGATGTGTCTGGGGATCGAAGGTCTGGGCGAGCAACGTCAGAAGACGGTGCAGGCATAAACAGCGGAAGGAACACTTTGCGATGACAACGATTACGGCTCTACGTGTTGAAGATGTACGCTTCCCTACCTCTCAGGCGCTGGATGGCTCGGATGCGATGAATCCGGACCCGGATTATTCCGCAGCGTACGTGATTCTGGAAACGGATAATCCGACGCTGAGCGGGCACGGCCTGACGTTTACTATCGGGCGCGGCAATGAAATCTGCTGCGCAGCGATTAAAGCGCTGGAACATCTGGTTGTTGGCCGCGTGCTGACTGACATCACCGCCGATATGGGCAAATTCTGGCGTGATTTTACCAGTGACAGCCAGCTGCGCTGGATTGGCCCTGACAAAGGGGCTATTCATCTGGCGACCGGCGCGGTAGTGAATGCGATATGGGATTTATGGAGCAAAGCGGCCGGCAAACCGCTGTGGAAACTGGTTGCCGATATGTCGCCGGAAGAGCTGGTGCGCTGTATCGATTTCCGCTACATCACCGACTGCATTACGCCGCAGGAAGCGCTGGCATTATTGCAGCAGCGAGCCGACAACAAAGCCCAGCGTACGGCGAAGCTGCTGGCGGAAGGTTACCCCTGCTACACCACGTCGGCGGGCTGGTTGGGCTATCCCGACGATAAATTGCGCCGTTTGTGCCAGGAGGCCGTCGATGCCGGTTTCGATTATCTGAAGCTGAAAGTCGGGCGTGATCTGGAAGATGATATTCGCCGCGTGCGCATTGCGCGCGAGGTCATTGGGCCGGATCGCAAACTGATGATCGACGCCAATCAGGTATGGGAAACCAACGAGGCGATACCTTGGGTGAACGCCCTCGCCTTTGCCAGTCCGTGGTTTATTGAAGAGCCGACCAGCCCGGATGACATCGAAGGCCACCGCAAAATCCGCCAGGGCGTTGCGCCGGTTAAAGTCGCCACCGGCGAAATGTGCCAGAACCGCATTATGTTCAAGCAGTTCATCATGCGCGAGGCCATTGACGTGGTGCAGATTGACGCCTGCCGCATGGGTGGCGTGAATGAGGTGCTGGCCGTGATGCTGATGGCGGCCAAATACAATCTGCCGGTCTGTCCTCATGCGGGGGGGGTCGGGCTGTGCGAATACGTGCAGCATCTGTCGATGATTGATTATCTCTGCATTGCCGGCACGTATGAAGGCCGCGTGATCGAATACGTTGACCACCTTCACGAACATTTTGTTCATCCGTGCGATATCCGCGACGCGGCTTATATGCCACCGCGTGCCCCGGGATTTTCAATCGAAATGCATCAGGCCTCGATCGAAAAATATCGCCATCACGACAGGTCTTAATGACCGACGCAGGAGAACGCCGATGATGCGAGTCGACAGTCACCAGCATTTCTGGCGCTACACGCCGCAGGATTATCCGTGGATAAGTGCCGAAATGGGAGTGCTGAAGCAGGACTTATTGCCGGACATGCTGCAGCCAACGTTACAACGTCATGATATGCAGAGTGCGATCCTGGTTCAGGCGCGCTCCTCCGCCGCTGAAACGCGCTGGCTGCTGGAGATAGCAGAACAAACTGACTTCGTGCGCGCCGTAACCGGCTGGCTGGAGCTCTCCTCGCCTGAGCTGCAAAAGGATCTGGAGGCTATCTCTCATCCCCTGCTGCGTGGTTTTCGTCATCAGGTCCAGGACGAGCTTTCCCCTGCGCAGTGGCTGGCGGATACGGCGGTTAATCGCGGACTCCGTCAGCTTCAGCAGCAGGAATACGTCTATGAAATTCTGGTTACGCACCGTCATTTGTCAGAGGCTGTAGAGTTTGCCGGACGTCATGACAGCTATTTTCTGGTGCTCGACCACTGCGGCAAGCCCGATCTCAGCCTGGGTGCCGCGCACTGGAAGAGACAGATTGCGCCCCTGGCGGCGTTAAAACACGTCAGCTGCAAAATCTCCGGACTGCTGACCGAACCCCGACCTGCGGGGATGTCGTCCCGCGACCTGCTGCCCTATTTCGACGCTGCCCTGGAGATTTTTGGCAGTGAGCGGCTGATGTTTGGCTCCGACTGGCCGGTGTGTCTGCTGGCCGGAGCGGATGAAAATCCGTGGGATTTTAGTGAGCGGGCTACGGCAGCGCTGAGTGCCGACGAGCAGGCAGCTATCTATGGCAACACTGCCCGCACGGTTTACCGACTACAGGAAACAAGTTATGAATCTGCATCTGCAAAATAAGATAATAATCGTTACCGGTGGTGGCTCCGGTATCGGTGGCGCAATTTCGCTGACGCTGGCGGAAGAAGGTGCCATTCCGGTGATTATCAGCAATACCGAACCGGCTAATGAGCTGATGCATAAGCTGCAGCAACTTTCGCCCCGGGCCAGTTTTGTGCTGACTGAACTACGGGAGGAAGCCAGCTGCAAGGCCTGCGTGGACGATGTCCTCACGCGCTACGGCAGCATCGACGGGTTGGTCAATAACGCCGGAGCTAACGACAGCGTCGGACTGGATGCCGGTCGGGAAGCGTTTGTTAAATCGCTCGAACAAAACCTGATTCACTACTACCTGATGGCACATCTGAGCCTGGACGCCCTGCGCGCCAGTCGAGGAGCCATCGTGAATATCAGTTCAAAAACCGCGTTGACCGGTCAAGGTAATACCAGCGGTTATGCCTCCGCGAAAGGCGGCATTCTGGCACTGACACGGGAATGGGCGGCGGCGCTGCTGGGTGATGGTATCCGGGTGAACGCGGTGATCCCGGCGGAGGTGATGACACCGCTGTACGAACGCTGGATAAAAAGCTTCGACCATCCCGAAGAAAAACTGCAGCAAATTACCTCGCATATTCCGCTGGGCCAGCGCATGACCACGCCGCAGGAAATTGCCAATACCGTGGTATTCCTGCTCTCTTCCCGCGCCTCCCACACTACCGGCCAGTGGCTGACCGTGGACGGCGGCTATATGCATCTCGACCGGGCGCTGACATGAAGCGCCGCTATTGTCAGGCTCTGGATCTGGCGGACGATCCAGCGCTTATCGAAGAATATCAGCGCTATCACCGCGAGATCTGGCCGGAAGTCACCGCGCATCTTCGCCGCTATGGCATCGCGGAGATGGAAATTTACCGGCTGGGCAACCGGCTGTTCATGGTGATGGAAACCACAGAAGATTTTGACAGCGGCCTGTTTGAACGCCGCAGTCTTGCCGATCCGAAAATTTGTGAGTGGGAAGCCCTGATGTGGAAATATCAGCGCCCCACGCCGTGGACGCCCGCCGGTGAAAAGTGGGTGGAAATGGAGAGGATTTTTTCGCTTGCCGATCAGCAGTAGATCCGCTCCCTGCAATGAGGGAGTTCATTACGTTTTTCATGTTATCTGACATAAAAAATCAGCCAACTGAGCTGACCCCCTACACGCCTTACCAGATACTGAGGAATACACTATGCTCGCCGACAAAACTGCCGCGCCTGCTTATGCGCAGCGCAAAACGACGTCCGGTTTCCGACTGGCGTTCATTCTTGTCACCACGCTGTTTTTCCTGTGGGGTTTATCCTACGGACTGCTGGATGTCCTGAATAAGCATTTCCAGGAAGTCTTGCACGTTAACAAAGCCCAGTCAGGCCTGCTACAGGCCGCGTATTTCGGGGCCTATTTTATCATCGCCCTGCCCGCTGGCTTCTTTATGGACAGGTTTGGATACAAGGCCGGGATCCTGGTCGGATTATGTCTGTATGCGTTGGGCGCGCTGCTGTTTGTCCCTGCGGCTTCCGCAGGCAGCTTTGCCATGTTCCTGTTCGCACTGTTTGTCATCGCTCTCGGTCTGGGATGTCTGGAAACCGCAGCTAACCCGTTTGCCACCGTATTGGGCGATCCCGCTGGGGCCGAGCGTCGCCTGAACCTTTCCCAGTCATTCAACGGCTTAGGCCAGTTCATTGGCCCAATCATCGGCGGCTCGCTGTTCTTCTCCGCCACCCAGGGCACCACCGCTGACGGGTTGTCATCGGTAAAAACCACCTACGTCGCTATCGCAGTCCTGGTTCTGCTGATCGCCTTCCTGTTCGGGCGCACAAAATTGCCTGACATTCGCGAGCAAAGCACCACAGAAGATCGCGGCATCGAGAAAGGATTGTGGCAGCACGGACATTTCACCGGCGGCGTGATTGCTCAGTTCTTTTACGTTGCGGCGCAGGTTGGCGTCGGAGCATTTTTCATCAACTACACCACGGAACACTGGCATACGCTGTCGAACCAGAATGCGTCATACCTCCTTTCCGTCGGCATGATAAGCTTCATGGTTGGCCGTTTCTTCAGTACATGGCTGATGGGGTTTGTCCGCCCTGCCACGCTACTGGTGATTTACGCCATTATCAATATTGTGCTGTGCGGCGTAGTCGTTGCCGGGATTGAGAGCGTATCGGTGATTGCACTGGTCGCCATTTTCTTCTTCATGTCGATCATGTTTCCAACCCTGTTCGCCATGGGCGTCAAGAACATGGGTAAACAAACAAAACGCGCCAGCTCAGTCATGATCATGGCGATTGTCGGCGGCGCGATCATGCCATATCTGATGGGGGCTATTGCCGATCGCTACAGCACCGCAGTGTCCTACGCGCTGCCAATGGTGTGTTTCGCGGTGGTGCTGATTTACGCGCTGAAGCAGCGGGCGAAATAAACAGCCCTGTTGGGACAAAAGCAGCAGCCTCGAATGCATTGCAGGCTGCTCAGACTGATGACCATAAAGAAGGAAAAAAACCTTTTTCCTTCTTTATCAGCAATTTCAGCGATGCCGCCACCAGTGCTCCAGGTTACGGTGTCCTCACCACCACCAGGCCCCTGCCAGTAGTTCACGCTTAACCGTTGATCTCCCCCCTGTAAACAGTACCAGTCTAAACTGAAGTCTCCGGTCTTTCTTTCATCTCACAGAGAGGCACATCGCCATGAAAAAGACCCGCTATACCGAGGAACAGGTCGCTTTTGCGCTGAAACCGTCAAACCGGTGGGGCTAGCTCAACCGCTATCTTCTGGCTGGTAAGCTGCTCGACAGAATCGCTTAACCCCTCGTCGCTGATAATAAGATCGAGTTCGGTTAAAGGCATTACGCGGAAATTTGCCATTTTGCCATATTTTGATGAGTCGCTTAATAAAATACATTTCTCGCTAACTCTTGCAACGGCCTGTTTTACAATGGCTTTATTTTCATTTGGCGTTGACAGCCCGCGTAGATTCCAGGACGAAGCAGAGATAAATGCCACATCAATGAACAAGTTTTCCAGCATCACGGCGGTCAGGTGCCCTACCGTGGATTGATTTTCCCGGCAGAGCCTTCCACCGGTATGAATCAATTCACCCTGACCTTGCTCAATCATCAGGTTGGCGATCGCAAAGTCATTCGTCACGATCAACAAATCCTTGTGGTTCACTAATTTTCTGGCCAGAGCCAGCGTTGTGGTTCCTGCATCAAGATAAACCGTACTGTTCCGTGGAATATGGTGCATCGCCGCTAAACTAATGGCTTCCTTTTCCTGAGGAAACATCAGGGTCTTATCCCGATGTGAGGGCTCATTCAGCAACCGCGTCCTTTGTGGCAACGCCACGCCACCAGAAACACTGGCTAAAGCATTGAGCTGCTCCAGTCGCTGAATATCCCGGCGGATCGTCATATGCGACACCCCCAGCGCGTTGACCAACTCCCCGACGCTGACGACCCCCTTATCCTTTATTATTCCGAGTATTTTTTCTTGTCTTTCCAGAGGCAGCATCTTTCTCTCCAGGCATGAACGTCAGGCTCATTTTTTAACATTTTATCACATGACCTTGCTCTGTCCAGCGCCTAAAATCGGCATTAAATGTGAAAATTAGGTAATTAATGTTGTTTATTGTGATTAAAGTCTCTTTTTTCATCCCTACGATCAAGGATATTAACATTTAACACCACAAAATACCGTAAATTAACATTCATCGCCCACACAGGGGATTGTTTATGAAAGCAGGCATCATTGCCGATGACTTTACTGGCGCAACAGATATCGCCAGTTTTCTGGCTAATCACGGAATTGAAACCCGCCTCTTCAGCGGTGTTCCCGATGAGGATGACACCAGTGAGGCAACGGCCCTGGTAATTAGCCTTAAATCACGTGCCGTCACGGCAACTGAGGCCATCAGTTTGTCGCTTGACGCTCTACAATGGCTACAGCGCCAGCAATGTGATCGCTTCTTCTTTAAATATTGTTCGACCTTCGACAGTACTGCGCAAGGCAATATCGGCCCCGTGACCGATGCCCTGATGGCAGCGTTGGATCTTCGCGTGACCGTGGTTTCACCGGCTCTGCCGGTAAACGGGCGCACAGTATATCAAGGTTATCTGTTCGTCGAAGACCGCCTGCTGCAAGACTCTGGAATGCGGAATCATCCGGTGAATCCGATGGAGGATAGCGATCTGCGCCGCCTGATGGAGCAGCAATCCGAGGGAAAATGCGCGCTTATTAACGCACAGTTCCTCGACGCCAATGCCGCGCAACTGACTCAACGCATTGAGGAACTCTCCGCCGCAGGCTATCAATATGTCGTCATTGATGCCCTCAACGACACACATCTTGAGCTCCAGGGGCGCGCCTTGCGCGATATGAAATTGGTGACAGGCGGGTCAGGACTGGCGGCAGGATTAGCCAAAGCCTGGGCACACGATGCCGTCCGGACAACTCCATTTACCGCAGTTCCCGATGCCAGCAATACGGTCATTCTTTCCGGCTCATGCTCCGTAAAAACGCAGGAACAGGTGGCGAATTACATAAAAATTGCCCCATCGATGGCTATTGATGTCGCGGGATTACTGGAGAATGAGTGGGATCTGGCCGATTACGTTTCGAAAATAATCGACTGGCTGCAAACGTTACCACAGGCAACCTGTGCCCCCTTAATTTATGCGACGACATCCGTAGCGGAGTTGAAAAACATCCAGGCACGATACGGTGCCGAAGCCAGCCGCTTACTGATTGAAAACCTTTTCGCTATGCTTGCCCGCCGCCTCGTAACTTCAGGTATTGAATACTTTATCGTAGCCGGAGGCGAAACGTCCGGTGCCGTGACTGAAGCACTCAGGATCCAGCGTTTTACTATTGGCAAGGCCGTTTCTCCTGGCGTGCCGTGGATAAAAGCAGATGACCGGCAACTGTATTTATTACTGAAGTCGGGAAATTTTGGCGATCTGGCGTTTTTTTCCCGCGCGCAGAAATCCGAGGTAACGCAATGACCGAATCTTTACTCCGTGAGCAGATGGTTGCCATCGCTCGATCTTTTTTCCAGCGAGGCTATGCCACCGGCTCAGCTGGAAATCTTTCGCTCCTGATGGACGACGGAACTATTCTCGCGACACCAACCGGCTCCTGTCTGGGCGAGCTCAGTCCTGAGACACTTTCACACGTGGACAGGGATGGCGTATTGCTCTCCGGCGATAAACCGTCCAAAGAGGTCAGTTTTCATCTGGCGCTCTACCGCAATAACCCGCAGTGCCGTGCGGTGGTGCATCTCCATTGCCATTACCTGACCGCGATTTCCTGCCTGCAGAGCATTGATCCGACCAATACGCTCCCGGCATGTACCCCCTACGTCGTGATGCGCGTTGGTGACGTACCACTAGTGCCCTATTTTCGCCCGGGAGACCCGGACATTGGACACTGGCTCGCTCAGCGTGCCACGAAATATAAAGCTTTTTTACTGGCGAATCATGGCCCGGTGGTGATGGGATCATCATTACGTGATGCCGCGGATAATCTGGAAGAGATGGAAGCATCGGCACGCTTATTTTTTACGCTGAAAAACGATGCCGTAAACTATCTGAATCATGAGCAAGTCAGCGTATTAAGAGGAATGTCATGATGGTAAAACTCGTCGCAAATTTATCCATGCTATTTACCGAAAGCCCCTTGCATGAACGCTTTGCACTGGCTGCAAAAGCGGGTTTTAAAGCAGTTGAAGTATGGTTTCCGTATGAATACCCGGTAGACGTCATTGCACACGAACTGAATACCCATGATCTCACGCTAATGGGGATAAATACGCCTGCAGGTGAAATTGCGCACGGAGAATGGGGACTGTCCGCCCTGCCGGGGCGGGAAGAAGAGGCGCGTAAAGCGATTGATTTGGCTCTGAGTTATGCCCGCTCTCTCAACTGCCCGGCCGTACATGTCATGGCGGGCGTCACCCACGGGCTGGATAAATCACAATGCGCTAATACGTTTATTGATAACGTCAGGTATGCAGCGAACCAAGCCAAAAAGTACGGGATAACCATCCTGCTTGAAGGTCTGGCACCGGCCACACGTCCTGGGTATTTGTTTTCCAGCCAATATCACGCGCTGGAATATATTCAAAAAGTGGGTAGGGATAACGTTCTTCTGCAATTTGACGTCTTCCACGCGCAACAGGTCGACGGAAATCTCACTCATTTAATCCACGAATTAAAAGAATATATTGGCCATGTGCAAATTGCCTCCGTACCCGAGCGCCATGAACCCATTGATGGTGAAGTGGATTACACATGGATTTTTTCGACGCTGGAAAAAATAAATTATACCGGCTATGTCGCGGCGGAATATAACCCGAGGGGTGAAACAGTAACCGGTCTTGAATGGGCGCGGCAGTGGCTGAATAAATAAAAATTAATTCCCTACATTATACCTCGATGAAGGAGTGAAACCTTCATCATTCTGGAGATAGAACTATGTCCAATCACTCAGCACTGAGTCTGGAGACACCTACTGGCTCATTAAACGAAGAACTCGTCTGGAAAAAAGTCGTCAGGCATACGCTTCCTCTATTAATGATCTGCTATATTCTCGCCTATCTTGACCGGGTGAATGTCAGCATAGCAAAGTTACAGATGTCGATCGACCTCTCCTTCTCAGACACCGTATACGGTATTGGCGCGGGGATTTTCTTTATCGGATTTTTCTTCTTTGAAATCCCAAGTAATATAATCCTCCACCGTTTTGGGGCCCGACGCCTTCTGGGCGGGCTGTTAATTTCATGGTCGCTAATCGCCCCCCTTACGGCATTCGTGACGACGCCATTCGAATTTTATACCGTTCGCTTTTTTTTAGGTGTGGCGGAATCAGGCTTTTATCCTGGCGTCATTTTATACCTGTCTTTTTGGTTTCCAAGCTATCGCCGAGGGAGGATGTTTGCCCTTTTTGCCACCGCAGTTCCATTGTCAGGTATTTTAGGTGCACCGTTATCCGGCTGGATCATGGGACATTTTCATGAATACGGCGGGCTGGCCGGTTGGAAATGGCTGTATATCATCGAAGGGATACCCTCGTTTCTTATCGGTATTCTTGTTATTTTCTTACTGACCGACAGAATATCACAGGCGAAATGGTTAAGCGCCGATGAAAAAGCACTGCTGGAAGAAAGAATTCACGCTGATGGCAGTCTTAAAAGCGATCACCATAGCGGTATGCTGGCTGTTATTTCCAACCCCAAAGTATGGCTCTTAACATTTATCTATTTTTGTTTGATCGCCGGATTTTATACCGTAAGTTTCTGGATGCCGACGCTTATTCATAATGCAGGTGAAGGCGACGTGCTTAAAGTGGGTTTATTGACGGCGATTCCATACGCTGCCGCAATTTTCACCATGATTTTCGTTTCAAGAAGTGCGGATAAACATCGGGAAAGGCGTTGGCACCTGGCTCTCATTGCGGTAATGAGTGGTGCAGGCATGATTATTGCTGCTTTATTCAGCCATGATTTAGTCATCGCCATGATCGGCCTGACGATCGGCGCAGCAGGCGGCTTAAGTACCCTGCCCCTGTTCTGGAGCCTGCCGACGGCATTTCTGGGCGGTGCGTCTGCGGCGGTAGGTATCGCCGTGATCAACTCCTTCGGAAACCTTGCCGGTTTTGTCGCCCCCTGGGTGATGGGGCTCCTGACCGATATGACACATTCAACACTTATCGGAACGCTAATGATTTCGGCAACCTTGTTTATTGGTGCCATCGCGATATTCCGTATACCTGCCCGTATGGTTAACCACTAATTACATTGAGAATGCATGCTATGAACAAAAAACTCACCCTTGTTGTCACCGGCGCCGCGGGTTTTCTGGGAAGTCAGTTGGTTAAAGCGCTTCTGCAACGCGAAACACTGGCCGATAATCACGGTATTCCGCGAGAAATTGGCAAGCTCATTGCCATTGACCGGGTTGCGCTGCAAGGAATAAAGGATAGCCGTCTTGACGTGGTGACCGGCGACATTAGCGACGGAGAATGGCTGAAGTCGATTCTGCCTGCGACAGTGGACAGCGTTTTCCATCTGGCCGCGATCGTTTCAAGCCAGGCCGAACAGGACTTCGATTTAGGGATGCACATTAACGTCGATGCCTTCCGCCAACTGCTTGAGTTGCTGCGTCATCGCGCAGACCCGGTCAAGCTGGTCACCACCAGTTCCGTAGCGGTGTTTGGTGGTTGTCTGCCTGCGAAGGTCACCGATCGGGAAGTCTGGATGCCGCAAAGTTCTTACGGTACGCAAAAGGCTATCTGCGATCTGCTCCTGGCTGACTATAGCCGCAGAGGCTGGGTAAATGGCAGGAGTCTGCGAATGCCGACTATCGTCGTACGCCCAGGTCGCCCCAATATGGCGGCATCAAGCTTCGCCAGCGGGATCATTCGCGAACCCATCCACGGTGAACCCGCAGTTTGCCCGGTATCGCGAGACACCCCCCTGTGGCTCCTCTCACCGCGAAAAGCGATTGAAGCATTAATCCACGGGCATGACATTGAGGACTCAGAGTTCACGCAAGGCCGGGTGATTAATCTGACAGGTTTATCGGTCACCGTGGGACAAATGGTGACCGCGTTAGCCCAGGTTGTCGGTTCCGGAGTCGAGGAAAAGATAGCGTTTGTCCCGGATGCGACGATTGAGCGAATCGTTAATTCTTGGCCTGGTGACTTCGATACGCGCTATGCAAATGAATTAGGGTTTACCGCCAATGACAGCTTTACCCAGATGATTGAGGAGTATCTGGCCGATTACGCGTCCTGACCTGCCCGATGGCTACTGATCCCAGCAATCTAAAATCCACGCAGATGCGTGGATTTTTTCATTTACGTGTATCAGACTAGCGATGACAACCGCCTCCGACCTCGCCTCGCATAAACCCCGGCGCTGTAATTAATGACAAAGCTGGCGATGGCGGCGCTGGCTGCAACAATAAAAATAATCTGCGTTTCTGCAACCTGGAGCAGAAGCGCCATCAGCGTAGGGGCAATGGCTGCCGCTGCCACCTGGGCAATACCGATAAGCGGGGTCAGTTTTCCATTGGGATCGTTCACGGTTATCGACGACATAAAATAGCTCAGCGCCAGCACCCAGCCAAAATTCATGACGAAAATAGCGGCAAACAGCATAGCGGGAGTGTCGACAAACTTCGCCAGCAGGACAATCGACAACAATACTGCCAGCAATCCGACAGCTATCGCCAGATTACGGTTGATGTTCGCGCCCAGCAGACTGGGGATCCCGGCCCCCGGTAGCCCGCCGAGAATACCCAGCCCAAAGGCCCAGCCGATATCCACCGGGCTGATACCACGGTCACGGCCTATCTGATCGATAAATCCCCAGACGGAATAGATAGCCAGCTGCAACAGCACCATGCCAAGCATCGATAACCGCCCCAGTATCACGCTTCCTTGCCCTGCGATAACCTGCGATTGCGTAACGATCTCCGGCGGCTGCGCCGGGTGGCGAGGAATGGTCGGCGCACCGAGCAACATCAGCATAAACCAGCCGCCGATAGAGGCAATCGCACCGCTGATCCCCACCCATACCGCGATTTGCGGTAATGCCGACGCAAAAAATGCAAAAATCGTGGTTTGCAGCAGCAGCGTCAAACCAAACGAGCGGTCCTGACCGGGTAAGCGTCCGAGGTCGCTTATTGCATGCGTACAGAGCAGGCCGGCACCGATGCCGACCATTACCCGGCAGACCATCAGTCCGATAAGATGTTCTGCACCAGCACACAGCAGGCTGAACAACAACGCACAGCCCGCGGCCGCAACATAAACGTTACGGCGGCTCAGATAACGTGCCGCCAGAGGACTGAGCAACGCCCCCAGCACCGACCCCGCCAGCTCGCCCGCCATAATGCCGCTCTGCTGACTGAGCGACAACGCGACGCGCTGTTCGAGTAAACCGATCAGTATTGGCTGAACGCCGATGCTGATGATGGAGGTGCTGGCAATAAAGATAAACAGGATACGCAGGTAACATGACGAATTGTCATTCATGGTAATGATTCCTGAATGCTTAAGGAGAGGCGCGCAGGTCTCCCCGCGCGCCTGTTGCTCAGTCGTTTTTCCCGGTACGGGCATCATGGGTGATGCGCCCCCCCATCATCGTCAGGGCCACCTCCGTTTTGCCAATCTGGTATTTGTCCTGCTCAAACAGATCATGTTCCATGATGATAATGTCCGCTTTTTTGCCGACGCTTATCGATCCAATCTCCTTTTCAAGACCGAGTTGATATGCGCCATTAATGGTATACGCAGCGAGCAACTGAGGAATACTCAGCTTTTCGTTAATATCGGGCATCACGGGCGCATCCGCTTCGCCAGCCAACTGGCGGGTATGACCGGATTCGATATGTTCCACCGGACGGTGCTGGCAACGGCACTGACAAGCCAGCCCGTCCATGCCGATGGAGACTGTGACCCCCTGCTCGATGAAGGTGCGGAATTTATACATCGAGCTCCAGCGCGGATAGCCATAGGACTTCTGAATCGCCTGGGTATACGCATCCACAACCCCCCATTGCAGTTGAGTATTCGCCATCACGCCAATGCGGCGAAAACGCGGAATATCATCCGGATGAGTCAAAAAGGCATGAGTGATAACGTGGCGACGGTCGCGTGGTGGGTTGTCCTGAGCGGTGCGTTCGAACACATCCAGCGCCAGCCGCACTGCGGCATCCCCGACAGCATGGACCATCACGTCGATCCCGTTGGCATCCGCCTTGCGCACATGCCCCTCGAAAACCTCTGCGGGCATTACCGTTGAGCCGCAACTGTGCGGCTTATCGCAATAGGGCTCCAGCAGGTAAGCGGTATGGTTATTCTCGGTACCGTCCAGCATCAGCTTAAGGGCCTGGGCCTTCACTAACGGGGAATGATAGCGTTCACGGAACGCCAGCAAGGTACTCACCGGGTCGCTGTCAGTCCCCATATCGATATAGCTGCCGACTACGCGCAGTTTCAGGCGGTCTTCACGTTCCAGCTGCTGCATGGTTTGATACAGTAATGACTGGTCGCCGCTGGGATCGAGGAATCCGGCATCGAATACCGTGGTGATCCCCGCTGCCACCAGTTTTTCCTGCCACAGGGGAATCGACCGCAGATACAGCGCCATCCCAACCGGGAAATAACCGGCCTCGCTGAGCCGCTGCATCAGCAACGAATAGGCCGCGCCATCGACGATAAGCCCCGTCGGTTCTCCGGTGTGCGGGTCTTTTTCAAACCAGCTGGCCCCTTCTTCCACCGGCGGTGTATCGCGGTCGATACCGGCCAGTGCCAGCGCTTTTGAGTTCACCCACATGGAGTGATAATCGGTTGCCAGCAGGCATACCGGCTTATCCGCACAAATCGCATCAAGCGTCTCCTTACGTAACAGTTCCGGCGGAATGGTGGCCTGTACCCACCCCATGCCGGTAATCGCTTTCTCTTCAGGATGCTCATCAACATAGCGTTTCAGCATCGATAATACCTGCTGCGGATCTTCATGATTAACGAAGGCCTGGAAAGCAAACGCGGTGGTGGAAAAATGCCAGTGCGATTCGACAAACCCCGGTAACACCAGTTTTCCTTCGGCATCAATCATCCGCGTATTGTGGTTGGCCCAGACGCGCACGTCTTTGTCGTTACCGACATACAGGATCCGGTCATCGCGGATAGCCACCGCGCTGGCCCAGGGCAGGTGCGGATCGACGGTGTAAATACGGCCATGATGGATAATCGTGTCGGCATAGCTAGATTCTGTAGTCATTGTCGAGCTCATCGGTAAGTTGTAGGGCGTTCCTTCACGGAGTATCGGAACACGTTGTTGTGTTTTTGTTAAAAACTTTAGTGGGTAAAGAAATTTACTTGTTAAAAGAAATTAAGTAAATAAAATTGCTTTAGTCAATAAAATTTTTATACGATGCAAGTCAGGCCATGCTGAACGCCAGGGCGTCAACTAACGGAGGTGGTGTGTGAGTGGATTACGGGAACAACAGAAAGCGTTACGGCGTCGGACCATTAGCCAGTCGGCGCTCACGCTGTTTGCCCATCAGGGGTTTCAGGCCACGACGATGGAGCAAATCGCCCGTACTGCGGCGGTCTCAGTACCCACGGTATTCGCCTATTTCGGCAGTAAGCAGGAGATACTGTTAGAAAAATTGCATGCCGCAGACCGGCGCGCGATTGCCGAAGCCCGCGAACGTATCGCGCAGTATGCTAACCCGCTTGATGCCATCTGTGATTTTCAGCGACGGCTGACTGAATATGCCTTTGAGGTGATGCCGCCTGCGTTGTGGCGTGAAATATTACCGCCCCTGCTGCCGCTGCTCGGCCCGGATCAAAGCGCTCTGCCGGAAGCCTATAAACGGGTGAACGACGCGCTGGTTCAGGAGCTGACCTTACTGTTGGGCGATCTTTGTTCGGCCGGGCTGCTGCGTGCCACTCTCGACATCGAATACGCCGCGTTTATGCTCAACGACTACGGCCACCTGCAGTTATTGCGCCTGTGTACCCAGTCGGAGCCGGACAAACAAACGTTCTGGGCCGATACCCGTCGTTCAACGGCGTTTATGCTGAGCGGAATGCAATAGCAGGATTGGATTAGCGGCAGGGCCGCAATGCCCTGCCGTGTTAACGTAATATCTGCCGATATCAGGCCCCTGCAATCTGTTGATTGACCTCATAACGCAAGGTTTGCAGGAACTGCGCATTACGCGGATAACGTGCAAACGTAATCTGCATTCCCGCGAGTCGAGTAATAAGCTGCTCCACATGTTCGCGACGGGTCAGTGACTCCAGCAGTTGCAAGGCGCGGAGATCCTGAAATGCTTCGCGCAACACCATCAGGCGCAACGATTCTACTGGCTGAAAATCTTTCCCAGGATACACCACGAACAGGTCACCCGAAGGAAATGCCCCTCGCCCATCGGTCACCGCATACGGATTCAGTTTCTCCAGCGAATGCCCACTGTTATAGAAATTAAATCCCCAGTGCAGAAAGCCGGTGATGCGGTAAAGATAGAGTTGAACACCGAGGATCCGATTACGGTATGAAGGTTGTGCAAAAAAGCGGTTAGCAACATCCCGTTTCTGTACGCAACAATAATAAGTCCATAATCCTGGCACCTGATGAGAGAGGAATGGCTCAATACAATCGCTGGCGGTGACCGGATTCTCCACCAGCCCCTGTTGATAAAATGCGTAATCAGATAAGGCATCCAGAACCGGAAAATCACCAATCAATGGCCGAATCAGATCGCTGGCACGCTGATAAGCCTCGATATCCGTTATTTTGGGTTCATCAGACACATGGAACCATGCATGCTTTCCCAGCCCCTTTGCACGCAGCCAGTCGCAGAGCGCGGGTAAAAAAGCGTGCAAAAAATCACGATATTCCGGGCCATGCGCATCGGTTTGCCAGCCAAAAGCCTGCACACTCTGCCCACCTTTATACACCATGATTTTCGGTGCATGATGCGCGCCCCATTGAGTAAACAGGTGAGAAATCTCAAACGTCGTGATCCCCTCCTGCTGGCACAGCGCCACCCACTGTTGCAGGGCAGAAAAATCAAATTGATACTGCCCCGTCTCCGTTTGCGTGACGCCAACCAGCTGCACCGTGGTGCGCTCACCGCCAATGGCGGTATCAAGTGGAGGGGTGAAGACAGGCGTCAGCATCATGTTCACGCCGTTGTTCACTGCGCAACGTACATAATGTCGTACTGCCAGCCACCAGCTCTCGCTGAAGACTTCAATGTTATAAACATCGGCCAGACAATCGGTATGCAGCCATTCTGTGTGCAGCAAGGTTTGCGGCGGTAAGCTCTTCGCCACGACCTCCATCTCAAGCGTCACGCTCCCCAATATTTCCCCGCTGACAATATCCGATAACTGTAAGCACACTGAACTTTTGCCCGCAGGCAGACTTTCGTTTTGCGGATTCACCGTCAACCATAAACTGCCCGAATACCCTCCGTTCACGAAAAAGGTTTTATCCGGCAGCGGTAGCAAAGGGTCGGGAAAAAGACCTGGTGATGTTGTCAGATAATCGTCGTCGGTAGCGCGGTAACAGGGAAAAAGGCTGGGAACATGCTGCACCTGACGCACAGAAATAAAAGAGGAAAGCTCACCCGTTAATTCATAGCGTAATTGCCTGCGCGGTTCATCATCATTCTGCTGCAAAAAATATCGACACTGAAAAGACAGGCTTTCATTCTTCAATAATGAAAGTCTGGTAATTTCGTGCCCTTCGTTTAATTCACGCTGATGGAATATTTTTTCCAGACTATGTGTAAAGATTAAGGACAGGTGCATGATGGAATACCTGTATGAGGGGCAAATAAAATGAAAATCCATCCTGCCAGTTCTTCTTTAAATAAACAACCCTGTAAACTCCGGTTCCCGAAAGTGGCGACGCATGGCAAATAAGAATGATTCCTGATAGCGTCCAGTCGACACAATTCAGCAGGATGAGTGGTAATCAGGTGATCTTTTTTTGTTTATTTACATCACAAAAATGAAAGATTTATCCGGCTGCACAACAACAGCATTTATGTTCCCCATATTAGTGCAAAGCCTTTCGTGTGTTAACCCATCCTCTCTGGAGTTGATCGTCCGCATCGTCTGGCAGCAACACCACTAAATGTTATAAAAAGGTAACAAAAAAGACCTCTAATCTTTCACTTTAATCCTTTCGATTTTAACAACATCGAAAGGCAAACGCACTATTTTAGAGCATTTGCGGCTGATTGACACACTGAATATTAGGGGATAGAACGTTCAAACGTTACGTAAATGTTGAATTTCGAACGCTCAAGGGGATGTCAATGCCACGCACAAAATGCACCACCTCTTTCTTTGCTCAGGCGTCATTTCGCCGCCATATCATAGCCTCAGCAATCGTATTACCGGCTCTGTTTTCACTCTCTGCACATGCCGCAGACCCGGTGACATTACGTTACGCCGTCTGGGATAAAAACCAATTGGCAGCAGAACAGGAAATTGCCAAAAACTTCGAAAAAGAAAATCCTGATATTAAGATTGATATTGAGCTGACACCATCGGCACAATATTTTGTCAAATTAGATGCAGCATCGGCTGGCGGTGTTTCTCCGGATATATTTTGGATCAACATGCCGTACTTTATTCAGTACGCTAAAAACGGTCTGCTGGCGCCATTAAACGATGACATCAGCAAAAGCAAGCTTGACCTGAATAATATCGTCGCCAGTTCTGTAAAAGCCTATCAATATAATGGACAGCAACTGGCCATTCCCCGTGACGTTGACTCTATCGCCGTCTGGTATAATAAAAAATTGTTTGATGAAGCCAAAGTCAGCTACCCAACCAGCGACTGGACCTGGGATCAGCTGAAAGAAAAAGCCAGCCAACTGAAAGCCGGATTGAAAAGTGATGCCTTCCCGCTGGTGATGGACCTGAGCAATGACGGACAGGACAGCTACCTTAATCTGCTTTATCAGAAAGGGAACAATGTTGTGCCTGTCGATGGCAAACCGACGGATATTGCCAACGACAAATCCATTTGGGTCTATCAGCAACTTCAGGAAATGATGAAATCCGGCCAGTTGCCGACCGCACAGCAAATGAGCGAAGTCAAAACCGAGAACATTTTCCAGTCCAACCGCGCCGCCATGGCGTACGCCGGTTCGTGGCTGGCGGCACCTTTTGCTGCCAATGACCTTATCAACGCTCACATCGGCGTGGTACTGATGCCGAAAATCGATCGCCAGTCTGGCGTGGCTCACAGTATTGGTTTTGCCATGTCGGCCAAAAGCACGCACAAAGCGGAAGCCTGGCGCTATATCCAGTTTATGAGCTCGCAGTCATCGCAGGAGATCCTCGCCAGAGCGGTGATCCCGGCAAATAAGACGGCGGCGAAAGCTTGGGCTGCCAACATCAAAAATGTCGATGTGAGTCCCTATGTTGAGACGCTTGAGTTTACTAAAGCCTATCCAACCGCAGGCACCAATACCCCGAAATGGCAAAACATGTGGATAGCCAGTCTGAAGCGAATCTTTATGGGGGCCGATGCCAAAAAGGAAATGGATAAGTCGGTGAAAAAAATCTCACGTGTGATGGAAAATTAATCGCTTTCGCTCAGGCCTGCCCGGCAGGCTCTGAGCGAATTATTTCCTTATGCAGAGGACTTCCGTTATGTCGCTTGCAGATTCTGTTCCCGTTACGGTAAAGCATAAAAGCCATACCGACGAGGTAAACCTGCCAACGAAAACCCGAACCCGTCCGGCCCTCACCCGCCTTGAGCGCGCCGAACGGTTCTGGGGATGGATTATGGTGCTGCCTTTGCTGGCAGGGCTGGCGGTGTTTTATTTCATCCCTTTCGTGCAAAATATTTTTTACAGCTTTACCGATCTTGACCAGTTCATGAACTGGAGCACCTTCGACATCAATAATTATCTCGACCTGTTCAGTGATGATGATTTTTACGCAGCGGTCTTCAATACGCTGTTTTATGTCGTTGTGTGCGTCCCTGTCAGCCTGGCCCTCTCTCTGCTGCTGGCCATTGGCTTGAATCAAAACATTCGTGGTAAAGCCCTGTTTCGTACTCTGCTGTTTTTGCCCGCGGTGACGATGCCTGCAGCGGTCGCAATGGTCTGGCAATGGTTGTTCAACAAAGATTTCGGCCTTATCAATTACTTGCTGCATTTCTTTGGTGTTTCGGCGGTGGGCTGGCTCTCCGATCCGGATATTGTCCGCATCAGTGTTTCCATCATCATTATCTGGTCTTCACTGGCGTTGAAAATCATTATTTTGCTGGCCGGATTACAAAGTATTCCCCGCTCTCTCTATGAAGCCGCAGACATTGACGGTATCAGCACCTTACGCCGCTTTTTCTGCCTGACGCTGCCGATGATGGTGCCGACGCTGTTCTTTGTTTCGGTGATGAGCTTTATCGAAGTGCTGCAAATTTTCGATGTGGTGTTCCTGATGTTTGACCGTTCGATGGTAGAAAGCGACACCATGACCGTCACTTATCTGTTCTATAAAAATGCGTTTTATCTGCAACAGAAAGGCTATGCCTCCGCCATCACCGTGGTGCTATTTATTGTCACCATGCTGATAACTCTCGTGCAAATGGCCATCGGCAAACGCCTGAAAGTGGCGTAAGGAACTCCTGATGACAATTGACTCCGCAACAACAGACCTCCGCGCGCCCTCTCAGGTGAGGCCGCGCAAGAAAATCGATAGCCAAAAAGCACTGGTGTATCTGTTTATGCTGCTGGCAGGCGTTGCCTCAGTGACCCCCTTTGTCTGGATGCTGATAACCTCGCTAAAAACCCAGGCTGAAAGTATTCAGATCCCATTGCAGTTATTGCCCGCCCATCCTGGTTTTGCCGCTTACGGGCGTATTCTGCATGAGATCCCTTTCACCACTTTTTATCTGAATTCAATCTTCGCCACTTTCTTTACCGTCACGTTACAAATGGTTATCGCCACCATGGCGGCATATAGCTTCGCCCGACTGCATTTTCGTGGCCGCAATATCGTGTTCATGCTCTGCATCTCCATCCTGATGGTGCCCGGTCAGGCATTCTTGATCCCGCAATTTTTAGCGGTACAAAGACTTGGCCTGCTCAACACTTTGTCCGGGTTAATTTTGCCAGGCATCTTCAGCATTTATGCCACCTTCCTACTGCGGCAGTTCTTTATGGCCGTTCCCCGCGAAATGGAAGAAGCCGCGCTGATGGATGGGTACAACCACTTCACCATTTTCTGGCGGATCATGCTGCCCCTGATCCGCCCCGGCATTATCGCCTGCATCATTATCAACGGCTTATGGAGCTGGAATAACCTGATGTGGCCGCTGATCGTCAACACCAGCAGCAGCAAACTGACGCTGCCTGTTGGGCTGGCTTCGCTCTCCAGTCGTGCTGGCGAGGAGTATCCGATGCTCATGGCCGGTGCGCTGATGGCCATTATTCCGATGCTAATGCTGTTTATCGTTTTCCAGCGCTACTTCATTCAAGGCATCGCCGGTGTCGGTGTGAAGAGTTAATCCTGTGAGCTTAAACATTGAGGAAAAAGTGATGACCGGAATACAACTGCACAGCGTGGAAAAAGTGTATCCCAATGGATTCAAAGCCTTGCACGGTATCGATCTTGAAATCCATGAAGGTGAATTTATGGTCTTCGTCGGGCCTTCTGGCTGTGCCAAATCCACCCTGCTGCGAATGATCGCCGGGCTGGAAAGTGTCAGCGAAGGCCAGATTATGATCCATAACCAGTGCGTGAATGACACCATGCCAAAAGATCGCGGTATCGCGATGGTGTTTCAAAACTACGCGCTGTATCCGCACATGACCGTCTACAAAAACATGGCCTTTAGCCTGATGGGCAAAGCCAGTAAGCAAGAGATCGACCGTCGGGTGCGTGAAGCCGCTGAAAAACTTGAGATAACCAACCTGCTGCAACGTAAACCCGGGCAACTGTCCGGCGGACAGTGTCAGCGCGTGGCGGTGGGCCGGGCGATTGTGCGTAAACCCAAAGTCTTTCTATTCGATGAACCGCTCTCCAACCTCGACGCCAAACTGCGCGTGACCATGCGTGTCCAGTTGATTGATTTGCATAACCAGCTCAAGCGCGAAGGCGTTGGCGCCACCATGATTTATGTCACCCACGATCAGGTTGAAGCCATGACCATGGGCGACCGCATCTGTGTGCTCAACCGGGGTGAAATTATGCAGGTTGATAAGCCGGTTAACCTTTACCACCAGCCCGCCAATAAATTTGTCGCCGAGTTTATTGGCAGCCCATCGATGAACCTTCACGATCTGCCCGTTATGCATAACCACAACGTGGTCAGCCTGCGTCTGAGTGAGGATGCCACCCTGAATCTGAGCGCGGAACTCAGTCAACAGATGCTCAGCTACCGCCATGACGTTGTCTGCCTCGGCATCCGTCCAGAGTATCTGCGCATTGTTGCCGGTCCTGAAGAGAATGCCGCCCAGGCGACCATCAAAACCGTGGAACGCATGGGTAACGAAGATCTGCTGCACTGCGATATCGGTGGTTCCCGCTTCATCACCCGGGTTGCCACCTGTCACGACTGGGAACCACTGCCCGGCGAGAAGATCTGGCTCAGTTTCGATCTGCATCACTCGCACCTGTTCGATAAAGAGACAGGGCTGAACTTAAAACAACGCCATTAAGGCCGTATACCTGCTTTGCGCAATGTGGAGAATCACAATGTCATTCGAGTCTGTAAACAAGAGTGGTCGTCATCAACCCGTCACAGTGCTGGTCGTCGGCGCAGGTGCGCGCGGTGAAATTTATTCGCGCTACGCCCTCGCCCACCCTGAACTGATGCGCGTTGTCGCGGTGGCAGAACCCCGCGAAGCCTACCGCCAGCAATTTGTCGCCCAGCATAATATTACCGCTGCCAATGTCTTTCATGACTGGCGTGAAGCTGCCGCCACAGAAAAACTGGCCGATGCAGTGCTTATCTGCACCCAGGACAATCTCCACCTGGAACCGGCACTGGCGTTTGCCGAACAGGGTTACCACATGCTGCTGGAGAAACCCCTTTCGCCTGACAGCCGGGAATGCGAAGCCATCGTTGCTGCGGTAGAGCGTGCTGGCGTCATTTTTTCCGTCGGCCATGTTTTGCGTTATACCCGCTACACCCAAAAACTCAAGCAACTGCTTCGCGACAACGTGATTGGCGACGTCATCAGCATGCAGCACCTCGAACCGGTCGGTTACTGGCATCAAGCCCACTCTTTTGTGCGAGGTAACTGGCGAAACGACAACCTTTCCGCCTCAATGCTGTTGCAAAAGTCCTGTCATGATATCGACTGGATCCGCTACATCATGGACACCTCTTGCGAACAGGTCAGTTCATTCGGCGGGCTACGCCATTTCCGTGCTGAAAATCAGCCGTCGGGTGCGGCTGAGCGCTGCCTCGACTGCGCGGTGGAAGCCACCTGCCCGTATTCTGCGAAAAAAATCTATCTGGGTGAGCAGCATAAATCGACACCCGGTTTCCTGCGCGTGCTGACCCCGGAGGTCAACCAACAAACGCTGACGGCAGCCTTGCGTGACGGGCCTTATGGCCGCTGTGTTTATCGTTGTGACAACAACGTTGTCGATCATCAGGTGGTCAATATTCAGTTTGCCGGCGGCAAAACCGCCTCCTTTACGATGACCGCCTTTACCCGCCACGAAGATCGTAAAACGCAACTGTTTGGCAGCCATGGTCAGCTCGAAGGCGACGGGCGGTATATCCGCATTACTTCGTTTGTTGATGACAGCGAAACGGTTTATGACGTCGAGGATGTGGACGATACCGACCCGGCGCTGAACAGCGCGATGGGGGGACACGGTGGTGGTGACTATTACCTGATGGCGCACTTTATTGATGCCGTTCGCAGCAACGATGCCAGCCAAATCCTCTCCGGCCCGAAAGAAACGCTCGAAAGCCATTTGATGGTTTTTGCCGCCGAACGCGCCCGCCGTGAAGGCGTGGTCGTCAGCGTCCACGACTAACCAGTTTAACGTCGACAACGGGGAAAAGAGTGATGCGATATGGCTTTGATATTGGCGGCACCAAAATTGAAATGGCCGCCTACGATGAGCGGCTAAATCAGGTGTTCTGCCAGCGCGTCAGCACGCCGACGATGGACTACAGCCAGTTTTTAGGTTGTGTGAAAACACTGGTCGCCCAGGCGGATCTGACGCTGCAAACACGCGGCACGATCGGTATTGGCTTACCGGGGATCACCGACCCGAAAAGCCGTAAACAGCTTTCGGTCAACGTGCCCTGTATTACCGGTCACTGCCTGGCCGACGATCTCGCTTGTACGCTCGACCGGCCGGTCGCCATCGAAAATGATTGCCGCTGTTTTGCACTGTCAGAAGCCTGCACCGAGCAAACACAGCGCCACGATATCGTTTTTGGCGCCATTCTTGGCACTGGCGCGGGCGGCGGTCTGGTGCTGAACAAACACCTGCATAAAGGCAAAAATGGCCTGGCCGGAGAATGGGGACATATCCCGATTTCTGCCCAGTTGGTTCAGCGTTACAACCTGCCCTTGTTTACCTGTAGCTGCGGGCTAACGGGTTGCTTTGAGCGTTACGTTTCCGGCAGCGGGTTGATGGCGCTCAGTCGACATTTCCGCCATCAGGCTGCCAGTGTGCCCGAGCTGATCGGGTTTTATCGTCAGGGAGAGCCGCTGGCCCGGCGGCTGATAGCTATCTATGTCGACATCCTCTCCTGTGCGCTCGCCAGCCTGCAACTGATGCTTGATGTGGATGCGTTTGTACTTGGCGGTGGTGTTTCCAACACGCCTGAACTTTACCTCTTGCTGCCACAGGCAATGCGCAGCTGGCTGTTCCCGGGCAGTGAGCCTGCCGCCATTTTATCGCCGGTATTTGGCGACAGCAGTGGCGTTCGCGGCGCCGCCTTGCTGGAACAGCACACGTACAGAATGCAATAACAGCATAAATATCAAAATAAATGCGGCGTAATAAACGAAGGATAAAAGTCATTGCCTGGCACGACAGCTTTCACTTTAAACAACAAATAAGTGAAAGGAACACTGAAACATAACGATTTTGATACGGAAACGCGTGTCTATTGTCTTTCGATTCCGTTAAAACCGAAAGCAACACTCACACATAACACTATGATATATAATAATTTATTTGTAATTTAGCGTTGCATTTCGGTTTTCCGTTTGTTGTAATTCAGTTCGCAACACCGAAAGCAGCCCGCTAAGCGACCATGACATGTTCAATGCTGTTTAGGGGAATAAGCGCCAATGATAAATACGCTAAAACGCCGGGAATTGATCATCGACCAGTTATGTCGTGAGGGTTCCGTGCGGGTCGAAGAACTCAGCGGACAATACGACGTATCGAGTGTGACCATCCGTAATGACCTGCGGTATCTGGAAAAAAGCGGTTGCGCTATCCGGGGCTACGGCGGAGCAAAGCTGAACAAGCAATTCGTGTTTGACAGGCCATTGCAGGACAAAGGACGGATCAACCGCGATGTGAAATACACCATCGCGTGTGCCGCCGCAGCGCTGGTGAACGATGGCGATTCATTGATTCTTGATTCAGGTTCGACCATCAGTCAGATGGTGCCGCAATTACAGGGCAAGCAGGAACTGGTGGTGATGACTAACGCCCTCAATATCGCCTTCGATTTGGCCAGTAATGAACAGGTGGATTTGATGGTGATTGGCGGCAACGTACGGCGTAAATCCTGGTCGCTGTACGGCCCGAGCGCCGAACAGCACATTCGCCAGTACCGTTTCGACAAACTGTTTCTCGGCGTTGACGGGTTCGACCTCGTCAGCGGCATTACCACCCCTAACCCTGGTGAAGCCCAGCTTAACCGGGCGATGTGCGAAGTGGCGCGCGAAGTGATTGCCGTCGCTGATGCCAGCAAGTTCGGCCGCACCAGTTTTTGCATGATTTGCGAAATCAGCAAAATTAACAAACTGGTCACTGACAGTCGCATCCCCGACGAATATCGCCGGGCGCTGCATGACGCCGGGGTTGACGTGATTATCGCCGACCGCCTTCCAGCCTCATTCTGATAGGAGTTTTGGTTTATGCAACAACTACTGGAACTGATACAGCGTCACAAAGCCGGTGAACCGGTAGGTGTGTTCTCTGTCTGCTCCGCCCATCCGTGGGTTATCGAAGCGGCGCTGCGTCAGGCTTTAGCGCGCGGCACCGCGGTACTGATTGAGGCAACGTCAAATCAGGTGAATCAGTTCGGCGGGTATACCGGTATGCAGCCGCATCAATTCCGCGATGCGGTGTGGCAGCAGGCGGACGCGATCGGTGTACCTCGTGAACGCGTATGGCTGGGCGGTGACCATCTCGGTCCCAATGCGTGGCAAAGTCAGCCAGCCGAAGAGGCCATGCAATTAGCCGAAACTCTGATAGCGGATTATGTCGCTGCAGGTTTTCGCAAAATTCATCTCGACTGCTCGATGTCCTGTGCGGGTGACCCCTCGCCATTAGGCGATGATGAAGTCGCCCGCCGTGCGGCACGACTGTGTGCCGTGGCGGAAAACAGCTGGCAGCAACACGGTGGCGAAGCGCCGGTTTATGTCATTGGCACCGAAGTTCCGGTGCCCGGTGGGGCCCAGGAAGCGCTGGAAGAAGGGATGCATGTCACCACACCTGACGCCGTCGAAACGACATTGGGCGTCCATCGCAGTGCCTGGATGGCTCACGGTCTGGCTGCCGTCTGGCCACGGGTTATCGCCGTTGTCGTGCAGCCCGGTGTCGAATTCGATAATCACAGCGTTGAACGCTATCAGCCTGAACGCGCCCGCCAGCTGAGCCGTTTTATTGAAAACTGGCCAACGCTGGTTTATGAAGCACACTCCACGGATTATCAGGCACCGCTGGCCTATCGTCAGCTGGTTCGCGGTCACTTTGCGATCCTTAAGGTTGGCCCGGCCCTGACTTTTGCCTTACGTGAAGCGTTATTCGCACTCGACCATATTGAGCGCGAATGGCTGGGTGAACATCAGGCTTCTCATCTGTGTTCGACCCTTGAACAGGTGATGTGTGAACGTCCTGAACAATGGCGTCGTTACTATCCTGGCAAACCCCATCAGCAACATCTTCATCGCCAGTACAGCCTGAGCGATCGGGTTCGCTATTACTGGCCACTCCCGGAAGTGTGCGCTGCCGTCGACAGCATGCTCGACAATTTACGCCGTCATCCGGTACCGCAGGCGTTACTCAGCCAGTATCTGCCCGAACAGGCACGTGCCATCAACGCCGGCCAGCTTTCATCCGATCCGCAGGATTGGGTGTTACATAAAATTAGCGAAGTGCTGGCCGATTACGCCAATGCCTGTCAGCCAGACTCCAGGGAGCTCGTATCATGAATCACTATTTTTCTTACAGCAGTGACTGGCTGGAACAGCACAATGCTCTGCATACCGCACGTGAGATCTGGCAACAGCCCGATTTGTGGTCTGCGCTGCATCTGCAATTACAGCGTTCTCAGGCTCAGTGGCAGCCCTTCCTGCAACCTCTTCTCGACAACCAACGTCTGCAAATTGTGCTGTGCGGCGCCGGAAGCTCTGCGTTTGCCGGGCGTGCGCTGGCACCATGGCTGCGTCAACAAACGGGACGGGATGTGGTGGCTTATGGCACGACGGATATTGTGGCTAACCCGCATCAGTATCTTGACCGGACACGTCCGACGCTGATGGTCTCGTTTGCCCGTTCAGGTAACAGCCCGGAAAGCATCGCCAGCGTGGAACTAGCCGATCAATTGCTACCCGATTGCTATCACCTGATGCTGGTGTGTAATCCTGACAGCCAGCTGGCGAATTATGCCGAAGGCCGCGATAACGTGCTGGCGGTAATGATGCCAGAAGGCTCTAACGACCAGAGCTTCGCCATGACCTCCAGTTTTAGCTGCATGCTACTGAGCGCCGCCTTGCTGCTTGGCCCGCAACCCCTAAATGAGACACGGGAGCCGCTGATGCGTATGGTTGCACGCTGCCGTGAACTGCGCGAAACCCTGCAATCTCAGGTTAAAGCCCTGGCTAACAGCGGTTTTCGCCGCTACATCACCCTCGGCGGCAGTTGCTTTACCGGCCTCGCCGAAGAAGCCTCACTGAAAATGCTGGAACTGACCGCCGGGCGTATCGTCACGCGTTATGACTCATCGCTGGGCCTGCGCCATGGTCCGAAATTTATGGTCGATAACAAAACCCTGGTGGTGCTGATGTTCTCCAGTGACAGCTATGCCCGTCAGTACGATGTGGATTTATGGCATGAGCTTAAACGCGACGGTCTGGCACAACAGATGGTCGGGCTGAGCGGCGAACCTTATGACGCTACGGGAGTGCAAACCATGCACGACGACCCGAACGATTTGTGGCTGATGTTCCCGTACCTGCTGTTTGTACAGATGCTGGCGATGGAAACCTCGCTGGCGCAGGGACTGACACCGGATAACCCCTGCCCGACAGGTGAAGTTAACCGGGTCGTAAAAGGCGTCACTATTTATCGTTATTCCAGAACGAGCGTAGCTGCAAGCGCGGCGGCCCTCCAGCCGTAACCGATAACCCAGAGGTCTTTATGTACTTAGTCTCGAACCGTGAAATGCTAAAAAAAGCCCAGCGCGAAGGTTACGCCGTCCCGGCATTTAATGTGCACAATCTCGAAACCGTCCAGGTCGTGGCTGAAACCGCAGCGGAAATGGGGTCACCGGTGATCATGGCCGGTACGCCCGGCACCTTCTCCTATGCCGGTACTGACTACCTGGTGGAAATTTGCCAGGCGGCCGCCCGTCGCTATAACCTGCCGCTGGCGCTGCATCTGGATCACCATGAAGAGATGGACGATATCGCCGATAAAGTGCGTCAGGGGATCCGCTCAGTGATGATCGACGGCTCTCACCTGCCGTTTCGTCAGAACATAGATATCGTGGTTCAGGCGGTTAAACTCTGTCACCGTTACGGCGCCAGCGTGGAAGCCGAACTGGGGCGACTCGGTGGTCAAGAAGACGATCTGGTGGTCGATTCTGCCGACAGCTTTTTTACCGACCCGCTGGCGGCAAAAGAATTTGCTGAACTTACCGGCATTGATTCACTGGCCGTCGCGATTGGGTCGGCGCACGGGCTATATCAGGGTGAACCGAAGCTGGATTTCGAACGCTTAGAGAAGATCCGTGACTGTGTGGATATTCCACTGGTTCTGCATGGCGCATCAGGCATTCCGGAAGCGATGGTGGCGCGGGCAATCTCGCTGGGCGTCTGTAAAGTCAATGTGGCAACAGAGCTAAAAATTGCGTTTGCCGATGCGGTGAAAAGCTACTTTAGCCAGAACCCTGATGCCAACGACCCACGAAAATACATTGTGCCAGGCAAGCTGGCGATGAAAAAGGTGGTCGCCGAAAAAATACGCATCTGCGGCAGCGCCGGACGGCTTTAGTCTGCTGACCTCCCTATCTCTATCGCAACCCTAACTGTAGTGGCCAGCTTTTGTTGACCACTACATCTCCCCAAAAAACCGGTGTATTTGTGAGGATAGTTTTCTCGTAATCTGAACCAGAGAATGACTCTGAAATAATCGCTTTTTACCGACAACCAAATCATGTCCATCCAAATCTCTCACACTTGCCCATTTAACACAGATTTGCCTGATAGGATTTTCACAAATAACGGGTATGCTTAGCCGATCAGGTCCAGACCCCTTGTTGAGTGAAATTTCAGGTACACCCTTCTATGCGTAAAATGTTAAAAGTGCCGCTGCTACTGGCATTGTTGTCATGTTTGATGATGGCGCCTTTTCTGTCTCTGGCGGATGACAGCCCCGCGCAAACCGACGTGGAGCAACCTGTTAAGGTTAATGCCAACATCGCGTTACCTGCGCTGCAAAAACGTCTGGATGCCCTGAAGCAGCAGGTTTCCGCCGCTAAGGTGGATAAGCAATTTACCGCCCTGAACGATGACGCTCAGCGTCTGGTCAGCGATGCCGATAAGCTCGCCGTGGCGCTGGCTCCGCAGCTGGCACAGGTTCAGGCACAGCTTGATGTCCTCGGCCCGCCGCCTGCGCCTGGCACCCTGACGGAAACCCCGCAGGTCGTTAGCCAGCGTAAACAGCTCAATAATAGCAAGACCCTTCTCACCACTCAGATTGAGCAAACCAAAGCCATCGGCGTGGGGGCGCAAAACCTGTCTGCGCAAATCTTTGGTTTACGCCGCGATGCGCTGAAAACGCAAATTGCGCTGAATACGGGCAGTATTCTGGGCGAAAAGTTCTGGGCTCCGCTTATCAATCCAGCGGAGAAAGATGCCGCGCGCTTTGATGATTTTGGTTCACAGATTAGCGTCGTCTGGGATCAGGCATGGAGCGATGAATGGCGTATCGGCTCCGGCTTCTACTTACTGCTTGCGCTGATTATTGGTCTATTCGGACGCAAAGCGCTGGATAAACCCGTCGGCTGGATCCTCCCCCGCTGGTTGCCTCAGGGGCGTTTTCGTCGCAGCTTTCTCGCCTGTTTCACCACACTCAGCACGATGTTCACGCTGGGTATTAGCATGCAGCTGCTGTGTTATATCTTCACGCGGCTACCGGATACCTCGCAGCCGGTGCTGGAGTTTGCCGATCAGCTGGTTGAGCTAACCTACTTCTCGTCGGTCATCGCCGGGCTTGGGATTGCATTACTCTCAAACAACCATCCTTCCTGGCGTTTGCCGGGGATTGCCGATTCGCTGGCAAAAACGCTTGGCTCGTTTCCTGTCCTGCTGGCTACCTTCATCTTTATCTTTGGCACAATCGAGCAGCTCAACGCCCTTGTCGGGACCAGCATTGCCGCCACCCTGTTTGGCAATGGACTGTCGGCCTTGCTGGTCGCGCTGAACTGCCTGATAGCGCCGGTACGGGTTAACCGTATGCGCCGCAAAATGCGGGCCGATGGCGAGCAAACTGAAGCTCGCTCTACGATTGCGGGCTTGATTCATCTGGTAATAAGCCTGACGGCTGTCATCATTCTGGGTGCGCTGCTGATTGGTTATATCCCACTGGCGCGCTTTTTTACCTTCGAGCTGCTGTGGATTGGTCTGGTCGTCAGCTGCTTGTATCTGCTGATTCACTTCGTGGTCGATCTCTGCGAGTGCGTATTCTCACCTTCCACCCAAAGCGGCAAAATCCTCAAAAGCACACTGAGTCTTAACGATCGCCACCTGTCACTCGCCGCAACGTTGTTCTCGGCCGTCGGTAAAACCTCGCTGTTGCTGATGGCAGCCATTGCGCTGCTCAACGGGACTTTCGGCAGCACTACTCCCGTGGAGCTGCTGAAAAAAATCGTGGATATCTGGGGCGGGGAAGGTATCGGTGGGATAAATATTATCCCGGCGCATGCCATGAATGCCTTCCTGTGCCTGGTGGTCGGCTGGTACGTATTGCGCTCAACCCGTCGCTGGCTTGATAACGATTTCCTGCCAAAAACTATGATGGACCGCGGTCTACGGGCTTCGCTTGTCACGCTGTTCACTAACGTCGGTTATGTGCTGATCATCATGCTGACGCTTTCGATGCTCGGCATCGAATGGAACAAGCTGGCGTGGATTGTCAGCGCCCTGTCGGTGGGTATCGGTTTTGGTCTGCAGGAGATTGTGAAGAACTTTATCTCCGGCCTGATCCTGTTGACTGAACGCCCGGTCAAAGTGGGTGATTTGGTGAGTATTAGCGGTGTGGAGGGGGATATTCGTCGAATCAACGTTCGCGCGACGGAAATCCAGTTGAGCGATAAATCGACGGTGATCGTTCCGAACTCGCAGCTCATCTCGCAGAATGTGCGCAACGCCACCATGGGGAACGCACAAGGTGTGGCGACCATCGCCCTGACCTTTCCGCTGGACATCGATCCTGAACAGGTGCGTAACCTGTTGCTGATGGCTTATACCCTGCACGAATCCATTCTGGACGCCCCGGCACCGTCGGTGAGCTTTAAGGAACTCGGACCGAACGGCATTGTGCTGAGCGTCACGGGTTATGTGAACAGCCCGCGTATGGTCAGCTCAACGCGCAGTGACCTGCTATATGAAATCCTCAAAATGCTTCGCGAGGCGGGTGTCAGCCTGAGTCAGACGCAAACCATGATCCTCGAGCAGCCGCACAAAGCAGTGACAGAGGAATAATAAAATCCGGGAAGTTCTTCACCTAACATGCATGAGGTTGTGGGACTAAGATTTCGGAGTATTGAATGGAATTATGTCAGAGGGAATATTAAATATGATGATGCATGGATGCAGCCAGCAGAGAAAAGTAACAATGACAAATAAAAGGTCATGGCGCTTCTTAGCCCCTCTTAGTCTGAACATTTAATGGCCCTGTTGTCATGTCGTGTCCGCGATTCTCCCGCAGATTTACACCACCAACCCAGTCATATGAAGTACGCGCGTTAATTCTGCACGTGCATCGCTCCGTAATGTCTGCAACGGCGCGGGTACGCAGCGCTCCCACGCCCGCCATTACCGGAATACCGTCGGCCAGATCGACCGCAATCTGAATCGCCTTTCGCCGATCCTCAATCGAGAGATAGGAATAACAGCCCGTTGAGCCCAGCACGGCAATCAACAAGGGGTTTTACGCGATTTCCACACCCTGGCCATGCCTTCGCTTTCGGGGCGAACGGACTCAAAGCCGAACTTCTCGTATAGCTCAGGCACGTCGGCCATCAGCGTGACGTAGGCGCCATCGCAGGCATGGTTATCCAGCCAGGCGACGATGTGTTCCATGATGCCGCGGCCCAGGCCTTTGCCCTGGTGATCCGGGTCAACGGCAACGTCGACGATCTCGAGATTCAACGCGCCGTCGCCTACGATGCGCCCCATCCCAACCGGTACACCCTGATAAAGAATATGCACGCCATAACAGCTGTTCGGCAACGCCTTACTGACGGCTTCCGGCGGGCGCGGCGAAAGACCGGCTACCCGGCGTAAACGGCAGAAATCATCCACGGATGGGACGGTGTCAATGAATCTATAAGACTCGGTCATGAGAGAAACTCCGTAAAAACAGGTCTATCATTTTTAGCAGAGTCATGGGGAAAGGCATATTCAGGCGGCAAATAATAAAAAAACGGGGCTGATCGCCCCGTTGGTTAGTCACTGTTTTTGACGGTAATGTCTTCCGGCCCTTCGCGGCCCTGGTAATAGAACTCACCGGCTTCGCAGCGGAAGCTGGAAAACTCTGCCGGACGGCGGAAGTAGTAGCCCTGCGCTTTCTCGCAGCCCAGCGCTTTGAGCTTCAGCATCACGTCTTCATCTTCGATACCTTCGGCGATCAGCGGCACGTTAAAGCCGCTGGCCAGCATGATAAGCGAGCTGATGACCGACTGCGCTTTTTCATCGCCCATTACGCCTTGCACAAAGTTACGGTCAATTTTAATACTGTCGAACGGCAGCGCGTGCAGGTACGAGAGGCTGCTGAAGCCGGAGCCAAAATCGTCCAGCGAGATTGAAATACCGTGACGGCGCAAATAGCTCAACATTTTGCCGATGCGCTGCATGTCCTGCATCAGCACGCTTTCGGTGATTTCAATGCAGATATTGCTGTTCGCGAGGCCATTCTGGCGAATTGAATCCATCAGATGCCAGGCAAAATCCTGCTGGAGCAGCTGGATGGCCGACACGTTAATATGCAGCAGGAAATCCTGCGGCGCCCCACGCGCGATCATTTCCGCCAGTTCGCGACAGGCTTCTTCAATCACCCACTTGCCGAGCGGCACGATCAGGCCGCTCTCTTCCGCCAGCGGAATAAAGCGCGTCGGTGGGATATTGCCAAGCACTTCAGATTGCCAGCGAAGCAGGCACTCACCTTCACGGCAGTGGGCTTCGTTGTTCTGATCGATAATCGGCTGTAGCACCAGATGGAACTCATGCTGATGAATCGCATCGTTGAGATGCGCATGCAGCTTGATGTTGTACAGCTCTTTTTCGTACATTTCCTGCGAGAACAGCATGACCACGCCGTTACCGGTAGCCTCTGCCTGCAACAACGCCATGCCTGCGCTACGGCGGATCGCCGAGAAATTCTCTTCAGTGATCGTATCGATAACCATGCCCACGTTGCCGGTATAGACATATTTATTGTCGTTGGCTCGCTGCTCGCTGTCTTCGCCCATGAACATGGATTCCATCACGCCGCGGTAGCGCAGGTAATCTTTGTGCTGATTCATCCCGGGGAACACCACCAACAGTTTATCGGTGGTATCGCGAGCAATCAGGATATCGGTAGGCAGCAGGTCGCGCAGACGGGAAATAAACTCGTTGATAAACGTATCGGCGAACTCAGTCCCCAGCGCATTCACGATGCTGTACATGTTGTTGATGTGGATGAGTCCGACCATATTGCGCCGTTTATAGAGCCCAGGCTGCTGGCGCAATCCCGCGCGGGTCCACAGCGCGGTACCGTCATCCTCTTCAATCTTTTTACGCTGTAATTCAAAGGTTTCTGCCAGTTTGTGCGACAGGGCCATAAAGGTCGTTTCCAGCGAGGCGATTTCCGGGAAGTGGCGTTTATCTTTGGAAGGTGTCCAGCGGTGCGTCACCAGCTCATCCGCTTTGCGGGCGATCTCATTGAGCGGCCGCGTGGCGCGTGACAGCACAAAACCAACCGCCAGGAAACCGAGACCGCAGGCGATAAACAGCACCAGCATGACCACCTGACCATAATTAAGCATGGTCTGGGTAATCGCCGTTGCCGGGCTCACAATGATCCCTTTCCAGTGCAGTTGGCCTTCCTGATCTGTGACATCAAACGTGTCGGCATAGAAACGCTTGCCGTTGACCTTCACGGACAACATTCCAGGTTCTTTGCGCTTCGCCAGCGCGTTTCCGGCACTCACAATTTCTGGCACGCCGATTTTATCTAACGTTTGCAGCGCCAGTTCGTGGCGCTTCTCTTTGAGCATCGATTTGGTCAACGACGGCATCGACGAGGCCACCAGCTCATTTTTATCGTTCACGATAAGCAGAATACTTTCCGGGTACGGTTTGAAACGCTCCAGATTATTGTTCAGTTCAGAGAAATGCAGCTCGCTTGCCACCACGCCCATGAACGTACCGTTGCGGTCAAAGCCCGGTGAACTCCAGGCGATACCCGCCGTTCCAGCGGCATCATAATCACGAAAAGCAGGCGTCCAGTGCGATCGGCGATCGACCGCCGCAGCCTTGTACCAGATGCGCGAGTTGTTATCGTATGCGGAGATCACTTTTTCAACTGACGAATCGAGGCTGTAGTCACTGAGCAACGTGAGCTGATTGCCGGTTAAGGCGTCCTTTATCCCAAGATAGTTCTCTTGCAGCCTGTCGTGCGAGATACCAATGAAATCATTATCAGCACTGCCGAACTCCACCATGTCGAGATAGTCACGCTCGGAAAAAACATTAGTGACGTTGTTAATAAGCAGACCGCTGAGATCCCGCACTGTAAAGGTGCTGGCATCCATTTTGCTCAGGGCGTGAACGACAATCGCGTTCGACTGCTGCGGAACGTTGATATAGTTATTAACCGCTCGCTCGATAGTCTGCTTTTTCGAACTGAGGATTTCCTCACTGATGGTGTCGAGGAACGCGTACCCGACATAGTTAAGGAACGTATACATGGTGGCGAGCACCACGCAAAACGTCAGCAACAGCGTCAATAAAATGGTCTTGGTCAACGACAACGGGTAGGTGTCGACGGAGAACTTTTCCTTCAGGATTTGCATAGCGCGCCTCGGTTTCCGCTCAGGCTGTTATTCAGGCTGTACAACAAACTGACCATTGGCCGTGACAAAATCGGCAAAGGGTTTTGGTCGTGAGTAATAGTATCCCTGCGCCAGATCGCACCCCATTTCGCGCAGCTTGGCGGCCATTTCGGCGGTTTCCACCCCTTCGGCAACCAGCGGCACTTCGAAGCTGCGTGACAGCATCAGCACCGAGGCAATGACCGCTTCACTTTTCTTGTCTTCCAGCACGTTTCTCACAAAACCACGGTCAATTTTCAGGCAGTCGAATGGCAAAGAATGCAGGTAAGACAGGCTCGAATAACCGGAACCGAAATCATCAATAGCCACGGAAATGCCCAGGCGGCGCAGGTACGCGAGGATCTCGACGATCCGGTGTGTGTCATGCAACAGCACGCTTTCAGTAATCTCGATACAGATATTGTTGTTGTGCAGTTCATAACGATGAATGCACTCCAGCAGATGGCGTGAAAAATCAGCCTGTTGCAGCTGTACCGCAGAAATATTGATGTGCAGTTTAAAGTCAGACGGTGCGCCTCGAGCGATAAACGTCGCCAGCTCACGGCAGGCGGTATCGATTATCCATTTACCCATCGGCACTATCATGCCGGTGTGTTCGGCCAGCGCGATAAATTTATCCGGCGGCACGAAGCCAAGCACGTTGGACTGCCAGCGAATCAGGCACTCCCCTTCCTTACATTGCACCTGTTCCGCAAATGGCACGATTGGCTGCAGCACGAGGTGGAAACCTTCGGCTTGCAGATCGTTACGCAGTGCCTGGTGCAGACGCAGGTTGTTGACCTCTTCTTCACGCATTTCAGGCGTATAGAGTTCGCACGCACCATTGCGCTGATCCTGAGTGTGCTGTACGGCGAGGCTGACGTTACGCAGGCATTCGCTGAAATTTTCTTTGGTCAGCGGTTCGATAATCATCCCAGCATGGCCGGTAAAGATGTGCGATTCTCCGACAATATCCGCCGACTGTTCGCGAAACACGGAGGTGATCACGCCGCGATACCACGCCACGTCTTTGCTTTCGTACGTCCCGGTAAAAGCGATGATGAACGTGTCTTCACGATCGCGACAGCACAGCGCGCCTTCCGGCAGAATGCTGCGCAGACGGGCAGCAAAGGACTGAATAAACTCTTTCGCCAGCGCGCTGCCGAGTGCATTTTTGACGGAATTGAAGTTACTGACCTTAATCATCGCCAGCAGATTACGGTTGTCATACAGTGCAGGCGTGTGCATCAGGCCGCCGAGCGTCAGTAAGCCAGTTTCCGCATCTTCCTCAAGACTGGTACGGTGCGCACCCGCCGACGGCGTCAGTTCGGACACCCGTTCAAGCTCTTCGTTTAGCGTCGCCAGTTCCGGGAAGGTTCGCTTTTTGGTCTCTTTTTTCCACGGCTTGAGGCCAATCTCTTTGACCTTCTCGACGGTCTCTTTCAGCGAGCCGGTAAAGCGCAGGATAACCAGGCTAAGTGTCGCCATCAGCAGCAGGATGACCATCGCACTGGCGAGCGTAATCATCAAATGCTGCTGCCGGGTGGTCGCCAGTGCCGCCTGACGCGGCGCAACCAGCACGGCGTGCCATTTGAGCAGGTATTCGCTGTCGCGCACGTCAAAGGCCGTCGCCAGGAAGCGTTTCCCGTTGACATGGAATGAAGTCAATTTCTCGCAATTGCAGTCTTCGGCGTCATTAGTCAGCGAAGATGGCAGTTTGTCAGGCGTCATCGCGTTATCGGTGCTGGCTATGATGCGCTTGTTTTCGTCGATAATAAGCAGGGCGTAATCTTTACCCGGCAACAGCTGCGCCAGAAAGCCGCTCATTTTGGCTGGCATCAATCCGCTTGAAATCACGCCTGCAAACAGCCCTTCTTTGGTGTACACCGGCAGATGATAGGTGGCGATATGGCCTTTAACGCCGGGTTCGCTTATCCACCAAGGGTTACGCTGGTGCTGCGCGATATGGAACCACGAGAAGCGGTTCACGTTGAAATTGTTGACGGATTTAACGATGTTGCTTTGTTCGCTGATCCCGCTGTAGGTGACGAGCTGTGTCGGATCCTGCGAACTGCTGCGCTCGAGGTAAATACGCCCGGTGGTGCTGTCACGCTTTACGGAGAAATAATTCCCGTTGGCATCGGTCCAGGAGAAACTTTGCATCGCCTGAATATCCGCAAAAGCCCGGGAACCTAAATAGACTAATTCGGGGCGTACCATGCCATCGTTGACGGCGGCCTGGCTTCCCTGGAGGAATTTCTGCATCAACAGGCTGAGCTGGTGCGGGCTGTCGAGAAAATCTCCCAGCTTGAGCTGAACCATCTCACTCTGCGTGTTTAACAATTGCTCATTCATCAGATTTCCCGCTTTACGGGACTGATAGTCGAGCAGACCGGTAGCGCACAGGATCATGACCAGCAGTGCGACCAGCAAAATTATCATCACACTTTTCAGCAAAGTGAATGGGTAGGCTTTCAGGGAAGACTTTTCCATAGCTTGGGTGATTGCGTTAGCTCTAGCGTTAAAAGAGGTAAAAATTACAGTGTGTCATTTGCCTTAAGAGGCAGAAGGCACCAGAAGTTTGTCCATGACCGCAGGTGCGGCAGAGGTGCGGTTACGCCCTGCTTTTTTCGATTGATACAGGTATCGGTCGGCTTCAGAGAGCAGTTTGTCGAAGGCCTCAACCAGCTGTCGCCGTGTGGCCTGGCCGTGGCTCAGCCCGATACTGACGGTCAGAGAAAGCGTGTCTCCTCCCCAATTCACTTCCATCTGTTCAATCTCGGCGCGAATTTCTTCTGCCAGCAGATAGCCGTTATCACCGCAGGCATCCGGCATCACGACGGCAAACTCTTCGCCGCCCATACGCGCCACAATGCCCTTCTCACCCACCACGTCTTTGACCCGGCGAGCGAATTCGGTCAATACGCTGTCGCCGCAGTCGTGGCCGTGCGTATCGTTGATGCTTTTGAAATGGTCGATATCCAGCAGCAAAACGTTCAGTGCGGTATTGACCGTTTTCTCATCCTGCAAACGCAATTTTTCATACAAGCCGAAACGCGAATGCACGCGGGTCAGATAGTCGTAATTGGCGCGAGCCGACAGCTGTTTAACCAGCGTGTTGATGGCCTGTACGCTCACGGCCACTATCACTGGGCTGATAGCGACAGAGGCAATCCCCATGCGCGCAGAAACAATCTGCGTGATATGCCCGTTAATGCCGGAATACACCCAGTGAGAATCGACCATCAAGACCTCGGCGATACCGGTTAGCTGTGTCAGCAAACAGGTCACCTGCAGCGAATAACTGATCGCACACCAAATTAGCGCAGGCAGCGTAACGGCCAGACTGCCAATGCCCCCGCTGTGCGCGGAAGCAGTAATAGACAAAATCAGCAGGCCAAGCGGCATCACCCGGCGGATATCAAATTTTTGCGGCAGCAGATTGCCATTCCAGGTCAATAAGAAAGGCAGTACCAGCACGCTGGTAGAAAATTGCTCACTAAACCAGACGGAATAAATATTGAGGAAAGTCTGGTGGGATGTCAGCCCAAAACCGTAACTTCCGAGCAGCGAGGAAATTAACGCGCTCAGCAGGCAATAACTGTAAAGACGCAGGACGTTAATTTTCAGCTGATCTTCCGGCGTTTTCTTCTCGTATAAAATGGCTTTCGTCAGAATAACGACGAACGACATATTAGAAATCGTAATCAGCACCGAGCCCGCGTCATTATTACCGGACGCACCGGAACACAGCAGCAATACTAATAAACAGATTAAATAGTTATGCGGCCGATTAAAAAAGGGGAACCGTAAAAACAAACCAACCAATACCGCATTGAGCGGCCAGAACAGAGCCAAATGCCCAGTTTGCTGCATCATGCTGCTGGCAAGAAAAAGGACTAGCGTCGTCACCGTCAGGACGATGGTATTAAATAGCGTATTTTCTTCCTTCAGCATCGTCGAAGGATGAATCGTCAATTTATGCATGGGTCACTAGTTACTCTGGGATATCTGCCTGGTGCAGACAGGTTTGGCATACAGAGAATACGCATCCACGCGTAAGGCGACAAACATAAACCGATTCAAAAATAAACATTAACAATTTTATTGGTGAGCGGGGATTATAATGCCAGACACTCTATTTCCGACAATGCGCGATAATAAAAAAATGAAATCATTGCTTATTATCGCGACAATATGTGGTTAACAACCCGGCATATGTTGCATTATTGTGGCGCACTTTTCCGACACCGCGTCATACAATAAACGCACCGCCGCCGAGAGCTGTTTTCGATGCGGGCAAATCATATTCAGTGGAACTTTATCCCCCTGATAACCGGGAAGAATAATGTTCAATCGCCCTTGGGCAATATCGTCGCTGACGTCGAGCCAGGATTTATTGGCAATCCCCTCGCCCGCGATGGCCAGCCGTCGAATGACCTCGGCGTCGTCGCTCATCACGCTGCTGTTGACCTGAATTTCCTGCCTCTGCCCGTCGCGTAAAAAGGTCCAGCGATCGTAAACGCGCCCACGCAGAATATAGGTCAGCACGTCGTGCTGGCGCAATTCTTCCGGCGTTTTTGGTACATCATTTCGCGCAATCCATTCCGGTGATGCCACCAGCACGCGGCGGTTTTCAGACGCTACCGGTAATGAAATAAAGGACGCATCCTCATTATTTCCATAGCGAAACGCGACATCCACCGGATCCTTGAACACGTCGGTCAAACTGTCGGAAAAGAGAATCCGCAAGCGCAGCGCCGGGTGACGTTGACGAAAAGCCTGAAACACCGACAACAGCAGGTTACGACCAAGATCGGATGGCACGGCAATCTGCAACGTACCGCGAACTTCATCTTCCGGGGCCTGTATTTGTTGCAGCCCGGCATGGAGGGTGTCGAGCATTTGGGTGGCGAACGGCAGCCAGGTTTCCCCTTCCGGCGTCAGGCGCAGGCTACGGGTCGAACGAGCAAATAAGCGGATATTGAGCTGCGTTTCCAGGCGCTTAATCGCCGCGCTCACCTGCGCAGGCGGCATTCCCGCCTCGCGCGCCGCTTCGCTAAAACTGCCCAACGCCGCCGCGCGAACAAACAACGTTAAGTCTTCCAGTCTGAGCATTTCTCTCTCCTGCTGATAACTTTATGCATTGTAAGCACAAAAACCGGAATCGTCTCAAAATGCCTGACAGCCGCGCCAGCGCCTGCCATACGCAGTATTCTTTCGAGGTTTGCTTACACTTTTTTGCCCGTAAAGGGCTTGCCAGCAGGCGGTTTCATCGGGAATGATACGGGGCGGAAAATTTAAGTCCAGGCTGTCTAGTGAATGTATGTGTGGAGAAGGTATGCGTAAAACAAAAATGATGCTTCTGGGCGTACTGCTGGCGACAGCAGGTGCGGTATCAGCTGCACCGGCAACTGTGCCGACTTCTGGGATTCAGAAATACGAGTTAAAAGATTTTATTGCTGATTTCACCCATTTCAACATCGGTGATAGCGTGCCAGCAATGTACCGTTCGCAAGAGTACAATATCAAGCAGTGGCAATTGCGTAACCTGCCAGCCCCGGATGCGGGTAGCCACTGGACTTACATGGGCGGCAACTACGTCCTGATTGGCGACACCGACGGCAAGATTATGAAAGTCTACGATGGTGAAATCTTCTATCATCGTTAATGCTGCAAGCTGTGAGCGTTAGTCATGACGCTCACAGTGTCTTCTGAATTAACCTGGAGAACGTGATGATCATTCGCCCAGGACATCCTTCTGACCGTCCTTTCCTTCGCACCTTATACCTTCACGCACGTAGAATCAGCTGGCCGTGGGCCGACAGCAGCGACTGGCAGCTGGAAGATTTTGATGCCGCCACGCTCGATGAAACCGTGTGGGTTGCTGAAATTGACGGCCATCGCGTCGGGTTTGCTTCCGTCTGGGAGAGCGATAATTTTCTGCATAATCTGTTTGTTGACCCGAACTGGCAGGGTCAGGGCGTGGGTGCCACGCTGCTTGAGCATGTGCAAACAACCTTTACCAGCACCGGCGCGCTGAAATGCCTGGTGCAGAATGAACAGGCGCTGACGTTTTATCATCATCACGGATGGCATACAGAGGCCCGCGGCGCGTCACCTGATGGCGATTACTGGTTATTGCATTACCGTCTCCGCTGACGCCCCATCCGCATACATTTTTATCATTCAATTTTGAGAGCTTCCTTCAGGGATTAGCCCTTGTCAGCGTCACGTCAGAGTTTACAATGCACTGTATATATAACCAGTCACCGCTACACTCTGGAGAAGACTATCATGGAAGCGCCCGCCGTCTGGACTCACCCTCTACTCTATGTTGACATAGAACCCCAAACTGACTTTGCCGAAGCCGCCACCCACTGCGAGAAGCTAGCCGCCGGTGCGCTGGATACGGAACACCTGCCAACGCAGCATGAGCTTTACCAACGCCTGCACGAATGCCTGACTCAGTTACAACCGACGCTGCTTGAACCGATTGATGAAAATCAGATGGCGCAGTTTACCGTCAGCACCCTGCCCCGCTCTCGTCCCACCATGGATACCGAAAGTGAACTGCTGTGCGAGTATTGTCTGGCACTGAGCCATCTGCTGTCCGGCAACCCACTGAGCATCAGCGTCGAAGAGACGTTGCAGGGCCTGTTGTATGAGCTGACCGCGTTTATGACCGATACCATGCTGGCCCCGCGCTGGTTATCAACGCCGCAGGGGTTGCGGCCTATTACCTGAAATGGCAGAAAAAAAAGCCACCGACGGTGGCTTTTCTGTTCAGTGCGAACGCGTGCTTACACGGCGCGGAAGGCAATCTCACCTGGGATGACTTCTCCCTGCCAGTAAAGCTGTGCGGCCACGCGGCCTGCCAGCTGGCGATACAGGGTGGTGAATTCACTGTCCGGACGCGCGACAACCGTTGGGGTGCCGCGATCGAGATCTTCACGCAGGCTGATATGCAGCGGCATCTGTCCCAACAGCTGAGTGTGATACTGCTGTGCCAGACGCTCTGCGCCACCGGTGCCAAAAATGGGCTCGTGGTGACCGCAGTTGCTGCACACATGCATGCTCATATTTTCGACGATACCGAGCACCGGCACTTCGACTTTCTCGAACATCACGATGCCTTTTTTGGCGTCGATCAGCGCAATGTCCTGCGGGGTAGTGACCACCAGCGCGCCGGTGACCGGAATGTTCTGTGCCAGCGTCAGCTGAATGTCACCAGTGCCTGGCGGCATATCCAGCACCAGATAATCGAGATCCGGCCACATCGTTTCTTGCAGCATCTGCAACAACGCTTTGCTGGCCATCGGGCCACGCCAGACCATTGCGTTGTCGTCGGTCACCAGATAACCAATCGAGTTGGTGGCCAGATTGAATTTCATGATTGGCGCCATGTGGGTGCCATCAGGGGATGTCGGGCGTTCGCCTTCTGCACCGATCATCATCGGCACGGACGGGCCGTAAATGTCGGCGTCAAGAATGCCGACTTTTGCGCCTTCAGCGGCCAGCGCCAGCGCCAGGTTTACCGCGGTAGACGATTTACCTACACCGCCTTTGCCAGAACTCACGGCAACGATGTTCTTCACGCCGTTAATGCCCGGCTGATTTTTAACGCGTTTCAGCGTGGCAATCGCGTGCGACAGCTTCCAGTCGACCGCTTTCGCACCGGTAATGCGCAGCAGATCGGCACTGCATTGCTCTTTCAGCTCTTCAAACGCGCTCTGCCAGGCGAACGGCATCTGGATTTCAACGTGAATGATGTCATCGAGCCACGCCACATGGTGCAACGCTTTCAGGGCCGTAAGGTTGTGCTTCAGGGTTGGGTGCTGAAAATTGGCCAGCGTACCCGCGACCATCGCACGCAGGCGCTCCGGGGATTTGGCCTGGGATTGTGAATTCATCCCGACTCCTTTGTCGTTATTCTGGAAGAACTAATTGTAACTGCGAGTGCGACGCGGAGGTAACAATTATTCAGATATGGATTAATGTCCCACTCGCGTAGCGGATTATTTGGCGTTTTGGTAATATCGACACCCCCTTCAAAAGCAGGAAGTAATGTTCACTATGACTCAAGTCGCGAAAAAAATTCTGGTAACGTGCGCACTGCCGTACGCCAACGGCTCCATCCACCTCGGTCATATGCTGGAGCATATCCAGGCTGATGTCTGGGTCCGTTACCAGCGAATGCGCGGCCATCAGGTCAATTTCATCTGCGCCGATGACGCCCACGGCACGCCTATCATGCTGAAAGCTCAGCAGCTTGGCATCTCCCCGGAGCAGATGATTGCCGAAATGAGTCAGGAACATCAGACCGATTTCGCCGGCTTTAACATCAGCTATGACAACTACCACTCAACGCACAGCGATGAGAACCGTGAGCTGTCCGAGCTTATCTACGGCCGCCTGAAAGAGAACGGTTTTATCAAAAACCGCACCATCTCTCAGCTTTACGATCCGGAAAAAGGCATGTTCCTGCCGGACCGTTTCGTGAAAGGCACCTGCCCGAAATGTAAATCCCCGGATCAGTACGGCGATAACTGCGAAGTGTGCGGCGCGACCTACAGCCCAACCGAGCTTATCGAGCCGAAATCGGTGGTATCCGGCGCTACGCCGGTGATGCGCGAGTCTGAGCACTTCTTCTTCGACCTGCCATCCTTTAGCGAAATGCTGCAGGCATGGACCCGCAGCGGTGCGCTGCAGGAGCAGGTCGCGAACAAAATGCAGGAGTGGTTCGAGCACGGTCTGCAGCAGTGGGATATCTCCCGCGATGCGCCGTACTTTGGCTTTGAAATCCCCGGCGCACCGGGTAAATACTTCTACGTCTGGCTGGACGCGCCAATTGGCTACATGGGTTCCTTCAAGAACCTGTGCGACAAGCGCGGCGATACCACCAGCTTCGACGAATACTGGAAAAAAGATTCCGACGCCGAGCTGTATCACTTCATCGGTAAAGACATCGTTTATTTCCACAGCCTGTTCTGGCCTGCAATGCTGGAAGGCAGCGGTTTCCGTAAACCGACCAACCTGTTCGTCCACGGTTACGTGACAGTGAACGGTGCGAAGATGTCCAAATCTCGCGGCACCTTCATCAAGGCCAGCACCTGGCTGAACCATTTCGATGCCGACAGCCTGCGCTACTACTACACCGCGAAGCTCTCTTCCCGCATCGACGATATCGACCTTAACCTCGAAGATTTCGTGCAGCGCGTGAACGCCGACATCGTGAATAAAGTGGTGAACCTGGCGTCCCGTAACGCGGGCTTCATCGCCAAACGCTTCGACGGCGTGCTGGCGGCGGAACTGGCTGACCCTGCGCTGTACAAAACCTTCATCGACGCCGCACAGACCATTGGCGACGCGTGGGAAAGCCGTGAATTCGGTAAAGCCGTTCGTGAAATTATGGCGCTGGCTGACCTTGCCAACCGCTATGTTGACGAACAGGCACCGTGGGTGGTGGCGAAACAGGAAGGCCGTGATGCTGACCTGCAGTCCATCTGCTCCATGGGTATCAACCTGTTCCGCGTGCTGATGACCTACCTGAAGCCGGTTCTGCCGATGCTTTCAGAACGTACCGAAGCGTTCCTGAACACCGAACTGAGCTGGGACAGTATTCAGCAGCCGCTGCTTAGCCACAAGGTAAACACCTTCAAGGCGCTGTATAACCGTATCGACATGAAGCAGGTTGAAGCGCTGGTTGACGCGTCTAAAGAAGAAGTGAAAGCCCTGAGCGCGCCGGTGACTGGCCCGCTGGCGGATGACCCGATTCAGGAAACCATCACCTTTGATGATTTCGCCAAAGTCGACATGCGCATTGCGTTGATTGAAAACGCGGAGTTTGTTGACGGTTCTGACAAGCTGCTGCGCCTGACGCTGGATATCGGCGGAGAGAAACGCAACGTCTTCTCCGGGATCCGTTCTGCGTATCCTGATCCACAGGCGCTGATTGGTCGTCTGACAATGATGGTGGCAAACCTTGCGCCGCGTAAAATGCGCTTCGGTATTTCCGAAGGGATGGTGATGGCCGCAGGCCCTGGCGGGAAAGATATTTTCCTGTTAAGCCCGGACAGCGGTGCGCAGCCTGGTCAGCAGGTTAAATAATGAAGAAGGCCGGATGATTATCCGGCCTTTTTTTATGCGTCGTTTAGGCTTTCTTTTCAGGCTTCGGATTAAAACGAGCCGTCAATCCTCGCAGGAAATAGCGCAAGAACTGATCGCCGCATTCGCGGTAATTTTTATGATCCGGCGCGCGCATCATGGCGGTAATTTCCGGCATTGAAACGCGGAACTGCTGCTCAGTCAGAATAGCCAGAATATCATCGGTTTTGAGAGAGAACGCGATACGCAGCTTTTTCAGGACCAGGTTATTGGTCATGCGGCGTTCTGTCACCAGCGCCGGGGCAGAGTCATCTTTCCCGCGCTTGTCATAGATAAGTCCGTTGAGCAACAGCGACAGCATAATGTCCGGGCAGCGCTGAAAACCGGCGTCGTCTTCTTTACGCACCCAGGCATCGATCATCTCTGGGGTGGCAACGGCTTCCGCCAGCGCCCACAGGCGAACCAGCCCGGCATTATTGGTTTTCAGGATGTAGCGCAGGCTACGGATGATATCGTTACTGATCATAGCGTCTTAAACTTGTATTTGGACAAAGGCGAAGTGTACCAGTTTTACAGCCCTAACGCCTCTTTCAGACTCTTTAGATAACGACGGCTCACTGGCACGGTTTGTCCGGCACGCAGCAATAACTCCGCCTGCCCATTCTCTTCCAGGCGAATCTCTTTCAGGTGCGACATATTCACCAGATGCTGACGATGGCAGCGCAGCAGCGGCGTACGGTTTTCCAGGGTGCGCAGCGTCAGCTCGGTGTAACCTTCTTTACCCGCGCCATCGGTGACATACACACCGCTCTTGCGGCTGCTGACAAACGCCACATCTTCCATCTGCAATAGCCAAATCCGGCTATGCCCGGTGCAGGGAATGAATTTCAGCGCCTGCTGGCTTTCGCCGAACACCGAGATATCCTGCTGGCAGCGCTCCTGGCGCAGACGCCCGAGGGTTTTATCCAGCCGCTTCTCTTCGATGGGCTTGAGCAGATAATCAAAAGCGTGTTCTTCAAACGCCTTCACCGCGTATTCGTCAAAGGCGGTGAGAAACACCACCCACGGACGGTGCTCCGGGTCGAGCATGCCAATCATTTCCAGGCCGCTGATGCGCGGCATCTGAATATCGAGAAACACCACGTCGGGCCGCAAATGATGCACCGCGCCAATGCCTTCTACCGCGTTGTCGCATTCGCCCACGATTTCAATATCGGCCTGCTTCTCCAGCAAAATGCGCAGATTTTCCCGCGCCAGCGGCTCATCATCGACAATCAATACCTTCAGCATGCATTTTCCTCCACAGGCAGTCGCAGGGTAATACGGGTAAAAATATCCGGCTCGCAGGTGACGGTTATTCCGCATTCGTCGCCGAAGCGCGCCCGCAGCCGTTTATCCACCAGCGTCATGCCCAGGCCGCTCGCCTGAGCGTCAGGCTGATACAGCCCGGCGTTATCTTCAATATCCAGTTGCAGCCAGCGCTGATGCAGGCTCGCCTGCACCGTGATTTCGCCGATCCCCAGATGCTGCGAGGTGCCATGTTTAATCGCATTTTCCACTATTGGTTGCAGGGTAAACGCCGGTAGCTGGTGATGGGCCAGCGCGGGTGGCACGTTGAGATGCACCTGCAACCGCGCCTGGAAGCGCGCTTTCTCAATTTGCAGATACGCATTCACATGCTCAATTTCATCGGCCAGGGTGACAATTTCCGACGGGCGTTTGAGATTTTTGCGGAAGAAGGTCGACAGATACTGCACCAACTGTCCGGCCTGCTCGCTGTCGCGGCGAATTACCGCTTTCAGGGTATTCAGGGCGTTAAACAGGAAATGCGGATTGACCTGGGCGTGCAGCAGCTTAATTTCTGACTGGGTCAGCAGCGCCTTTTGCCGCTCGTATTGCCCGGCGAGGATCTGCGCCGACAACAGCTGGGCGATGCCCTCGCCCAGCGTGCGGTTAATGGAACTGAACAGACGGTTTTTGGCTTCATACAGTTTAATGGTGCCAATCACCCGCTGATTTTCGCCGCGCAGCGGGATAACCAGCGTCGAGCCGAGTTTGCAGTTGGGGTGAATCGAACAGCGGTACGGCACTTCGTTGCCGTCGGCGTACACCACTTCCCCGCTGTCGATGGCTTTCTGGGTATAGCGCGAGGAAATCGGTTTACCGGGCAGGTGGTGATCGTCGCCGATCCCGGTGAACGCCAGAAGCTTTTCTCGATCCGTTATCGCCACCGCGCCGATATCCAGCTCCTGAATCAGCACCTGCGCCACCCGCATGCTGTTTTCTTCGTTAAAACCCTGCCGCAAGATCCCTTCGGTCGAGGCCGCCACTTTCAACGCGGTGGTGGAAAACGCCGAGGTGTATTTCTCAAACATCGCCCGCTTGTCGAGCAGAATACGCATGAACAGTGCGGCACCCACGGTATTGGTGACCATCATCGGCGCAGCAATGCTTTGCACCAGATGCAGCGCATCACTGAATGGACGCGCGATCAGCAGGATTATCAGCATTTGCACCATTTCGGCGACAAAGGTCACCACGCCCGCGGTGAACGGATTAAAAACCTTATCGCTGCGCCCACGCCGCACCAGTACGCTGTGAACCAGCCCGCCCAGCAGGCCTTCCACAATGGTCGACACCATGCAGCTCAGCGCAGTCATTCCCCCCATCGAATAGCGGTGCAGCCCGCCTGTCAGCCCGACCAGACCACCCACCACCGGGCCGCCGAGCAGGCCGCCCATCACTGCGCCGATGGCCCGGGTATTGGCTATCGAATCTTCGATATGCAGACCGAAATAGGTCCCCAGAATGCAAAAAATGGAGAATGTGACGTAGCACAGCAGCTTGTGGGGCAGACGGACGGTGACCTGCATTAACGGAATGAACAGACGTGTTTTGCTCATCAGCCAGGCGATAACCAGAAACACGCACATCTGCTGAAGCAGCAACAACACCAGATTAAATTCGTACATACCCGCCGACCGCATAAACGTTGAAAGCGCGTAACATACACGTTGTAACCAGCTGTTTCCTTGACCGCCGAGGCAAAACGCGAAATTCCTGCTGTCGCTCACACTTTTCGCTGACCTGATGCGGCTTTTCTGAACAAAAAACGATCAGATTTTCCTGGTTCGTCGAACACCGTCTACAGTTATGATGGGGATGCGCGAGCTGAGGTGATACATGGCGCTTTACACGATAGGTGAAGTGGCTCTGCTTTGTGATATTAATCCGGTGACGCTGCGTGCCTGGCAGCGGCGTTACGGACTGTTAAAGCCCCAGCGAACCGATGGTGGGCATCGGCTGTTCAACGATGGTGACATCGACAGAATTCGCGAGATCAAACGCTGGATAGAAACCGGCGTGCAGGTCAGTAAAGTCAAAACGCTGCTTATTGAGGTCACCGCCGAACAGCAAAGCGGCTGGCGAGAGCATCAGGAAACGCTGCTGCGCTTTTTGCAGGGTGGTAATCTCAACCGTCTGCGACTGTGGATCAAAGAGCGTGGGCGCGATTATCCCGCTCAAACCCTGGTTTCTCATCTGTTCATTCCGCTCAGGCTTCGCCTGCAAAGCTCCCAACCAACACTACAAACGCTGTTAAGCGTGCTGGATGGGGTGCTTATCAATTACATTTCGGTGTGCATGGCCTCGGCGCGAAAACGTCAGGGACGCGATGCGCTGGTGGTCGGCTGGAACATTACCGACACCACCCGGCTATGGCTCGAAGGCTGGGTCGCCTGCGAACAGGGCTGGCGCGTGGACGTGCTGGCACACTCACTACACCAGCTGCGCCCGGAGCTGTTTGACGGTCAGACCCTGCTGGTGTGGTGCGGTGACAGCTCCACCGTTGGGCAACAGGCACAGTTGCAGCAGTGGCACGATCAGGGGCTAAACGTGCTGCGCCTGGGAAATTAAGGGTTCATTAACAAGCGTGCTTCATCATATAATCGGCGGGTTAACATAAGGAGCACATGATGAAACCTGCCAAACTGGCTATGATCACCCTATTCGTTCTAATGGCCGTGGGCGGCATTGGCGGTGTAATGCTCGCGGGCTACTCCTTTATCGTCCGCGGTGGTGTCGGCTGAGTAACCTCGCCAGACGCTCAAACGCCCGGTCAACCAGAATTGCCGCCAGCGCGACCAGCACCGCTCCCTGAATCACATACGCCGTGTTAAACCCGCTCAAGCCGATGATAATCGGCGTCCCGAGGGTGTTCGCCCCCACCGTTGACGCAATGGTCGCGGTGCCGATATTCACAATGACTGAAATGCGGATCCCGGCGATCATCACCGGTGCGGCCAGCGGCAGTTCCACTTTCAGCAGCCGCTGCCAGCCATTCATCCCCATCCCCTGCGCCACGCTCAATACGCTCGATGGCACCGACGCCAGCCCGGCCAGCGTGCCCTGTAAAACAGGCAAAATGCCGTACAGGATCAGCGCAATAATCGCCGGTTCACGGCCAAAGCCCATCACCGGCACCGCAATCGCCAGCACCGCCACCGGCGGAAACGTCTGCCCCATTGCGGCAATGGTTTCCACCAGCGAGCGAAATTCACGGCCCGCCGGGCGCGTCACCGCTATCCCGGCCCCCACGCCAACGACCGTTGCCACCAGGCTCGAAATGCCCACCAGCGAGAAATGCGCCAGCGTCAGCGACCAGAAACTTTGCTGCTGATAGACCGGGCGCGGCAGCTCAGGGAACATCGCGCTGAACAGCGGCCCGCTGTAGGGCATCAGCGCCAGCAGCGCGATAAACAGCAGTAACAGCCAGACAAGCGGATCACGCACCACCTTCACGGGAGTCCTCCCCACGCAGCAGATCGGCAAAATGCAGCGATCCGCATGGCGTCCCGTCGTCGTTCACCACCGGCAGCACTTCGCTGCGACGCGCCACAAACAATGAGAGCGCCTCACGCAGCGACATCGATGCCCGCAGCGGTTCACCTGTAATGTGCGCGTCGGCGCGGACATAATCCCCGACGCCCCGCAGCGACAGCAATCGCACACCCAGCTCGCTGCGTCCAAAAAATTCGCGCACAAAATCGTTTTCCGGCGCAGTCAGCATCGACAGCGGCGTGCCCTGCTGGACCACTTCGCCGTTATCCATCAACACCAGATGATCAGCCAGGCGCAGCGCTTCATCGATATCGTGCGTCACCAGCACGATGGTGCGCCCGAGTAACTGATGAATGCGGCGCATCTCCTGCTGTAGCGCCCCGCGCGTCACCGGGTCGAGAGCGCCGAAGGGTTCATCCATCAGCAATACTTCAGGATTGGCCGCCAGCGCACGGGCCACGCCGACACGCTGCTGCTGTCCCCCAGAAAGCTGATGCGGCAGGCGATCGCGCAAAGAGGCATCCAGCCCCAGTAGCGCCATCAGTTCGTCAATGCGCTCATTGATGCGTGCCCGCGTCCATTTTTGCAACTGCGGCACGGTGGCAATGTTTTGCGCCACCGTCCAGTGAGGAAACAGGCCTATCGACTGGATGGCGTATCCCATCCTACGGCGCAGCGCCAGCACCGGCTGCTGGCGAATATCTTCCCCGGCGAAGCGAATGGTGCCGCTGTCATGCTCCTCCAGGCGATTAATCATCTTCAATGTGGTGGATTTTCCGGAACCTGAGGTCCCGATAAGCACCGAAAAAGCGCCCTCTTTCAGATTCAGATTGAGGTTTTTCACCGCCGCTTTGCCGTCAAATATTTTGCTTACCTGCTGAAATTCAATCATGGGCTTCTCCTCCCAGTAAGGCTATCCACAGGCTGAACAGCGCATCCACAACCACCGCCATCGCAATCACCGGAATAACGCCAAGCAACACCAGGTCGAGCGCACTGCTCAACAAGCCCTGAAACACCAATGCACCAAAACCGCCCGCGCCGATCAGCGCCGCCACTACCGCCATACCGACCGTTTGCACGGTGACCACCCGCAGGCTGCGCAGCAGCACCGGCAACGCCAGCGGCAGCTGGACTTTCCAGAAGCGCTGGGCCTGGCTCATGCCCATTGCCGCCGCGCTTTCGAGCACGTCGGCGGCAACCTGCTGCATTCCGGCAACCACGCCGCGCACCAGCGGCAGCAGAGCGTACAACACCAGCGCAATCAGAGCGGGCGTCAAGCCAGTACCGCCAATGCCCCAGGAAGACAGCCACGGGAATTGTTTCACCAGCCCGGCGAGCGGCGCAATCAGCAGGCCGAACAGGGCTACGGAAGGGATAGTCTGAATAATATTGAGGACGGTAAAGACGCGGGTTTGCCGCCCCTGATGACGCCAGCACCACAGCCCGAGCGGCACCCCAATCAGCAGGCCCGGCAGTAGCGTGCCGAACAGCAAAATCAGATGCTGCTGCAACGCGCTGTCGAACACATCCTGACGGTTGAAATACTCTTTCATCAACGACAGTGAATCGAGCTCACCGGACCACAGCAGCGCCACCGGGATAATCCAGATTTGGGCATTCAGCAGCCAGCGCCAAAGCGATTTCTGAGTAAGCCGTCGGATAGCATCGCTGCACATCAGCAGCGCCACCGCCAGCCAAAGCCACAGCCCACTGCCCGGCGAGGTGCGCGCCAGCGGGCTACCGCTTTGCGCCAAAGTCGTCGCCGCTTTGCCGCTGCTCCAGAGCAGCAGTATAAAGAGGATCTGTGCCAGAATCAGCGTCAATACCAACGCCCCCCGGCCTCTCAGCAGGCTTAAGCCCGCCAGGACCAGCGGCACAATAAGCAACAGTGCAGGCGGAAAAGTCCAGATTTGCCACAACTGGCGGCTTTCGCCCGAGAGCAGCCGGTTGGCGGCATAATTCACGAAGGGTAACGCTGCGGCTGCCAGTGCAATCAGCACCAGCAGCAACAGAACCCGGTTTTGACAGGATATTCGCACGTACTTACTTCACCAGTCCTTGTTGTTTCAGCCAGTCAGCGGCCACTTTCTTCGCATCCAGCCCTTCTACCGCAATACTGGCATTCAGTTTTTGCAGCGTCTTCGCGTCCAGTTTTTCAAATACCGGCTTCAGCCATTCCGGGATTTGCGGATATTCTTTCAGCACCGCCTCACGTATCACCGGTGTCGGCGCATAAATTGGCTGAACGCCTTTCGGGTCAGTCAGCGTTTGCAGACCCAACGCCGCCACCGGGCCATCGGTGCCGTAGGCCATCGCCGCGTTTACGCCGGAGGTTTGCTGCGCCGCCGCTTTGATGGTCACCGCAGTATCACCGCCCGCCAGCGACAACAGCTGACTCTGGTCGAGTTTGAAATCGTAGGCTTTTTCAAAAGCGGGCAGCGCATCCGGACGCTCAATAAACTCTGCCGACGCCGCCAGTTTGAAGGTGCCACCTTTTTTCAGGTACGCGCCCAAATCCTCCAGCGAGATGAGTGTGTTCTTCTGCGCCAAATCCTGACGTACCGCGATGGTCCAGGTATTGTTCGCCGGAGACGGCGTCAGCCAGATAAGCTTGTTCTGTTCGGCGTCGAGTTTTTTCACTTTCTCGTAGCCCTGCTGCGCATTCTTCCACGCCGGATCGTTATCATCCTTAAAGAAGAACGCCCCGTTGCCGGTGTATTCCGGGTAGATATCCAGTTCCCCGGAGGTTATCGCCCCGCGCACAACCGGCGTCGTGCCCAGCTGCACTTTGTTCACGGTTTTCACGCCGTGGTTGTCCAGTACCTGCAAAATAATGTTGCCGAGCAGCGCCCCTTCGGTATCAATCTTCGAACCCACTTTCACTGGTTCTGCAGCCTGAGCGGTCGCCGCAAGCAACAGCGCCCCCGCAATACCCCACGTTTTTATGACCATTCGTATTCCTCGTCTGTTGTGTATTTTCAGGGCGTTAGACTAAAAGATAGTTGAAAAACCGTATTTTCGAAATCTCAAAAGCGTATTTAGATAGATGGATTAAAGCGAAGCGGTGGTGTCGCAGAGTCAAAAAAACAACCAAAAGAAAAGGCCGGTTTCCCGGCCTTTGAAGATTTACTGCAGTTCGAATGCGCCCTGCTTCACGCGGGCAGAATCGACGCCGATAAAGATATTGAATTTGCCTGGCTCTGCGGCGTATTTCATTTGCTGGTTCCAGAACTTCAGCGCGTTGACGTCGATCGGGAAGCTGACGATCTGGGTTTCACCTGGCTTCAGCGTAACCTTTTCGAAGCCGCGCAGCTGTTTCACCGGACGGCTCATCGACGCGGTGACATCCTGCACGTACATCTGAATAACCGTCGCGCCTTCGCGTTTACCGGTGTTGGTCACGTCAACGCTGGCGGTCACGCTGCCGTCGGCCTTCATGGTCGCGGCAGACATTTTCACGTCAGAAACGTTGAAGGTGGTGTAGCTCAGACCATAACCGAACGGATACAGCGGGCCGTTGGCTTCATCAAAGTAACGGGAGGTGTATTTGTTCGGCTTGTCGGCGTTGTACGGACGACCGGTGTTCAGGTGGCTGTAGTACGTCGGGATTTGACCCACCGAGCGCGGGAAGGACATCGGCAGTTTGCCCGACGGGTTGTAGTCGCCAAACAGCACGTCGGCGATGGCGTTGCCGCCTTCGGTCCCGGCGAACCAGGTTTCCAGCATCGCGTCAGCCTGCTGATCTTCCTGCACCAGCGTTAACGGACGGCCGTTCATCAGCACCAGCACCAGCGGTTTACCGGTGGCTTTCAACGCGGCAATCAAATCTTTCTGACTCTGCGGAATGCTGATTTCGGTACGGCTGGACGCTTCGTGGGCCATGCCCTGCGCTTCACCGACGACCGCAACCACTACGTCAGACTGCTTGGCGGCAGCAACCGCTTCGTCAATCATCGCCTGCGGTGAACGGGTATCCACTTTCACCGCTTCTTCGTACAGATTGAGGAAGTTGACGATGTCTTTATCGTTGGTGATGTTCGCGCCTTTGGCGTAAATCACTTTGGCGTTATCGCCGACGGCGGTTTTAATCCCGTCGAGAACCGGCACAGACTGATCAGCCACACCCGCAGCGGACCAGCTGCCCATTACGTCACGCTTGCTGTCGGCCAGTGGGCCGACCACGGCAATGGTGCCGGACTTTTTCAGCGGCAGCGTGTTCAGACGGTTTTTCAGCAACACCAGGCTTTCACGCGCCACTTCACGCGCATCGCTGCGGTGCAGACGGCTTTCAGCATTGGTGTCCTGCGGGTCAGACTCTTTCGGCCCCAGGTGGCTGTACGGATCGTTAAACAGACCCATGTCATATTTGACGTTCAGCACGTGGCGCGTGGCGTCATCCACTTCCGCCATCGACACTTTGCCGCTCTTGATAAGCTCCGGCAGATATTTGCTGTAGTACTCGTCGCTCATGCTCATGTCGATCCCGGCTTTCAGCGCCACGCGGACTGCGTCTGACGGATCCGACGCCACACCGTGCTTGATGAGCTCTTTGATCGCACCGTGATCGGAAATGGTGATGCCTTTGAAGCCCCACTCTTTACGCAGAACGTCTTTCAGTAGCCAGGTGTCGGAGGTCGCCGGGGTACCATTCAGGGAGTTCAGCGCCACCATCACGCCGCCGCTGCCCGCATCCAGCCCCGCTTTGTACGGCGGCATGTAATCGTTGAACAGACGCTGCGGGCTCATGTCTACGGTGTTGTACTCTTTCCCGCCTTCCACTGCGCCGTACGCCGCGTAGTGTTTGACGCTGGTCATCACCGCGTAACGTTCAGCCGGGCTTTTGCCCTGCATCGCTTCGACCATGGTTTTACCCATCATCGAGGTTAAATAGGTATCTTCGCCGAAACCTTCAGATGCGCGGCCCCAGCGCGGATCGCGTGAAACGTCGACCATTGGCGCCCAGGTCATGTTCAGGCCATCGTCGGCGGCTTCGTAGGCGGAAATGCGGCCCACGGTACGCACCGCGTCGAGATTAAAGGAAGAGGCAAGGCCGAGGCTAATCGGGAAGACGGTACGCTGACCGTGAACCACGTCGTAGGCGAAGAAGAGAGGAATTTTCAGGCGGCTGAGTTGCATCACCTGATCCTGCATGGCGCGAATGTCTTTGCGCGTCACGGTGTTAAAAATCGCGCCCACCTGACCGTCTTTGATCATCTCGCGGATGGCTTCTTTCGGGTTGTCCGGGCCGACGCTTATCAGACGCAGCTGACCAATTTTTTCATCGACGGTCATTTTCTTGAGCAGAGCGGTGACAAACGCATCGCGCGCCTCAGGCGTCAGCGGGTGGTTACCGAACATTTCGTCGGCCATCGCGGGTTGCAGCGCAAGGCTAACGGCAACGCCAACAGAACAAAGCCATTTCATCTTATATTCTCTCTCTTCAGACCGGGTATCACGGCAAAAGCCTGCCAAAAAACAGCAGTTTGCCATAAGCCCGATAAGGGTGCGAACAGAAAGCAGAGGTTATGCTCTGAATTTTCATTGAATTCCTGCACAAAATGGTCATACAAAGCGCTATCCTTGAGTCACGAAAAAAGCGCCTCACCACACTTTCCTCATCACAAGGAGTGAGAAGATGTCTTCCACGACAACAAATGATAACAACGCTTTTCTGTCTGAACTGACCCGTCTGGTGGGTCATTCACACCTGCTGACTGACCCCGCCAAAACCGCCCGCTATCGCAAGGGCTTCCGTTCTGGCAATGGCGATGCGCTCGCCGTGGTATTCCCCGGCACGCTGCTGGAGCTGTGGCGCGTACTGAGCGCCTGCGTCCAGGCGGACAAAATTATTCTGATGCAGGCCGCCAATACCGGTCTGACCGAAGGCTCTACCCCGAGCGGCAACGATTACGACCGCCAGATTGTGATAATCAGCACGCTGCGCCTCGATAAGCTGCACCTGATCGACAACGGCCAGCAGGTGCTGGCCTACCCGGGCACCACGCTCTATTCACTGGAAAAAGCGCTGAAGCCGCTTGGCCGTGAACCGCACTCGGTGATCGGATCGTCTTGCATTGGCGCCTCGGTGATCGGCGGGATCTGCAATAACTCCGGCGGCTCGCTGGTGCAGCGCGGCCCGGCGTATACCGAAATGTCGCTGTTTGCGCGCATTACCGACGATGGCAAACTGCAGCTGGTGAACCATCTGGGCATCGATCTGGGGGAAACGCCGGAGCAGATCCTCAGTAAGCTCGATGACGATCGCCTGAAAGACAGCGACGTGCGACACGATGGCCGTCACGCCCATGATCACGATTACGTGACTCGCGTGCGTGACGTCGATGCCGATACCCCGGCGCGCTATAACGCCGACCCGGATCGCCTGTTTGAATCTTCCGGCTGCGCCGGGAAGCTCGCCGTTTTCGCCGCGCGTCTGGATACGTTCGAAGCCGAAAAGCGTCAGCAGGTGTTTTACATCGGCACCAATCAGCCGGAAGTGCTGACCGAAATCCGCCGCCATATGCTGGCCAATTTCGCCAATCTGCCGGTGGCCGGGGAGTATATGCACCGCGACATTTACGACATCGCGGAACAGTACGGCAAAGACACCTTCCTGATGATCGACAAACTCGGCACCGATAAAATGCCGCTGTTTTTCACTTTGAAGGGCCGTACCGACGCGATGCTGGAAAAAGTACCGCTGTTTAAACCGCATTTCACCGACCGCTTTATGCAGAAACTCGGCCATGCGTTCCCGGCGCATCTGCCGGATCGCATGAAAAGTTACCGTAACCAGTACGAGCATCATTTAATGCTGAAGATGGCCGGAGACGGCATCGACGAGGCGCAAACCTGGCTGACGGAATTCTTCAAAGCCGCCGACGGCGCGTTCTTCGCCTGTACGCCGGAAGAAGGCAGCAAAGCCTTCCTGCACCGCTTTGCTGCGGCGGGCGCGGCAATTCGCTATCAGGCGGTCCATGCGAATGAAGTGGAGGATATTCTGGCGCTGGATATTGCGCTTCGTCGCAACGACACCGACTGGTTCGAGCGCCTGCCGCCGGAAATCGACAGCAAGCTGACTCATAAGCTCTATTACGGTCACTTTATGTGTCACGTTTTCCATCAGGATTACATCGTGAAGAAAGGCGTGGACGCGCACGCGCTGAAGGAACAGATGCTGGCTCTGCTGCGCGAACGCGGCGCACAATATCCTGCGGAACATAACGTGGGCCATCTTTATGAAGCAGCGGATACGTTAAAACAGTTTTATCGCGAAAATGATCCAACCAACAGCATGAACCCCGGCATTGGTAAAACCAGTAAGCAGAAATATTGGGGTGAAAGCCGTACGCCCGAAGATGCTGAAAGCGTAACTGAAGCAACCCCCTCCCAGAATTAAGGGGGAGTAGTGTATTGCTGCTTAACTCCGATTACAGTAGCCGTTAAGGGCCGGAGAAACGTTTCTCTGGCCTGGTCAATTGCTAAACGCAAGGCGTAACTGTTGCAGCCAGTTTGGGTGCGGACAGCGCGGAAAAACCGGAGCGTACACGAAGTACGTGAGGATTTCGAGCACTGCCCAAGCCCAAAATGGCAAATAAAGTAGCCTGATACCGAGGCTCGAGGAGTGATTACTATGTCAGCGGTCGATGTCTTATACGGTGCAGAAGTTGAAATTCGCGAAGCCAGGCCTGACGATGCGCATGCAATTGCTGCCCTGTACGCCTGGCATGTGTTAAACGGTCGCGCCTCTTTTGAGGAAGTTCCCCCGTCTGTCGATGAGATGCGCGAGCGGATGAACGTCGTCGCCGGACAGGATCTTCCCTGGCTGGTGGCGCTCTATCGCGGCATTATCGTCGGCTACTGCTACGTCAGCCCGTACCGCCCTCGCCCGGCCTATCGTTACACCCTCGAAGAATCCATCTACGTTGATGCCAGCATGACCGGGCGCGGCGTCGGCAGTTCATTGCTTAGCCGATTGATCGACGTGTGCGAAAAAGGCCCATGGCGACAGATGGTGGCGGTGATCGGCGATGGCAACAATAATGCCGGCTCGCTGCGGTTGCATAAAAAGCACGGGTTTGAAGTGGCCGGGCAGCTGCGCAGCGTCGGCTATAAGATGGGTGACTGGCGAGATACGTTGATTGTGCAGCGTCCGCTTAACGATGGTGACTGGACGCTGCCGGAGTAGTTTTATTGCCCGGCGGCGCTAGCGCTTTCCGGGCAACGCCTGTCAATCAGCCTGTGCTATCTGCTGCGACGAATTCTGAATGGCACTCGCCATCTGCGCTTCTTTCTGCTTTTTGTAGGCCAGGGCCGCAGGCGGTACCGGCATCACTTTCCCGGTTTCTACCCAGGTACGCAGACGGCTGGCATCCGCAAAGTGCGTATATTTGCCGAATGCATCCATCACTACCATCGCCACCGGACGATTGTTCATCACCGTACGCATCACCAGACAATGGCCCGCCGCGTTGGTAAACCCGGTTTTGGTCAGCTGGATGTTCCAGTTTTCGCGATAAACCAGATGGTTGGTATTGCGGAACGGCAGGGTGTAATTCGGGTTGCTGAAGGTTGCCATGTCTTCTTTGGTGGTGCTCAACTGGCCCATCAGCGGATACTGTTTGGTGGCAATCAGCAATTTAGACAGGTCGCGCGCGGTCGACACGTTGTGAATCGACAGACCCGTTGGCTCCACATAGTGCGTGTGGCTCATGCCCAGGGATTTCGCCTTGGCGTTCATGGCGCGAATAAACGCGTCGTAACCGCCAGGGTAATGATGTGCGAGACTTGCCGCCGCGCGGTTCTCGGAAGACATCAGCGCCAGCAGCATCATGTTTTTGCGGCTGATATGGCTGTTCAGGCGTACGCGTGAGTAAATCCCTTTCATCTCCGGCGTATGGCTGATGTCCACGCTGAGCATTTCATCGAGCGGTAAATGGGCATCCAGCACCACCATTACCGTCATCAGCTTGGTAATCGACGCAATAGGTCGCACCAGGTCTGGCTCGCTGGCGTAAATCACTTTATTGGTGTTTAAATCGACAATCATCGCGCTACCGGAAGCAATGTCCGGCTGCGACGCAACGGCTGCCACGGCAGTTTTAGCACTCGCCTGAGGCGCGAAAGGTACTGCCAGCATCAGCGCGAGGCTGAGCAGAGAAACTCGAAATTTAGGCATCGTGAGGTGTCTGGTAATTATTTACGCAAGTTATGATATCGGGAGGCATTTGTATGCACTTCACAAACGCAAGCCGGGGCATCATACCGCGCCAGAGCTTTCTCGTGCCACAAGTTAATCGTGAATAAATGCTGCATGGCGAGTGATGAAATCATCAACACCCGCTATGCGTTAAGGTCAGAATAGACGATAGCCATAACCCCACAGGATGACGGTCGCCGCCAGCAGCACTTCGAGGACCAGAACACCAATCGCCAGGGTCGAACTGGCAAAGCTCATCCCCTCTTCGCGGTTAATGCCGAGGAACGTCGGAATGCCGATGTACAGCAGATAGCCGGTGTAACACAGTGCAACGGTTCCCACCAACGCACACAGCCAGACCAGCGGATAAAGCGCCACGATGCCGCTGAGGAATATCGGCGTCGCCACATATCCGGCAAACACCATACAGCGCTTGAGCGATGGCCGTTGCGGGTAGTTACGCGCCATCCACCAGATGACCCGTCCCATTACCGCGACCCCGGCCAGCATCAGGCCATAAAACAGCACCGCCAGCGCGAATCCCGTGAACAACGAGAGTTTTACGGTGGTGCCATCGCCGAAGTTCCAGCCAATTTGCGTGGTGCCGATAAACGCGCAGATGACCGGTACCGCCGCCATCGCCAGCACATGGTGAGTGTAATGATGCGAGACAGTTTCGTTCTCGCTCTGAATGACATGCATTTCACGGTCAGGATGGGAGAAAAGTCCCCAGACATGATTCATAAAGCCCTCCTTCTCTCGGCTTCACACCGCATGAGTTAAGTATAATGCAGACTGGCGATTATATTTTGTACAACCCAAAAAGAGCGCCACGGCAGAGCGTCCGTTGCCTGGTGATTGTCATTCAGGGGTGTATGCTTAAAGGAATTCGGCGTTTAGGGAGACAATAAAACCCGTATGGATATCAATTCTCTGATTAGCCACTATGGCTATGCCGCATTGGTTGTTGGAGCGTTAGCCGAAGGGGAAACCGTCACGCTGCTCGGCGGCGTTGCGGCACACCAGGGTCTGCTGCGCTTCTGGCTGGTGGTGGCGTCGGTAGCGCTCGGCGGGATGATAGGCGATCAGGTGCTGTACCTTCTCGGACGCCATTTCGGTGGCCGCCTGCTTAAGCGCTTTTCCCGCCATCAAAAGAAAATCCAGAAGGCACAGCGGCTGATTCAGAACCGTCCGTGGCTGTTCGTTATCGGCAGCCGTTTTATGTATGGCTTTCGGGTGATTGGCCCGGTGTTAATTGGTGCCAGCCGTCTGCCACCGAAAATCTTCCTGCCGCTCAATATCTTTGGCGCAGTACTGTGGGCGATGCTGTTCACCACGTTGGGGTATCTCGGCGGGGAAGTGATCGGCCCGTGGTTACATCATCTGGATCAGCATATTAAGCACTGGGCATGGCTGATTATCGTGGTGTTCGCGGTCATTGCGGTGCGCCTGTGGTTTTCCTACCGCGACCGCAAAGATGCGCAATCAGGCGACAAAGAATAAGGCACAGTTCTCCTTAGCCCTGTTTTTGCGTCAGGTACTGTGGATTCACCAGCATAAATCCACCGTCGACAATCATCGATTGCCCGGTCACATACGACGCATCGTCTGAGCACAGCCACACCACCAGCCCGGCGATCTCCTCGGTTTTCCCCGGCCTTGCCATCGGTACATTGGGCAGTGACCCGGGCTGCACATCATCATCCTTCAAATTATTCATCGCCGTAGCGATGGCCCCTGGCGCAACGGCGTTGACCAGAATATTGTGATCCACCAACTCGAGCGCCAGCGATTTAGTCAGCCCGCCGAGGGCGTGTTTGGCGGCGGTGTAGGCGCTCGCCTGCGGCAACGGCGTGTGCTCGTGCACGGAAGTGATATTAATGATCCGCCCACCTTCACCCTGCTGAATCATGTGTCGGGCCGCAATCTGCGAACACAGCAACGCGCCTTCAACATCCACGCAGAAGGTTTCCCGCCAGTCGTCCAGCGTCACGTCCAATACGGAAGATTTGGTCATTCGTCCAGCATTGTTGACCAGCACGTCTATGCGGCCCAGCCGTTGAATGAGGGTTTCCAGCGCCTGCGCGCCCTGAGGAAGATGGCTTAAATCGAGTTGAATGGCCTGAGCCTGGCAGCCCAGAGAGTTAAGCTCTTGCACGGTTTGACGGGCGCCCTGTTCATCAGAGTGCCACGTCACGCCAAGCGTGAAACCTTTGCGCGCCAGTTGCAGCGCGCACTGTTTACCAATCCCGGAATCCGATGCGGTGACGACCGCAACTTTTGTTGTCATGAGAACCTCCTGGCGTTAACCCAGGAGGTAAGTATAGGAAAGTCACACTGCGGGGGATTATTTTCCGGTGTAGTGGTAGCCACCGCCGAGCGCGGAGGTCAGCTGAATGCTGGCGTCAACCCACTGGCCCTGAAGGCGCAGCGAACCGATTTGCTCCTGCAAGGAAGGCAATTTCGCCATGCTGACCTGAGAGCCAGACAGGATCCCGGCCGACAGTCGCGCCTGCGCCTGCTGCACTACGCGGTCAGAGTCTTTCAACACCTGCTGTTGCTGCTGATTTTTCTCCATCAGCGTTTCCAGTTGGCTGGCGGTTTTCGCGACCTGATTGACCGCATCCACCACCGCTTTGTTGTAGTTGGCAACCGACAAATCACGCTGCGCATCGGCAATATCCAGGTTCGCATTCAGGCGACCGCTGTCGAAAATGGGCAGCGTCAGACCGGCGGTGATACCCATCTGGTTCGCAGAATGTTTGAACAGGTCGCTCAGGTGCAACGCATCCTGTTGCAGGAAGCCCATCAGGTTGATGTCCGGATAGAACGCTGCTTTCGCCGCATCCACTTCGCTCATGGATGACTGGATATACCAGTTCGCTTCCTGGAGGTCAGGACGACGCGCCAGCAGGTCGTAGCCCAACGACGCAGGCATCTGAGTTTTCACCGCCGGAAGGGCGACCTGATGCAGCGACAGCGCGCTGCTCTGGCTGTTAGTCAGCGCCATCAAACGGGCTTCGATTTCCTTCATGTTACCGGCAACTTCGGTCAGTTGCTGATCGGTTTTGCTGACGCTGATGTCGTTCTCTGCCCCTTCCACGGAGGAGGTAATGCCCCGGGAATAGAGCGCTTTATCAACGGAGATAATGCTGTTCTGTTCCTGCTTAACCTGTTCGAGCACCTGTTTGATGCCTGCTTCGGTCTGCCACTGCCAGTAGAGACGCGCCACGCTGCTGGCGAGCACCTGGCGAGTTTGCGCCAGCTCTGCGGAGCGGGCTTTGACCATCCCGATACGTGACTGCACCAATGCGCGATTTTTGCCCCACAGGTCGAGATCCCAGCCAGCGGTCAGGCCCAGCGTACCGTTGGTGTACCACGGGCCACCGCCTTCGTGGGTCGCAAACGGCCCCATCAGACCTTCAGCAGACATTTGCTGACGCTCAACGTCAGCGCCGAAATCCACTTCCGGGCCGAGCTGTGATTGCGCCATCTGCGCCTGTGCTTCTGCCAGTTTGATGCGCTGCTGCGCCACCTGCATATCAGGCGCATTGCTTAATGCGCTGTTGATCAAATTGTTGAGCTGAGGATCGTGATAATCCTCCCACCAGGTACTCTGCGGCCAGCCATTTTGCAGGGCGACCGGAAGGGTATTATCAACATGAGAAGCAGGTAATTGCTGTTTAACAGGAGCACCCGTGTCGTGAGACGGTGCGCAACCGGATAACACAGCTGCCAGCGGCAAACTGAGCATTGCTGCAACAAGAGCAGTACGTTTCATATCGTTATTCTGTTTTCGGAAAGGACGCGCATTTTATTATAAAAATGCAGATTGGTGTTTAGGAAAGCGTGTCAACCTCTAAAAAGCAATAGCCAGACATATCCGGACATTGATCTCCACACTGCCTCCAGAATCTTAGCCCATAAAAAACCGTCTGAATTGACAACGCCTGACGAGAGAAGGTCTTATACTCGCCCGGTCGCACGGTGAATCATCTCAGGGAGGGTCTATGACTCAGAACATTTACGACAACCCGCAGTTTTTTGCGGGTTATGCCACCCTCGACCGTTCGGTCAAAGGGCTGGATGGCGCACCCGAATGGCCCGCGCTGCAGGCTCTGCTGCCGACCCTGCAGGGCAAACAAATTATCGATTTAGGCTGCGGCTACGGCTGGTTCTGCCGCTGGGCGCAGGAGCACGGCGCGGCCCACGTGCTGGGCGTGGACGTGTCAGAAATGATGCTCAATCGCGCCCGGGAAATGACCACTGCGCCGCAGATTGACTATCAGCACGCCGACCTCGAGACGCTGTCGCTGCCCGCAGCGAGCCTCGATGTAGCCTACAGTTCGCTGGCCCTGCACTATTTGCAGGACATCGACGGACTGTTCGCCACGCTGTTTCAGGCGCTGAAACCGGGCGGACAGCTGGTGTTTTCCGCCGAACACCCGATCTACACGGCGGCGCTACAGCCGGTCTGGTGCGTAGATAACGACGGACAGAAATCCTGGCCGGTAAATCATTATCAGCTGGAAGGCGAGCGCATCAGTAACTGGTTTGCCGACGGCGTGAAGAAGCAGCACCGCAAGCTGGCCACATGGGTAAACGCGCTGATTGCCGCGGGCTTTGTGATTGAACACGTCGATGAGTGGGGCCCGAGCGCAGAGCAGATTGCAGCGAATCCGGGGCTTGTGGAAGAGAAAGAGCGTCCGATGCTCTTTCTGTTGAGCGCGCGTAAACCGGGGTGAATTCAGGCCTGTTGCTGCGCATACTTTTCAATCGCATCGGCGATTGAGGCAGAGTCCTGTAGCCTGCGGATGGTGGTGAACAGCGTGGTGGCCTCGTCATACTCTTTTCGCAGGTAGCCGAGCCACTGTTTGATGCGCGCCACATGGTACAGCCCGGTATCACCCTGCTTTTCAAGGCGGCTGTATTTGCGCAGCAGTTCCGTCACCTCCGGCCACGGCATGCGCGGTGCGTTGAATTTCACCACCCGGCTCAGATTAGGAATGTTTAGCGCTCCGCGACCAATCATGACCGAATCACAGCCGGTGGTCGCCATGCAATCCTGCGCGCTTTGCCAGTCCCAGATTTCGCCGTTGGCGATAACCGGAATCGACAACCGGCGGCGGATATCGGCAATCGCCTGCCAGTTAATCCGTTCAGCCTTGTAGCCGTCATCTTTGGTGCGACCGTGTACAACCAGTTCCGTGGCGCCTGCCTGCTGAACGGCATCGGCAATCTCAAACTGGCGGTCGCTGCTGTCCCATCCGAGGCGTACTTTCACCGTTACCGGCAAATGGGCAGGCACGGCTTCACGCATCGCTTTAGCGCCGCGATAAATGAGATCCGGGTCTTTTAACAGCGTCGCTCCACCGCCGCTGCCGTTCACCACTTTAGATGGACAGCCACAGTTGAGATCCACGCCCCATGAGCCGAGTTCCACTGCACGAGCGGCGTTCTCAGCCAGCCATTGTGGATGCTGGCCCAGCAGCTGGACGCGGACCAGCGTGCCGGAATCGGTCCGGCTGTTATTCAGCAGTTCCGGGCACAGGCGATGGAAGGATTTTGCTGGCAGCAGCTGATCCACCACCCGCAGAAATTCGGTGATGCAAAGATCGTAGTCATTGACCTCAGTCAGCAACCCGCGAACCAGTGAATCGAGTACGCCTTCCATCGGCGCCAGCAGAACACGCATATCAGTATCCGGAGAAAAATGGAGCGCTATGGTAGCGTTGTTGCCCTGCGGTTTGAAGCCCCATTTCAACTACACTGTATGCCATAGATTTCTCGCGCTTTTTAGCGCTTTGCCCTGTGTGCCAAAAGAGAATATTTTGTATGCGCATAATTCATGATGTGATCGGTAGCACAGTTCAGGGTTTAATTGTATGATGAATGCGTTTCTTCAAGGGCGATGACCATGAGCAAAACACTGAACATCATCTGGCAATATCTGCGCGCTTTCGTACTGATTTACGCTTGCCTGTATGCGGGTATTTTTATCGCGTCGCTGCTACCCATTACCATTCCTGGCAGCATTATCGGGATGCTTATCCTCTTCGTGCTACTGGCGCTGCAAATTCTCCCGGCAAAATGGGTGAACCCTGGCTGCTACGTTCTCATCCGCTATATGGCGCTGCTGTTTGTGCCGATTGGCGTGGGCGTGATGCAGTATGTTGATGTGTTACGTGCCCAATTTGGCCCGGTGGTCGTGTCTTGTGCGGTCAGTACGCTGGTGATATTGGTGGTGGTCAGCTGGAGTTCCCATATCGTACACGGCGAACGTAAAGTCGTCGGTCAGAAAGGAGCGGAAAACAAATGATGCATTACATCTGGTGGTCTTTACCGTTAACGCTCATTGTGTATTTTTCCGCTCGCAGACTCGCCGCGCGTTTTAAAATCCCACTTCTGAATCCACTGCTGGTCGCGATGGTGGTGATTATCCCGGTTCTGCTGCTCACTGGTACGCCATATGACCACTATTTCCAGGGCAGTAAAGTACTCAACGACCTGTTGCAACCTGCTGTTGTCGCATTGGCGTTCCCGCTGTATGAACAGCTGCATCAGATACGTGCTCGCTGGAAATCCATTATTACCATCTGCTTTATTGGCAGTGTTGTGGCGATGATAACCGGGACCTCGGTCGCGTTGCTGATGGGCGCCACACCGCAAATCGCCGCGTCAGTACTACCCAAATCTGTCACCACGCCGATTGCAATGGCGGTCAGTGGTAGTATCGGCGGGATCCCCGCCATTAGCGCGGTATGCGTCATTTTTGTCGGTATTCTCGGGGCGGTATTTGGGCATACATTGTTAAATCTTATGCGTATCAACACCAAAGCAGCCCGTGGCCTGGCGATGGGTACCGCTTCACACGCCTTGGGGACCTCACGTTGTGCTGAGCTTGATTATCAGGAAGGTGCGTTCAGTTCGCTGGCGTTGGTGATTTGCGGAATAATGACCTCACTGATTGCCCCATTCCTGTTTCCGGTGATTTTAGCCGTGGTCGGTTAATGCGATACATCACACAACTTTCATTCAATTTTCATTAGTTGCATAAAAAATAAGATCCAAGTCACACATTAGCCGTTAACAGGTCCGTACACTGTCATCCCTTAACCTGTAATGAGGCAATTGCCATGCATCCACGTTTTCAATCTGCTTTCCCGCAACTCAGTGCGGAACTGCAGTCAGCCCTCGCTCCGGTGCTCGCTGATGTGCATTTCCCTGCCATGCTGAGCGCTGAGCAGGTCTCTGGCCTGATATCCGCGACGGGACTGGACGAAGACGCGCTGGCTTTCGCACTTCTGCCGCTGGCGGCGGCCTGCGCCCGGGCTGACCTTTCCCACTTCAACGTTGGCGCTATCGCCCGCGGCGTGAGCGGCACCTGGTATTTCGGCGGCAATATGGAATTTCTTGGCGCCACCATGCAGCAAACCGTTCATGCGGAACAAAGCGCCATCAGCCACGCCTGGCTGCGTGGTGAAAAAGCGCTGAAAGCCATTACTGTGAACTACACACCATGCGGTCATTGCCGTCAGTTCATGAACGAACTGAATAGCGGGCTGGAGCTGCAAATCAATCTACCAGGACGCGAACCGCACACCCTGAAAGACTATCTCCCGGACGCGTTTGGCCCGAAAGATTTGGATATCAAAACCCTGCTGATGGATGCGCAGGACCACGGTTATCCGCTGGATGGCGATGCGCTGACCCAGGCCGCGATCCAGGCTGCCAACCATTGTCATGCGCCGTACAGCAAGTCCCCGTCCGGCGTAGCGCTAGAGCTGCACGACGGTACGATTTTCTCTGGCAGCTACGCCGAGAACGCCGCATTCAACCCGACGCTGCCGCCGTTACAGGGCGCATTGAACCTGCTGAGCCTGAACGGTTACGATTATCCGGACATTCAGCGCGCAATGCTGGCCGAACGCGCCGATGCGCCGTTGATTCAGTGGGATGCTACCGTCGCGACTCTTAAAGCGCTGGGCTGTCAGAATATCGACCGCACACTACTGGCCTGATACCACAGAGCGGGCGTTTTGCCCGCTCTGTTGAAAATCCCCCCAATTAAACTACTGTTTCTTGCGATTGCCCCGCGGGTACAGTAGCCTGAGTAAATCTTCTTCCACCATTGAGCCAAGTCCATGTTAAAGCGCGCGTTATACAGCCTGTTAGTCCTGTCAGGCCTGCTGCTGTTGACCGCACTGGGTCTCGACCGCTGGATGAGCTGGAAAACCGCCCCTTACATCTACGATGAACTACAGGACCTGCCCTACCGCCAGGTCGGCGTGGTGCTGGGCACCGCCAAGTATTACCGCACCGGGGTTATCAATCAGTATTACCGCTACCGCATTCAGGGCGCGCTGAACGCCTACAACAGCGGCAAGGTGAATTACCTGCTGCTGAGCGGCGACAATGCGTTGCAGAGCTACAACGAACCACGGACGATGCGCAAAGATTTGATTGCAGCAGGTGTCGATCCAGCGGATATCGTGCTTGATTACGCAGGCTTCCGCACGCTGGACTCCATCGTCCGCACCCGCAAAGTGTTCGACACCAACGACTTCATCATCATCACCCAGCGTTTCCACTGTGAGCGCGCGCTGTTTATCGCCCTGCATATGGGGATTCAGGCGCAGTGCTATGCCGTGCCGTCGCCGAAAAATATGTGGAGCGTGCGGGTGCGCGAATTTGGCGCCCGTTTTGGCGCGTTAGCCGATCTCTATTTGTTCAAGCGCGAACCGCGTTTCCTGGGGCCGCTGGTGCCGATCCCGGCGCAGCATGAAGTGCCGGAGGATGCGCAGGGCTACCCGGCGGTGACGCCGGATCAGCTTCTGGAATTGCAGGCAGGAAAATAAATGATGACCGCCGGCGCACCGGCGGGCAGGTACAGGCAGGTCAGGCTTTAAACTCCACAACCTTGTTACGGCCGGTGTTTTTCGCTTCGTACAGCGCTTTGTCCGCTTCATCCACCAGTTTTTGGTAATCCGGGTGGCCGCGATAGTGACTGACGCCAAACGAGGCGCTCAGTTGCAGCTTATAGCCGTCAGGCATCTCGCACGGCGAATTGAAAATCTTCTCGCGAATAGACTCAACAAAATTGAGCGTCTGCTGTTTGCTGTATTCCAGATACACAATCATGAACTCTTCCCCGCCGTAGCGGAACACGTAGTCGCTGGCGCGGGTATTATCGCTCAGGATCGTCGCCAGATGACGCAATACTTCGTCGCCCGCAGAGTGGCCCCAGGTATCGTTGATTTTCTTGAAGTGATCGATATCCAGCATCACCACCGATAAATTGCGCCCATTCTCCATCACCAGCTTTACTTCATGCTTGAGAATGGTGGACATAAAGCGACGGTTGAGCAGTTTGGTTAACGCATCTTTGCCATTTTCCAGACGCGTGGCATCTTCAAACAGTGATGTGAATAAGTTATTGATGATCATCGTTTTCGCGCGAATATCGCTTAATAACGACTGAATATACTCCAGCGCGCTGCCTTCGGTATTGGCGGTTTTTTGCAGCATGCCGTCAATCTCTTCAATCAGCATCCCAATCTTAGAAATTTCCGGCTTATTGCCAAAATGCTGGCCGCATTTGTGACGAAACCACAGGCCAAACTCCGAGTCGTTCAGCAGATAAGACTGGATATTACTGGTGCGTGATACCAGCGCGTACATCAGCCCGTTTTCCCAGTTAAACAGCGCCGCCTGCTGTTTGCCTTTTTCGAGTTCAGGATTATCAATCAGGTTGGAGATGCGGTAGGACTCTTCGTTCTTCGCTTCGTTGAGCTGATAGTTTTCATAGGCATAGGTCATCAGCTCGCTGGCAATCTGAATCGAGACCGATACATATTTCTGCATCAGCACGCTGGTTTGCGGCTCTAATGCCAGCGACTGAATATAGGTCAGCATTTCCTGAGTAATGATACGCATACCTTTCAGCACCAGGCTTGCCGGAATGCCCACGCGTGAGTGGATATTGCCAATCTCATACTGATGGGCGGCAAACCCGAGCAGTTCTTCCCCTTTCAGAGTCAGCGCGTTGATAATCCACTTTTTCATTGAGTTGCGAAGACGGGACTGCACGACGTCAGAACTGATGTATGCGCTGGCATGCGGATCGGTGAGCATGATGTCGTAAAACGCATCGGCCAATGTGCCCGCTTTTTCTTCCGCGATCGCAGTTAACGTCACCAATGCGGGTTCGGGAAGAACGCCGGAAAACTCCATCCATTCTTGTACAATTTTTTCGCTATAGTTCATGAATTACTCAATGTTGATATCACGGCAGATGTGGCAGTTTTCTTGTTAACGGCAGGAAATACGGTTGCTTAAGGCGGGATATTCCCGTGCGGAAAGCCACAATCAGAAAAGGCATTTGAGGACAAATTCTGCCAAAGGTGAAATAACAACCGGAGTAATAATTTGTTTAAATTTATACAGACACTTATCCCTCTGATGATAAACGAAAAAACCCGCCGTTCTCACGGCGGGTTTTTATCGCTGCTACACGAAAGATTACTTCTTACGGGCATACTTCAGTGAATCAAGGGCCACAGCGAAGATGATGATGCCGCCCTTGATAATATATTGCCAGTACGGGTTAACGCCGATATAGGTCAAACCGTAGTTGATGACGGTAAAGATGATGACACCGGTCACTACGCCGATAACCGTGCCGACGCCGCCGCTGAATGACACCCCGCCGACCACGCAGGCGGCAATCGCATCCAGCTCATACATGAAGCCGAGGTTGTTGGTTGCCGAGCCGATACGGCCCGCTTCCAGCATCCCGCCGAAGGCGTAGAACACACCAGACAGCGCGTAAATCATCAGCAGGTTCAGGGCAACGTTAACGCCGGATACGCGTGCTGCATCCGGGTTACCGCCGATGGCGAAAATGTTTTTACCAAAGCGGGTTTTGTTCCACAGCACCCAGACAAACAGCGTCGCAATTAACGCGTAGAAGGTGATGTACGAGAGACGGAATGTCCCGAGCGCAATAAATCCTTGGGTAAACGTCGAGAAGTGCGAGTCAAAGCCCGACACCGGCGACGCGCCAACGAAGTCGTAGTACAGGGAGTTAATCCCGTACACGATGATCATCGTACCCAACGTGGTGATAAACGGCGTCACGTTCAGGTAAGCGATGATAATCCCGTTCACCAGGCCAATCACCGCGCCGATGGCGCAGACAATCAGCAGCACCACTGGAATTGGCAGCGTCGCCAAATCCGGGAACACCTTGTTAGCGTTATCGACGGACTGCAACAGCGTGGCCGCGATAACCGCCGCCAGGCCCACCTGACGACCGGCAGAAAGGTCTGTACCCTGGGTCACAATCAGCCCGGCGACGCCGAGGGCGATAATAATACGGACAGATGACTGAGTCAGAATGTTACTTAAGTTCAGCAGACTTAAGAACGTGGGGTCCTGGAAAATAATGATGGCCAGTAATACCAAAAGAACAACGTAAATGCCGCCTTCTTTCAGATAAGTGAGAAAACTTTTTTTATTTAACGCACTCATGAGGAGCCCCTGATCTTAAAGGTGCAAAGACGCAAGACGTAATATTTCGTTCTGCGTAGTCGTTTTAGTGTCAACAATGCCGGCAACCATACCATTACTCATTACCAGAATACGGTCAGTAATACCCAGCAGCTCAGGCATTTCAGAAGAGATAATAATTATCCCTTTCTCTTTTTTCGCAAGCTCCGCAATCAGCTGATAAATTTCAAACTTAGCGCCAACGTCAATTCCGCGCGTTGGTTCATCCAGCATTAAAATTTCCGGCTGCGTTAATAACCAGCGTCCAATAATGACTTTCTGCTGGTTACCACCGGAAAGCGAACCGATTTGCGTCCGGTGCCCAGGGGTTTTTACACGCATGGAGTCGATTACCCATTGGGTGTCGCTCTTCATGCGGGAGTTATCCAGCAGGCCCACTTTGCCGCGGTAATTTTTGATATTCGAAATCAGTGAGTTAAAACCGATATCCAGGTATGCGTAAATCCCTGTCGAACGACGCTCTTCCGTCACCAGCGCGAAACCGTGGTTAATGGCTTCGTTCGCGCTATGGTTATTAATTTTCTTACCGTGCAGGGTTATTGTGCCACCTGACTTTTCGCGGATACCAAACAGCGTTTCCACGATGTCGGTACGCTTCGCCCCCACCAGACCCGCGATACCGAGGATTTCCCCTTTACGCAGATCAAAGGAAACGTCACGAATTGACGGCTGGCGTAGCGAGGTGAGGTTACGTACCTCAAGGATCGTTTCACCCGGCGTGTTGTATTTATCCGGGAAGCGCTGGTTCAGTGAACGGCCCACCATCATCGAGATGATCTTGTCCATATCCAGCCCTTCCAGCGGCTGAGTGGTAATCCACTGTCCGTCACGCAGGATGGTGATTTCATCGCATAGCTGGAAAATTTCTTCCATTTTATGCGAGATGTAAACAATACCGCAGCCACGCTCTTTCAGTTTACGGATAATCTTAAACAGATGATTGACTTCTTTTTCCGTTAAGGAAGACGTCGGCTCATCCATAATGACAATTTTGGCGTCATACGAAAACGCTTTAGCAATTTCGATCATCTGCATTTGCGATACGGATAATGTTCCCACGCGAGCGTTAGGATCAATATCAATATCCAGCTCATCGAATATCGCTTTGGTATCACGGTACATTTTGTCCTGGTCGACAAATACACCCTTGGTCGGATAGCGTCCCAACCACATATTATCCGTCACCGAGCGCTGGAGAACCAGATTCAATTCCTGGTGCACCATCGAAACACCGTTTTCAAGTGCTTCTTTCGCGGAATGGAAGTCAATCTCTTTTCCCTGAAAAATAATACTACCGGAATCTTTTTGGTAGATCCCAAACAAACATTTTAATAATGTCGATTTGCCAGCACCGTTCTCTCCCATTAATGCATGAATGGAATGAGGGCGGACTTTTAAATTAACATTATCGAGCGCTTTGACGCCAGGAAATGACTTGTTGATATTGCTCATTTCCAACAAGATTTCACCTGACGATTCTGTTTTATTGCTGACCATAGTTAACCCTGGCTGCGCTAATATTTTCCCGTGCTGACTATCCAGCACGGGAGATATACACTGAAATAAAATTACTTACCGATGAACTGAGCCAGGTTGTCTTTATCGACGCCAACGTAAGGAACGCGAACCACTTTGTTCTCGATTTTCCAGTTGGTACCCGCAGCGGCTTCTTTGCCATCAGCCAGGTTTTTCGCCAGATCGAAGGTTGCTTTCGCCTGGTTGTTTGCATCGTTCAGCACAGTACCGGCCATTGCACCGGATTTCACCAGCGCCAGGGCTTCTGGCAGCGCATCCACACCAAACACAGGAATGCTGGATTTGTTGTGTGCTTTCAGAGCTTCAACTGCGCCCATTGCCATCGCATCGTTGTTGGCGATAACCACTTCGATTTTGTTAGCGTTAGGGCCGGACAGCCATGCGTCCATTTTGTCTTTCGCCTGAGCGGTATCCCACATTGCGGTATCCAACTGCAGCTGCTGGGTTTTCAGGCCCTTCGCGTTCAGCTCTTTGATAACGTAGGTGGTACGCGCTTCAGCATCCGGGTGACCCGGTTCGCCTTTCAGCAGCACGAACTGAACCTGACCATCTTTATTCAGGTCCCAATTTGGGTTAGCCGCCCAGTGTTTAGCAATCAGATCGCCCTGGATCACACCAGACTCTTTAGAGTCAGTACCGACGTAGAAGGCTTTGTCATAGCTGTCCAGCGCTTTGCGGGACGGCTCTTTATTGAAGAACACCACCGGCACGTTCTGACCACGTGCTTTTTCGATTACGGTGCCTGCCGCAGCCGGGTCAACGAGGTTGATGGCCAGCGCTTTCACGCCTTTCGCCAGCAGTACGTCGATCTGGTCGTTCTGTTTTGACTGGTCGTTTTGCGAGTCGTTCATCAGCAGCTGAACGTCTGGCGCTGCTTTGCCGTCTTTCTCAATTGCTTTGCGCACCACAGACATGAAGTTATCGTCATATTTGTAGATGGTTACGCCGATACGGGTATCAGCTGCATGAGCAGCGGCACCGAACAACATGCAAGACATCACAGCGGACAGGGTTAACACCTTCTTATTCATGGTATCTCCGGTTATTTTTATGCAGGGTAGCTTATGTCGGCAGGCACAACGTTAATGAATTGTTACTGACCGCCGAAGTAAAATTAATCCAAAAATCCTCTTCCGTGTTCGGTAACGCTCCAACGTGCGTTTAATTGATTGCTTATCGCTTTATTGCACTACTAAAAGTGATTAATCACCGTTACATAGTGTTTCAGCCTTACAAACGCTGACATCATAGACAGGCAAATGTTAAGATACTGTGAATTTACTCACAAATTGAAAGCGGTTACATCACGGCACTTTATAAGTTAGTGATCGACCCCACAGATTGCTTCAATGCCACCGAATGACGACGCACTAAGGTCGGCATAAAACAGTGAGTTGCCAAAGGATCCAGCTTCCCCGCCGCGCCCATTAATGCCAGTTCCGTCGCCAGTTTTGCCATCGACACAATCGGGTATCGCACCGTCGTCAGCTGCGGATCGGTGTAACGGGCAATCGGAATATCGTCAAAACCAATGAGCGACAGATGCTGCGGCACCGCAATACCGTTATCCTTCAGCGTCGTCAGCGCCCCGGCCGCCATGTTGTCGTTGTAGGCAAACACCGCCGTCAGGCCCTGATTGCGTCCCAACAGCTCGACCATCGCCGCTTCGCCACCCTGCAAATCCGGTGAGCCGGTGCCAATCCAGGATTCCGGCGCAACAATGCCCTGCTCGCTCATCGCGCGCAGCCAGCCTTCCTGACGCATTTGGTTATCTTCAATACCATGACTGGAGGCCAGATAACCCACGCGGGTATGCCCTTGATTAAGCAGCATCCTGGTCGCCATCATTGCGCCGCTGACGTTATCCAGCCCAACGCAGCGATGTTCATAGCCAGGCACAATGCGGTTAATCATCACCATGCCGGGGATGTGCTCGAGGAACTCGCTGATTTCTGCGTCGCTCAATGCTTTAGAATGCACAATTAACGCATTGCAGCGCTGGCGGATCAGCACCTCAATGGCGTTACGTTCCTTTTCCGCTTCGTGATAGCTGTTGCCGATCAGCACGTTTTTCTGAAACTGCTGAGCAACGGTATCGACGGCCTTTACCAGTGCCCCGAAAAACGCATCCGACACGTCCATCACCACCACGCCGATGGTGTCGCTGACCTGGGTCGCTAACGCCTGCGCGTTGGCGTTGGGCCGATACCCCAGCGCCGAGACGGCTTTCATTACGATTTCCCGGGTTTCAGGACTGACAAGCGGGCTGTTATTCAGCACGCGGGAAATGGTCGCGACGGAAACACCCGCATGGCGGGCCACATCACGAATGGTGATCATAACCACCGTCCTGTTGAAATTGGCAGCAACTCACAGTCACCCCCTGTGTTGAGCAAGGTGGCTATTCTGGCAGCGAGTGGGCGAGGACTACGTGAAGAAGGTCACACTGATGGAAACGGTTACATCCGTTTTGTTAATGATTGTGATCCAGATCGTTATCTGGATGTTTTAGAAATGGATACCCCTGCGGCACGTGCGGTCAACTGCCGCCACAGCCATTCCACCGGCCCCTGACGGCAATAGCGCAGCCAGATAACGGAGAACAGGATATTCACCAGCCAAATGGCTGGCACAAAGGCGAGCAGCGTCAATCGGTCAAATTTCATAAACAAATCAAACCGGTAGAACAGCGTGGTGCAGATGAGGGTTTGCAGCAGGTAGTTGGAAAGCGCCATACGCCCGACGCAGGCTATCGCTCCTACCAGGCGTGAAAAACAAATTTGTGGCCAGAAGCCGTACGCTAACGCGGCGTATCCGATAGTTTGAAACGGCGCACTCAGCTCGCGCGGAGCCTGTAACAAGAACGCACACCAGCGATAAGACCAGTCAAAATGCCATTGCGCGATCGTCGCAGGCAGGTTTATCAGCACGCCAAGGGTTATCAACAGCATGCCCACGCGACGGTAATGTGACAGGCTGAACTGGCCTTTCAGCCAGCCGCAGCGCATTAGCGAGGCCCCCATCAGCATCATACCCGCCAGTTGCCAGCCGTACTGTGCACCAAGCGCCAGCAGATTGTCGGACAGCATATCCGTACGATTGCTGATAGCCTCCATTCCGCCTTTCAGCTTCCAGTACTGCTCATATTGCAGGTTGGCCGGGTCCGGGACCCAGGAACGGTTTGGCGTATCGCCGGAGATAAGCCCTAAAAACACCAGGACCGCAATGCCAATCAGGTACAGCACCACGCCGGTGTTAAACATCGATTTAGCGCTTTGCGCTTCACGCACCATCCGCCAGCAGACCAGGCCTACTAGTGCATACGCCAGCAGAATATCGCCGTCCCAGAGCAGCAGCCCATGTGCAAAACCGAGTATTGCTAACAGAGAAAGCCGCGCCTGGATCCAGCGTTTGCCGCGAGGAAGCAGCAACTGCAGGCCAGCGCCAAACAGGAGAGCAAACAGCGTCAGGAATTTAACCTGTGCAAACAGGTCGAGAGCGGCCCACGTCCACGCATCGCGTTGAGTGATATCGCCGTACCAGGCAGGATTGAGATACGCCGCCTTTGGCAAGCCAAAGGCAACGATATTAAGCAGCAGGATCCCGAGAATAGCGACGCCGCGAACAAAATCCAGCGTGACGTTTCGCTCCATTAAGTACCTGCTTTAAGAATTAGTTGTGGTGACGAACGGCGCGCAGAAACTCCTGGCGGGTGTTCTGGCTCGACTTAAACAGTCCACCGAGCGAAGTGGTCGTTGTGGCGCTGGTCGCATCACGAATGCCACGCGCTTTCACGCAGTAATGCACAGCATCAATGGAAACCGCCACGTTATTGGTGCCGAGCAGAGTCTGCAACGCGGTCAGGATTTGCTGCGTCAGACGCTCCTGCACCTGCGGACGCTGGGCAAAGAACTGCACAATGCGGTTAATCTTCGACAGGCCAATCACCGACTCTTTCGGAATGTAGGCCACGGTCGCTTTGCCGTCGATGGTGACAAAGTGATGCTCACAGGTGCTGGTCAAGGTGATATCACGTACGGTCACCATTTCATCGACCTTCATTTTATTCTCAATGACGGTGATTTTCGGGAAGTTGGCGTAATCGAGGCCAGAGAAGATTTCATCGACGTACATCTTGGCGATGCGGTGCGGCGTCTCCGTCAGGCTGTCATCACTGAGATCGAGATTCAGCAGCTGCATAATTTCAGTCATATGACCGGCAATCAGACGCTTGCGTGATTCATTATCCAGTTCAACCGGGGGACGTAGCGGCGTTTCCAGACCACGCGCTAACAGCGCCTCATGAACCAGCGCGGCTTCTTTACTCAATGATGGCATTCTTGTTCTCCTGCAGGTGTGGCGACCTTTGCACTCTGAGGGCAAAGTGAGCACTCATTGTGCGTGAGGCCGCGCACAGAATCCAGTATTCACGGCGATAATTATTGAAATTGGCTTAACCTTTCTTGCGGCGAACGCCAGACCAGCATTCCGCCTATCAACAGCGCGATAGCCGCCACGCCCAGGGCCGGTTCAAGGCGTTGGGTAAGCCAGGTGGAAAGCGCGGAAGTCATCGGCCCGACAAGCTGACCAATGGCATAACCGGTGGTCAGTAAACCCGCCATGTAACGGGTATGCTGCGGTGCGAGTTCCCGTCCGTAGAGTAGTGAAAGCTGCACCGCGCACAGGAAGCCGCCGCCCACCAGCAACGCGCCGATCACCAGACCGCTCATTCCCGGAACCAACCAGGCGGCCAGCACGCCGACGCCCTGTAACCACAACACAATCGCTAGTCGCTGATAGCTGTGGCCAACATCGCGCAGCAAAATACTCAATCCAATCCCAACCACCGCCGCCGCGCCAAATACCGGCCACAGAAACTGGGCAAACAGGCTACCGGGAAAACGCGTGGCGGCCATTTGCGATAAAAAGGTGGCGGGCAGAATATAACCAAAGCCCGCCAGGCTGTAGCTCCAGACCAGCCGTTTCAGGCTTGCCGTCAAATGCAAAGGTTCAGGCTGGCCGCCCGGACGATGAAAATCGCCAGGACGCGGTAACCAACGAGAAATAAAGGCAATCAACACCAGCGCCAGCAGACCGTAAAGCAACCAGCCCGCGGCGGCGCTGAGCTGCTGTGCATGGATATAGACTGCCAACAGGCCACTCACCGCAATCCCCGCCCCCGGCCCGGCAAACACCGCGGCGCTCAGGCCGGGACGTCCGGCCTGTGCCAGACGCTCATTGGTCCAGGCTGCGGTCAACACCATCGCCCAGCCGCTCATTGCGCCAATCACCAGTCGCAGAACGGCGTGCAACCAGGCGTTATCGGCCCAGGCAGAGAGAAACGTCAGCCCCACCGCGCCGAGGATCCCAGCGTACAATCGCCCTTCCACGCCGCGATGGGCACGCATTGCATCCCATGCCCCCAGTAAATATCCCAGATAATTCATCGCGGCGACCAGCCCGGCGCTGGTCAGCGTAAGCTGTCCGTCAGCAATCATCAGCGGCACCTGAGGCGTAAAGGCAAAACGCCCAATCCCCATGGCGACCACCAGCATGACAAACCCACTCAGCGCGGTACGTAGCGCCATGTTAGTCTCGCATGTTAATGTAAAGTTATGTTTATGATGCAGCATGTAACTGCAATGCGGAAGCGAAAGTTATTCATCACTGCGCATGATCTGTATGATGAAACAGAACATTTTCAATCACTCACCCGGGGGCCTTGCATGGAATTGCTCGAAGAGCACCGTTGTTTTGAGGGCTGGCAGCAACGCTGGCGGCACGACTCCAGCACGCTGAACTGCGCCATGACGTTCAGTATTTTTCTGCCACCGCCGCGCGATAATACGCCGCCGCCAGTGCTGTACTGGCTGTCAGGCCTGACCTGCAACGACGAGAATTTCGCGACAAAAGCAGGGGCCCAGCGCGTCGCAGCCGAACTCGGTATCGTTCTGGTCATGCCAGACACCAGCCCACGCGGCGAAAACGTAGCGGACAACGAAGGCTACGATCTCGGCAAAGGCGCCGGGTTCTACCTCAACGCGACGCAGGCCCCGTGGGCCGCGCATTACCGGATGTACGATTATCTGCGCGACGAACTCCCCGCGCTGGTTCAGGCACAGTTTAACGTCGCCGAGCGCAGCGCGATTTCCGGCCATTCGATGGGTGGCCACGGCGCGTTGATTCTGGCGTTGAAAAACCCGGGCAAATACACCAGCGTTTCCGCCTTTGCACCAATCGTTAACCCGACCCGCGTGCCGTGGGGCCAGAAGGCGTTTAGTGCTTATCTCGGTGAAGACAAATCCAGCTGGCAAGCGTGGGACAGCTGTGCGCTGATGTTAGCGAGTGACGCGGCCAGCGCCATTCCGACGTTAATCGATCAGGGTGATACCGATCAGTTCCTGGCGGATCAACTGCAACCTGCGGTGCTGGCCGAAGCCGCCCGCCAGACCCAGTGGCCGTTAACGCTGCGCATTCAGTCCGGGTTCGATCACAGCTATTGGTTTATTGCGTCTTTTATTGAGGACCATCTGCGCTTCCATGCCCGGCATTTGCTGTCGTCATCACCAGCGTAATGTCTTTTCCAGCGCCGTACTGAAATTCAGTTCGTCAGCCTGCGGCGCTAATGATTTCTTTTTCAGCTCAGCCACTGGCTGTCGGACATGTAGCCGCCCGATCCGCTCGCCCCCTTCATGAGAATCGTGAAAATGACGCATCTCTGATTCAAATAATATCGCATCAAGGTTATGTAATTTATCCAGCGCCCGAAGCACAGAAATAAGCGTGTCAAGATTCAGGCCGCCTCCCTTTTCAATCCGTTTGATCGTCGCAATGCCTACCTGCGCCCGTTCAGCCAGCTGTTGCTGGGTCAGCGCTAATGATATCCGCGTCTCTTTAATGCGGGCGCACAACGATAAAATAATCTCATCGTTATTCATGGTATTAAATTTCACTGGATGCTCCCCTTCTTCTTGGCTGCACTTTGCCAAGGCCGCCATGATAAGTTTCACGGTATTTCGCGCTCATGTCCTTCCCGGTTTCGTACATCGCGGCAATGATCTCATCCAGTGAAACACAAGGCTCGCTTACGCGACTCATCGCCATGGTTGCTGCGTTGATGGCTTTCACTGCTGATATCGCGTTACGCTCTATACACGGTATTTGTACCTGACCGCCAACCGGGTCGCAGGTCAGCCCCAAGTGGTGCTCCATGGCGATTTCCGCCGCACTCAACACCTGTCCGACCGACGCCCCCATCAATTCCGCTAACCCTGCTGCGGCCATTGAACAGGCCACGCCAATCTCTCCCTGGCATCCTACCTCCGACCCTAAAATGGACGCATTACGTTTAAAGAGCATCGCCACAGCAGCTGCGGTCAGAAAAAAACGGCTGACGGATGACGGATTCAGTTCGCCGATAAATTTTTCATACCAGCACAATACCGCCGGAATAATTCCGCTGGCGCCGTTGGTCGGGGCCGTCACCACCACGCCACCCGCCGCATTCTCTTCGCTGACGGCAATGGCAAAAACATTGACCCAGTTCAGCGCGGTCAAAAAATCATTCGCCTCCCCTTTCACCAGTAATAATTTGTGAAGCGCGCAAGCCCGGCGTGGGACCTGCCAGGGGCCCGGGAGCAATCCCTCAGTATTCAAACCGCGCTGAACCGCCTCCTTCATGACGGCCCATTTCCGGTTCAGATCCTCCTGCACGGATAACGCTGAACGTGTTGCAAGTTCATTCTTCATCATCAACGCCGCCACAGATAAGCCGTTTCGCTGGCATAGCAGCGACAGTTCGCAGGCATTTTGAAATTCGAAAGGTGATAAGGTGGCTAACGTAGCAGAGTGATCCTTTGCCTCCCCGGCTTTGCGTGTCTGTCCATCGCCGATGGAAAACCAGGTTTCTTCATAGAGCGTAAACCAATCATCCCTGGCGCGGAACGTCATGGCATAAGGATGGCCCGGATGGGCCTGATGATTAGCAATGATGGTCACGGCCACCGTAACAGAGGGCGAAAATACCCGTATGCCTTCTGTTTCTGCGCGCTTTATTGCACTCAGTTGTCCAGCTAAATCTACGCTGTCCGGCAGATTCCCCAGCAACCCAAGATACAGAGCAATATCGACATTGTGGCAATTCCGGCTTAACGACAAGGCGCCATACAGCTCGACCTCAATTTTTCTGAGCAGTGGGAACGAATTATGCTGCTTTAATTGCGACATAAAGTTAAATGCCGCTCGCATTGGCCCCGCAGTCCGTGAACTGGATGGACCAATCACAATTTTAAATATATTGATAGCGCTTTCCATTTCTGTCTTACCCTCTTCCTGAAAGTTTTAGCCTACATTGTCATCGCTTTTATGATGTGATTAGCGTATCAAAAATGACACCTTTCGCACCGCATGAATTAGCGGTATCAAAAACAATACTTTTTAATTTTTTATACGTATTCACAACTGTGATAGTGAGTGATGCCGGGCAAAACAGCGCTCCATTATAATGCCGCCAGACACAAAGGAGCGGTAAGATGAAAACCCTTTACTTTATTACGCACAATACGTCTGAACCTATTACCTCATGGTTACATCAGCATCTCATGAATAACCCGTCAGGCAACACGCTGTACATGTTAACCAAACATCATTCTCCAATGATAAACAGAGACTACCTCAAACTCGTTATTTCAGGCGATGTCGTCGGGGGCCATTTTTACCAGCCATTACGCCGTGCTGCTCTGGAAATGCAATTTGATTTTTTCTACAAACCCGCCGTCATCCCTGCCAATGGACTTATTGTGTTTGATATGGACTCGACGTTTATCGAAGAGGAAGGCGTGGATGAAATCGCCCGAACACTGGGCATATCTGAGAAAATTACGGCGCTGACTCAGCAAGCGATGGAAGGAAAACTCGATTTCGATACCAGTTTTACCCGGCGTATCGCAATGCTTAACGGGACACATAACGCGGTACTGGATGATGTCTGCAACCGGATGACCCTGTCGCTAGGGCTTGACATTATCCTCCCCATTCTTAAAGCAAAAGGATTCAAAACAGCGATTATCTCCGGCGGATTAGACCTCTTTGCTCAACGGCTAAAAAAACGATATCAACTCGATTTCGCGTTCTCCAACACCGTTGAAATGAAGAATGGCGTCTTAACCGGAAATATCACGCATCCGATAATCAATGCTGAGAATAAAAAGCAGACGCTGATTAATCTGGCAGCAGATTTGAATATTTCGTTATCGAATGTCATCGCCTGTGGTGATGGCGCTAACGACCTCCCAATGCTACTTCAGGCAGGAACAGGTCTTGCGTGGAAAGCCAAACCCCTGGTGAAAGAACATATTCACCAGCAAATTAATTTTAATGGATTCGAATCGTTACTATTTTTGCTCGAAGACGGTTTATAACTCCCCTGTATTGCTGGAAGAGAAATTCAACATGAGCATAAAAAAATTTATTTTCAGTCAGGAAGACCTTCCCGTTGTCAAAGAAAAGAAAGAGATCGACCCTGTTTATAAAAAATTCAGGGCAGAAATCATTGCATCCGTATTTATCTCTTACGCGGTATTTTATTTAACCCGAAAAAACTTCGCATCGGCGATGCCAGCGATGCTGACGGACACCTCGCTGACAGCAGAAGACTTCGCCATCATGTCTTCGCTTTTTTACATTCTTTATGGCTCAATGAAATTTGTCGGCGGTATGTTGGTCGATAAAATTAACCCCAAAGCGATGACCGGACCGGTGCTTATCGGGGTCGGTATTGTCAATATTCTGTTTGGCTTCTCTGACAGTGTGGCAGCATTTTATGTGCTCTATAGCCTTAACGCGATCCTTCAGGGCACCAGCTTTCCGCCAATGGCGAAAATTATGGCCTGCTGGTTTTCTAAAAATGAACGTGGTCGCTGGTGGGCGATCGTCGAAGCGGCACACAATATTGGCGGTAGTCTTGCCCCACTGATTACCAGCTTCGCCATTGCCTTTAGCGGAAGCTGGAAAATGGGCTTTTATGTTCCCGGCGTGATCTCGCTGTTAATGGGGGTCGTCGCCTTGTATACCATTAAGGATCGTCCAGGCACGTTAGGATTACCCGCCGTCGGCGTGTGGCGAAATGATCCCACGGAACTCGCGCAAGTCAACGCCAGCCCCGTTAATCTGAGCTTTTGGCAGGTTTTCGTAAAATATATTCTCACTAACCCGTTGGTATGGATCATTATCATTGGCGATATGTCAGTCTATGTTGCTCGCACGATCCTCAATGACTGGCCACAGATTTACTATTCTCAGGTTCATGGCTGGAGTCTGATTAAAGCGAACTCCATTATCTCCTGGTTCGAAGGAGGTGGGCTTGCAGGGGGATTGCTGGCGGGATATTTGTCAGATTTCATGTTTAAAAGTAACCGCTGGATGACCGGTCTGATTTTTGCCCTGATGTTATGTGTGTGTATTGCGCTTATTCCTCTGGTGCAGGATACCTCCTACACCATGACCGCCGTCCTCTTCACGATTATGGGATTTGCCCTGTACGGGCCGCACATGCTCTTTGCCGTCGGGTGTCTCGACGTAACACACAAAAATGCCGCGGGTTCTGTCACCGGCTTCAGAGGACTGTTTAGCTACGTCGGCGCCGCAATGGCCGGTGTGCCGGTTATTCTGATTAAAAATAGCTGGGCATGGTCGGGGGTGTATATGTATGCGGTGATCGCCATATTATTAACGACGCTCTCCCTGGCTTTACTCTCCAGACTTCATCGCTTGTAAATCATCATCAGGCAGCCGCTCCCGCCGCTGCCTGACAATGCCCATCAGAAGCGGTAATCCACTGCCATAAAGTAGCGACGTCCGTCCTCGTTGTAACTGTAATCGTCGCGGCTAAGATCTTTATCGGTCAGGTTCAGCACGCCCGCACGCAGCTTAACGTTCTTCGTCGCCTGCCATGCGCCGCCGGTGTTCCAGATGACGTATCCGCCCGGGGTTGCGCCGTTTGTGGTCATGGCGCGTTTCTCGCCGCTGTAGTTCGCCTGCATATAGAATGACCAGTCCTGCGTCGCCTGCCAGTCCACCACACCGTTCGCCGTGTGGTAAGGCAGCTCGGACAGCGGTTTGTTGCCGCCGTTACTCAGGTCTCGACCGTCGTTGTAGGTGTAGTTCAGCGTGACTTTCCAGTCTTCCGCCAGTGGGAATTTCAGCTCGGTTTCTACGCCGCGGATACGCGCTTTGTTGACGTTGTAATAACGGAAAATCGGTTCGCCGTCGGCATTCAGACCCACGTAGTTCGGGTAGTCTTTCGCCTGATCGACGTTAGCGGTACGGCTGATGCTGATGCGGTCATCGACGTCGTTCTGGAAAGTCGTGATGCTGCCCTGTACGCCTTCCAGCCAGCCTTCTTCTCCGGCGTAATAAATACCGAGCTCATAGCTTTCACTTGTTTCCGGTTTCAGGTCCGGGCTACCCACAATCTCACAGGCGCCACGGCAGGAACCGGTGGTCCAGTCCGGGCTGAGCTGCAGTAATGATGGCGCTTTGAAGGCATTTGCCCAGCCGCCTTTCACCGTCACGGTGTCGGTGGCGGTGTACACCAGATACGCACGCGGGCTCCAGTGATCGCCGTAGGTTTCGTGATCGTCCATACGCACGCCGGTGGTCAGCGCCAGCGGCTCGAAAATCCGCCATTCGTCTTCGATAAACAGCGCGTACTGGCTGGCGGATGTGTTGCCGCTGCCCTGTAAATTGACCGGGTCTTTAAGCTTATCGTGACGCCATTCGCCGCCCACCGTCAGCAACTGATTGATGGCGTCCAGTGGCAGCACGTATTTGCCGTCAATCGAATTACTTTCAGAAGTGATAACGCCAGCCGCTTCCGGATTTTTGTTATCCACTTTTTCGCCATAGAACTTCAGTTCACTGTTGCCCACGTCCCAACGGCCGTTGTGGCTTAAGGAATAGTTCTGGCGTTCCAGGCGGTTTTTATCGAGGGAATCAGAATCACGGTCCTGACGGTCGAAGCCGTATCCGGCGGTAAAATCGTGGTTGTCATTTGGCGTCCAGGCAAACTCTACGTTACCGTCACGGCTGGTGTAGCCTTCAATGCGCGGGGATTCACCACTGGCCGCCGTCGAAGATTTCTGCTGTTCGTCTTTTTCACGTTTGGACAGGTTGCCGTAGGCTTTCAACCCCAGCACGCCGTCAATTAGCGGGCCGCTGGTAAAGAACTGCCCATTGTAGGTGTCGCCGCGGTCACGATGTTCCTGAATCGTGGTATCGGCGGTCAGCGTACCGTGCCATTTCTGGCCGATTTTTTTGGTGATGATGTTCACCACACCGCCTAACGCATCGGAACCGTACAACGACGACATCGGGCCACGCACCACTTCGATGCGTTCGATGGCGTCCACGGGGATCCAGTTGAGATCAAAATCGTTATGGCGGAACACGGCGTTGCGCGAGTTAACGCGTTTGCCGTCGACCAGAATCAAGGTGTAGCTGCTGTCGAGTCCACGCAAACTGACGCCCTTGCGATTATCCCCTTCGTTGGTGAGCTGCACGCCCGGGACGTCCTGTAATACGTCTTTCAGATTCTGCACCGGACGACGCTGAAGATCCTGCTGGGTAATCACGCTGATGCTGGCTGGCGCATCTTTCACGCTCTGCTCCGTCGCGGAGGCCGTGACCACCAGGGTTTCATCGTCGTTTTCAGCCATTACTGGCATCGCCAGCGCGAATGCGGATGCGCACAACCCGCCCCGAACAAGAGGATTTAACCTGAACATTTCCTTTCTCCATGAGGTAAACAACAACAACCAAAAAAAGTGCAGATGTGGCTGGTCACCCTGGTCCGGTTACGTCCTCGGACAAGATGCGGGGAGTGGCTTCATCCTGAAAGTGCGTAGATGATAAGAAGAATGATAACAATTATCAATTCAATTGTGAGAAATTATGTCTGACGGATATAGCAAAGGCATCAAGATGCCCGTTGGTGCTACGCTTGCCGTATCTACAAAATCCATAGGCCCACGCAAGCGCAGAGCTGCCTGGCAAAAAAAAACCCTCCGACTGGAGGGCTTTCATAGGGGAATAATCACTTACTGTTTGAAGCGTTCCGGGAATGTCATTTCGCTGTAGCGTACGAAGCGACTGCCCTTCGAGAGCTTGTAGCCAAACCAGATAACCAGGAACAGCGGGATACCGATGTAGGTTGCCGCTACACCGCCCCAGTCAATGGTATCTTTCAGGAAGGCTTCGTAGTTCTGGCCGAGCGTGATAATCAGACACAGGACGAATGCAAAGATTGGCCCAATCGGGAAGAAGCCCGAACGGTACGGCAGATTATTCAGATCATGCCCCTGCATCACGTAACCGCGACGGAAACGGTAATGGCTGATAGCAATCCCGAGCCAGGCGATAAACCCGGTCATTCCTGAAGTATTCAGCAGCCAAAGGTAAACGGTCTGGTTGCCGAACATAGAAGTCAGGAAGCACAGCCCCGCCACCACGGTGGTCGCATACAGTGCGTTACGCGGCACGCCGCCTTTGGAAAGCTTAGAGAAAATACGCGGGGCTTTACCGTCACAGGCCAGGGTGTAAAGCATACGAGTCGAGGCATACATCCCGGAGTTACCGGCAGACAGCACTGCCGTCAGGATAACCGCATTCATTACCGCCGCCGCAGACAGCAGGCCAGCATGCTGGAACACCAGCGTGAACGGGCTGACGGAAATGTCTTTCACGTCGTTACGCAGCAGGCTCGGATCGGTATAAGGAATGATCAAGCTGATAATCAGGATTGCGAACACATAGAACAGCAGGATACGCCAGAACACCTGACGCACCGCGCGTGGAATGTTCTTCTCTGGATCTTCGGATTCACCCGCCGCGATACCGATAAGTTCGGTACCCTGGAAGGAGAAGCCGACAATCATCGCCACGCCAATCATCGCCGCAAAACCGCCAGCAAACGGCGCATCGCCGGTTGTCCAGTTGCTCCAGCCTACCGGTTGCGCGCCTTTAAAGATGCCGAAAATCATCAGCACGCCAACACCGATAAAGATGATGACGGTAGTCACTTTAATCAGCGAGAACCAGTATTCCGCTTCACCGAAACCTTTGACCGAGATCCAGTTCAGCAGGAACATAATGCCGAGGAACAGTGCGCTCCAGATCCAGCCCGGCGTGTCCGGGAACCAATAATTCATGACCAGCTGTGAGGCGACAAGGTCGACGGCGATAGTTACCGCCCAGTTGTACCAGTAGTTCCAGCCCAGCGCGAAGCCGAAACCTTCTTCTACATAGTTCTGACCATAGGTCGCAAACGAGCCTGACACCGGCATAAATGCTGCCAGTTCGCCAAGGCTTGTCATCAGGAAGTACACCATCAGACCAATAAGAATGTAAGAAAGCAGTGCGCCGCCTGGGCCCGCCTGCGAAATGGTTGCCCCTGAGGCAACAAACAACCCTGTACCGATTGAACCACCAATAGCGATCATCGTCAGGTGACGCGCCTTAAGTTCGCGACGGAGCGCGGGCGCTTCTGTGGTTTTAGTTTCGGAAACCATAGGAAAATGCTGTCCTTCCAAAAAATGAGGCGCGATTGTAGCAGACGATCGCTGTTCCTTCCGGCACAAATGCGCACTTATAAGAGAGCTTCATGATGAAGCACAAATTATAAGTAAAGCCCTTTTTCTGCCGTTTCGCCATGCCATCAAATATCGCAATATCGCAGGAAACGCCGCAGCGCATTTGAAAGGTGTTTTTGCCGGTGATGGATGCGCCAGAGCTTGCGCGTCAGGCGCGGCAGCGGGACGGGAAGTTCGACCAGCGTGCCGCTGTCGAGCTGTTCGGCAATCACGCGCCGTGACAGACAGCTGATGCCCAGGCCGTGGCGCACCGCGTGCTTGATGGCCTCAGAGTTACCAAGCTCCATCCCGAGATGAAATTCCGGCAAATGGGACAACAGCAGGTAATCAACGATTTCACGCGTACCGGAACCGCGCTCGCGAAGGATCCACGGCGCTTCGGCCAGCCTCGCCAGCGTCACCTCCCCTGTCAGTAACGCCGAGCCAGGTGCGGCGAACACCACCAGCTCATCTTCCAGCCAGGGTTCGGCAATAATTTCTGCGGCGTGGCATGGGCCTTCGATGAGTCCGATATCCACGCGGAAATCGCTGACGGCGTTGATCACGTCCTGACTGTTACCGACGCTGAGCTCCAGCGGCAGCGACGGAAAATCACGGCGATAGCGGGCGATGATTTCCGGCAGAATGTAATTACCGATGGTGCTGCTGGCGAAAACACGGATAGCGCCGTTATCTTCACGAAACAGCTGCTCGATTTCGGTTGCCTGTTCCAGCGTCGCCAGCGCGCGCGGATACAACAGACGGCCATGTTCGTTCACCACCAGTCGTTTCCCGACCCGGTCGAACAGCTGCACGCCGAGCTGACCTTCCAGATCGGTAAGCGCCGCGCTGACCGCCGACTGCGATAACGACAGCATTTGCGAGGCCTGGGTTGTCGAACCGCTTTTTAGCACTTCGGCAAACACTTCAAGCTGACGTAAGGTGATATGCATAGAGAACCTTCATTTATATACCCTACATAATTCGAGTTGCAGCCAACGCAACGGTGGCTTGAAGTATGTCGGGCATACCAGTTATTCAGATTGATTATAAACATATAATCAATTTTATTTTTAAGCCAGCGGCACGTAACCTTTAATCCAGATAAAGGAGAAGGTTATGACAACACTCACGCTTAACAGACACCGACATTCGCTCGGGCATTTTGTCCCGGGTCTGGCGCTTACCGCCTTGATTACCGGCGTTGCACTGTGGACCGGAAGCATTCCGGCGATTGCCGGCGCGGGCTTTAGCGCACTGACGATGGCTATTCTGCTTGGGATGGTCGTCGGCAACACGGTTTACCCAAAAATCTGGCAGCGCTGCGACGGCGGTGTGTTGTTCGCCAAGCAGCATTTGCTGCGTCTGGGCATCATTCTTTATGGCTTTCGCCTGACGTTTTCGCAAATTGCTGACGTAGGTTTCAGCGGGATCGCCATCGACGTGCTGACGCTCTCCAGCACTTTTTTACTGGCGTCTTTCCTCGGCCAGAAAGTGTTTGGCCTTGATAAACAGACCAGTTGGTTAATTGGCGCGGGCAGCAGTATCTGTGGCGCGGCGGCCGTACTGGCGACAGAACCGGTACTGAAAGCCGAATCCAGCAAAGTCACCGTGGCGGTTGCGACGGTTGTGATTTTCGGGACCATTGCCATTTTCCTCTACCCGGCGATGTACCCGGTACTGGCCCACTGGTTTACTCCGGAAACCTACGGGATTTACATGGGTTCAACCATGCATGAAGTTGCACAGGTTGTGGCGGCAGGACACGCCGTCAGCCCGGATGCTGAAAACGCGGCTGTGATTGCCAAAATGCTGCGCGTGATGATGCTGGCACCGTTCCTGATTATCCTGGCCGCTCGCGTTAAACAACTGGCACCGGCGGGTAGCGGTGAAAAAAGCAAAATCACCATTCCGTGGTTTGCGATCCTGTTCATCGTGGTGGCGATTTTCAACTCGTTCCACCTGTTACCTAAAGCGGTTGTAGACGTGCTGGTAACCCTCGACACCGTACTGTTAGCGATGGCGATGGCGGCTCTGGGCTTAACCACCCATGTCAGCGCACTGAAAAAAGCCGGAGCGAAACCGCTGTTGATGGCACTGGTGTTGTTCGTCTGGCTCATCATCGGCGGCGGCATGATTAACGTTGCAGTTCATGCCCTGATGGCATAAAGCACTGTATCACTCTCCTGTTAACCCGCTATGATTAGCCTTTGCTATGCATTTCCTTTTAGGCGGGTTTAACAGGAGTTTTTTATGAAATTTATCGGAGCACATGTCAGCGCCTCCGGCGGTGTCGCCAATGCCGCGATTCGCGCTGCGGAACTTGAGGCCACTGCATTCGCCCTGTTCACCAAGAACCAGCGCCAGTGGCGCGCGGCCCCGCTGACCAGCGAGGTCATCGACGATTTCAAAGCCGCCTGCGAAAAATACCATTTCTCTCCTGCGCAAATCCTGCCGCACGACAGCTACCTGATTAACCTCGGCCATCCCGTCACCGATGCGCTGGAAAAATCCCGTGAAGCCTTCGTCGACGAACTCACCCGCTGTCAGCAGTTAGGGCTGACGCTGCTGAACTTCCACCCTGGTAGCCACCTGATGCAAATCCCGGTCGATGATTGTCTGGCGCGCATCGCCGAGTCGATCAACATCGCACTGGCACAAACCGAAGGCGTCACCGCGGTTATCGAAAACACCGCAGGTCAGGGCAGCAACCTGGGCTTTGAGTTCGAACACCTGGCGGCCATCATCGACGGCGTGGAAGATAAATCTCGCGTCGGCGTGTGCATCGATACCTGCCACGCCTTCGCCGCAGGCTACGACTTACGCAGCGCTGAAGAGTGTGAAAAAACCTTCGCAGAATTCGAACGTATCGTTGGCTTTAACTACCTGCGCGGAATGCACCTGAACGACGCCAAGAGCGCTTTCGGCAGCCGCGTTGACCGCCATCACAGCCTCGGTGAAGGCAATATCGGCCACGATGCGTTCCGCTGGATAATGCAGGACAACCGCTTCGACGGCATCCCGATGGTGCTGGAAACCGTTAATCCAGATATCTGGGCTGAAGAAATCGCATGGCTGAAAGCGCAGCAGAATGAAGTTGCGGCGGCGTAAAACGAGCACATCCACTGTGCTCATCGGTATCACGCCAGAGCGATAAAGAAACCGGCAATGGTCGCGCTCATCAGATTGGAGAGCGTGGCCGCAAGTAACGCCCGAAAGCCAAGTTGTGCAATCTCCGGCGCACGCTGCGGTGCAATGGCTGAAAATGCCCCGACCACGACGCCAATGGAGCCAAAGTTGGCGAATCCACACAGTGCAAAAGAGATAATGGCGATAGTTTTCACATCCAGGCTGCTGCCTGCTTGCAGATAAGGCGAAAAATGCAGGTATGCCACAAACTCGTTGATCGCCAGTTTTTGCCCTATCAAACTCCCCGCAAGGTTAGCATCGCCCCAATCCACCCCCATTAACCATGCCAGTGGCGCAAGCAGATAACCGAAAATACCTTCAAGCGTGGCGTGACCAAAACCAAACCAGCCGCCAACGCCACCAATAATACCGTTCAGTAAGGCAATAATAGCCACGAAAGCCATTACCACCGTCGCGACGCCTGCGGCAATTTTCAGCCCGGTCATTGCGCCTGCGGCCGCCGCCTCAATCACGCTTTTTGCCGGTGTTTCTGTGAAAGACAAATTATTGAACGAGACCTGAGAAGCCTCTGTGGCTGGGCTCAGCATCCGGGCAAACAGAATACCGCCGGGGATTGCCATCAATGAAGCTGCCAGCAGATAATCAATCGGCACGCCAAGCGCTGCATAACCGATCATCGTTGAACCGGCAATGGAGGCCATCCCGCTGCAAATCGCAGTGAACAGTTCGTTGCGATTGAGCTTATCCATAAACGGCTTCACAATTGCCGGGATTTCGTTTTGCCCGAGAAAGATGGTTGTTACGGCAACAAAAGATTCGATCTTGCTGATATCCAGGGCTTTCTGGAAAATCCCCCCCAAAATTCGGATCAAGCTCCCCATTATGCCAATGTAATACAGCAAACTAACTAACGCTGTGATGAAGATAATGGCTGGTAATACGCGAAAAGCAAAAATAAAACCAGCACCATTAAATACCACATCCATTTTTGGCCCGACTAAAGAACCAAAAATAAAAGCACTTCCGGCATCGCTGTAAGACATAACTTTATGAATGCCTAAGGCCGCCTGTTCAGCTAGCCATTTTCCCGGAGGGAAATAAAGCACAATACCACCAATAACAATCTGTAATAACAATGCCGCACCAATAGTGCGCAAGCGAATATTTTTCTTATTTACCGACAGTAAAAACGCAATTGCCAGTAAAACTACCATACCCAGAAAACTTCTCATTATATCCATAATGATCATCTCTTGTGCCAGGTCTGATTTTTAAGGGCGACCGCTTGCTGCCCAGGAAGAGTTTCAGGCATGTCAGGTGGAACATGCCTGGATTCAGATGCCGTTATTTAGCCAAACGGTACATGCCCACACACTCTTCCACTAAATCCCAAAATTGATGGGTGTCGATACTCATCCCCACTTTGACATTTGCGGGCTTGCCCAGCACGCCCAACTCATCACAGACGGTACGTCCATAACATGGGCCGCTGTTCACATCGATTTCGACGTACATGTCCTGAGTGTGAATCTGTGAAGGGTTAATGAGATAGCCTATGCAGGTGGCATCGTGTACCGGTCCGCCCGCCAGTCCGTAATTTTCAAACTGAGTTTTGAGCGTGAAATTCATGATATCGCTGAACAATTTTCCAGCCGCGCCCCCGACTTTTTCCATCCGCGCGATCACCTCTGCTGTACAGACAGTCTGGTTAGTTAAGTCGAGTCCCATCATTACCAGCGGCACGCCGGAAGTGAAGACAACCCGGGCAGCTTCTGGATCGGCGAAGATATTGAATTCTGCCGACGGGGTAAAATTACCCGTGCCGTACGCCCCGCCCATCAGAACGATTTCACGTATTTTAGGCAAAATAGCAGGCTGCATGCGCATTGCGACTGCAATATTACTGAGTGGCCCGACGGGCACTAGCGTAATATCACCTTCACTCGCCATCAGGGTATCAATAATATACTTAACAGCATGCGTATTTTCGGCTTTGCGTGTCAGCGGCGCAAAAACAGGACCATCAAGCCCCGATTCCCCATGAATATTATCTGCCACAATTTGCTCACGCATAATCGGCTTTGGCATACCCGCATATACCGGTACATTTATATCCAGATACTGACAAACATTTAGACCATTCACGAGTGTTTTATCCAGCGTCTGATTTCCGGCGACGATAGTAATACCCAACAAATCAATGGCTGGATGTTTCGCCGCCATCATAATCGCAATGGCATCATCGTGACCCGGATCACAATCAAGAATGATTTTTCTCTTTTCCATTTTTATTTCCTCGGTGATTAACGACAGCGTTATTTTCATTTCGATGATGAAATGTAAACCAGAGTGATGATTGAATCGTAACAACGCAAAACGTATGCTGGATATGAGAAATCTCATACCGGGAAAGGGCGATGAAAGAAATCTATAACGAGGATCTCAAAAAGCAGCTGATCCGTGAATCAGGCTACCTCGGGCGGTTTTCCGTGGCCGTTGAGCGAGCGACGCATCTGTTTCACATCGCTGCCGGAGACTACATTGTTGAGGAAGGCGCGCAGCCCGTCTGGTTGTTTTATCTGGTCCGCGGAAGGGCCAAACTTTATGCCACACTGCCTAATGGCCGCGTTTCATTGATCGATTTTTTCGGCGCGCCCTGCTTTATCGGTGAAATCGAGCTGGTGGATACCAGCCACGAGCCACGCGCTGTACAGGCCATTGAGGAGTGCTGGTGCCTCACACTCCCCATGAAATCGTTCCGTCCGCAGTTGCTCAATGATGTGACATTTTTACGCAACCTCTGCATTGCGCTTAGCCGTAAGAACTATCGGAACATTGTCTCTTTGACGCAAAACCAGTCATTTCCGCTGACAAACCGACTGGCGGCGTTTATTTTGCTGACCCAACATGGCGAGCTTTATCAGGAAAAACATACGCAGGCCGCAGAATATATGGGCGTATCATATCGTCACTTGCTGTACGTAATTGCGCAATTTACCCGGGATGGATTACTGCAAAAAAAGAAAACGGGATATGCCATCAGCAACAAACAGGCATTGTTCACCCTCGCGCTGGCGATGGATCCGGAGAGAAATTTTAGTGGGTTGCTGACATAAAAAAGGCAGAGCGAGCTCTGCCTTTTAGAACGAGACGGTGGTTTACGCTGCTTTAGCAACTGCCTCTGCTTCCGGGCGTTTCAACACCGCGTAAGAGATACCCGCAACCAGCGTACCGGCGATAATCGCCATCAGGTAACCCAGAACCGGGGTGATTGCGCCTGGGATAAGCAGGACAAACAGACCGCCGTGCGGCGCCATCAGTTTCGCACCGACCGCCATCGACATTGCGCCTGTTACCGCGCCACCGATGATACAGCAAGGCAGAACGCGCATTGGGTCACGGGCTGCAAACGGAATCGCGCCTTCGGTAATGAAGCACAAACCCAGTACCAGAGCGGCTTTGCCCCCTTCCTGCTGCGCTTTATCGAACTTACGACGTGCCACAATCGTTGCCAGACCAAGCCCCAGCGGTGGTACCATGCCTGCCGCCATAATCGCGGCCATCGGCGCATAAGTCTGCGTACTCAGCAACCCGACACCAAACGCATATGCCGCTTTGTTCACCGGGCCACCCATATCGGTACACATCATCGCACCCAGGATGGCGCCGAGCAGAACCGCGTTCGCGGTACCCATGGTTTGCAGCCAGTGCGTCAGACCCGCGAGGATGCCAGAAACCGGTTTACCAATCAGGTAAATCATCGCCAGACCGACAATCAGGCTGGAAAACAGCGGGATTATCAGAATCGGTTTCAGCGCTTCCATGCTAGGTGGGAGCTTCACTTTGGTGCTGATCATTTTCGCGACGTAACCGGCAAGGAAACCCGCAATGATACCGCCGATGAAGCCCGCCCCGGTGCTGACTGCCAGCATACCGCCAATAAGACCTGGGGTCAGGCCCGGACGGTCTGCGATAGAGAAGGCGATATAACCCGCTAACACCGGAACCATCAGCGCGAAGGCTGAGCCGCCGCCGATTTGCATCAGTGCCGCCGCCAGTGTGCCTTCTTCTTTGAACGCGGTAATGCCGAATGCGAAGGAGAGCGCGATACACAGACCGCCCGCTACCACCATCGGCAGCATGTAAGATACGCCGGTCAGCAGGTGGCTGTACGCCCCGCCGCCTTTCTTCTTACCTTCCTGAGCCGACTGTACGTTGCCTTTCGGCAGATACGGTTCAGCTTCAACCACCGCTTTGTCCAGTTCCTGAGCCGTTTTCTTCAGCGCCAGACCGGTAGACGTGCGATACATTGGTTTGCCGGCAAATTTCGCCAGGTCTACTTCGATATCTGCCGCGACGATAACCAGGTCTGCTTCCGCCACTTCTTCTGGGGTAATCGCATTGCCCGCCCCAACGGAACCGCGGGTTTCAACTTTCACCCACCAGCCGCGTTTTTTGGCTTCGGTTTCAATCGCCTCTGCGGCCATAAAGGTGTGAGCCACCCCGGTCGGACAAGCCGTAACGGCCACGATGCGTTTGGCACCACTTTTCGCCACTGGCGCAATCGCCGCAGGCGTCACGTACGGCGCTGCGTGAGATTTAGCTTCGCTCAGGAACAGCTCCGGGTGTGCCACCGCGCGATTCACATCGCCGAGGTAAACCTGTTTGCCGTTCAGCGCGCTATCCGCTGGCAGTGCAGAACCCAACACAATAGCCAGCTCAGCGTCGTTCGGGTTGTCGATAATGTCTAAATGGGCTTTTTGGGCCGCCGCGCTCAGAAGGGTTTTCGCCATATAGGCGCGCGCCTGTCCGAGTCCGGAATCGATAATCAGCAGCGTTTTCATTATGCCTCTCCTGCTGTCAATTGAAGGGTTGTAAGTCAACACGCGCCATCATCGCGGCCAACTGGGTACGATCGGTAATCCCTACGTTACTCTGACTGACGGCCAGTGCAGCAACGGCGGTCGCCAGGCGTAACGTATGTTCACTGGATTCGCGCATCAGAAGGCCGTAAATCAGGCCACCCACCATCGAATCCCCGGCACCAACGGTGCTCACCACCTCTACGGACGGCGGTTTTGCAATCCACTCACCGGATGCGTTGACCCACAGCGCGCCTTCAGCACCCAGTGAAATCACCACATGTGCAATGCCCTGCTCGCGCAATGCGTGCGCAGCTTCAATCACATCTTTCATTTCCGGCAGTTTGCGACCGGCCCAGATTTCCAGCTCGCGACGGTTAGGTTTAACCAGCCACGGTGCAGCTTTCAGACCGGCCACCAGTGCTTCACGGCTGCTGTCGAAAATGATACACGGACACTGGCTGCGCAGGCGCGTCATCCAGTCAGTGAAGGCTTCCGGGCTGACACCCGCAGGCAGACTACCGCTGACGCACACCATATCGAACTGACCCAGCCAGCTCAGGGAATCATTCACAAAACGCTCCCAGTCGCCTGCCGTGACGTCGAAACCGGAGAAGTTAAAGTCGGTCACTTCACCGTCTTTTTCTGTCAGTTTGACGTTAATACGGGTACGGCCCTGAACCACCTGGAAGCGGTTGGCAATACCGAGTTCGCTGAACAGTTGTTGGAAGCCATCCTGGTTGTCTTTACCAAGGAAGCCGCCGACGGTCACATCAATGCCGAGATCTTTCAGGACCTTCGCAACGTTAATGCCCTTACCCGCCGCATGCAGACCGGTGGTACGCACCAGGTTCACTTCGCCGCGTTCAACTTCCGGGGTAAACCCTACGAGATCGTAGGCCGGATTGAGGGTGATTGTGGCAACACGTCTGCTCATTACGCGCCCTCCCCAAGACCGGAAGCGATGGCTTCGCCAATGGCATTCAGTGCCACCTGCGCATCATCACCCTGGGCGGTAAAGCGCAGGCGATGGCCTTTTTTCACGCCAAGCGCTACGACTTTCATCAGGCTGCGACCGTTAGCCGGTTTTCCGCTGCCGTCGAGATTGGTGACGGTAATGTCACTGCTAAATTGTTTGATAGTGTTCACCAGCATGGTTCCTGGACGCGCGTGGAGTCCGTGTTCATTGCGGACAACAAATTCCGCACTCAGTACATCTTCCGCAGGAGAATCGTCGCTGGTCAGCAACGCTAACAGCGTTGCTGCATCGGCGTTCAGCAGGCGTTCAGCTTTATTGTCGAGCAGCAATGCACTCAGACGGCTCAGCACCGCAGTTGGCTGTTCATCGGCCATGGCGACGGTCACCAGCAGCGCGGCGGAGTGCCCATCAACGGTAAACGGCGCTTTAGCCCGGCTCACCGCAACGGCGCTTTTCAGGTTGCCTTCAGCACTGTCGTTCAGCCAGATGCCCTGCCCCAGATTCAGCGGCTGGTCATTAATGACATGTGCAACAAACCCGGCATCCGCGGCACCCGCTTCTTTCAGACGCGCAGCATTTAGCGCCTGCAACGTCACCAGACTGCTCGCATCGACGTCCAGCGTGAGGGTGTCGTTATCGAGTTTCAGCGCATCACTCTGTTTTTCGCCCATCAGTAGCGCGCGCAGCTCTTCCGCGGTGGTCGCGGATTTCAGCTGTTCAGCCACGTCATCATCGCTCAGCACGTGCGTCAGCTGACGCAGCAGGCCGAGGTGTTCGTCGGAGCTGGCGGCGATGCCGATCGCGACATACGCGGTCTGCCCTTCGCCCCAGGTAATGCCCTGTGGGAACTGATAAACCTGAACGCCGGTTTTCAGAACCTGATCGCGGGTATCGGTGGTGCCGTGAGGGATGGCGATACCGTTGCCAAGAAACGTCGAGGTCTGCTGCTCGCGAGCCAGCATTCCGTCGACGTAACCGTTCGCAACGTTGCCGGCGCTGACCAGAGCTGACGCAATCTGGCGAATCGCCTCTTCTTTATTACCGGCCTGCTGACCGGGATGAATATCCTGAGCTGATAACTGGAACATGGTTCTCCTCTCTCGCTGAATTGAATCGTTTCAGCTAACTTGAGAAAAAATACGTCACCCTGCTTCTTGTAAGATGAAAAGATGACGCTGAAACGTTTCAATGAGTCTGTGTCAGCCTTGTACAATGCGCAAGAAAAGTTTATTTCTGGATTACAGAATTTAGAGCTACTGCACATTTCGTTATCATTCCTGCCACATTTGCTGACGCTCTCCCGCTTCGTCAGCCACTGCGTTCAGCCGCGTCAGCCAGGAGTGATTCTCATTATGAAATGCCATTTTGATTTTTTGTGCATTCGTTGACGCACCCACTGTTTATTTTCTGACAGCCAGCGTAAACTTCGGCCTCTTCCTGTTTTTTGATAACCCAAAATGTCTAATACGACCGTTGCTACCCCGCGCCGGGGATTTGATCTGACCTCATCCGCCTTCCTTCTGGTCGCGTTTCTGACTGGCATTGCTGGCGCACTGCAGACGCCAACCCTGAGCCTGTTTCTGACCAACGAAGTCCACGTCCGCCCGGCGATGGTCGGCTTCTTCTTTACCGGCAGCGCGGTGATTGGCATCCTGGTGAGTCAATTTCTCGCCGGTCGTTCAGATCGTCAGGGTGATCGTAAGTCACTGATTGTCTTTTGCTGTTTGCTCGGGATGATGGCCTGCGTGCTGTTCGCATGGAACCGTAACTACTTCATCCTGCTGTTTGTTGGCGTCTTCCTTAGCAGCTTCGGCTCGACGTCCAACCCGCAGATGTTTGCCCTTGCGCGTGAACACGCCGATAAAACTGGCCGTGAGGCGGTGATGTTCAGTTCTATTCTCCGGGCGCAGGTTTCACTGGCGTGGGTGATTGGCCCGCCCGTGGCCTATGCGCTGGCGATGGGCTTTGGTTTTACCACCATGTACCTGTCCGCTGCAGTGGCTTATGTGATTTGTGGCGCGGTTGTCTGGATGCTGTTGCCCAGCATGCGCAAAGTGCGCCCGGCCGCAGGCACGCGCATTGAAGCGCCGCGTACCAACCGTCGTGACGCCCTGCTACTGTTCGTCATCTGTACGATGATGTGGGGCACTAACAGCCTGTACATCATTAATATGCCGCTGTTCATTATCGATGAACTGCATCTGCCGGAGAAACTCGCTGGGCTGATGATGGGCACCGCGGCCGGACTGGAAATTCCGACCATGTTGATTGCGGGCTATTACGCCAAACGTTTTGGTAAGCGTTTTCTGATGCGTGTTGCGGTAGTGGCGGGGGTATTTTTCTACATCGGGATGCTGACCGTTCACTCCCCTGCGCTGCTGCTGGCGATGCAACTGTTGAACGCCATTTACATCGGCATTCTCGCAGGGATTGGCATGCTCTATTTTCAGGATTTGATGCCTGGTCAGGCTGGTGCGGCAACGACGCTGTACAGTAACACCACGCGCGTCGGCTGGATTATTGCTGGTTCAATGGCAGGCGTAGTGGCTGAAATCTGGAGTTATCATGCGGTGTTCTGGATTGCGCTGGGGATGTGCATCATCACCACATTTGGCCTGTGGCGGATTAAAGACGTTTAGGGTGCGGTTAACGCTTCCAGATGAATGAGATACCTCATCGCCTGCTGTGACGTTGCTCCACACATTTCTGCGGAAGGTTTAAGCCCGGCGCACACTTTCGGGCGCAGCGGCGAGCCAAAGATTTTGCAGCGCAGTCGCTCATCAAGCTGAATGCAGGGCGTGTTAGCAGGTTTGCCGTGGGGCATTCCCGGGATTGGGCTGGAAATCGAAGGCGCAGTACAACACGCGCCACAGTCCGGTCGGCAATCCATCTTTCACTCTCTCATTTATCTGGAAACGCACCTTATCACCTTTTCACAAAACCAGCGAATTCCACTTGCCTGAAAGCCGCGGCACGAGTACTTTTACGCGATATTTTAGACTTCCCTGAAACAGGATTATTGCAATGCCAAGAGCGAATGAAATCAAAAAAGGTATGGTGCTGAATTACAACGGCAAACTGCTGATTGTAAAAAATATTGATATTCAGTCACCGAGCGCCCGTGGCGCAGCAACGCTGTACAAAATGCGCTTTGCCGATGTGCGTACCGGCACCAAAGTTGAAGAGCGTTTTAAAGGCGACGATATTGTCGATACCGTGACCCTGACCCGCCGTTTCGTTGACTTCTCTTACATCGACGGCAACGAATATGTGTTCATGGATAAAGAAGACTACACGCCGTACACCTTCAATAAAGATCAGATTGAAGAAGAGATTCAGTTTATTCCAGAAGGCGGGATGCCGGACATGCAAGTTCTGCTGTGGGACAGCCAGCTGCTGGGCCTTGAGCTGCCGCAAACCGTTGATCTGGAAATTGTGGAAACCGCACCGGGCATCAAAGGTGCATCCGCCAGCTCCCGTACTAAACCGGCGACGCTGAACACTGGCCTGGTGATTCAGGTGCCTGAATACCTGACGACCGGCGAGAAAATCCGCATTCATATCGAAGAGTGCCGCTATATGGGCCGCGCTGATTAATTTTTTGATGTGAACGCCCGGCGGCGTTGCACTTGCCGGGCTTACGGTTCAGATGTTGTATGCCCGATAAGCGTCAACGCCATCGGGCAAACAGGCTAGCAGTTTAACCGCAATTACAGCAGTTCCGGGTATTTGGTCATTTTCAGCGTCAGCTCTACGCCGCGCACTTCAGCCATCCCTTTCAGACGACCAATTGCCGAATAACCCGGATTGGTTTTCTTCTTCAGATCGTCCAGCATCTGATGCCCGTGGTCCGGACGGAACGGGATAGGACGCAGGTCGCCCGCTTTCTTGCGGCGTAACTCTTCAGACAGAATCGCGTCAACCACCGCCACCATATTCACGTCACCGTTCAGATGCGAACCTTCATGGAACGTTTTCGGATTGGCTTCACGGCACGTTGCGCGCAGGTGAGTGAAGTGAATACGGTCACCGAAGGTTTCAATCATTTTGACCAGGTCGTTGTCGGCGCGAACGCCATACGAACCGGTACACATGGTGAAACCGTTATAGATGCTGTCGACGGTCTCTTTCAGCCACTGCATATCTTCGATGGTCGAAACGATACGCGGCAGACCGAGAATGGGACGCGGTGGATCGTCCGGGTGTACCGCCAGGCGCACGCCTGCTTCTTCTGCCACCGGAACGATAGCGCGCAGGAACACCGCCATATTTTCACGCAGGTTGTCTTTACTGATGTGATCGTACTCAGACAGACGTTTGCGGAACTGGTCCAGGGTGTACCCCTCTTCCGCGCCCGGCAGTCCAGCAATGATGTTGCGAGTCAGTTTTTCGACTTCTGCCGCGCTCATCGCATGAAAATAGTCTTTCGCCTGCTGCTGCTCTTCCGCGCTGTAATCCGCTTCAGCGCCTGGGCGCTTGAGGATGTGCAGCTCGAACGCCGCAAAGGCGATCTGGTCGAAACGCAGGGCTTTGGAACCGTCCGGCAGGGTGTATTCGAGATCGGTACGGGTCCAGTCGAGAATCGGCATGAAGTTGTAGCAAACGGTATCTATGCCGCAAGCCGCGAGGTTACGGATGCTCTGCTGGTAGTTCGCAATCCAGGTTTTGCATTCACCGGACTGAGTTTTAATGTCTTCGTGAACAGGAATACTTTCCACGACGGACCAGGTCAGCCCTTTTTCAGCTAACAGCGCCTGACGCGCTTTAATTTCATCAACCGGCCAGACCTGACCGTTTGGAATATGGTGCAATGCGGTTACAACGCCGGTGGCGCCAGCCTGGCGCACATCATCAAGAGAAACCGGATCATTCGGTCCATACCAACGCCAGGTTTGTTCCATTGCTTCACCCTCTTAAGTTGTTATACCAATATTAATAATACAGATGACGACTACCATACATGTTTCTCTGGAAGGGTCAATTTCCGCCCCGGCTTTGATTGATCCAGCTCACATTCCCCGGATAAATACGGCACACCAATTCAATTTGCTGTCATATAACTTTACACTACCCATTGTTAATTAATGGTTAAGTAGGTGTTTATATAATGAAGACGATCGCCACCGCCACGCTGCCCGACAACGTGCAGTTGCCTCAGTATGACCGACAACAGCTCCGTTCGCGGATTGTCCACTTCGGCTTTGGCGCATTTCATCGCGCACACCAGGCGCTGCTAACGGACCGGGTGCTGAACGCGAAAGGCGGTGACTGGGGATTGTGTGAAATAAGCTTATTCAGCGGCGATGTGCTGATGAGCCAGCTGCGCGCCCAGGACCACCTTTATACCGTGCTGGAGAAAGGTGTGGACGGTAATCAGCCGATTATTATCGGCGCGGTGAATGAATGCCTGAACGCTAAACTCGATTCCCTGGCAGCGATTATTGAGAAATTCTGTGAGCCGCAGGTGGCGATTGTTTCCCTGACCATCACCGAAAAAGGTTACTGCATCGACCCGGCCACCGGTCGTCTGGATGTGTCGCAGCCACGGATCGTTCACGATCTGGAGAATCCGTCTGAACCACATTCCGCTCCGGGCATTCTGGTCGAAGCCCTGCACCGTCGCCGCGAGCGCGGGCTGGCGCCGTTCACCGTGCTTTCCTGCGATAATATTCCGGACAACGGCCACGTGGTAAAAAACGCGGTGCTGGGCATGGCCAACAAGCGCTCACCAGAGCTGGCACAGTGGATAGCGGAACACGTTAGCTTCCCGGGCACTATGGTCGATCGCATCGTTCCGGCGGCGACGGAAGAGTCGTTGGCGGAAATTGAAGCGGCGATTGGCGTTAACGATCCATGTGCCATCAGTTCTGAACCCTTCATTCAATGGGTGGTAGAAGACCATTTTGTGGCGGGACGTCCTGATTGGGAGATTGCGGGCGTGCAGCTTGTGAGTGACGTGCTGCCGTGGGAACAGATGAAACTGCGGATGCTGAACGGCAGCCACTCTTTCCTCGCCTACCTCGGCTATCTGGCAGGCTACGAGCACATCAGCGATTGTATGCAGGACGCTGATTTTCGCCGTGCAGCGCTGCGTTTGATGATGCAAGAACAGGCTCCTACGCTGCGCATCACCGGCGTGGACTTGCAGGGTTACGCCGACAGCCTGATCGACCGCTTCACCAATCCGGCATTAAAGCACCGCACCTGGCAAATCGCGATGGACGGCAGCCAGAAACTGCCTCAGCGCATGCTGGAAGGTATTCGCCTGCACCTGCAACGTGAAAGTGACTGGCCACTGCTGGCACTCGGCGTAGCAGGCTGGATGCGCTATGTCAGCGGCACAGATGAACGCGGGAATGCCATTGATGTACGTGACCCACTGGTCGAAAAAATTCAGTCTATCGTTGCCAGTAGCAATGAAAATGACCGCGTGACCGCCCTGCTCACGCTGAGCGAAATTTTCGGTACCGACCTTCCGCAAAACGCCGCGTTCGTCAGCCAAATCCAGCACGCCTGGCATCGACTGACAACCGAAGGCGCGCGTCAGGCAATCATTTCCACCGTGAATCTTTAACAGATCCTGCTATTTAGCGGACAGATATGTTGTCTGTCCGCCCTAAGTCTTCTCTTTTACGTCATTTTTCGCCAGGATATTGCGCACCTGTGACTTTATTACAGATGTTCATTCTGGAGCCAACGTGACGCTAACGAACCTGATTACCGGCTTTCTCGGCAGCGGTAAAACGACCTCCATTCTCCATTTACTGGCGCATAAACCGGCTGATGAAAAGTGGGCGGTGCTGGTCAATGAATTCGGCGAAGTCGGTATCGACGGTGCGCTGCTGGCTGACAGTGGAGCGCTGCTCAAAGAGATCCCCGGCGGCTGCATGTGTTGCGTCAATGGGTTGCCGATGCAGGTTGGACTCAACACCCTGCTGCGTCAGGGCAAACCGGATCGCCTGTTGATTGAACCAACCGGCCTCGGCCATCCGAAGCAAATACTTGATATCCTCACCGCGCCCGTTTATGAACCGTGGATCGATTTGCGTGCCACGCTGTGCGTGCTCGATCCGCGTCAGCTGCTCGATGAAAAAGCGGTCGCCAATGAGAACTTCCGCGATCAACTCGCGGCGGCCGATATCATTGTGGCGAACAAAAGCGATCGCACAACGCCGGAAAGCCAACAGGCGTTCGATAGCTGGTGGCAAACCTACGGCGGTGATCGCCAATATGTGCAAGCCACTCAGGGTGCAATCGACGGCGCATTGTTAGATTTACCACGCAGGAATCTGGCGGCTCTGCCCGAGAGCGTGGCGCATTCGCATAGCCATGCCTCGAACAAAGGTCTGGCGGCGTTGAATTTGCCTGAACATCAGCGCTGGCGTCGCAGCATTAACAGCGGTCAGGGCCATCAGGCCTGTGGCTGGATTTTTGATGCTGACACCCAGTTTGACACCATTGGCCTGCTGGAATGGGCCCGTCTGGCGCCGGTTTCGCGGGTGAAAGGCGTGATGCGTATTGCGGAAGGATTAGTCCGTATTAATCGTCAGGGTGCTGACCTGCAAATTGAAACCCAATCCGTTGCGCCGCCCGACAGTCGTATTGAGCTTATCAATGACAGCGAGACTGACTGGAATGCACTACAGTCAACCTTGTTGAAGCTTCGTTTAAGTTAACGTCGGTATGTTGCGCGTGTTTTACCTGCTTTGAAGACTCTATTATGAAAACTCGAATTCCCCTTATATTACTGCTGAACATCGCTGGTCTGGCCCTCTTTATGAGCTGGTTTTTACCCGCTAATCACGGGTTCTGGTTCCCGCTGGACTCCGGTATTTTCCACTTCTTTAATCAGGGTCTTGCCGACAGCCACATTTATGTGTGGTTCCTCGCCATCACCAACAATCGGGCCTTTGATGCCTGCTCGCTATTGGCGATGGGTTGCGTGATGCTCAGCTTCTGGCGGAAAGAAGCGCCACAGGGTCGCCGTAAAATTATTATTATTGGCCTGGTGATGCTGCTGGCGGCAGTCGTGGTTAACCAACTCGCCCAACATATAATGCCGGTCAAACGCGCCAGCCCGTCGCTGTTTTTCCCTGACAGCTATCGGGTCAGCTCCCTGCTGCATATTTCGACTAAGGACGCATCAAAAGACAGCTTCCCTGGCGATCATGGGATGATGCTGCTGATATTCTCCACCTTTATGTGGCGATATTTTGGCCGTAAAGCGGGTGCCGTAGCCCTGATTATTTTTGTGGTTTTTGCATTCCCGCGCGTAATGATTGGCGCTCATTGGTTCACCGATATTGCCGTCGGCTCACTGACAGCGGTCCTGATTGGCATGCCGTGGATCCTGCTCACATCGCTCAGTGATAAAACAATTGCCCTGTTTGATCGCCATTTACCCGGTTCAAATAACAAAAACAAAACAAGTTCCTAACTAAAATTATTCATCATCATCAGGGATCGCTTTCGCTCCCTGATGATGAGTTGAAGAAAAAATATTCAATCTCATCATTTTCCTGTCATCAGATTTTGCTTAAAAATGAGCTAATTGCCTATTTAACATGCAGCTTTTCCGCTATTTTTCGCGTTAGCAGAATCCTCTCTTTGCCTATCACAATTTCTTATTAAAAATCCCGTAAAAGCGCTAGCCAGCCTGGTTTTGATAGGGTAATCTCAATCTCGTTTTGTCTTTCCAGAGATAAATAATTCAGGAAGTGAATAAATTTGTGCAGTACTGCACAGTTTCACACTTCGGGAATTGTCTCATTGATGACAGGTATTTAGTCTCGTCACGGTTGGCATTTTTATAACGGTTTTTATCGTTAAGGACTTCAAGGGAAAATAAATCACATGGTCAAATCTCAACCAATTTTGAGATACATCCTGCGGGCAATACCCGCGGTAGCAGTCGCGGTCCTGCTTTCTGCATGTAGTACGACAAACACCGCAAAGAATATGCATTCTGAGACGCATGCTGTGGGTAACGAAGATCCTTCGTCACTGCAAGCCTCTCAGGATGAATTTGAATCCATGGTGCGTAATCTTGACGTTAAGTCACGCCTGATGGATCAGTACGCCAGCTGGAAAGGCGTACGCTATCGCCTCGGTGGCGAAACGAAACGTGGTATCGATTGTTCCGCTTTCGTCCAGCGTACCTTCCGTGAACAATTTGGTATGGATCTGCCCCGCTCTACTTACGAGCAGCAGGAAATGGGCAAGTCGATTAAACGCACTCAGCTGCGCACTGGTGATTTAGTGCTGTTCCGCGCCGGGTCGACGGGTCGCCATGTAGGCATTTACATTGGCAACAACCAGTTCGTTCATGCATCCACCAGCAGTGGTGTGACGATTTCAAACATGAGTGAGCCTTACTGGAACAAGCGCTATAACGAAGCGCGACGTGTTCTGAGCCGTTCCTGATGTTCTTCTTGCTGTCGGTTTTCCCTTGGCTGACAGCGAGAATCAGAAAAAGCACTGCTTAGCAGTGCTTTTTTTTTTCTTCTTCCGTCTCTGCCTGCCAGGATGGCGAAATAGACTATGCTGGAAAGACGCAGCCCTGCGTCACAACGCATTGAATTACCGTTTCAAATATCACGGATAAAGAAAGCTATGTTCACGCGTTACTTCTCGCTCGGCCGCAAGATCCTCTTCTCCAGTCTGTTGCTGGGCGTGGTGATTGCTTTACTGGCCGGCAGTGCGCAGCTAATGATTTTCCATCATAAACGTGCTGAACAATTCGATATCGTCATTCACGATTTGCAGAAATACCTGAACGGCTATTTTGGCGAACTGCTGAATACGGTTGATAAGCTTCAGCCGCTCACCCTGAGCCGCTGCACGGACGTTGCGCCCGAGCTGACGTCCCGAGCCGCCTTTAGCCTCAACGTCCGCGCCTTTCTGTTGGTGAACAACAATAACGCCACCTGCTCTTCGGCCACCGGCGAAATGAACGTGCCGATGAAACAGCTAGTGCCGCAGGTGGATTTCACTAAATCTCTGGATATCGAAATCCTTCCCGGCACGCCGATGCTACCGCAGCGCCCCGCGTTTGCCCTCTGGGTGCGCAGCCCATTGCTGGAGAATCGCGGTGTTTTCACCTCGATTAACGCCAGCCTGATGCCGTGGATCCTCTACTCCTCACGCCAGAATCAGTTCAGTGGCATTTCGATAATCGCCAATAACACCGCTATTTCTACCTTCAGCCCCCATCCGTTGCTGGTCAGCGAGCTGAAAGGCACGCCTATTCGCAGCGCGCAAATCAACAATCTGCCGCTGACGGTAAACGTCTATGGCGATGCGTGGGCCGTCGAGAATCTACAATATTCGCTGCTAATGGGCGTGATGTGCGGCCTGCTTTCTGGCCTGCTTTGCTATTACGTACTCACCATCCGTTTGCGCCCGGGCAGGGAAATTACTACCGCCATTAAGCGCAACCAGTTCTCGGTGGTCTATCAACCCGTGGTGGATGCCCAGGATATGCAGATTCGCGGAGTGGAAGTGTTAATGCGCTGGAAGCACCCTGCTGCGGGTGAAATTCCTCCTGACGCGTTCATCAGCTTCGCCGAAGCCCAGCAGCTCATTGTGCCACTGACCCGTCATCTGTTTGAACTGATAGCCAAAGACGCGCCGATGTTGCAAAGCATACTCCCGCCGGGCGCAAAGCTTGGGATCAACATCGCCCCGGCCCATTTGCTGGCAGATAGTTTCCAGCAGGATCTGCGGGATCTCAGCGCTATGCTGCCACCGAACGACTTCCAGCTGGTGCTGGAAATCACCGAGCGTGACATGCTCAATCAACGCCAGGCAATGAAGCTGTTTGAATGGCTGCATAATGAAGGTTATGAAATTGCGATCGATGATTTCGGTACCGGCCACAGCGCGCTTATCTATCTGGAGCGTTACTCCTTCGACTACCTAAAAATCGATCGCGGCTTTATCAACGCCATCGGCACCGAAACGGTAACCTCTCCGGTTCTGGACGCCGTGTTATCGCTGGCTAAAAAAATGAATCTGGTCACCGTGGCAGAAGGCGTGGAAACCCAGGAACAGGCGAACTGGCTGCGCGAACACGGCGTCAACTTCCTGCAAGGATACTGGGTAAGCCGCCCGCTGACGCTCGAAAAGCTGCTCGAAGCCCATGCAAAACCAGAGAATTATTTCACAACGGTCTGAGCGTCACTTATGATTCAACAAGATGAGTGAATTGCCCGAATGACCGCAGAAGGAATAAATATCAGTGATTGTTGTGCGCATGGGTTTATTGATGCTTACGCTGCTGGCCCTCACGGCGGCGCAGGCGCAAACCATAAAGGAAAGCTACGCGTTCGCCGTGATTGGCGAACCGAAGTACGCTTTTAACTTTAGCCATTACGACTACGTAAATCCGGCGGCACCGAAAGGCGGCGCGGTCACGCTGTCAGCCCTGGGCACCTTCGACAACTTCAACCGTTTTGCGCTACGTGGCAATGCCGCCGAGCGTACCGATGCGCTGTACGACGCCCTGTTTACCACCTCCGACGACGAACCCGGGAGCTATTACCCGCTGATTGCGGATATGGCCCGCTATGCTGGCGACTTTTCCTGGGCCGAAGTGACCATCAATCCCCGCGCCCGCTTTCATGACGGCAGCAAAGTCACCGCAGAAGATGTCGCCTTCACCTTTCACAAGTTTATGACCGAGGGCGTGCCACAGTTTCGGCTAATTTACAAAGGCACCACGGTGAAAGCCATCGCGCCGCTGACCGTACGCATTGAGCTTGCGAAACCAAGCAAAGAGGACATGCTGAGCCTGTTTACGCTGCCGGTGATGCCGGAAAAATTCTGGCGTAACCATAAGCTCAGCGATCCGCTCTCCACTCCGCCGCTGGCCAACGGTCCGTATAAAATTACGGCATGGAAGATGGGCCAGTACGTGGTCTATTCCCGGGTGAAAGACTATTGGGCGGCAGATTTACCGGTGAATCGCGGACGCTGGAATTTCGACACGATTCGCTACGACTATTATCTCGACGATAACGTGGCTTTCGAAGCCTTCAAGGCCGGGGCTTTTGATTTCCGCACCGAAACCAGCCCGAAAAACTGGGCCACGCGCTACATCGGCAAAAACTTCAGCAACCATTTCATCGTCAAAGAAGAAGAGAAAAACAACTCCGCGCAGGACACTCGCTGGCTGACGTTCAATACCCAACGTCCGGTGTTTGCCGATCGCACCGTGCGCGAAGCCATTGGCCTGGCGTTTGATTTTGAATGGATGAATAAAGCACTGTTTTATGGGGCCTACAGCCGGACAAACAGCTATTTCCAGAACACCGAGTATGCAGCGCGTGGCCATCCCGACGCCGACGAGTTGGTATTGCTGGCCCCAATGAAAAAAGACTTACCGCCGGAAGTCTTCACCTCAATTTATTCGCCGCCGAAATCCAACGGAAACGGTTTCGACAGAGCTAACTTGCTAAAGGCCGACAAACTGCTGACCGACGCCGGTTGGGTGCTAAAAGGCCAGCAGCGCGTGAATGCCAAAACCGGCAAACCACTGCAATTCGAACTGCTGCTGCCGTCAGCGGGCAACAATCAGTGGGTAATGCCGTTCCAGCACAATTTGAAGCGCCTCGGGGTGATGATGGACGTTCGTCAGGTCGATTTGTCACAACTCACTAACCGGATGCGCACCCGCGATTACGACATGATGCCGCGCCCGTGGCGAGCAATGCCGTGGCCGAGCGGCAGCGACCTGCAAATTTCCTGGTCGTCGGAATACATCAACTCCAGCTATAACGGTCCCGGCGTCAGCAGCCCGGTGATTGATAATCTGATTAAACAGATGATTCACTGGGAAGGTAACAAACAGAAACTTTTGCCACTTGGGCGCGCGCTGGACCGCGTGCTAACCTGGAATTACTACCAGCTGCCGATGTGGTTCATGGCCTCAGACCGTATGGCGTACTGGGATAAATTCTCGCATCCGGCGGTTCGTCCCATCTATTCTCTGGGCTTCGATAACTGGTGGTACGACGTCAATAAAGCGGCAAAACTGCCCGAAGCACGGCGTTAAGGAGCAAAGATGGGCGCTTACCTGATTCGCCGACTGTTGTTGGTTATCCCCACGCTGTGGGCCATCATTACCATCAACTTTTTCATCGTGCAGATTGCCCCCGGCGGCCCTGTCGATCAGGCGATTGCAGCCATTGAATTTGGCACCAAAGGTGGCATGCCGGGCAGCGGAGCAGAAGGTATGGGCGCAACACATGCCCGTACAGGCGTGGGCAATATCAATGAAAGCCAGTATCGTGGCGGGCGTGGTCTAGACCCTGAAGTGATCGCCGAAATAACCCACCGTTATGGTTTCGACAAACCGATGCACGAGCGCTATTTCACCATGCTGTGGAACTACGTGCGTTTCGACTTCGGCGACAGCCTGTTCCGCAGTGCTTCGGTCTTACAGTTGATCAAAGCAAGCCTCCCGGTTTCGATAACGCTGGGGTTATGGAGCACGCTAATAATCTACCTCGTGTCGATTCCGCTGGGCATCCGTAAAGCGGTCCATAACGGCACGCGGTTCGACACCTGGAGCAGCGCTTTCATCATCATCGGCTACGCTATTCCCGCCTTCCTGTTCGCCATCGTGCTGATTGTGCTGTTTGCAGGCGGCAGCTATTACGACCTCTTCCCGCTGCGCGGGCTGGTATCTGCCAATTTCGATACCCTGCCGTGGTATCAAAAAATCACCGATTATCTGTGGCACATTACCCTGCCGGTGCTGGCGACGGTGATTGGCGGCTTTGCGGCGCTGACGATGCTGACCAAAAACTCGTTTATGGATGAGATTCGTAAGCAGTACGTGGTCACCGCCCGCGCCAAAGGGGTTAGCGAGAAAAACATCCTCTGGAAACACATCTTCCGCAATGCCATGCTGCTGGTCATAGCAGGGTTCCCGGCAACGTTTATTAGCATGTTTTTCACCGGATCGCTGCTGATTGAAGTGATGTTCTCGCTCAACGGGCTAGGCCTGCTCGGCTATGAAGCGACCGTTTCCCGCGACTATCCGGTGATGTTTGGCACGCTGTATATTTTCACCCTGATTGGCCTCCTGCTGAATATCATCAGCGATATCAGCTATACGCTGGTCGATCCGCGCATTGATTTTGAGGGCCGCTGATGCCACGTTTAAGCTCCGTCAATCAGGCCCGCTGGGCACGCTTTCGCCATAACCGCCGCGGCTACTGGTCGCTGATGCTGTTCCTGATTATTTTTGCCTGCAGTCTGTGTTCAGAGCTTATCGCCAACGACAGGCCACTCGTGGTGCAGTATCACGGTGACATCTATTTCCCGGCGCTGAAAACCTACAGTGAGAAAGACTTCGGCGGGCAGTTTGCCACCGCCGCCGATTTTCAGGATCCGTGGCTGCAAAAGCAATTGAGCGATCACGGCCGCGTGCTGTGGGCGCCGATTCGCTTTGGCGCTAACTCGATTAACTTTTCCACCGACCGCCCCTTCCCAGCCCCACCGTCGGCACAAAACTGGCTCGGCACTGACGCCAACGGCGGCGACGTGCTGGCGCGCATTCTTTACGGCACCCGTATTTCGCTGCTGTTTGGCCTGATGCTGACACTGTGTTCAAGCGTAATGGGCGTACTGGCGGGTGCGTTGCAGGGCTATTACGGCGGGAAAATCGATTTGTGGGGTCAGCGCTTTATCGAAGTGTGGTCCGGAATGCCGACGCTGTTTTTAATTATCCTGCTTTCCAGCGTCATTCAGCCTAATTTCTGGTGGCTGCTGGCAATAACCGTGCTGTTCGGCTGGATGACGCTGGTCGGCGTGGTTCGCGCTGAGTTTCTGCGTGCGCGTAATTTTGACTATATCCGCGCCGCACAGGCGCTAGGCGTTAGCGACCGCGGCATTATCTTCCGCCATATGCTGCCCAACGCGATGGTCGCGACACTGACCTTCCTGCCGTTTATCTTGTGCAGTTCGATTACCACACTCACCTCACTCGATTTCCTCGGTTTTGGATTGCCGTTGGGTTCGCCTTCGCTGGGCGAACTGCTGCTGCAGGGCAAAAATAACTTACAGGCACCGTGGCTTGGGATCACCGCGTTTTTATCGGTGGCGGTGCTGCTGTCGCTGCTGATTTTCATAGGGGAAGCCGTGCGCGACGCCTTCGACCCCAGCAAGGTGGTATGAGATGACGAAACCATTATTAGAGATCGATAATCTCTCCATCGCATTCAGCGCCAGGGAAGAAATCCGCACGGTGGTGAGTGAGCTGTCGCTGAAGGTGGAAGCCGGGGAAACGCTGGCGCTGGTCGGGGAATCCGGTTCTGGCAAAAGCGTGTCGGCGCTGTCCGTTCTGCGCCTGCTGCCCACGCCGCCGGTGAGTTATCCGGCCGGTGACATCCGCTTTCACGGTGAATCCCTGCTGCATGCCAATGAGCGCGTGCTGCGGGGGATCCGTGGGAATCGCATCGCGATGATTTTCCAGGAACCGATGGTATCGCTCAACCCGCTGCATTCTCTGGAAAAACAGCTGTACGAAGTGCTGTCCCTGCACCGGGGAATGCGTAAAGAAGCGGCGCGCGGCGAGATCCTGACCTGCCTGGATCGCGTCGGGATCCGCAATGCTCGCCAACGGCTGGACAATTATCCGCATCAGCTTTCCGGCGGCGAACGTCAGCGCGTGATGATTGCCATGGCGTTGTTGACGCGCCCGGAACTGTTGATTGCCGACGAACCCACCACCGCGCTGGACGTGTCCGTGCAGGCGCAAATTCTGCAACTGCTGCGCGAGTTGCGCCAGGAACTGAACATGGGCTTGCTGTTTATCACCCATAACCTGAGCATCGTACGTAAGCTGGCGGACAACGTGGCGGTGATGCAGAACGGCCGCTGCGTGGAACAGCGCGGCGCCCTGTCTCTGTTCCGCCAACCTGAGCATCCTTACACCATCAAACTGCTCGACAGCGAACCCGCGGGTGAGCCCGTGTCACTGCCGCCAGAAAGTGCGCCGCTGTTGCAGGTAGAAAACCTGCAGGTCGCATTTCCCGTTCGCAAAGGCGTGTTTCGCCGGGTAGTTGACGAAAACAGAGTGGTCAACAATATCAGTTTTACCCTGAATACCGGTGAAACGCTGGGTCTGGTGGGAGAATCTGGATCGGGGAAAAGCACCACCGGTCTGGCGCTGCTGCGTCTAATCGCCTCGGCGGGCAATATTACGTTTGATGGGCATAAAATTCAGGGCCGTTCGCGCAAGCAGATGCTGCCGCTGCGTCACCGGATCCAGGTGGTTTTTCAGGATCCGAACTCATCGCTGAACCCGCGCCTGAACGTGCTGCAAATTATCGAAGAAGGTTTACGCGTTCATCAGCCCGCGTTGAGCAGTAACGCGCGTGAAAACCAAGTGATTAGCGTGATGAAAGAAGTGGGGCTCGATCCGGAAACCCGCTGGCGTTACCCGGCTGAATTTTCCGGCGGTCAGCGCCAACGCATCGCCATCGCCCGGGCGTTAATCCTCAAACCGCAGCTTATCGTGCTGGACGAACCCACATCATCGCTCGATCGGACCGTACAGGCGCAAATCCTCGCCCTGCTGAAATCACTTCAGCAAAAGCATCAGCTGGCTTATATCTTTATCAGCCATGACCTGCATGTGGTGCGTTCGCTGTGTCATCAGGTGATTGTACTGCGTCAGGGAGAAGTGGTTGAGCAAGGTGTCTGTCAGCGCGTGTTTGCCGCACCGGCGCAGGAGTATACTCGCCAGCTGATTACGCTAAGCTAACGCTCAGAAAGGGTTGTTACCAGAGAAAGGCTCAGCGATAGCCACGCCGAAATTTTTCAGTCGGCAGGTTGCCGCGAACTCATCTTGCATGTTCACGAACAGGCACGGCTCGCCTTCGCATTCCAGTACGGAGCTTGGCAATTCGATATCGGTTAACGCCTGACTCAGCTTCTGCATCACGGGCCATGCGGTATCGCCGTCAGGACTCAGTAATTTCAGGGCCACCAGGCAATTATCATCTTCGTTACCATTTTGCGGAATCGGTTCAACTCTTGAACCTGCAAAACCGGCAGACCAGCGATAGCTCTGGGGCAGTCGGTGTACGATAGAAAGCTGTTGTGTATTCACGTCTTTTTCCCCGGAAGCAAAATGCTTCACAAATATTTCACATCCATATTAACACATCGTTGACAAATCGTCCTGCATCCAGCCAAGGGTACGTACGTTTTTATCGTCACTCGTATGCCAAACCGGCATAACGGCGCTATATGTACCCGTTTCTGTGATCTAAAACAACCTTTTTATCTACAGTGATGTGACTTTTTATACCAATTGATTTTACATAAAATAAACATGATCGGGCAGTACAAAACGCTTAGCGGTTGATATGCATCAAAAAGAGGCTGATTTCAGCCCCTTTTTGTTAAACAGATGTGTATTAGCGCGGGTTTTTACGAGGACGGCTGGCGTAGAGAGAGAACAAAATCGAACAACTGGCGCAAAATGCGATGGAAAACAGCATCGGCCACGCGGTGGTAAAGGTCGCCATCGACAGCAACGCCCCCACAATCGCACCAATCCCGAAGCGGAAAGTTCCCGCCAGCGACGACGCCGTGCCCGCCATGTGCGGGAATTCGTCGAGAATAACCGCCATCGCGTTGGAAGAAACCATCGATACGCAGCCCACAAACGCCGCTACACCAAGCACCAGAGACCAGAAGCCCACGCCAAGCAGTGCGCACACCACCATCCAAACGGCCATCGCGAACTGGATCCACAGCCCGGCGCGGAACATGTTCAGCGCACCGACTTTGCGCACAAAGCGGCTGTTGATGATGGTCATGATAAACAGGAATACGATATTCAGCGCGAAGTAATAACCGAAATGCTGCGGTGAAACGTGGTTCAGTTCGATGTAAACAAACGGCCCGGCGCTGAGGAACGAGAACATGCCAGCGAAGCTGAAGCCGCTGGCCAGCATGTAGCTCAGTACGCGCTTATGGCGGAACAGCGAGGCGAAGTTCCCCATCGTGGTGCGGATATGAAACTTCTGACGGCGCTCCGGCGGCAAGGTCTCATCGATAAAGAAGAAGATCATCGTTGAGGCCAGAAGTGCAGCAATAGCGAGGATCCAGAAAATCGCATGCCAGCTAAACCACACCAGCACCGCCCCGCCGACCATGGGCGCCACCAGCGGCGCAATGGTCGTCACCAGCATGACGAACGACATCATGCGGGAGAACTCTTCTTTCGGGTAAATGTCACGCATCAGGGCGTTGATCACCACGCTTGCAGCCGCCGCGGCCAGGCCGTGGAAGAAGCGCATAATGATCAGATGATCGATGGTCTGCGACAGCGCACACGCTACTGCAGCTGCCGCGAACACTAGCGTGCCACCGAGAATAACCGGCTTACGACCAATGCTGTCAGCCATTGGGCCATACAGCAACTGACCGAGGGCAAAGCCCAGAATGTAGGTGCTGAGCGTCATCTGCGCACTGCCCGCCGGGACGCCGAACTGCGCAGAAATGACCGGCAGCGCCGGGAGATACATATCAATTGAAAGCGGCATCAGCATGGCCAGGAGGCCAAGGATGAATACTATACCCAGCGAGGAGTGCTGCCTGGTGGTCACTAATCTACTCCTGAAGTTAGCGCGGCGATAAGCCAACGCTGGCGATTTCGTCTTCCGTCAGCGCCCGGTATTCACCTGGTGCCAAATCGTCATCAAGTTTAATCTCACCAATCCGTTCGCGATGCAGGCCCACAACGTGGTTGCCTACCGCCGCAAACATGCGTTTCACCTGGTGATAGCGCCCTTCACTGATGGTCAAACGGACTTCAGTCGGGGTCAGCACGTCCAGCTGTGCGGGTTTGGTCAGATCTTTTTCATTATGCAGCTGAACGCCTTTGGTGAATTGTTCAGCTGTGTCATCGGACACCGGTGATTCCAGCGTCACCAGATAGGTTTTCTCGCAGTGGTGACGCGGGGAAGTGACGCGGTGCGACCATTGGCCGTCGTCGGTCATCAGTACCAGGCCGGTGGTGTCGATATCGAGACGCCCTGCGGCGTGCAGCTTGTGCGCCAGTGGCTCATCGAGAAAATAAAGCACCGTCGGATGATCCGGGTCATCCGTTGAGCACACATAACCCTGAGGCTTGTTGAGCATGAAGTAGCGTGGGCCAGTCGGTTGAATCAACGGGTTTCCGTCATATTCCACAGTGTGTTCCGGCAGGACCTTAAACGCGCTGAGTTTGACAATCTCGCCATCCACGGTAACGCGGCTGGCGCGAATTTCACGCCCGGCAATGGCACGGCTGACGCCGAGTTGCTGGGCGATAAACTTTTCGAGTCGCATGAAGTATTTTTAGCCTGTAATTGTGCGGGTATCGGGCGTGGCCCGAAAATGAAGCTGTACTAAGGGTCAAGTATAACGGCCCTGCCAAGCCACTCAAGCGAAAAGATTCATGGCATACTATTTGCCTGGAAATAATGACGCTGGAACCATGACCTTTACACTTCGCCCTTATCAACAGGAAGCGGTGGACGCCACCCTCTCCCACTTTCGTCAACACCAGCAGCCCGCGGTGATTGTGTTGCCCACCGGCGCCGGGAAAAGCCTGGTGATAGCCGAGCTTGCTCGCCTGGCGCGTGGGCGTGTGTTGGTGCTTGCTCACGTCAAAGAACTGGTGGCGCAGAACCACGCGAAGTACCGGGCGTTAGGGCTTGAGGCCGATATTTTTGCCGCCGGACTAAAGCGCAAAGAGAGCCACGGCAAAGTGGTTTTCGGCAGCGTGCAGTCGGTGGCGCGCAACCTTGAGCTGTTTCAGGCCGAGTTTTCGCTGCTGATTGTCGATGAATGCCACCGCATCAGCGATGACGATGACAGCCAGTACCAGCAAATTCTTAATCACCTTAAAAAGGTGAACCCTCACTTACGCCTGCTGGGGCTGACTGCCACGCCGTTCCGTCTGGGAAAAGGCTGGATTTATCGCTTTCATTATCACGGCATGGTACGCGGTGATGAAAAAGCGCTGTTCCGCGACTGCATTTATGAACTGCCGCTGCGCTACATGATTAAGCACGGCTTTTTGACGCCGCCGGAACGACTGGATATGCCGGTGGTTCAATACGATTTCAGCCGCCTGCAGGTGCAAAGCAACGGCCTGTTCAGTGAGGCAGATCTTAACGTTGAGCTGAAAAAACAGCAGCGCGTAACGCCGCACATCATCAGCCAGATTGTTGAATTTGCGCAGAATCGCAAAGGGGTGATGATTTTCGCTTCAACCGTAGAGCACGCCAAAGAAGTCACCGGCCTGCTACCAGCCTCAGAGGCGGCACTGATCACCGGCGATACACCCACGCCGGAACGAGACCGACTGATTGAGGCGTTCAAAGCCCAGCAGTTTCGCTATCTGGTGAACGTCGCGGTGCTGACCACCGGATTTGACGCGCCGCACGTCGACCTGATTGCCATTCTGCGCCCGACGGAATCCGTCAGCCTTTATCAACAAATTGTCGGCCGCGGCCTGCGCCTGTCGCCTGGCAAGACCGATTGCCTGATACTCGACTACGCCGGAAACCCGCATGACCTGTTTGCCCCGGAAGTCGGCGCGCCGAAAGGCAAAAGTGACAACGTACCAGTACAGGTTTTCTGCCCTGCCTGCGGTTTCGCCAATACGTTCTGGGGAAAAACAACTCAGGACGGCACGCTTATCGAACATTTTGGCCGCCGCTGTCAGGGCTGGTTTGAAGATGACGATGGCCATCGCGAGCAGTGTGATTTCCGCTTCCGCTTTAAAAACTGCCCGCAGTGTAATGCGGAAAATGATATCGCGGCGCGGCGTTGCCGCGAATGTGACACGGTGCTGGTTGACCCGGACGATATGCTGAAAGCGGCATTGAAGCTTAAAGATGCGCTGGTGCTGCGCTGTAGCGGCATGACGTTACAGGACGGCGCTGACGAAAAAGGCCCGTGGCTGAAAGTCACCTATCACGACGAAGACGGGGCCGATGTGAGTGAGCGCTTCCGCCTGCAAACGCCCGCACTGAAAACCGCCTTCGAGCAGCTTTTTATGCGCCCTCATACTCGCACGCCCGGCGTGCCGCTGCGCTGGATAACGCCTGCCGATATCCTTGCTCAGCAAGTTTTACTGCGTCATCCGGATTTTGTTGTCGCGCGTAAAAAAGGGCAATTCTGGCAGGTGCGCGAAAAAATCTTTGATTATGAAGGCCGTTTCCGTCGCGCCAATGAGCTGCGCTAGCCCGGCCCCCGCAGTCGATCAACGCAAGCGCCCTTAAGCGCCCCCTAATATTGCGGGAAAAATCCCTCAATTTTCGTGTACCGACCGGCGATTGCCCGTATCAGGTATGTAGTTTCCAATTGCCCCTGTGGGGATTGAAGGCTATAATCCCGCCCGCTTTTGCATGTGCAAAGCAGATCACTTGCCTGTTGCTGGGTCGCCTGTAACAGGATTACATATAGAGAGACATCAATGTTTACTTTAAACGCAGAAGTACGTAAAGAGCAGGGTAAGGGTGCGAGCCGCCGCCTGCGTACCGCTAACCAGTTCCCAGCAATCGTCTACGGTGGCGAAGCTGCTCCAGTAGCTCTGGAACTGGACCACGACAAAGTGTGGAACCTGCAGACTAAAGAAGGTTTCTACACCGAAGTTCTGACCATCGTGGTTGCTGGTGGTAAAGAAGAGAAAGTGAAGGTTCAGGCTGTTCAGCGTCACCCGTTCAAGCCAAAACTGACTCACATCGACTTCGTTCGCGCGTAATCGCTGACAAGTTGTGAAGAACCCCGCCTCGGCGGGGTTTTTTTATCGCTGATTTTAGGTTACTTGCCGCTGGTGCGGCGCTGTAACTGGTCACGCAGGTTGGGTGGCGTGCCTTTGATGGTCAGCGTATCGGTGGCCGGATCCCAGAAAATACGTTCGCCCAGCAGCAGCGCATCAAAATTGATGGTCAGCCCACCGCCGCTTCCGGCGTATTTGGTCAGCTGGCGCAGCGTGCTTCTGTCGGCCGGGAAACTCTCTTCCAGCTCGTAGCCTTTGTCGGCGGTGAATTCGTGGAAACTCATTTCACTGACGCCCGACAACTCTTTGGACAGCGACTCCAGTTCAATCTCTTCCCCGGCCTGCAGCTGTTCGTTGCAATAGGTGTAAACCTGCTGGCGCACGTTCTGACGCTCAGATTTATCGAGCTCCGCTTCGGCAGTAAAATCGTCAACTGCCTGCAGCAAACCCCGGTTCTGCGCTTTGGCGTTCAACCCTTCGCTTGCCCCGAGGAAATCCATAAAGAAATCGGCCACTTTGCGCCCGACTCGCCCTTTCAGGAAAGTCAGGTAGCGGCTGGAGTCCGGATTAGTTTCCCATTCGGTCAAATCAATACGCGCCACGATATCGGCATGATTGATATCGAGATAGTGCGTGGAGCTGATATCCAGTTGCTCGTTCACGCGCATGCTGCTCAGATTGTTGAGCACCGCCACCAGCAGATACTCCACCGCCAGATAGCGATAGTGGCAAAACAGTACGATGCCGCCGTCAGCGAACGGGTATTTCGCCAGTTCGTCACGCAGGCGACCGGTCGCTGCGCGGCTAAAGGCCAGGAAATCTTCCTCACCCTGACGATGCAGGCGCAGAGACTGGGCCAGCTCGCTCTCTTCATTGAACATGCCATAGGCTTTGTTCTTTGCGCTATAGACCCGATGCAGCTCAGCCATCATCTCTTCGACCGTTGCCGTCGGCTCCAGCAAAGTATCGCGCAGCACCACTTCAAGGTTCTCTTCATCACGCTTGATCATCTGGTGCAGGGCAATCTGGTTGATATCCAGACTCATGTTAAACTCTCCTTTTAGACCGGACGGTATTCAACCATCGCGGACGCAACTGTGTAAAGGCGAAAAAAAGCGGAAAAAAAGCTGCTGCTACGGTAATATGTTGCCCTTTCATGAACAAACAGATTCTGGATTTATGCCGCAAATCTCCCGCTACAGTGATGAACACGTTGAACAGCTGCTGACTGAGCTTGCCAACGTGCTGGAAAAACACAAGGCACCGACTGACCTTTCACTGATGGTGTTGGGCAATATGGTGACTAACCTGATTAACACAAGCGTCGCGCCAGCACAGCGCCAGGCGATTGTCCGCTCCTTTGCTCAGGCGCTGCAATCCTCGGTTAGCGACGACCCAGCGCACTAAGCGCAAAAGGAAGACGACAAACAGTTTATGGTGACTCATCGTCAGCCCTATCGAGAAAAAGTGTCCCAGATGGTCAGTTGGGGGCACTGGTTTGCCCTGTTCAACATTCTGCTGGCCGCAGTTCTCGGTAGCCGCTATCTGTTTGTCGCCGACTGGCCGACCACGCTGTCCGGTCGCGTGTACTCGTACATCAGCCTCGTCGGGCATTTCAGCTTTCTGGTGTTCGCCACCTACCTGCTGATCCTCTTCCCGCTCACCTTCGTTGTCATGTCCCAGCGCCTGATGCGGTTCTTCTCCGCCATTCTTGCCACTGTGGGCATGACGCTGTTGCTTATCGACAGCGAAGTCTTTACTCGCTTCCACTTGCACCTTAATCCGGTAGTGTGGGAGTTGGTGATTAACCCCGATCAGAACGAAATGGCCCGCGACTGGCAGCTTATGTTTATCAGCGTGCCGGTCATTCTGCTGATTGAGATGCTATTCGCTACCTGGAGCTGGCAAAAGCTGCGTAGCCTTACGCGCCGCCGCCACTATGCTCGCCCGGTCGCCTGGTTTCTGTTTACTGCATTTATCGCCACGCATGTGATGTACATCTGGGCCGATGCGAATTTCTATCGCCCGATAACCATGCAGCGCGCGAATTTGCCACTTTCCTATCCGATGACCGCCCGTCGTTTCCTTGAGAAACACGGCCTGCTGGACGCGCAGGATTATCAGCGCCGTCTGGTGGAGCAAGGCGATCCGGAAGCCGTTTCCGTGCAATATCCGCTGAGCGATTTGCGCTACCGCGATATGGGCACCGGACAGAACGTTCTGCTGATTACGGTCGATAGCCTGAATTATTCCCGTTTTGAGAAGCAGATGCCTGCCCTGGGCAGTTTTGCGCAGCAAAACCTTAACTTTACTCAGCACTTGAGCGCCGGTAATGCCGCCGACAGCGGGATCTTCGGCCTGTTCTACGGGATTTCACCAAGCTATATGGATGGCGTGTTGTCCGCACGCGTTCCGGCGGCATTGATTTCCGCGCTGAATCAGCAGGGTTATCAGCTTGGGTTGTTCTCCTCTGACGGATTCAGCAGCCCAATGTATCGCCAGGCGCTGCTGTCAGACTTCTCGCTGCCACCGTCCAAATCTCAGAGCGATGCGGATACCGCTTCCCAGTGGATCAACTGGCTGGGGAGCTATGCGCAGGAAGAGAACCGCTGGTTCTCCTGGATTTCGCTCAACGGAACCACCCTTGCCGACACCCAGAAGCAAGGCTTTAACCGCCGTTATTCCCGCGCTGCCGGGGATGTTGATAAGCAGATTGACCGCGTGCTGACCGCACTGAAAGCGTCCGGCAAGTTCGACAAAACCGTGGTGATTATCACGGCAGCGCACGGCGTATCACTGGATAAAAAAGGCGCGAATTTCGACTGGTCTCGCGAGCAGCTTCAGGTTCCACTGGTGGTTCACTGGCCGGGTACGCCAACGCAGGAAATCACCACTCTGACTAACCATAAAGATGTGATGACCACGCTGATGCAGCGCCTGCTGCACGTCAGCACGCCTGCCAATGAATATTCTCAGGGGCAGGACTTGTTCAGCGCCACGCGCCGCCATAACTGGGTCACCGCCGCGAGCAATACTGACTTGGCGATAACCACGCCGAAGGTGACCGTCGTGCTGAATCACAACGGTAACTACCACACGTGGAATCGCGACGATGAGAAAGTGGAGAACGAGAAGCCACAGCTGAGTCTGCTGCTCCAGGTGCTGACCGAAGAGAAACGTTTCATCGCTAACTGATTGATTATTTTTAAATCAGTTGGCGGAAACCGTCTTGCATCCGGCGTTGAAAAAGGTAGTATTATTTTTCAGCGTCGGCACGTAGCGCAGCCTGGTAGCGCATCGTCATGGGGTGGCGAGGGTCGAGAGTTCAAATCTCTCCGTGCCGACCAAAATCATTTTCCGAAACGATATTACTCGCTCACCACGCTCAATCAATAACCAGCCTCGCTCGACAAAAACACCTAAAATCATAAAGTTAAACGATAACTGCATTTTATAATGAGTAGACATTGTGCAAAAACACAACCGCGCTCATTGTTAGCAATGTGTTATCCTCTTCGCTTCGTGAATTACGCAAATCAGTTCCTGATTAAGGACATCAAGAGGTTTTATGCGCATTGGAATCGCCTTCCCTATCCTGTGTTTTATCGTCGCGGTCGCCTTCCTGGCCTGGTTTATCATCGGTGGCTACGCCACACCGGGTTCCTGAGTTTCACGGGCGATTGGCCTTAGTACATATCACCACACAAAATTAAAATATTGGTAAATAACACTTACCATTAACTGTGGTGATGGTACGATCTGCTTGTTGCTAACTGATCAAAAGGATTAACAGTGAAAAACGCATCCAAACTTGCTGCTGCCGTGCTCTCTCTGGCCTGTGTTTCTGCCAGTGCCTTCGCGGCCAATACGCCGCTTGAAAAAGTGGCCCCTTACCCGCAGGCGGAAAAAGGGATGAAGCGTCAGGTCATTACGCTTCCGCAGCAGAAAGACGAGTCTGGTTACAAAGTGGAGCTACTGATTGGTCAAACCCTGGAAGTGGACTGCAACCAGCATCGCCTGGGTGGTGAACTGGAAAGCAAAACGCTGGAAGGCTGGGGTTACGACTACTACGTCTTCGATAAAGTGACGTCCCCGGCGTCCACTATGATGGCCTGCCCGGACGGCAAGAAAACACAGAAATTCGTGACCGCGTATCTGGGTGACGACGCGATGGTGCGCTACAACAGTAAGCTCCCAATTGTGGTTTACACGCCAGCTAACATCGACGTGAAATACCGCATCTGGAAAGCCGAAGACAAAGTGCAGAACGCCGAAAAGCGCTAATTCAGCGTTAAAAAAAGCCCCGTTAATAGACTGACCCTATACGGTGGGACAGTTCATGTTAAGCGGGGCTTTTTTGTTACAGGGCGATATCTGCCACCGGTTGCAGCTCCACCCGCGGAGGCGTGAACTGCGCCTGCGGTACAGGATCGGCCGGCGTGTCGGCATCATAACGCAGGCCAAGCACTTCGCTGGTGTGCGCCAGCGTCTGCTGAATGGCCTGTGGGTCACCGCTCAGACGGCTGCCGTAAGTCGGCACCACCGAGCGCAGTTTTTCCTGCCATGCAGGCGAATTCACTTTCTCTTTGAATACCTGCTCCATCAAATGCAGCATGATCGGTGCCGCCGTTGAGGCGCCCGGCGAGGCGCCAAGCAGTGCGGCAACCGTACCTTCATCATCGCTGACCACTTCCGTACCTAAGCGCAGTACACCGCCTTTGTCTTCGTCGCGTTTGATGATTTGCACGCGCTGACCCGCCTGCCACAACCGCCAGTCGCTTTTCTTCGCTAACGGATAGTATTCCTGCAGTGCAGCCAGACGGTCTTTATCATTCTGCATCACCTGCCCAACCAGATACTTCACCAGACTAAAGTTATCCAGTCCGACGTTAATCATCGGCAGAATGTTTGATTTATTGGTCGAGCCGAGCAAATCCCACAGCGAACCGTTTTTCAGGAATCGGGTCGAAAACGTCGCGAACGGCCCAAACAGCACCGCGCGCTTACCGTCGATTATGCGGGTGTCAATGTGCGGGACCGACATTGGCGGCGCGCCCACGGAGGCCTGACCATACACTTTCGCCAGATGATGATTCACCACCTCAGGATTTTCGCACACCAGGAACTGGCCACCGACCGGGAAGCCCGCGTACTCTTTCGCCTGTGGAATGCCGGTCTGTTGCAACAGTTTGAGTGCCGCCCCGCCCGCGCCGATAAAGATAAATTTCGCCCGGATGATGCGACGAACTTTAGCGTTATTGGCGTCAGAAACGGTGACCGTCCAGCTGTTATCCGCGTTGCGTTTAAAACGGCGTACCACGGTGTTGAGCTGCAACGAGAAATTGTCATGACGACGCAGGCCGGCAATCAGCTGACGGGTAATTTCACCGTAGTTCACATCGGTGCCGACTTCGGTCCGCGTCGCAGCGACCTTCTGCTGCGGGTCGCGCCCTTCCATCACCAGCGGAGCCCACTTCTTAATCTGTTCGGTATCTTCGGAATAACGCATTCCCTGGAACAGCGAGTTCTGCTGAAGTGCTGCATAACGAGCGCGCAGGAAGTTGACGTTATCTTCGCCCCACACAAAGCTCATGTGCGGTACGGTATTGATGAAGGTCTTCGGCTGTTGCAAAACGCCGCGTGTCACCTGGTGCGCCCAGAACTGGCGCGAGATCTGAAAGGCTTCGTTAATCTCGATGGCTTTGTCGATGCTGACAGAACCATCCGCTTTTTGCGGCGTGTAATTCAGTTCCATCAGGGCGGCATGGCCGGTACCGGCGTTATTCCAGCCGTTGGAGCTCTCCTCGGCGACGCTTTCCATACGTTCAACCATGGTAATAGACCAATCCGGCTCCAGTTCCTGAAGCCAGGTTCCCAGCGTGGCGCTCATGATGCCACCGCCAATCAACAACACATCCGTCTCATGCTCGGTACGGGCGTGGGTCTGGTCTGCCAGAGGTTCGGCATCTAAACCAACTGCCTGTGAGCTGCGTACGGCCATCTTTTTAGTCATCGTAATGAGCCTTACTGTACTCGCGTTTTTTGTTTTAGCGCAGGTGAAACGATTCGGGGAAATCCACGTTAGCACTGACGGTGAAAGATTTAAATATTGTTTAATCTTTAAGTCCTGTTTTGATAACTGTTATAAAAATGTTTAATAAATGTGTCACACGGATGAGTATTGGTACTGGCGAAATGTGACGCAACGCGGTAATATCGCCCGTTTTGTGACATACAGCACATCTCGTGCTTATGATTAACCGGTCATCCATAACCTTAATTTCTCTATGCCTGATACCTCTTCATCGTTAACGACTGCTGAACAAAATGCGCTCGCCACTATCGTGCGCTCTCCTGCCCTGCTGCTGCGCGAGTCGCTGGCCGGGGTGATCACCGCCCTGGCGCTGATTCCGGAAGTGATTTCTTTTTCGGTGATTGCAGGCGTTGACCCGAAAGTGAGCCTGATTGCGTCGGTTGTGCTGTGTCTGGCGATGTCGTTCCTCGGCGGGCGTCCGGCGATGGTTACGGCGGCGGCGGGTTCAGTGGCGCTGGTCATCGGCCCGATGGTGCATCAGCACGGCGTAGCGTACATCCTGCCTGCAGTGGTGATGGCGGGCGTGATTCAAATTTTATTTGGTGTGTTCGGCATGGCGAGGCTGATGCGATTCATCCCGCAGGCGGTAATGACCGGCTTTGTGAATGCGCTCGGTATTCTTATTTTCTTTGCCCAGGTGCCGCATTTTTGGAGCAAAGAGCCGCTGATTCTGGCGCTGTTTGCCGCCACGCTGCTGATTGTACTGTGGGCACCGCGAGTAATTAAAAGCGTGCCTTCGCCGCTGCTCGCTATCGTTATTCTGACGTTGTACACCGTCTATAGCGGCCAGATTCTGCCGACCGTCGGCGATGAAGGCTCGATGTCAGGCGGTTTGCCCGGCCTGACCCAGTTGCTGGTGCCGCTCAATCTGCAAACATTACAAATAATCTGGCCCTGCGCACTAAGTATCGCCTTTGTCGGGCTGATGGAATCGCTGCTAACGGCAAAACTGGTCGATGACTTAACCGCCACGCCGTCAAGCAAAGCGCGTGAAAGCGCCGGGCTTGGTATCGCCAACATTATGGCAGGCTTTTTCGGCGGGATTGCCGGGTGCGCGATGATCGGTCAGACCATCGTCAATGTGGAAATGGGTAAAGGCCGCAGCCGCCTGTCTACCGTGGTGGCAGGCCTGGTGTTGCTGTTACTGGTGACCGGGCTGAGCAATGTAATGGCCAAAATCCCCATGGCGGTGCTCGCCGGAATCATGGCCATTGTGGCGTTCAAAACCTTTAGCTGGCACAGCATCCAGCCAGCCACCCTGAAGCAAACGCCGTGGTCGGTGACGCTGGTGATGCTGGTCACCGTCGCGGCGACCGTCAGCACCGGCAATCTGGCCATTGGTGTGCTGGCCGGAATTGTGGCGCTGGTGTTGATTCCGAAGCGTATCCGCCGCCATCACGCGGCTAAAGCAGAAACACCGTCGCCAGCCCCAGAAAAATAAAGAAGCCGCCAGTGTCGGTGATCGCGGTGATCATCACACTGGAGCCTACCGCCGGATCGCGGCCAAACTTGGTCATGATCATCGGGATCAGTACCCCCATCAACGACGCCACCAGCAGGTTAAGCACCATCGCCAGCATCATCACGCCGCCAAGCTGCAGGTCATCGTACAGCCACCACGTCACTCCGCCCATTATGCCGCCCCACACCAGGCCGTTAATCAAGGCCACGCCCATTTCACGCAGGATCAGGAACGAAAAGTTACCCGGCTGAATATGCTGGAGCGCCAGCGCACGAACGATCATGGTGATGGTCTGGTTGCCGGTATTACCGCCGATCCCCGCCACGATGGGCATCAGCGAGGCCAGCGCCACCAGCTGGGAAATGGTGTGTTCGAAGCTATCAATCACCCTTGAGGCGATAAATGCGGTACACAGATTGACCGCCAACCACGCCCAGCGCGTTTTCACCGCTTTGCTGACCGGGGCGAATACGTCCTGATCGTTACTCAGACCGCTCATCTGGCGAATATCGTTGTCGGTTTCTTCGTACACCACGTCAACAATCTCATCGATGGTCAGACGCCCGAGCAGTTTGCCTTCGGCGTCAATCACGGCGGCACTCAGCAAGTCATCACGTTCAAAGGTACGCGCAACTTTTTCAGCATCTTCTTCAGGATGGAAGGTAACGGGCTCTGCTTCCATCACGTCGTTTACCCGGCGCTGCGCCGGATTGAGCAATATGGTTTGCAGTTCCAGTTCGCCAAGCAGCGTTTTATCGCGCGAGGTGACGAACAGTTTGTCGGTGTTCTCCGGCATTTTTCCCAGTCGGCGCAGGTAGCGCTGCACCGCGCCCAGCGTGACGTCCGGGCGAATGGTGATCACCTCGAATTCCATGATCGCACCCACGCTGTCGTGGGCGTAATTCATCACCTGGCGCACGCGGTCGCGTTCGGCTGGCGCAAGCGTCGCCAACAGACGACCGGTCAGATTGCGCGGAAGGTGCTGAACCAGATAGATTTTTTCATCGATATCGAGAGTTTCCAGCGCATCAAGCAGCGCCTTGTCGCTCATTCCTTCGATCAGGTCTTCATATACGCCTTCGGACGCTTCGAGCAACACGTTGCCGCGCTTGCTGTCTTCCACCAGCCCCCAAAGCGCATGACGTTCATCGGACGGCAGTGCCTCCAGCGTATCCGCCAGATCGGGCGCAGGCAGGTGCGCCACCAGCGCACCCACTTCGGCAATATCATCCGCCAGCTGCCCTTCGTCATACTGTTCTGCCAGCGTCAGTTTGTTAGTTAGCGCGGACGTAATGGCTTTGTCGGTAGTCAGCAGCCAGATAAGTCGGGCACGTTCCTGGTCACGCAGTCGGGCGCTGTTTTTATGAAACACGGACATCGGTTGGCAATCCTTGAGCGGGGGCGGTTTTCCAGCCTCTAAGCATAGCGCGAGTCAATGTAAAAAATAATAAACGAAGGGCCGGAACGGTGAAAAAGAGAGCAAATGCCCCTGAAACAGGGGCATAAAGGGTTACGCGGTGCGGGCAACGGCATCCCGGGAAGCGGCGTCGCGCTCCTCCCCGGTCAGTTCACTGAGTTTACCGTTGCGCATTTCCAGCAGGCGGTCGGCGTGAATGAAGTAGTGATCGTCATGGCTGATAGCAAACACGGTTTTCCCCATTTCTTGCATCAGCGGCAGCAGAACCTGATAAAACTCGCGGCGGAAATGGGGGTCCTGATCGGCGGCCCATTCATCCAGCAGAATGATGTCACGTTCTTCGGCCAGCGCCAGCAGCAGCGCGACGCGCTTTTTCTGCCCTTTGGAGAGTTTCAGGTCAAGAATTTTACCGTTCTCAAGCTTCAGCTTGTGGCCCATTTTTAACTGTTCCAGCCACTTGTCGATTAGCGTCTGATTCGCCTGATGCCCTTCCGGACCGAGCAGCTGATCGAACAGCCACACGTCGGTAAACACCGCCGAGAACAGCTTGCGATAATCTTCCGGTTTATCCACCGCCAGCGGCTGACCATCGAGCAGAATCGTCCCGGAAACCGGTTGATAAAGCCCGGTGAGCAGCATCGCCAGCGTTGATTTCCCGCTACCGTTGCCGCCAATCAGAAACACCAGTTCCCCGCGATTCAGCGTCAGATTAATCGGCCCGACGGCAAAGTTGTTGTCCTGATAATGGAATTCCACGTCACGCAGCTCCAGCGTTTGCCAGTGCGGATGGGCTTCCGGCTTTGGAAACTCGGTGCGATACGGTGCCAGCGAAAAAGTGTTCAGCTTTTTAAACGCCACCTGGGCACTGAGCAGCGTCGGCAACGCGCCGACGGCGGAAAGCAGCGGCGTACGCAGAAACAGCAGCGTCAGTGAATAGGTCGCGGCGACGTTGGTGTCTGCCCAACCGAGGCTGTTCGCCATCCAGAACACGAGACCAATCGCCCCGAGCATCATGATATTCGACCAGTTCACGGCGCTTAAATGGAAGGTGTCGGCGCGAATGATGTGGTGGCGATACTCTTTGGCGTCAGGAATATACAGGGTGTTGAAGATGTGCTCCGCGCGCTCGCGGTTGAGGGTCAGCTCTTTGCGCCCTTCCAGCACGGTCTGATAATCGTGGTACAGCTTGTCTTCCGTTTCACGCAGGGTCGCCATGTGTTTGTACACTCGCGCCACCAGCACGAAGCCGCCCCAGATGGTCAACGCCATCCACAACGCGGTGATCACTAGCATTTTGCCGGACAGGAAGAACAGATACGCCGCCGAACCAAAGGTCAAAATGATGCCCTGCACCAGCTCCGGTAAACGCACGAAGGCAATGGTAATGGCACGAACATCACTGGTTAGCCCGGCGAGCAGCGCGGCGCTGCCCAATTTTTCGACCCGCTCAATTTGAGTGTCGAGAATACGTTTGATGAATTCACTGCGCAGGCGATAGACGAAGTGGTGCCCGAGCACAGTTAACGCCAGCTGCGAGCCGAGCGTGACGGCCATCAGCAGCGCCAGCAGGCCGAGAAATTCCGGAAGCACCGTCAGTGATGCATCGACGCTTTCGATCAGGCGCAGGTTAATAAACGCAATCAGGCCAATACCGAGCGCAGCGCTCAGCAGGCTCAGCACCATGACGGCGATGAAAGGCCAGCGGTACTGCCGCCAGACCAGAAGAAGAAGCTGCATAAAAACGATTCCGGACGACCAAAACAGCCAGCAGTTTAAACGGCTTGCGTTCTACATCAAGAATAATTCTTATTTTTATTGCTGTTTCAGGTATGGCGGAAAGTGAGATTGAAACGGAATGCGCCGGTTGCCGGATGATCGCCCTCTTTAAGCGGCTGAATGCCATGATAAAACAGCCTCGATTCGCCTCCCCACACCACTACATCACCGTGCTCAAGCAGCACGCGTTGCAGCGGATCGTTGCGTTTCAGCCCGCCAAACTGGAACACCGCAGGCGAGCCCAGCGAGACCGAGACAATCGGCGCGCGCAGGTCTTTTTCATCTTTATCCTGATGCAGCGAGAGTTTGGCCCCCGGCGAATATCGGTTGATAAGACAGGCGTCCGGCTGAAAATCGGCATAGCCCGCTTCCTGCGCACATGCCTGGGCCAGCGTTAAAAAAGCCACGGGCATGGCGGGCCAGCGCTGCCCGGTTTGCGGATCAAGGCTGGCATACAGATATCCGTGCTGATTTGTCGTCCAGCCGACGTGCCCGCAGTTGGTCATCGCCACCGACATGGTGTAGCCACCGGGTGTGACCATTTGCCGGAAGGGAGACTGGGCCGCCACTCGATTGATTTCGGCGAGCAGTTCTTCGGCATTGGCCAGCGCGCGGCGGCGTAAAATAATCGCCCCCGGCGCGAGCGGCTCCTGCCACGGCGGAGTATCGGCAAACAAATCCAGCATTGTTATCTCTCCTGCCCTGCTTCGCGCAGCAGCAGAGCCGCTTTTAGCGCTTCACCCCAACGATAACCAGACAGCGCCCCGCTCTGTCGCAACACACGATGACAAGGCACGATCAGCGCCAGTTTATTGGCCGCGCAGGCATTCGCCACGGCGCGCACCGCTTTCGGTTTGCCGATGCTGTCTGCTACCTGCTGATAGCTACGGGTTTCACCAGTCGGAATATCACGCAGCGCCTGCCAGACCGACTGCTGAAACGCCGTCCCGCGAATATCCAGCGGCAGCGAAACCGTTGCCCGCTGCCCGTCTAACAAAGCAATCACCTGCGCGACCTGCTGACGGAATCCGTCGTCGGCTTCTTCCCGCTGGGCATGGGGAAACATCTGCTCAAGTTCGGCAATCAGCATTTCATCCTTATCTCCGGGCAAAACGGCACAAATACCGCGAGTACTGGCCGCCACCAGACAACGTCCGAGCAGGCACGGCTGAAGCGTGTAGCGCACACGCAGGTCATCGCCGCCACGACGAAACTGGCGTGCCGTCATGCCGAGCGTGTCGTCTGCATGGCGATAGAAACTGCTGCTGCCAGGAAAACCAGCCGCCAGTACGGCATCGGTGACTGTTGGGCTTTCTTTCAGTGCGTCACGCAATGTTTGCGCTCGCCAGGCCTGCTGCCAGGCGCGGGGCGTCATACCGGTTACGGATTTAAACAGCCGATGGAAATGATACGGACTGACGGCGACTTCCCGTGCCAGTTCGTCAAGCGTCAGGGTGCGCTCTTGCTCCAGCAATCGACAAGCCTGGGCGACTTTATCTATTCGCTGTTGTTGAGGGTCAGCTTTATCAGGCTGGCAACGTTTGCAGGCCCGAAAACCGGCAGCCTCGGCGGCGCTGGTATTCGGGTAGAAACGGACGTTTTGGCGTAGAGCATGGCGCGCGCGACAGGACGGACGGCAGTAGATCCCGGTGGTCAGTACCGCAAAAACAAACTGACCATCGGCGGCCAAATCTCTGTCGAGGACCGCCTGCCAGCGGATCTCATCATTAATAGCAGCATTACGTTTCATACAGTCTCCGGCTCTCTATTCAGGGTAGCCTGAGTCTGGCGCAGAGGGCAGCTAAAAAAACCGCCATTCTTGCTTTTTAATTTTTGCCGCTGACCAGGAAGGTTTCGAACTGCGGAGACATCCACGTTTTGAAGCCGTCTCCATCTTTGATGATCATGTAAACCGCCAGCCCCTGCTCGCGCACAACTTCTTTGGCTTTATCCGGACCGAGCACCATCAGCCCAGTATCCCAGCCGTCGGCTTCCAGCGCAGTCTGTGAAATCACCGTGACCGATACCAGTTTATGCTGGATAGGTGCACCGGTTTGCGGATCGATTACATGGGAGATACGTTTGCCGTCAAGCTCGTAGTAGTTACGATAGCTGCCCGAGGTGCTGATGCCGTGGCCGTTGATATCCACAATCGCCTGCACCGCATTTTCTTTATCCGTCGGTTTCTGAATCGCCACCCGCCACGGCTGGCCTTCGGCATTCATACCACGGCTCGACAGCGCGCCGCCCACGGAGACCAGGTAACGGGCAATGCCTTCCTGTTCCATTAAGCGCGCCAGATGATCGGCGGCGTAGCCTTCGCCCACGGTCGAGAGATCAACATACAAGTCGGGAATGTCTTTTTGTAAATACTGGCTGCCAGACTGGTTAATCACCGTCAGATGTTTCAGACCAGTACGCACTTTTGCGGCGTCAATTTGCGCCTGATCCGGCGTTTTTACCGGCTGTTTATCCGGGCCAAAGCCCCACAGATTCACCAGCGGCCCGACGGTAATGTCCATGGCGCCCTGGGTTTTCGCACCTATACGCAGTGATTCGGTGACGATATCCGCCATCGCTTCGTTGATCGGCCACGGCGCGGTACTGGTGGAATGGTTGAATCGCATCAGCGCGGAATCGTTTTTCCACGTGGACAATAGCTGATCGTCGGCGTCCAGCTGGCTTTGCACCTTCTGTCGCAAGGCCTCTGCTTTGCTGCTGTCGAGATTGATGACGCTGACCCGCCAGAATGTCCCCATCGTCTTGCCTTCAAGGACGGTCGCTGGCGCTTTTTGCGCAGGTGGTGTCGGCGGGCTGTTATCGCAGCCGGAAATAACGAGAGCGACGGCCATCAGTGCCGCGCGGAAATAAGTGAAATCCATACGTAATGCCCCTCATGTTTGCGCGCAAGGGTACACCAATCTGCTTAAACAAAGGATAAAAAAAGGGTCCCGAAGGACCCTTTTTACTGATTAGCAGTCGATTAGAACTGGTAAACCAGCCCCAGAGCTACGATGTCATCGGTAGAGATGCCAGCGTTACGGGTGAAGTTGTTTTCGTCCAGCAGGTTGATTTTGTAGTCAACGTAGGTGGACATATTTTTGTTGAAGTAGTAAGTCGCGCCAACATCAACATATTTCAGGACGTCCTGGTCGCCGTAACCATTCTCGATGTCCTTACCTTTAGACTGCAGGTAAGCCACGGATGGACGCAGACCGAAGTCGAACTGGTACTGAGCAACCATTTCGAAGTTCTGAGCTTTGTTCGCCCAGCCCAGGGAACCGATGCGGGTTGCATTGTAAGTCTGGGTGTACTGAGCTGCCAGGTAGACGTTGTTCGCGTCATATTTCAGGCCGCCAGTGTAGGTTTCAGCGCGATCGCCTTCACCGTAAACAATGCCATTTGCACCAGTAAATGCATCGTTCTGATCGGTTGTACGTTTGGAGCTGGACATTGCAGCACCCAGACCGAAGCCTTCGCCCAGATCATAAGTTACGGAACCGCCGACTCCGTCGCCGTTCTGTTTCAGAGCACCACGGCCATTGGCAGTTGCGCCTTCGCCGCTGATGCTGCCGTTTTTACCCTGATACTGGATAGCGAAGTTCAGACCGTCAACCAGACCGAAGAAGTCGGTGTTACGGTAAGTCGCGTAGCCGTTACCACGCTGCTGCATGAAGTTGTCAGAACCGTAGGTGTCGCCGCCGAATTCTGGCAGGACGTCAGTCCAGGACGTTACGTCATAAACAACGCCGTAGTTACGACCGTAGTCGAAAGAACCGGCATCTTTAACACGAATACCTGCGAAACCTACACGAGTCCATGCCTGATCAGCAGAACCTTCGGTGTTATTCGCCTGAACGTTGTATTCCCATTGGCCGTAACCGGTGATCTGGTCGTTAACCTGAGTTTCGCCTTTGAAGCCCATACGGATGTAGGACTGGTCGCCGTCAGCGCCCTTGTCGTCAGAAAAATAGTGCAGGCCGTCTACTTTACCGTACAGATCTAATTTGTTGCCGTCTTTGTTATAAATTTCAGCCGCATTTGCTGCGCCCGCTACCAGCAGTGCTGGTACCAGGAGGGACAGTACTTTAACTTTCATTTTATTAACCCTCTGTTATATGCCTTTTTTATGCCACTGCTTACTGATTAACCCTCTAATCAGTCGGCAAACCCATTGTGCTGCAAAATCCAGAAATATCCAACAAGAAAATGATACGAGAACTTTTAAGGTGTTTCAAATTACCCACTAGATGTTTCAACATGTAAATTTCACGGAACTTTTTCATGCCACGAAAAGCCAAAAAATATAGCATCAAAAATCAAAATAAATAAAAAACTCAATCAAATCAATGCATATAAAGCCATTTCACGTATAGCACTGAATGACAAAACAAATTCATCAACGATCTCTAAAATAATCAACGCTATCATCATTAACTTTATTTATTACCGTCATTCAGTTCTGAATGTCTGTTTACTCATATTTCTACCGGGTGCTTCGCATCCGGTTTTTTTTTACCTTTCTTTACGCAAATTAATAGCCGTGTGCTACCCCCTCGAAATCATAACGACTATTAAGCAATCAACCCCACTGGAAAAATTCCCTTTAGGTACTACGGGTTAAATATTCGCTTGTTATTTAGTGCTATTCTTATGGATCTCAGCGTAAATATTTGTACAAAAAATGTAACTATGTACATCTCTGTGAGGCAACTGTGCAGATTGTTCACAAAGTCAACAACCGACCTGAGAATGTGGAAATTGGCGCATTACCCTTTATACTGCCTGCTGGAGTTGCCGTAACTAAACCCAGCAGAAAACCGGCAACAGCTTTTCACCAAAGGCAGCAAACCCGCTTTCAACGCCTGTTAATTGGTGCAGTCATCATGGATTACACACACGAATGAGTCATTCCGACCCGACTATCTCCAACAAGTTTTCCCTTATTCCAGGGAGCATTAACCGTTTCTTTCTGCTGCTAATTGTCGTGCTGCTGGTGACGATGGGCGTGATTACCCAGAGTGCGGTGAATGCCTGGCTGAAGGATAAAAGCTACCAGATTGTCGATATGACACATTCCATCCATAAACGCATCGATACCTGGCGCTACGCCACCTGGCAGATTTATGACAACATCGCTGCGTCCGCGACGTCAGCCTCTGGCGGCGATGGCCTTCAGGAAACTCGCCTGAAGCAAGACGTGTATTACCTCGAGAAACCGCGTCGAAAAACAGAAGCGCTGATTTTCGGCTCTCACGACGGTGCCACCCTCGACATGACGCAAAAAATGTCGAACTACCTTGATACGCTGTGGGGCGCGGAAACCGTACCCTGGTCGATGTACTATCTCAATGGTCAGGATAACAGCCTGATCCTCATCTCCACCTTGCCATTGAAAGACTTGTCCGCTGGCTTCAAAGAGTCCAGCGTGGGCAGTATCGTCGATTCACGTCGGGCAGAAATGTTGCAGCAAGCCAATACGCTTGATGAGCGCGAAACCTTTTCGGCTCTGCGCCGTCTCGCCTGGCAGAACGGTCACTACTTTACGCTGCGCACGACCTTCAATCAGCCGGGCCATCTGGCCACTGTCGTGGCTTTCGATTTACCGATTAACGATCTTATCCCGCCGGGCATGACGCTGGACAGTTTCCGCCTTGAGCCGGATCCTAAACAGAAAAATCTGCGCAGTCAGGATAAAGAAGCCGTAGACAGCGTGAGCATCAATTTCAACAGTTCGCGCATTGAGATTGCCTCATCGGTCAATTCCACCGGCATGCGCCTTGTGTGGCAGGTGCCATTCGGTACGCTGCTGCTCGATACCTTGCAAAACATTTTGCTGCCGCTGCTGCTGAACATCGGCCTGCTGGCGCTGGCGCTGTTTGGCTATAACACCTTCCGTCATTATTCCGGCCGCCGGCAGACGGATAACGCCACTCCAGGCGCTGCCAGCAATGAGCTGCGGGTGCTGAAAGCTATTAATGAAGAGATTGTCTCGGTGTTACCGCTTGGGCTGCTGGTGCATGACCAGGAGTCCAATCGCACGGTTATCAGCAACAAAATTGCCGATCACCTGCTGCCGCATCTGAATCTGCAAAATATCACCAGCATGGCCGACCAGCATCAGGGCGTCATTCAGGCGACTATCAATAACGAATTGTACGAAATTCGCCAGTTCCGCAGCCAGGTGGCTCCGCGCACGCAAATCTTCATTATTCGCGACCAGGATAAAGAAGTGCTGGTGAACAAAAAGCTTAAACAGGCCCAGCGTCTGTATGAGAAAAACCAGCAAGGCCGCATCGCCTTTATGCAGAACATTGGCGAAGCGTTGAAGCAGCCGGTAAAAACGCTGGCCGAAGACGCCGCAGCACTCAAGGGTGATGAAAATCAGAAACTCGCTCAGCACGCCGATACGCTGGTGCGTCTGGTCGACGAGATCCAACTGGCGAATATGCTGGAAGGCGATGGCTGGAAGGGACAATCCGCACTGTTCTCGATTCAGGATTTGATCGACGAAGTGGTGCCGGACGTTTTACCGGTGATTAAGCGTAAAGGCCTGCAACTGCTGATCAACAACCATCTGGCGGCTAGCGAACAGCGTCATGGCGATCGTGAAGGGCTCAAACGGATCCTGCTGCTGCTTATCCAGTATGCGGTAACAACCACTCAAATTGGCAAAGTGACGCTTGAAGTCGGGAAAGATGAATCCGCGGAAGACAGACTCACCTTCCGTATTCTGGATACCGGCAACGGCGTCTCGAACAGTGAAATCGACAATCTTCACTTCCCGTTCCTGAACGACACTCAGGAAGACCGGTTCGGTAAAGCCAACGCCCTCACCTTCTGGCTGTGCGATCAGCTGGCGCGTAAACTTGGCGGCCATCTGAATATTAAAGCCCGAGAATCGCTGGGCACGCGTTACTCACTGCACGTCAAAATGGCGCCACGTGAAGAAGAAACCGAATCGCAAGAGAAGCTACTCGACGACGTCATTGCAATGATTGATATTACGTCCAACGAAGTGCGAAGCGTGGTCGTTCGACTGCTGGAAAACTGGGGCGCGAGCTGCATTTCCCCGGATGAGCGCCTGACAAGTCAAGAATATGATCTGTTTTTAACTGATAATCCGTCTAATCTTACTGCGCCTGGCTTGCTTTTAAGCGATGATGAGGCCGGTATTCGTAAGATTGGTCCAGGTCAGCTACGGGTCAACTTCAATATCAGTAATGCCATGCAGGAAGCAGTGCTACAACTTATAGAAGAACAACTGGCACAGGGAGAGTTGCTGGGAACACCCGCGGGTGTAAATGAAAACGCCGAGCTCCATGCCAGCGGTTATTATGCGCTGTTTGTTGATACGGTACCGGAAGATGTTAAGAGGTTGTATACTGAGTCAGCGACAACTGACTTTGCTGCGCTGGCACAGACAGCTCACCGCCTGAAAGGGGTGTTTGCCATGCTCAATCTGGTACCCGGCAAGCAGTTATGTGAAACGCTGGAGCATCTCATTCGTGAGAAGGATGCACCCGGCACAGAAAAATATATCAGCGACATTGACGCCTACGTCAAAAGCTTGATGTAGCAAGGTAGCCTAATACATGAACAATATGAACGTTATTATTGCCGATGATCACCCGATTGTACTGTTCGGTATTCGCAAATCACTTGAGCAAATCGAGTGGGTGAATGTCGTCGGCGAATTTGAAGACTCCACTGCGCTTATCAATAATCTGCCAAAACTTGACGCCCATGTGCTGATTACCGATCTCTCCATGCCTGGAGACAAATACGGTGATGGCATTACGCTTATCAAATACATCAAACGTCATTTCCCGGCTATTTCTATTATTGTTCTGACCATGAACAATAACCCGGCCATTCTGAGTGCCGTTCTGGATCTGGATATTGAAGGGATTGTCCTGAAACAGGGTGCACCAACCGATCTGCCGAAAGCCCTCGCGGCGCTGCAGAAAGGGAAGAAATTTACCCCGGAAAGCGTTTCTCGCCTGCTGGAAAAAATCAGCGCGGGCGGTTATGGCGACAAACGTCTGTCACCGAAAGAAAGTGAAGTGCTGCGTCTGTTCGCAGAAGGTTTCCTGGTTACCGAAATTGCCAAGAAGCTGAACCGCAGCATCAAAACCATCAGTAGCCAGAAGAAGTCGGCGATGATGAAACTGGGCGTGGAAAATGATATCGCCCTGCTGAACTATCTGTCTTCCGTCACGCTGAGCGCGGCCGACAAAGACTAAGCTGTTCATCCCCCGGTGCTCACCGGGGGAATCTTACTCCCTACTCTACTTTCTTGCCTTTCGGACCCGTGCTGCATAGACCGCCAGCGTCTGCTTAATCACATCCAGCGTCACCGGTTTCGACAGGCAGCTATCCATACCTGATTCCAGACAACGCTGCTTCTCTTCCGCCAGCGCATTCGCCGTCACGCCCACAACCGGCAGCGTTAAGCCCAACTGACGGATTCGCTGCGTGAGACGATAACCGTCCATATTTGGCATGTTGACGTCGCTGAGCACGATATCGATATGGTTTTTGCTGAGCACATTCAGCGCATCGACGCCGTCATTGGCGGTTTTGCACTGATAGCCAAGGGATCCGAGCTGATCGGCCAGCAACCGGCGGTTGATAGGATGATCGTCGACGACCAGAATCATCATGTCATCGTTGGTATCGGCGGTGTTTTCCACCGAAGGCAGCGCTCCACCGTTTTCAGCAGTTTCGACTTCAATACTGTAAATTCGGCCCAGCAGCGCCAGCAGTTCATGCGGTGATGCCACACTGTGGATCCACTCGCCCGGCGCACGTTCCAGCGGAATACCAATATGGCGACGGCAGAATATAATCGCCCCACGCCCGCCCCATGGCTGGGCCAGCTCGTCGTCGGAAATCAGCATATCGTCAGCCTGTGGCGTCTGGCCCTCGTAGCGCATCACTTCCACGCAGTGGCGCGACAGCAGGGATTCGACAAATTGCGACAGCGACGCATTACGTACCGCCAGCCAGCAGCGCTTGCCGGACAGGCCATCAATGGCGGCAGGATTCAGGTTTTGCGCACCATACAGCGGAATACGAATGGTGAACTGGCTGCCCATGCCCGGCTCGGTATCCACCGAAATGTCGCCGTCCATCATGTTGATGAGCTTCTCACAAATCGCCAGCCCCAGCCCGGTTCCCTGGAAATTACGCTGCACGCCGGTTCCGACCTGGAAGAACGGGTCAAACAGACGGACCACTTCTTTCGCCGGAATCCCCACCCCGGTATCACGCACGCTAATGCTCAGATAGTCCTCATCGCGGCGCAGATGCAGAATAATGCAGCCGACGTCGGTGAACTTAATCGCATTGCTTAGCAAGTTGGAAATCACCTGCTGCAAACGCATTGGGTCACCCGACAACTGCTGTGGCACATCCGGTTCAACGAAGCAGTACAGCCCAAGCTGTTTACGCACCACCAGCGGCAGATAGTTGGCTGTGATGTGGCTCATCACCTCACGCGGCGAAAACTCGCGCGGCTCGATTTTCAGCTGCTCCGATTCAATCTTCGAGAAATCGAGAATGTCGCTGATGATTTTTAGCAGCAGGCTGGAGGAGTTATTCATCGCCGTCACCAGTCGGTCGACGCCCTTCGGCAGCTCTTTAGTTTGCAGCAGATCGAGGTTACCGATAATGCCGTACAGCGGGGTGCGCAGCTCGTGGCTTACCGTCGCCAGGAACATCGATTTCGACTGGCTCGCCTGCTCGGCGGCCTGCGCCATTTCCTGCAATGACTCTTCCATCTTCACACGCGACGACACGTCCACCAGGACGCAAATCGCCACGTTTTCATTGCGGTAGCGCGAATGGACAAAGCTGATTTGCAGATTGGTATTGTTGCTGGTGAGCACATCAACAAAGTTGACCTGCTGGCCGCAGATAATCTGTGTCAACCGCTGTCGGTCCTCGTGGGTCAACATATTCAGGTAATTATGCGCCAGCTCGTTACTCAGGATGTTGGTCCCGTCCAGGGTGCGCAGAATACAAATCCCGACCGGGGCAGACGCCACAATTTTACGGTTGAATTGTTCGTGCTCCTCCAGGCGCTGCGCATCAGCTTCGGCAGGCAGGAAAATCCGGCGTTCGTACATTCGCGCCAGGGTAAACAGCGCCACGCCGGTCAGAATATTCAGCAGTAAGGCGTTGAGGATAAGCATTCTTATCCGCTCGAGAACCAAATCCACTGGTACCGAGTAGACAATACTCAGCGAAGACGGCGGTAGGCTTTTCTTCAGCACCAGCTCGCGGAAGCCCGACGTATAGCCAAACCAGGCGCGTTCCTGCATCCAGTGCGGGTCGATTTTCAGTTTACTTTCGCCGCCAGTGAGGGAAATCAACGGCTGGCCGCTTTCATCCAGAATGGTCACGCCCATTGGCATACTGCCCGGCGTGAAGAAGTTTTCCATGCGGATGGTTTGTTCAATGCCGAGCAGCGCCTGTAGGCGGTTGGCGAGATACACCGGCGTCAGCGCATAGAAATAGCCCACGCCCGGACGCGGGCCCTGGCTAATCCAGAACAGGTTATTGCCGCGCTCATCCTGTGGCGCATTGCGGTATTTCATGATCCGCTCATGCAGGATTTTCAGCGCCTGCTCATGTTCCATCGGCATATCGCGCAGGCCAAAGTTCGCCATACAGAGATTGTCGCTGCCAATCAGGAACACGCGATTAAGATCGTAAGCCGCAGAGAAATTGTCGCGCCAGTAGCGCATGAACCACGCCAGCGACTCTAGCGAGCCGCGCCAGCTACTGCTCAGTGCGCCGCAGTCGGAATCCTGGAACAGTGGCTCAAATTCGGGGACTTCGGTATCGTCTTTCGCCGTGCGTGAGGACATCACGCCGTTTTCCACGCTCAGTCGATTTTCCGCAATGTACTTCAGCTCTTTCATCACGTCTGACGTGCGCTGAATGTAGCGCTGGGCCTGATCGTAGCTGAGGTTAAATTCCTGACGTATCTCCGCCTCTTTGGTGTGCAGCGAATTCACAATGTAGAACGCCGAGACGAGGGCAATCAGCAGCCAGAGCAACAGCGCCAGCGCCCGGAAAAGATAGCGGGAAACTTTCAGAGTCGTGCGAAAAGAGACGAGGTATTTCAACGTTTGGCCGTGTACATGCAAAAGATGGGATTAAGGTAGCGGTAAATCTCTACCCTCGCAACGTTCAAAGAAAAAGGGCCAGTTTTCACTGGCCCTTTTCACTGACTTCAGGCGATTATTTCAGACAATTACTCGTCTGCGTCATCGGCTACATCGTCGTCAGATTCCACTTCCGGAGCGATCTCATCGTCACCTTCGGCAACGCTGCCGTCGATAGCGTCGAGTTCTTCTTCGTCAACCGGTTCAGCAACACGCTGCAGACCCACTACGTTTTCATCTTCCGCGGTGCGGATGAGGATAACGCCCTGGGTGTTACGGCCAACCACGCTGACTTCCGAAACGCGGGTACGCACCAGCGTACCGGCATCGGTTATCATCATGATCTGGTCGCTATCCACAACCTGTACTGCGCCTACCACAGAACCATTACGCTCGGTCACTTTGATCGAGATAACGCCCTGCGTGCCGCGAGACTTAGTTGGGTATTCGGTTTCAGAAGTACGCTTACCGTAGCCGTTCTGGGTCACGGTCAGAACCGCCCCTTCACCGCGTGGGATAATCAGCGACACGACTTTGTCTTCACCGGCCAGTTTGATACCGCGAACACCAGTCGCCGTACGGCCCATGGCACGCACTGCACTCTCTTTAAAGCGCACCACTTTACCGGCGGCGGAGAACAGCATCGCTTCATCGTTACCGTTGGTCAGGTCAACGCCAATCAACTCATCGTCTTCTTTCAGGTTCACCGCAATGATACCGGCAGAACGCGGACGGCTGAACTCGGTCAGCGCCGTTTTCTTGACGGTACCGCTGGCGGTCGCCATGAAGACGTTAACGCCCTCTTCGTATTCACGCACCGGCAGAATGGCGGTGATACGTTCGTTCGCTTCCAGCGGCAGCAGGTTGACGATTGGACGTCCACGCGCACCACGGCTTGCTTCTGGCAACTGATAAACCTTCATCCAGTACAGACGACCACGGCTGGAGAACAGCAGAATGGTGTCATGGGTGTTGGCGACCAGCAGGCGGTCGATAAAGTCTTCTTCTTTAATACGGGCGGCTGATTTACCTTTGCCACCGCGGCGCTGAGCTTCGTAATCGGTCAGCGGCTGGTATTTCACGTAGCCCTGGTGAGACAGGGTCACAACAACGTCTTCCTGGTTGATCAGGTCTTCGATGTTGATGTCTGCAGTGTTGGCCGTGATTTCGGTACGACGCTGGTCGCCGAACTGCTCGCGAACAAGTTCCAGCTCTTCACGAATCACTTCCATCAGACGGTCAGCGCTGCCCAGAATGTGTAGCAGCTCCGCTATCTGTTCCAGCAGCTCTTTATACTCGTCGAGCAGTTTTTCATGCTCCAGGCCGGTCAGTTTCTGCAGACGCAGATCCAGAATCGCCTGAGCCTGCTGTTCGGTCAGGAAATACTTACCGTCGTGAATACCGAACTGCGGCTCCAGCCACTCCGGACGTGCAGCGTCATCGCCGGCACGTTCCAGCATCGCGGAAACGTTGCCCAGAGCCCATGGCTGTGCAATCAGCGCAGCTTTTGCTTCCGCAGGCGTTGGCGCACGACGGATCATTTCAATGATCGGTTCGATGTTTGCCAGCGCGATAGCCAGCGCTTCAAGGATGTGCGCCCGGTCGCGTGCTTTACGCAATTCGAAGATGGTACGACGGGTGACGACTTCGCGGCGGTGACGCACGAACGCGGAAAGGATGTCTTTCAGGTTCATGATCTTCGGCTGACCATGGTGCAGAGCAACCATGTTGATACCGAAAGAGGTCTGCAGCTGAGTCTGGGAGTAGAGGTTGTTCAGAACCACTTCACCCACCGCGTCACGTTTGATTTCAATCACGATGCGCATACCGTCTTTATCAGACTCGTCACGCAGCGCGCTGATACCTTCCACGCGTTTGTCTTTTACCAGCTCGGCGATTTTCTCGATCAGGCGAGCTTTGTTCACCTGATAAGGAATTTCGTGCACGATGATGGTTTCACGGCCAGTTTTGGCGTCAGCTTCGACTTCCGCACGGGCGCGAATATAGATTTTACCGCGACCGGTACGATAGGCTTCTTCAATGCCACGACGGCCATTGATGATAGCTGCGGTCGGGAAGTCAGGCCCTGGGATGTGTTCCATCAGCCCTTCGACGGTGATGTCTTCATCGTCAATGTAAGCCAGGCAGCCGTTAATGACTTCGGTAATGTTATGTGGCGGAATGTTCGTTGCCATACCCACCGCGATACCGGACGAACCGTTAACTAACAGGTTCGGGATCTTGGTTGGCATAACGTCTGGAATACGTTCGGTGCCGTCGTAGTTATCGACGAAATCAACGGTGTCTTTTTCCAGGTCGGCCATCAGTTCATGGGCGATTTTCGACATACGGATTTCCGTATAACGCATCGCTGCGGCGGAGTCGCCGTCTACTGAACCGAAGTTACCTTGGCCGTCGACCAGCATGTAACGCAGGGAGAATGGTTGCGCCATACGGACGATGGTGTCGTAAACGGCGGTATCACCATGAGGGTGGTATTTACCGATGACGTCACCCACGACGCGGGCAGATTTTTTGTAGGCTTTATTCCAGTCGTTGCCCAATACATTCATGGCGTAAAGTACGCGACGGTGTACCGGCTTGAGTCCATCTCGGACATCTGGCAGTGCGCGGCCGACAATAACGGACATCGCGTAATCCAGATACGAGCTCTTAAGCTCTTCCTCAATGTTGACCGGTGTAATTTCTCTCGCAAGGTCGCTCATCTAACCGCTATCCCTCTACTGTTTCCCGGATTCAAAGGTCGCAAATTATAACACAGCCGACGTGATTGAGGTAAACCTATGTACCAGCACGGCGCTTTATTCGCGCCGGGGTGCTGATATACTCACAGACCTGATAAGAAAAGGAGTCAATGTACCCATGAATGCCGAAAAACAGCCGGTGGCTAACGTCGATCACGACGAAATTGCAAAATTCGAAGCCGTCGCCTCACGCTGGTGGGACCTGGAAGGGGAATTTAAACCACTGCACCGCATTAATCCGCTGCGTCTGGGCTACATCAGCAACCGTTCAGGCGGGTTGTTTGGCAAGAAAGTGCTGGATGTCGGCTGCGGCGGCGGGATCCTCGCCGAAAGCATGGCGCGTGAAGGTGCCACCGTTACCGGGCTGGATATGGGCTTTGAACCGTTGCAGGTCGCGCGTTTGCATGCGCTGGAAACCGGCATTCAAGTGGATTACGTTCAGGAAACCGTGGAAGACCACGCGGCGAAACATGCGCAGCAGTACGACGTCGTGACCTGCATGGAAATGCTTGAACACGTACCGGACCCGCAGTCCGTGGTGAATGCCTGTGCGAAGCTGGTGAAGCCCGGCGGTCAGGTCTTTTTCTCCACCATCAACCGCAACGGCAAAGCGTGGCTGATGGCCGTCGTGGGTGCAGAATATGTCTTAAACATGGTGCCAAAAGGCACCCACGACGTGAAGAAGTTCATCAAACCCGCCGAGCTGCTGGGCTGGGTCGACCAAACCTGTCTGCAGGAACGTCATATCATCGGCCTGCACTACAATCCGGTCACGAATCACTTTACGCTCGCGCCGGGTGTTGATGTTAATTACATGTTGCATACAACGGCAAAAAACGACTGACGTCATCCATTATTCTTATAAAGTTTGCGCAGCATCCTGTTGCGCAATTCACCTTCTCGTTGAAGAAATCAGCACTCGATCAAATTTCTATTTTTTTTCTTCAAATATTGACAATGTCGCCAGGCCTTACAATCCGTGGACTTAGCCTCCGCTACCCTTTTGCAACCTTAAGTTAACGTCAAAATCAACCCTTGTACTCAAATGAATCCTTACTAGAATACTCACCATATAGCGTTTATCTTATCGCACAACCCCTACATATAGTATTTATCCACAGAGTTAGCCACAACGGCATTTTGTGGATAAGCGGGGGATATTTTTCCATTTCACGGACAGGTAAAAAAGCACATGAATCAGCGTCTGATGGTGACTAAGCGTGATGGCGGGACTGAGCAAATCAATCTCGATAAAATTCATCGCGTGCTGGACTGGGCGGCCGAAGGGCTGAACAACGTTTCCATTTCTCAGGTTGAACTGCGCTCTCACATCCAGTTCTATGACGGCATCAAAACCGCCGACATCCATGAGACCATCATCAAGGCCGCTGCGGATCTGATTTCCCGTGATGCCCCTGATTATCAGTACCTGGCCGCGCGCCTGGCGATTTTCCATCTGCGTAAGAAAGCATACGGTCAGTTTGAACCGCCGGCGCTGTACACCCACGTCGTCAACATGGTTGAACTGGGTAAATACGACAGTCATCTGCTGGAAGACTACACGGAAGAAGAGTTCAAGCAGATGGACGGTTTTATCGACCACTGGCGCGATATGAACTTCTCCTACGCTGCGGTGAAACAGCTGGAAGGCAAATACCTGGTCCAGAACCGCGTGACCGGCGAAATCTACGAGAGTGCGCAGTTCCTGTATATCCTGGTCGCCGCGTGCCTGTTCTCCAACTATCCGCGTGAAACCCGTCTGGACTACGTGAAGCGTTTTTATGACGCGGTATCCACCTTCAAGATTTCGCTGCCGACGCCAATTATGTCCGGCGTGCGTACCCCGACGCGCCAGTTCAGCTCTTGCGTGCTGATCGAGTGCGGCGACAGCCTCGACTCCATCAACGCCACCTCCAGCGCCATCGTGAAATATGTTTCTCAGCGCGCCGGTATCGGCATCAACGCCGGTCGCATCCGTGCGCTGGGCAGCCCAATTCGTGGCGGTGAAGCGTTCCATACCGGCTGTATCCCGTTCTACAAACACTTCCAGACTGCGGTAAAATCCTGCTCTCAGGGCGGCGTGCGTGGCGGTGCAGCTACACTGTTCTACCCAATGTGGCACCTGGAAGTTGAAAGCCTGCTGGTGCTGAAAAACAACCGTGGTACCGAAGCGAACCGCGTGCGTCACATGGACTACGGCGTACAGATCAACAAACTGATGTATACCCGTCTGCTGAGAGGTGAAGACATCACCCTGTTCAGCCCGTCCGACGTACCAGGCCTGTACGACGCGTTCTTCGCCAATCAGGACGAGTTTGAACGTCTGTATGTGAAATACGAAAAAGACACCAGCATCCGCAAGCAGCGCATCAAAGCGGTTGAACTGTTCTCTCTGGTGATGCAGGAACGTGCCTCTACTGGCCGTATCTACATCCAGAACGTTGACCACTGCAACACTCACAGCCCGTTTGATCCGGTTATCGCCCCCGTGCGTCAGTCTAACCTGTGCCTGGAAATCGCCCTGCCAACCAAACCGCTGGACGATGTGAACGACGAAAACGGTGAAATTGCCCTGTGTACGCTGTCGGCGTTCAACCTCGGCGCGATTGACAGCCTGGACGATCTGGAAGAGCTGGCGATTCTGGCGGTTCGTGCGCTGGATGCCCTGCTCGATTATCAGGACTACCCAATTCTGGCGGCAAAACGTGGCGCAATGGGCCGTCGTACTCTCGGCATTGGCGTTATCAACTTCGCTTACTACCTGGCGAAAAACGGTAAACGTTACTCCGATGGCAGCGGCAACAACCTGACCCACAAAACGTTTGAAGCCATTCAGTATTACCTGCTGAAAGCCTCAAACGAACTGGCGAAGGAGCAAGGCGCATGCCCGTGGTTTAACGAAACCACTTACGCGAAAGGCATTCTGCCGATCGATACCTACAAGAAAGACCTGGACGCTATCGTTAACGAGCCGCTGCACTACGACTGGGATGGTCTGCGTGAGTCGATCAAAACCCACGGTCTGCGTAACTCCACGCTGTCTGCCCTGATGCCGTCTGAGACCTCTTCGCAGATCTCTAACGCCACTAACGGCATCGAGCCGCCGCGCGGCCACGTCAGCATCAAAGCGTCGAAAGATGGGATCCTGCGCCAGGTTGTTCCGGATTACGAAAAGCTACAGAACAGCTACGAGCTGCTGTGGGAAATGCCAAACAACGACGGTTATCTGCAACTGGTTGGTATCATGCAGAAGTTTATCGACCAGTCGATTTCGGCAAACACCAACTATGACCCGACACGTTTCCCGTCTGGTAAAGTGCCGATGCAGCAACTGCTCAAAGACCTGCTCAATGCCTATAAATTTGGCGTGAAAACCCTGTACTATCACAACACCCGTGATGGCGCAGAAGATGCCCAGGACGACATGGCACCGTCCATTCAGGACGATGGCTGCGAAAGCGGCGCATGTAAAATCTAAGCTATTTGCCGGGTAGCGTTTCGCTTACCCGGCCTACGATTTTGACGGCCCGGCCAACAACGCACCACCGGGCAATAAAATCTCAACAGGACTCATTCATGGCTTATACCACCTTTTCACAGACGAAAAATAACCAGCTGCTGGAGCCTATGTTCTTCGGCCAGCCGGTCAACGTGGCACGCTACGATCAGCAAAAATATGACATCTTCGAAAAGCTGATCGAAAAGCAACTCTCCTTCTTCTGGCGCCCGGAAGAAGTAGACGTCTCACGCGATCGTATTGACTACCAGGCGCTGCCTGACCATGAAAAGCACATTTTCATCAGCAACCTGAAGTACCAGACGCTGCTGGATTCCATTCAGGGCCGTAGCCCGAATGTGGCGCTGCTGCCGCTTATCTCTATTCCTGAACTGGAAACCTGGGTGGAAACCTGGGCGTTTTCAGAAACCATTCACTCGCGCTCTTACACCCATATCATCCGTAACATCGTCAACGATCCGGCGACCGTGTTCGATGATATCGTCACCAACGAGCAGATTCAGAAACGCGCCGAAGGGATTTCCCACTACTACGATTCCCTGATTGAGCTGACCAGTTACTGGCATCTGCTGGGTGAAGGCACGCATAACGTGAACGGCAAAACGGTGACCGTTAACCTGCACGAGCTGAAGAAAAAGCTGTATCTGTGTCTGATGAGCGTCAACGCGCTGGAAGCGATCCGCTTCTACGTCAGCTTTGCCTGCTCCTTCGCGTTCGCAGAACGTAAGCTGATGGAAGGCAACGCCAAAATCATCCGCTTGATTGCGCGTGATGAAGCCCTGCACCTGACCGGTACCCAGCACATGTTGAACCTGCTGCGTTCAGGCCAGGACGACCCGGAAATGGCGCTGATTGCTGAAGAATGCAAACAGGAGTGTTATGACCTGTTTGTGCAGGCAGCACAGCAGGAAAAAGAGTGGGCCGGTTATCTGTTCCGTGACGGCTCCATGATTGGCCTGAACAAAGACATTCTGTGGCAGTACATCGAATACATTACCAACATCCGCATGCAGGCGGTTGGGCTTGATCTGCCGTTCCAGACCCGCTCCAACCCGATCCCGTGGATCAACACCTGGCTGGTGTCCGATAACGTACAGGTTGCGCCGCAGGAAGTGGAAGTCAGCTCTTATCTGGTCGGTCAAATCGACTCCAATGTGGATGCCGACGACCTGAGCAATTTCCAGCTCTGATGAGCCGCGTGACCCTTCGTCTGACTGGCACACAGCTGTTGTGCCAGGAAGAACACCCTTCGCTATTGGTGGCGCTAGAGTCGCACAACGTGGCGGTCGAGTTTCAATGTCGCGAAGGCTATTGCGGCTCCTGCCGCTGTCGTCTGGTTTCCGGCCAAGTTGACTGGCTGACCGAGCCGCTGGCGTTTATTCAGCACGGGGAAATTCTGCCCTGCTGCTGCAAAGCCAACGGCGATATTGAAATCGAGATGTAGCCCCTTTTATCTCAGGTCAATCTGCTCTGTCCGGCTCCGCGCTTATCTGCGGAGCGGGCTTTTAGACAACATTTTCACTGGCTTCCTCAGTGGATCTCTTTTGCGGACACCAGCGTTATGCCCGCCTTTCCCTTCATATACCACGCATAAAACACCCCGGCGACGATCACCAGTACGGCGCCCGCCAGATAGATCATGCGGTAACCTGCGTGTTCCACCATCAGCCCCATTATCAGCGCGCCAAGGGCCATCCCCGCATCCATCGCATTAAAGAACAGGGAATTCGCCGTACCGATATTGTGCGGCGCCACTGAGCTGATAATTTGCGTCTGGAATACCGGCGTAACAGAACCGTAGCCAATCCCGATCAACGCCCCAGCGAAAATCATCATCATACTGCCCTGCGTGTAGCCGAGCGCCACCAACCCCAGCGTGAACGCCAGCAAACAAGGGTAAACCACATATTTCGGCCCTTTTCTGTCGCAGACGTTGCCGGTAAACGAACGGCAAATCATCAAAAAAAGGGCATAACAAAGCAGAAAGTGACTGGCCGCCGCCATCAGATTAAGTTCCCGGGCGTAAAGCGCCAGAAACGCGGAGACGCCCGCATAGGCAAAGGTCATTAAGAACGTGATGCCCGCAAACGGCAGCGCTGCACGGTCAAACATGGCGGCAAGCCCCAGGGAAGGCGTTGAACCATCGGCATGACGAAGGACTGGCGGAACGGTAATGATCAGCGCCAGAACGATGCACACCAGAGATACGCCCGTACACAGCCAGAAGGCCGGAGTATACGCGCTCCAGCGCGCCATATTCAGGCCAACCCACGGCCCGACGACCATCGCCAGCCCCATTGCCAAAGAGAAAAAACTGATGCCCTCCCCACGTCGGGAGGCCGGGATCATCCGCGCGGAAATCGTCCCTTTTACCGTGGTGATAACACCAAACGTAATACCATGAAGCACCCGGATAAACAGCAGGGATTCAATGGAATGGCAAACAGGATAGAGCGCAGTGACCACCAAAAAAGCCAGAGAAGAGAGCACCAGAATAGTTTTATTTGAATATTTTCCCACCCACTGCCCGGCAAAAGGGCGAATGACGATCGCCGCAGCTAAAAAGCAGGTGACTAATAAGCCCGCTTTATCGGGTGAAGCATGCAGACGGTCAGAAATATAGAGAGGGAGTAGCGTCAGCAGCACATAAAAGACAAAGAAAATAATGAAGCTAATGGTGGTGATAGCCCAAAAATCTTTCGTCCATAATTTTTCTTTCATCTTCAACAACCTGTTCAGAAGACGCAGGCAGGCAACGTGCAATATCTATGCGCGCGTCGCGGATGCGGCAAAATGTGATGTAATTAAGAGACTGCGATTATAAATAAAGAGACACTATTAAAGAAATTAATCGTTTTAATCATATTAATTAGAGAATACTAATGACGCTGACACAGGTCCACGCTCTGCTGGCCGTACTGGAATACAATGGATTTACCGAGGCCAGTAAACGCCTCTACATGACGCAGTCCGCCATCAGCCAGGCGATTGCCGCGCTGGAACAAGAGCTCGGGGTAGACATTCTGATCCGTGACCGACGAAAAGCTATTCAACTCACGGCGGCAGGCGATCGGATCGTTGCCCATCTGCGCAACATCACTCGCGAAGTGAATGCCATTAAGGAGATAGCCTGGCAGGAGAAAAAGGACCCGGTGCGTACGTTACGTCTTGGCTGCTTTCCCAGCGTATGCGCCTGTATTTTGCCGGCGGTGATACGCTACTTCGAAAAACATCACCCGACGATCAAAATTATCCCCTATGAAGAGAACAGTGCCGCGATTATTGACTCACTGCGTAGTGAAAATATTGATGCGGGTTTTGTTCATTCTCCGGTAAAGGGAATGCATGCCGTCCCCGTCTATCAGGATAAATTTACCGTCGTGGTACCGGAGAGCCATCCTCTGGCGGCGAATGATATTGTTATGATTGACGCGCTGGCGGGTGAGCCGCTGATCGTCAGCAAAGGAGGTTATGAATTAAGCATCATGGCGTTATTTAAAGAGAGGAACATTGAACCGCTCGTTAAATATGAATTCAGCCATCCGGATACCGCCATCAGCTTTATTCGCCAGGGATTAGGTATTGCACTACTGCCTGAATTGACAATACAGACGATGGGACCCGATTTACGGTCAGTAGCGCTGGCCCCCACCTTTTACCGACAAATTTCGCTTCTGACCCGAGACCCTCCTGTGGAAGGCAGCCCGTCAGGTCTGCTTCAGGCCTGTATGAAAACATTAACGGCAGAAGAAAAAATATAAACACTGCACCCGGCTCCGCTGTCTTCCGCGTTTAAGGTGCAGTGGGTCATCACGCCACAGGTCAGTCGGCATCCACGGCGGCATTATCCGCCGTGACGTTTGTTCAGCAACGCTGCGTGATGACGTTTTTCGCCGACCATCACCACTAGCAGTAAAATCACCGCCAGCACACTGCCGCCAATCATCACCATAAAGCCGCCATCCCAGCCGAAGAAATCGACGGTATAACCGACAATCGCACTCGCCGCCACGGAACCACCGAGATAGCCAAACAGCCCGGTAAAGCCCGCTGCCGTGCCCGCTGCTTTCTTCGGTGCCAGCTCAAGCGCATGCAGACCAATCAGCATCACCGGGCCGTAAATCAGGAAGCCGATGACAATCATACAAGCCATATCCACCCCCGGATTACCCGGCGGGTTGAGCCAGTAAACGATGGTTGCAATGGTCACCAGAATCATAAAGAACACGCCGGTCGCCCCGCGATTGCCACGGAACACTTTGTCCGACATCCAGCCACACAGCAGCGTGCCCGGGATCCCCGCATATTCATACAGGAAATACGCCCACGAGGATTTATCCAGTGCGAAATGCTTCACTTCTTTCAGGTAGGTTGGAGACCAGTCAAGAATGCCGTAGCGCAGCAGATAGACAAACACGTTGGCGACGGCGATGTACCACAACAGCTTGTTCGGCAGCACGTACTGCATGAAAATCTGCTTCGCGGTCAGCTCTTCTTCATTCTTCTCGCTGTAGTCGTCCGGGTAATCGTTTTTATACTCTTCGATAGGCGGTAGCCCGCAGGACTGCGGCGTGTCACGCATCAGCGCAAAGGCAACAATTGCCACCAGGATCGCGCCGAATGCAGGCATATACAGTGCCGCATGCCAGTCGTTAAACCACGCCATCCCCAACAGGAACAGCAGTGGTGGCAGCCCGCCGCCGACGTTATGCGCGCAGTTCCACACTGAGACAATCCCGCCGCGCTCTTTCTGCGACCACCAGTGCACCATCGTGCGCCCGCACGGCGGCCAGCCCATCCCCTGGAACCAACCGCACACGAACAGCAGAACGAACATCACCATAATGCTCGACGTTGCCCACGGCACGAAGCCCATGAACAGCATTACTGCCGCCGCGAGAATCAGTCCTGCAGGCAGGAATACACGCGGATTCGAGCGATCAGAGATCGAGCCCATAATGAATTTCGAAAAGCCATAAGCGATGGAAATTCCTGACAGTGCAAAGCCTAAATCACCGCGCGAAAAACCCTGTTCAATAAGGTAAGGCATTGCTAACGCGAAGTTTTTGCGTACCAGATAGTAGGCGGCATAACCGAAGAAAATCCCGAGGAAAATTTGCCAGCGCAGGCGGCGATAGTGAGCATCTATTTGCGCATCAGGCAATCGCGCGATATGCGCGGCAGGTTTGAAAATACTGAGCATTGTAGCCTCCGTGGCCATCGTTATCAGAAGGACGTCTCCGGCGCGAGCAGCTCGCGGTGCGCCATTGCGGCTGGATGGTAGGAAAAGTGTTGTCTATATACTGTGAAACGTCGCACAGAATGTTACATATTTATGACAAACATTCCATTATGAGCACGGAATCACGTTTCACTTTCGATTTATGCTCGAATATGCTCGATATCAAACAAACCATATTCTTAATGTGGCTAAATGGAAGAAAACGAACATTGAGGGATCAGTATGAGTTTCTCTACCTCCAGCGAAGCCGATGTCATCATCATCGGCGGCGGGGCCACCGGGGCCGGGATCGCCCGGGACTGCAGCCTGCGCGGACTTAAGGTCATCCTGGTCGAACGGAATGATATCGCCACCGGCGCCACCGGGCGCAATCACGGCCTGCTGCACAGCGGCGCACGATACGCGGTGACGGATGCGGAATCAGCCCGGGAATGCATCGCGGAAAACGCGATTTTGAAACGCATTGCGCGCCACTGTATCGAGGCCACGGAAGGGCTGTTCATCACCCTGCCGGAAGACTCCCTCGATTATCAGCATCAGTTTATTGAAGCCTGCCTCGCGGCGAATATTCCCGCCCAACCGTTAACGCCAGCTCAAGCCCTAACGCTGGAGCCTGCGGTGAATCCCAATCTTATTGGCGCGGTCAGCGTTCCCGATGGCACCGTCGATCCGTTCCGTCTCACCGCAGCCAATATGCTCGATGCACGCGAACACAGGGCGGTCATCCGTACCGGCAGCGAGATCACCGGCCTGATTCGCCGGGGCGATCGCGTATGCGGCGTGACAATATGGGACCGCACGCGTCACGCCAGCGAAAACTTACATGCCCAGGTCGTGGTCAATGCGGGCGGTATCTGGGGCCAGCGCATCGCCGAATATGCCGATTTAAGCGTGCGTATGTTCCCGGCCAAAGGCTCGCTGCTTATCTTCGAAAACCGCATCAACCAGCACGTCATCAACCGCTGCCGCAAACCTGCCGACGCCGACATTCTGGTGCCCGGCGACACCATATCCCTGATTGGCACCACCTCCACACACATTGACTATCGTGACATCGACGACAACCGGGTCACGGCGGCGGAAGTGGACATTCTGCTGCGCGAAGGCGAAAAGCTGGCCCCGTCCATCGCCACCACCCGCATTCTGCGCGCATACTGCGGTGTGCGACCGCTGGTCGCCAGCGACGATGATCCGAGTGGGCGTAATGTCAGTCGCGGCATTGTGCTGCTCGATCACGCCGTGCGTGACGGGCTGGAAGGGTTTATCACTATCACCGGCGGTAAGTTGATGACCTACCGTTTAATGGCGGAAATGGCCACCGATGCGGTCTGTCGCAAGCTGAATCACAACGCCCCCTGTACCACCGCGGATACTCCCCTGCCCGGCTCTCAGGATCCAACCGAGAAAACGCTGCATAAAATTGTCTCGCTACCCGCACCGCTACGCGGTTCAGCGGTATACCGCCATGGTGACCGCACCCCCGCATCGATTGGTGATTCCCGCCTGAAGCGCAGCCTGGTGTGTGAGTGTGAGTCGGTCACCGCCGGCGAGGTGCAGTACGCGGTGGAAAATCTTGGCGTGAAAAACTTGCTCGATTTACGCCGCCGTACCCGCGTGGGCATGGGCACCTGTCAGGGGGAACTGTGCGCCTGTCGCGCCGCCGCGCTATTGCACCGCTATCAGGTCACCACGCCTGCGCAGTCGCTGACTCAACTTTCTGAATTTTTAAACGAGCGCTGGCGTGGCGTGCAACCCATCGCCTGGGGCGATGCATTACGTGAAAGCGAATTTACCCGTTGGGTGTGGCAAGGGCTGTGCGGTCTGGAAAAGGAGCATCACGATGAACGTTGATACCGTCATTATTGGCGGCGGGCTGGCAGGTTTGCTGTGCGGATTGTCGCTCACCCGACAAGGGCTGCGCTGCGCCATTATCAGCCGCGGCCAGAGCGGGCTGCATTTCTCGTCAGGCTCGATGGATTTACTGGCCCATTGTGTAACCCGCACGCCACGAGAAGCGCTGGATGCGCTGCGCCAGAGCGAACCGGGTCATCCTTACAGCCTGATCGGCACCACTCAAGTGCTCGACTATGCGCAGCAAACCGAAACGCTGCTGCGCGACTGCAACATTGCCATGCATGGCTGCGTCGACCAACCGCATCAGCGCATCACGCCCATCGGCACGCTGCGTCAGGCGTGGCTCACACCGCCCGATATCGCACTCGCGCCGCACAAAGGGGAACGCGTCACCGTGGTGGGCATCAGCGGCTTCCTTGATTTTCAGCCGCATCTGGTGGCGGCCTCGCTGGAGAAAATGGGCGTTGAGGCCCGCGTGTGTGAAATTGATCTCCCGCAGCTCGACCTGTTACGTGACAACGCCTCTGAATTTCGCTCGGTGAATCTGGCACGACTGCTTGACGACGACGGACAGTGGCGCAGCCTGCACGATGCCCTACAGCCCCACGCGCAGGTGAGCGACAGACTATTACTGCCTGCCTGTTTTGGTTTGAATGACGATGGCCTCTGGCGCTGGCTGAATGAAACGCTTCCTTGCCCACTTTCGCTGCTGCCAACGCTGCCGCCGTCGGTGCCGGGCATTCGGCTGCATACGGCATTGCAGCGCCAGTTCATCAAAAACGGCGGCATGTGGCTGGCGGGCGACGTCGTCACCGATGTGATTCACGACGGCCAAAATATCTCCGCCATCACCACCCGAAACCACGGCGACGTGCCGTTCCGGACGCGCTTTGCCGTACTCGCCAGCGGCAGCTTTTTCAGTAATGGCCTGATTGCCAGCCGCGAAGACGTTATCGAACCGGTACTCGGGCTGGATGTGCAGCAATCCTCGCCGCGAGAAAGCTGGACCCACGGGGATTTCTTTGAACCGCAGCCGTGGCAGCGCTTTGGCGTGCAGGTCGACGCCACGCTGCGCCCACGGCGCAACGGACAACGCTTCAACAATCTGTTTGCCATTGGTGGCGTGCTCGGGGGCTTTGATGGCATTTCACAGGGCTGCGCAGGCGGCGTCAGCGCCGTCACCGCCCTGCACGCAGCGCGTCAGATTGCCGAACTTGCCGGAGGCTGCTCATGAGCGATACCCGTTTTGACAGCTGTATCAAATGCACGGTCTGCACCACGGCATGCCCGGTGAGTCGTGTGAACCCGCGTTATCCTGGCCCTAAACAGGCCGGGCCGGACGGTGAACGCCTGCGGCTAAAAGACGGCGCGCTGTATGACGACGCGCTGAAATACTGCATCAACTGCAAGCGCTGTGAAGTGGCCTGCCCGTCAGACGTGCAGATTGGCGACATTATTCAGCGCGCGCGGGCGCAGTTCAGCCTGCAAAAACCGACGCTGCGAGATGCTATCCTCAGCCACACCGATTTGATGGGCACGCTGTCGACGCCGTTTGCGCCGATCATTAACGCCACCACCGGGCTGAAACCGGTACGCAGGTTGCTTGATACGGCGCTGAAAATCGATCATCGCCGCACGCTGCCGAAATACGGTTTAGGCACCTTCCGTCGCGGGTATCGCCAGGTGGCGAAACAGCAGGCGCAGTACGACGAACAGGTGGCGTTTTTCCACGGCTGCTACGTCAATTACAACCATCCGCAGCTCGGCAAAGATTTGATCCGCGTGCTGAATGCGATGGGCGTCGGCGTGCAACTGCTGGAAAAAGAGAAGTGCTGCGGCGTGCCGCTGATTGCCAACGGTTTTATCGATAAAGCGCGCAAACAGGCGCAGGTCAACGTCGCTTCGCTGCGTAACGCGGTGCTGGAAAAGCGGCTTCCGGTCATCGCCACCTCGTCGACCTGCACCTTCACCCTGCGCGATGAATACCCGCATCTGCTGGATATCGATAATCACGATGTGCGCGACAATATTGAACTGGCTACCCGTTGGTTGTGGAAACAACTGGATAGCGGAAAGACGTTACCGCTCAGACGATTGCCGCTGAAAGTGGTGTACCACACGCCGTGTCACATGGAAAAAATGGGCTGGGGGATTTATACCCTGGAACTGCTGCGGCGCATTCCGGAGCTTGAAGTGGTGGTGCTGGATTCACAGTGCTGCGGGATTGCCGGGACGTACGGCTTTAAATCCGAAAACTACAACGCTTCGCAGGCCATTGGCGCCCCGCTGTTCCGCCAGATTGAAGACAGCGGTGCGGATGTCGTGATCACCGACTGCGAGACCTGTAAATGGCAAATCGAGATGTCCACAAGCAAACGTTGTGAACATCCGATTTCATTGCTGGCGCAGGCGCTGTTGTGATTCACGCGCCGGGAAAATCCGGGCACGCATTGAGGCCTCAGACGGGCAGGAACAGATCCTCCACCACGTTGACCCATCCGTGATCGCTGACGATGTCTTTGCCATTCAGCCAGCGGCGCAGAATATTCAGGGCCATCATCGCGCACACTTCCTGGCGCACCGCCACGCTGTGACGCGAAGTGCTGAATTTCACCTGCAGGGCATGCGTGCCCTCCGGTGTGGAAAGCGCAAAATTAATGTGATGCTGTTCCAGGCCGCTAACGGCCAGCGCCAGTCCGGCAAAATGATTCACGCGGCGTTCTGCGGTCCAGTGCGCGGTCTGAGCCAGGGTTTCCTCCTGACACGGCACCACTTCACTCGCCAGCAGCGGCGCGGATTCTCGCCCAAGCTGTAACGCGATAAGTCCGGAAGTGAACTGCTCGCTGAGGGTGATGCTCAACTTGCTGTCCTGCAGCGTGCGCGCGATTTGCGCCGCCAGCCCTTCGGTGCCTTCAAAAATCAGACTTTCGCCCGCCACCTTCTGCACTTCCGGCCACAGCTTCAGCATTGCGTCTCGCTCCGAGGCAGGCCCCGTCAGCTTCAGCTCAATAATTGGCATTGATGAGCGATAGCCCATGGTCACGCCCGGCGGCAGGATCAGGTGATCCAGGCTCTGGGCCAGATCGCTTTCGGAACGCCCGAACGTCGTCAGACGCAAGCACAGCGGCGGTTCCGGCAGCGTAAAGCGCTCGCGCAGGCGCGGCACAATCTGGTCGGCAACCATCACTTTAAATTCGGACGGCACGCCCGGCGTGAAGAACATCAGGCAGCGATTAAGCTGTACCGCGAATCCGCAGGCGGTGCCGACCGGATTATCGATAAGTTCGGCGCTGGCGGGAATTTCGGCCTGTTTACGATTGCTCGGGGCCATGATGCGCCCGCGGTCGCTGAAAAATTTCTCCATCTCTGCAAGCCATTCTTCGTGCAGCACCAGCCCTTCACCTTTAGCGGTGGCAGCGGCCAGCGCGCTGAGATCGTCACTGGTCGGCCCCAGCCCGCCATTGACGATCAGAATATCGGCATGCTGACTGCGTTCACGCAGCACGGACACCAGTGCGTCGAGGCTGTCACCAACCGTATTGCGCCGCGTTAACGGCAATCCCTGGGTAAATAAGTAGTCGGCAAGCCACGCCGCATTGGTGTCAATGATTTGACCATGCAGCACTTCGTCACCGGTGGACAGCATCTCCACGTTGATCATCGTTTTCTCCTTAACAAGAGGACGATTCACTATAGCGGAGGCGAGAGGGAAAGGGAAAACAGGCGCGACAGAATGCCGCGCCTGAGGATTAGAACGCTGCGCTTACACCGACGTATGGGCCATCTGCGAGAGTGTTATCGCGATTGCCATCTTTGCCCGCCAGGTTCAGGTAACGGTAACCCGCTTCGATGCTGATTGGACGCATGATAGTCCAGCGACCACCTGCGTTCGCTTCCTGGTAGCTCTCAATACCGCTGGAGAGCGAGTCCGGAGAGTAATAGTACTCGCCGAACAGACGGAAGCTGTCGCCGATTTTCCACTGCAGGCCGCCGCCGACCGCTGCGGCATAACCTTCGTCGCCGTCGTTCGGGTTGGTATATACGCCTTTACCACCGACGGTCGCAATGAAGGGGCCCAGCGGAATGTTCAGACCCACGCCGATATTGGCCGCATCGCCATCGTTATCGCTGTGGGTCCAGTTGCCGCTCAGCGCAAGACCCGTAGACTCCGTTCCAAAGCCGACGCCCAGATTGGTGTAGTGTTCACCCGCCTGGCCACTCACGCTAATCGCGTTGGCAGCAGCGGAAACAAACAGCAGTCCGGACAGACCTAACAAAATACCTTTTTTCATTTTTTAACGTTCCAGCAAACACAAATTAATAAAAAGACCCAAAACGGCAGAATTGTACTGCTGAATGCTCAGGAATCAATGCACTATAAAGGAGATTGACAACATGATTGTAAGCAGTTACTACCGGGGATCTGCGTCGCCGTCGTTTATTTTACCCGCGCAAGCCGCACTCTGACACAAAGCCCGCCCAACCCCTCACTGCGCGTCAGTTCAGGCGTTGCCCGATGGAGACGGGCGATATCATTGACCAGCGCCAGCCCGAGGCCTGCCCCGCTGATATCACCGATGTTCTCCAGTCGTTGAAAAGGTTGTAACGCGATATTTATCTGCGTCTCCTCAATACCGGGACCACTGTCTTCAATTTGCAGAATAACCTCATCGTCCTGTCGTTGCAGACTCACCGTCACCGTGCCGGACTCCGGCGTATATTTCAGCGCATTGTCCAGTAAGTTAGCGCACAGCTCGCCGAGCAGAATCGCATCACCCAGCACCCATACCGTCGCTTGCTCGCCTTCATAGCCCAAATCAATCTGTTTGCTACGGGCCTGCGCCAGTCGGGAAAAACAGCTTTGCTGCACGATGTCGTGCAAATCGACGGTTTCAAACTGTCGGGTGCCCTGCTCTTTGCCCTTCACGGCGGAAAGCTGCAACAGGCGTTCGGTGAGCGAAATGGTGTTGTCCAGCGTGATGCTCATCGCCTGTAAACTTTCGCGCCATGCCTGCGGCTGCGGGCTGGCCAGCGCCACGGAGACCTGCGTTTTGAGGATAGCCAGCGGCGTTTTAAGCTGATGAGATGCGTCGGCGCTGAAGCGTTCCTGCCGGGAAATCAGGCCCCGGAGGCGGTCGATATAGCGGTTGAAGGCGATAATCAGCAGCCGCGTTTCCGACCACGGCAGCAGCTCTGGCAACGGCGTGAGTAAACCCGGGTCGCGACGCACCATGATCGACGACAGCAGACGCATCGGGCGCAGCACCCGGCGCAGTAACCAGCCCGCCAGCACCAGCGTCAGCAGAACCAACATCCCCTGGGTGGTGAGCGAGGAAAGAAGCAGCTGACGCGCCAGATAGCGCCGGGATTGCAGCGTTTCTGCGACATAGATTTCCGCCATGCCCATCACACCACCTTCGTTCACCGGCTGAAGCAAACGCGCCACGCGAATCGCCTGCCCGCGATACTGGGTGTGATAAAACCACGCCAGCGCCGGATACAGCGTAGTGCGGGAGGTCGACGGCGGCATGGTGGGCAAATCGTCATAGCCCGAAATGACCTTTCCAGCCGGGTCCACCACTTTGTAATACAGGCGGTCATTCATGTTCAGCTCGAAGCTGTCGAGTACCACCCAGGGGACGTTGACCACCAGTTTCTCCGCGTTTACCGCAAGACGCTCGGAGATGGTTCGCGCCGAGGAAAGCAGCGTGCGGTCATAGGCCTGCGTCGCCGCCTGTAGCGCGCTGACGTAGCTGTTAAACGCCGACAGCCCCCACAGCAACAGCAGCGGCAAACCGAGAAACAGCAGCAGTTGAGCAAAAAGTGACTGCGGTTTACGCCACGTCATCGCTGCGCTCCAGCAGGTAGCCGAGCCCGCGTAGCGTCACGATGCGCACATTGCTGTCCTGCAGTTTTTTACGCAAGCGATGAATGTAGAGTTCGATACTTTCCGGGCTGACGTCGTCGCTCAGGCTGAACACCTGTTCGAACAGCTGCTGGCGGGATACCGGGCGCTGGCGGCGATACATCAGCACCGTCAGTAGCGCATGTTCCCGGGGCGTGAGCGCCAGCGTTTGCCCATGCAGCAGGAAATAGCCGTCGTCGTGAAACGCCAGGTCACCCAGTTGCTGCGTCTCCTGCACCTGGCCTTCGCTGCGGCGCAGCAGGGCGCGCAGTCGGGCGTCGAGTTCTTCCAGCTCAAACGGCTTGGGCAAATAGTCATCGGCCCCGGCATTGAGACCAATCACTCGTTCCGCCACGGCGCTGCGCGCGGTCAGCAGCAGCACCGGCAGCGTTTGCCCACGCTTGCGCAGGCGCTGTACCACTTCCAGCCCGTCGAGACCGGGCATGCCGATATCCAGCACCGCCAGCGCATATTTTTCACTTTGCAAAAGGTGATCGGCGGCTTTGCCATCAAACACGGTGTCGACGGCAAAACCGCCCTGCACCAGCGCCTTCTCCAGCCAGTGAGCCAGCTCACGGTTATCTTCCGCCAATAAGAGACGCATATCACATCCTGTAAAGTAAGTGGCGCATTGAAAGGGAAATGAAAGGTTACTGTTTTAACAATCACGCAACGGGACCGCCACACGACGGTTCACATAATCAGAAAAAAACCTGTACCCACTAATCCGGTTTACCCGGCGTGAGGATAAAAATGAAAACGCAGATCCTTCGTACCGTTGTTACCTCTGCCCTGCTTCTCGGTAGCGCACATGCGCTGGCCGTGGAAGCCCCGGGGCGCACTGAATGTATCGCGCCAGCCAAGCCCGGCGGCGGTTTTGACCTCACCTGCAAGCTGATTCAGGTCAGTTTGCTGGAAACCAACGCCATCGAAAAACCGATGCGCGTGACCTACATGCCTGGCGGCGTGGGCGCAGTGGCCTATAACGCCATCGTCGCACAGCGCCCTGGCGAACCGGGCACCGTGGTGGCCTTCTCCGGCGGCTCGCTGCTTAACCTTTCTCAAGGAAAATTCGGGCGTTATAACGTCGATGACGTGCGCTGGCTGGCGAGCGTTGGTACCGATTACGGGATGATCGCCGTGCGTAAAGATGCGCCGTGGAAAACGCTGCAAGACCTGCTGACGGCAATGGAAAAAGATCCGAATCAGGTGGTGATTGGCGCAGGCGCGTCGATTGGTAGCCAGGACTGGATGAAAGCTGCAAAGCTGGCGCAGAAAGCCAACGTCGACCCGCACAAGATGCGCTACGTGGCCTTTGAGGGCGGCGGTGAACCGGTCACCGCGCTGATGGGCAACCACGTGCAGGCGGTGTCCGGTGACCTGAGTGAAATGGTGCCGTACCTGCAGGGCGACAAAATCCGCGTGCTGGCGGTGTTCTCAGAAAATCGTCTGCCGGGTCAGTTAGCCGACGTGCCGACAGCCAAAGAACAGGGTTATGACCTGGTGTGGCCGATTATTCGTGGGTTCTACGTGGGGCCGAAAGTGAGCGACGCCGAGTACAACTGGTGGGTCGATACTTTTGCAAAAATGCAGCAGACCGAAGAATTCAAAAAGCAACGCGAATTGCGCGGGCTGTTTGAGTTCAATCTGAACGGCAAAGCGCTCGACAGCTACGTGAAGCAGCAGGTCACGGATTACCGCGAGCAGGCCAAATCGTTTGGTCTGGCGAAATAAGCCGGAGGCGCATATGAGCGATCGTATTTTTGCCGGGATCTGGCTTCTGCTCTGCCTTGGCGGGCTGATGGTCGCCTGGCAGCTTCACAGCGAATACAGCTATGAACCGGTTGGCCCGCGTCCGTTCCCGCTGGGCATTATCGGGTTGATGCTGCTGTGTTCGGTGTCGATGCTGCTACGCCGTCCTGATGTGGTGGAGTGGCCGCATCGCCAGGTGCTTCAGCGCCTGCTGGTGATGGTGATTGTGCTGCTGATGTACGCCTGGGGCTTTGAATCGCTGGGCTTCCCGCTGGCAACCGCCATTCTGACGGCGATTATCGGCATGCTGTTTGGCGCAACGCTGCCCGCGGCGGCCATCTCTGGCGTGGTGCTCGGCGTTACGCTGTGGTTCGCCTTTGACCGGCTGCTGGATGTCACCCTGCCGCTTGGCGCCTGGTTAAACTGACGGAGTCTCCTATGGATACCTGGATTTATCTCTCGCAGGGGTTCGCCGTGGCGATGACCCCGGAAAACCTGGTGATTGCGCTGATTGGCTGCTTCGTCGGCACCATCGTTGGGCTGCTGCCCGGCCTTGGACCGATCAACGGCGTGGCTATTTTGCTGCCGCTGGCGTTCGCCCTGCATCTTCCCGCCGAATCGGCGCTGATCCTGCTCGCTACGGTGTATATCGGCTGTGAATATGGCGGGCGTATTTCATCGATTCTGCTCAACGTGCCCGGCGATGCGGCGGCCATTATGACCGCGCTCGACGGTTACCCGATGGCGCAGCAAGGGCGCGGCGGCGTCGCGCTGTCGATTTCCGCCGTCAGCTCGTTTATGGGGTCGATGATCGCCATTTTCGGCATTATTCTTTTCGCTCCGGCGCTGGCGCAATGGTCGCTGGCGTTTGGTCCGGCGGAGTATTTCGCTCTGATGGTGTTTGCTATCGCCTGCCTCGGCAGCATGATGGCGCAAAACCCGCTGAAATCTTTCCTCGCGGCGTTGATTGGACTGGGCCTGGCGACGGTGGGCGTGGATGCCAACACCGGGGTATATCGCTTCACCTTCGACAGCGTCCATTTGTCCGACGGCGTGCAGTTTATTGTGGTGGTTATCGGCCTGTTCTCGGTGTCGGAAATTCTGCTGATGCTGGAAAGCACCAGCGGCGGCCAGACGCTGGTCCGCAAAACCGGACGCATGATGTTTAACATGAAGGAAGCCTCGCAGTGCGTAGGCGCCACGCTGCGCTCGTCGGTGGTCGGATTCTTCGTCGGCGTGCTGCCAGGGGCCGGGGCGACCATCGCCAGCGCCATCACTTACATGACCGAGAAGAAAATCAGCGGTAACAGCGACAGCTTCGGCAAGGGCGATATCCGCGGCGTCGCAGCGCCGGAAGCCGCGAATAACGCTTCGGCCTGTGGCTCGTTCATTCCCATGCTGACGTTAGGCGTGCCGGGTTCCGGCACCACGGCGGTAATGATGGGCGCGCTGACGCTGTATAACATCACCCCGGGTCCGGCGATGTTTACTGAACAGCCGGATATCGTTTGGGGACTGATTGCCGCACTGCTGATTGCCAACGTGATGCTGCTTATCATGAACATTCCGCTGATTGGCCTGTTCACCCGCATGTTGACCATTCCGCTGTGGTTCCTGGTTCCGGCGATTGCCGCCGTCTCTGCGGTAGGCGTTTACGCGGTACACAGCACTACGTTTGATTTGGTGCTGATGGTGGGGCTTGGGGTGTTTGGCTACATTCTGCGGAAAATGAATTTCCCGATGTCGCCGCTGATCCTTGGGTTCGTGCTGGGGGAAATGCTGGAGCAAAACCTGCGCCGCGCGCTGTCGATCAGCAACGGCAGCATGAATATTTTGTGGGAAAGCGGCGTGGCGAAAACGCTGCTGGTGCTGGCCTTCGCGGTGATCGTCATTCCACCGGTGCTGCGTCTGGTGCGTAAACGCCAGCGTAAAGCCGCCGCGGAAGCAAACTAACCGCGCAGCGTGGCGTTAACCCACTCCTGTAATGCTCGGCGGGAAATTTTTATCCCGCCGGTTTTCAGGCTGGCGGGCAACATTAACCAGTAAACCGGCTGCTGAAAGCGCGCCAGTTTGTCTGCTGCCCATTGCGGCATTTGCGTAACATCGAACCCGCCATGGCCTTCGACCACCGCCACCGGACGCTGACCAAATTCGGCGTCATCCAGCGGCACAATAAAGATTTGTTCAACCTGTGGATGACGCGCGATCACCCGTTCGACTTCTTCTGGCTGAATGCCTTCCCCGCCGCAGAAAAAGAGGTTATCCATGCGCCCGAGAACGGTCAGGCGATCGCCCTGTAATTCACCACGATCGCGAGTCGGGAACCAGCCTTCGGCGTTGGTCAGCGGCGTCAGCACGCCATCCCGCCAGTAGCCAGCGGCCATGCTTTTCGCCCGTAGCCAGATTTCGCCGTCAACGACTTTCACTTCTCGCCCCGGTAATGCCGACCCCACGTCTGCTTCACCGTCGGTTTCTTTTGCGCAGACCGTCGAGGCAAACTCCGTCAGCCCATAGCCGCAAAAAGTGCGGATGCCGCGTGAACGGGAATGTTCCGCCAGCTCAACGGGGATCGCCGCGCCGCCAAGTAGCACCGTGTTGAGCGTCAGCGCGCCTCCGTCGTTCAGTAAACGCCAAAGCTGCGTCGGCACCAGGGAAGCATGGGTGCAGCCCTCGAGCATTTGTGTCAGCGGCACGCGTTCGCGCACCGTTAAGCGCGCACCTTTCAATAACCAGCGCCAGAGAATGCCCTGCCCGGAGACGTGAAACAGCGGCAGCGACAGCAGCCAGTCGTCGGTTTCGCCGTAGGGCATCATCGCTAATACGCCTTCGGCACTGGCGAGATGTGCGACCAGTGTGTGTACCGCGGCTTTTGGCAGGCCGCTGGAGCCTGACGTCAGCGTCATAGTCGCCAGACGCTCTGCCTGCCAGGCAACGCCCGGCATATCTTCAGCCTGTTGGAGCGCTAGCTCAGTCAGCGCGTCGAACGGCTTTTCGTCGGTGAGCAATAACGCATGATGCAGCGAAAACTGCGGTAAGAGTGCGGCCACCAGCTCGCGCGGAAACTGAGGGTTAACCGGCAAAACGCGCGCACCGCACTGCAACAGCGCCAGCCACGCCAGCAACGTTTGCGGGTTGTTATACGCCCGTAGCAGCACCCCGTCGTCCGGCTGAACATTTTGCGCGGCAAACCCGGCGGCCAGTGCGTCGACCCGTTGACACAGTTGCTGCCAGTTGAGCGTGTCATCGCCCAGACGCAGCGCCTGCGCATGCGGACGCACGGCGCACCAGTGTCGCCACGGGAAGTCATGGAAGATCATAACAGCGGGTCCAGACTGTCGTGGGTCATGCACGGTAATTCATTATTCGGCCAGCGGCGAATCAGCTGCGCCTGCATCAGGTTCAGCGTGTCCAGCCCCGGCAGGGTGCCAGGCGTCAGCCAGGCGGCGATACGCGCCAGCTGCGTCAGGCCAAGACTCGATTCAATCGATGAGCTGATCACTGCGGTCAACCCCTGCTGATGGGCCGCCGCGACCTGTTCGCGGACCTTTTGCAGACTGCCGGTGAGCGTCGGTTTGATAACCACGGCCTTCACGCCCGGCTCCGAGGTAAAGGTAAAATCAGCTTCACGCAGGCTTTCATCCCAGGCGATGGCGATCCCGGTTTCCTGCGCAAAAGCGCGGGAATCGTCGCGGGTTCGACACGGCTCTTCGATAAAGGCGATGCGTGAGCGATAGTCCGGATTAACGTATTTGGCGAACTGCTGCGCTTTTAGCGGCGTCCAGGCACGGTTAGCATCCAGACGAAGCTGTAAATCGGGCACGGCTTCCAGCAGCAGATTGACCACCATGCCGTCGCGAACCGCTTCCCACAGGCCGACTTTCACCTTCGCGATTTTTTCGCCGGGCATCGCCTGAAGGACCGCAAACAGCTCATCCGGATCGCCGGTACACAGCGGCGCCGCGCGGTAATCGGCGGCGTTGGGCAGTTCGTCGTTCAGCTCCGCCAGCGCACAGCTCAGGCCAAACGCGGCTGAGGGCTCTGACGGAAATTCAGGGTCGCTCCCTTTCAGCCACGCATTTACCCAGGCGATGACCGCCGTCTGCGCGTCATCGAGCGTTTCCAGACTGAAGCCCGGCAAAGGCGAAATCTCGCCCCAGCCTTCGGCATCGCCCAGACAAAGCCTGACCAACAGCCCGTCGCGGGTTTTCAGACGCCGCTCGCGCAGAACCACTCCCGCGTCCATGGGGATCTGCCAGCGGTACACCTGGGCTTTGCGCATTACGGATTCCGTTTGAATTTGCTGAAGTCAGGCTGACGTTTCTGGTTGAAGGCGTTGCGGCCTTCCTGACCTTCTTCAGTCATGTAGAACAGCATGGTGGCATTGCCCGCCAGTTCCTGCAGACCGGCCTGACCGTCGCAGTCGGCGTTGAGTGCCGCTTTCAGGCAGCGCAGTGCCATTGGACTGTTTTGCAGCATTTCACGGCACCAGCGCACGGTCTCTTTTTCCAGGTCCGCCAGCGGAACCACGGTGTTAACCAGCCCCATATCCAGCGCTTCTTTCGCGTCGTACTGACGGCACAGGAACCAGATTTCGCGGGCTTTCTTCTGACCGACGATACGGGCCATGTAAGACGCGCCCCAGCCACCGTCGAAGGAACCGACTTTCGGGCCGGTCTGGCCGAAGATAGCGTTTTCCGCCGCGATGGTCAGGTCACACATCATGTGCAGCACGTGGCCACCACCGATGGAGTAGCCAGCAACCATTGCCACTACAGGTTTCGGACAGGTGCGGATCTGACGCTGGAAGTCGAGCACGTTCAGGTGATGGGTGCCGGAGTCGTCCTGGTATCCACCGTAGTCGCCGCGAACTTTCTGATCGCCGCCCGCGCAGAACGCTTTGTCGCCTTCGCCGGTCAGGATGATGGTGCCGACGTTATCGTCATAGCGCGCATCGGCCAGCGCCTGGATCATCTCTTTGACGGTCACTGGGCGGAACGCGTTACGCACCTGCGGACGGTTGATGGTGATTTTGGCGATGCCGTCAGCGGATTTCTGGTAACGGATATCGGTGAAACCTTCGGAGCAGTCCTGCCATTCAACCGGGGCGTAGAGCATTTTTTCATCTGGGGAAATCATAATATGTCCTGTCGTCAGTTATTCAGAATCTGTGCCAGACAGTTCGCCACCGCTGCGGGATTTTCCCGATGGGCGTTGTGTCCAGCGTGAGGTATAAGGTGGCATGGCGCAGCCCGTTCTTCCGCCAGTGCACGGAATTTGGCGTCGTGTTCGCCGCATAGATATAAAAATGCGTAGTCACCTGAAGCATAGCCACGGGTGGCGAGCGCCGCGCGTAAATCAGGCTGTACGGCAAGTGAGGTGGCGAGCAGCATGTCGGCCAGCCGCGGGCCATTGTTATCGGCGCGTAACGCCACCAGCGTCTGGCGTTGTGCGTCAGTGAGTGAGGCAAATACCGGCTGGCGATACCAGGCTTCGAAAACGTCGGCCAGCGGTTCGTGGCGAAAGCGCTGCGCCCATTGCGTATCGGACTGCAAACGCGCTTCACGGGCGGTGTCGTCCTGTAAGCCAGGATGCGCACCTTCGACAATCAGCCCTTTCAGACCGGGCAGTTTCGCCTGATTTGCCGCAACCATCGCCACGCGTCCGCCCAGCGAGTAGCCAATCAGCCAATAACTTAGGATGTTGTAACTAATCAGCGTTTCCTGCAATTCCCGGCACACATCATCGAAACACGTCACAGAAATTGCCGCTGACCCACCGTGACCGGGCAGGTCGACATACAGCCGGGAAAACCCAGTGAGTTTCTCCCCTACCGCCTGCCATTCACGACGATCGCCGGAAAAGCCGTGCAGGAATACCAGCCACGGCTGGTTCGGCGCGCCTTCTCGGGCAACGGCGTGGAGCGTCATAGCTGGCTGACCTGCGCCAGTAAGTTCTGCAGCGTCTGCGCGCCGTCGGTGTCATTGACCACCAGCTCAATCACCGTGGTCACCGGCTGACGCCACGCGCCGCGTAGCGCATCTTCCAGCGCCGTCCAGTTTTCCGGGCGGTGATAGCGCAGACCGAACATGTTGGCCGCGTGCTCAAAATGGACGTTTTGCGGCATCAGATAGAAGCGTTCACGTTCTTCAGTAGGCGTCGGCAGCAGCGAGAAAATCTGCCCGCCATTGTTGTTCACCACGATCAGCACCAGCGGGGCGGAAACCTGGCGCAATAAGGCCAGGCCGTTGAGATCGTACAGCGCCGAGAGATCGCCCATGATGGCCAGCGTCGATTTGGCGCTCCCGCGCTGCACGCCTGCGGCAGTGGAAATCAGCCCGTCGATGCCGCTCGCGCCGCGGTTGCTGTACACCGGATACCCCGCCGGAAGCTTGCCCAGAGCGTCTATCAGGCGAACCACGAGGCTGTTGCCGACAAAAAGCTGGCCCTGATCGGGCAGATATTCACTGATGCGATGCGCCAGTTGCGCTTCGCCGAACGTTTCTCGCTGGGCAACGACGGCCTGCCACGCCTGCTCTGACAGGCGCGGGATGTCCACCGCCCAGGGCTGGCGCTGCTCAGCCGGATGCTGTTCCAGCCAGGTGCCAACTTTACACACCAGACGACGACCGCGGTGATGCGCCGGGTCGAGCCGACCTTGAAGATTGTCTACCAACCAGTATTCATCCGGTTCGCAGGTAGCCTGCCATTGCAGGAGACGTTTGCCGGTCAGGCTGCTGCCGAGCTGTACCACTATTTGTGCCTGCGCCAGTTCGGTGACGGCGTTGGCGTTTCCGAGCCAGAGATCGGCGCACGGCAGCGGTTGTCCGGTTTGCGACAGTACGTCGCTTATCAGCGGCCAGCCGAGCGTTTTCGCCCATTCAGCCACTTTCTTCCCTTCCGCCGCGCTCATGCGTCCGGCTACCACGACGCCACGCTTCTGTCGCCAGAAAAACCAGTCGCGCTGCTTTTCGCTTTCCAGATGCTGCCCTTCGCGCAGCCACGGCTTGTCGCTTTGCCACCAGTTACCGAGCGCCTGCTGCCAGTCGAGTCCGGTATCGTCCATTTCGCCGTACAGCGGTTCCGCGAACGGACAGTTGATGTGTACCCCGCCACTATGCAGCTGGCCCAGCGCATTATCAATCGACGAGACCAACCAGCGGGCCGGAATATCGTGGCTCGGGCGTGGCAGAGACAGCGTTTGTGACGGATGCGAACCAAACATACCCGGCTGTCGAATCGCCTGATTGGCGCCGCAGTCGATCAGTTCCGGCGGGCGGTCGGCGGTCAGCAGAATGATTTTCTCGCCGGTCAACCCCGCTTCAATCAGCGCGGGATACAAATTGGCGACCGCGGTTCCGGACGTGACAATCACCGCCACCGGCTGTTGGCTTACCTTAGCCAGCCCCAGCGCCAGATGGCCGAGGCCACGTTCATCAAAATGGGTGTGGGCTATCAGAGCGCGGTTTTCCGCCGCCGCCAGCGTTAATGGCGTCGAGCGCGAGCCCGGCGCGATGCAAACGTGCTGCACGCCGTGGCGGGTCAATGCTTCAAGGATCACCGCCGCCCAGCGTCGGTTAAATGCGCTTACTGACATGAGATTGTCCGGTATCAATTTTGCGTATAATTATAGATGAGTGATAGCGACAGGTTATTGATATGAGTCGGTTATCGGATAAGCAAGGAGCGTAATCCTGCTGCTTTTTGGGTGATCTCCTGCCATTCCTGTTCAGGATCCGAGCCGCGAACAATCCCGGCGCCGGCATATAATCGCGCCACGTCGCCGGTGACTTTCGCCGAACGCAGCGCCACGCAGAATTCGCTTTGTTGCAGGCTGAGATAGCCCGCGGAACCCGCGTACCATTCACGGGTGAACGGCTCATGGTGCTCGATAAACTGCCGGGCCTGCTCGCGCGGGAGTCCGGCCACCGCTGCCGTCGGCTGAAGCTGAACCAGGCAACGCGTGTCGTCAGGCATTTTCAGTTCAGCCTGAATACAGCGCCTGAGATGCTGCACTTTTCGCAGGCGAATCACCTGCGGCGGCAGCACTTCCAGCGCACTGACGTCCTGCTGCAAACGCTGGCAGATGTCTTCCACCACCAGCAAATTTTCACGCTGATTTTTATCATCGCGCATTAGCCAGTCGGCAAAATGCTGCGCCTGTTTGTCATCAGGATGGCTCGCTACGGTGCCCGCCAGCGCTTCGGTATCGAGCTGTTGACCCTGACGGCGCCAGAGCCGTTCCGGCGTCGAGCCCAGAAACGCACTTTTTGCATCGAAGGCCATCAGAAAATGGGTGCAGTTGAGATTGACGCGACGGCTCGCCGCCATCATGGCACCGGCATGCAGCGGGGCGGCAAATTGCAGATCGGTAGCGCGAGCGAGCACCACTTTATCCAGTTCGCCGGTCGCGATAGTGTCTGTCGCAGCTTCAATCAGGCGCAGCCAACCCGCGTGATCAGGGAAATGGCGTTCGCCTTTCAGCTCGCCGCTTAAAAGGGGCAACGGATGAGCAGGCCGCAAGGCGGTTAAAAATTCCCGCGCCGCACTGGCATCTTCCCGCAACGACGTATCACTGCTTAGCGTCAGGCGTAATAACGCTTTTCCCGCATCGCGCCGCCATTCCAGACGCGGCAAAAACAGTTCACTCGTTTCCGGTTCAAAGGCGTTGAGGCCCCAGATGCGAAACGCGGTTTGCTGCTGCTGAAGAAAGATATTGGCGTGGGGCAATGAGGTAAAACGACGCACGGCACCGAGAGCGGAAACCTCTTCCTGGCCGCTGCGATGCTGCCAGTAAAACTGCGGGAATATCGGCTGACTGCAAAGCCAGCTCAGGGGATCAAAGGCATCATTGAGAGGAAACGGGGTGTCGAAAATTCGCGAGCCAGGTGCATCAGGCATGTCGTCAGACAGAAAACCCAACAGGTTTTCCAGCGCAGCGGTAATGGAATGCACGCGAACCTCTCTCTGATAAAAACCACGCATTATAAGGGGTACTGCCTGAAAAATGCAGTACCCATGATGAGGGAGTGGATTTTTACCGACGCGCTTAGACGACTATCGACGCGCTAACAACAGCCCCAATACCAGCCCGACGGCGGCACCGACACCAATGCCCTGCCACGGTTTTTCGTGTACGTAGTCATCAGCACGGGTTACGGCATGTTTAGCACGGTAATAATAGGTGTCTGACGCCTGGCTGACGCGGGACTGTACGTCCTGTAAGGCCTGTTCAGCCCGAAGCTTGAGCTCAATATATTTCTGGTCAGCAGGATCGCCCGAAGAGCTTAAGACCTCTTCCAGAGTGTCACTCAGCAAAGCCAGATCGTCATCAATACGTGATTCATAAGAATGATAAGCCATCAGTTTTCTCCATGGTTAAACCTGTCCGCTAACTATAGACAATGGTTCAGGAGTTCGCTTCCCGCGCCATGCCGATGTGCGGGATACCGTCTTCGTCATAAATGTCGGTGACCGGGCAGAAACCAAAATGGGCATAGAACGGTTGCAGATGCGCCTGTGCCCCCAGATACAGCGCCTTCTGCGGCCAGTTTTTCTGGCAGCTGGCGAGGGTCTGTTCCATCAGCTTATAGCCCAGTTTTTCACCTCGTACCGCGTGGCTGATAATCACCCGACCAATCACTACTGGCTCAAATTCTTCTTCGCTTTTCAGAATCCTCGCATACGCCACCAGCTCTCCGTCGCGCCAGCCGAGGATATGCCGGTTATCCCCCAGCAGATCGTCGCCGTCGATATCCTGATAAGGACAGGTCTGCTCCACCACGAACACTTCACAGCGCAGCTTGAGCAATGCATACAACTGCGGGACGGTTAACTGGCTGTGGTGAAGATCGTTCCACTGAATCATATTGAGCTCCGTTATACTGTCGTTTTAATTTAACGCGTCGAGGACATTGCGTTATGGAATTGATTTTTCTCGGGACATCCGCAGGCGTACCGACCCGTCACCGTAATATGACGTCGATACTGCTGAATTTGCAACAACCAACGCTGTCGCAAATGTGGCTGTTTGACTGTGGCGAAGGCACGCAACATCAGTTTCTTAAAACCAGCCATCATCCGGGAAAGCTCGATAAAATCTTCATCACTCACCTGCACGGCGACCATTTGTTCGGGCTGCCGGGCCTGTTGTGCAGCCGTTCGATGCAGGGCAATCCGTCGCCACTGACGATTTATGGCCCGAAGGGCATTAAAGAATTTGTCGAAATGGCGCTGCGCCTGAGCGGTTCATGGACCGATTATCCGCTCACCGTTGAAGAAATCAGCTCCGGAGAAGTGTTTGACGATGGTCAGTTCAAGGTCACCGCATATCCGCTCAATCATCCGGTGGAATGTTTTGGCTACCGCATCGAGCAGCACGATAAACCCGGCCCGCTCGACGCCCAGCGCCTGCTGGCCGACGGCATTAAAGCCGGGCCGCTGTTCCAGCAGTTGAAAAAAGGACAGACGGTTGAGATGCCGGATGGGCGCATTGTGAATGGTCAGGATTATTTAGGGGCAAGCACGCCCGGAGTAAAACTGGCTATTTTCGGTGATACCGCCCCCTGCCCGGCCGCGCTGGCGATGGCGAAAGATGTGGATGTGATGGTGCATGAAACCACGCTCGAACACCATATGGCAGAAAAAGCCAACAGCCGTGGGCACTCCTCGTCGATTCAGACCGCCGAACTGGCGCGCGATGCCCACGTCGGCAAGTTGATTATTACGCATGTGAGTTCCCGCTATGACCGGGAAGGCTGTCAGCGCCTGCTGGCCGAGTGTCGAAGCGTATTTGAGCCATGTGAGCTGGCGGAAGATTTCAGCGTGTTCCCTTTGGTGTAGAACCAATCCCAGCAGGTGTTATTAGCACAGACAGTTTGAACACGGACAGCGCGCAGAAACCGGAGCGTACACGTAGTACGTGAGGATTTCGAGCACTGCCCCTGGTTCAAAATGGCAAGCAAAATAGCCCTGATGGGGTTGGTTCTTAACTTTTATGCCTATTTGCCGATAACAGAGTAAAGGCTCGACCCGACTCTTTACTCTGAGGGCAATATGGATAATTTCCAGAAAGATATCGACGACAGGGCAAATTTGACCCTGTCGAACCGCTTTGAACTGCTGCTGTTCCGCCTTGGCGCATCAGAGGACGGAGGCAAGTCAGAACTGTTTGGCATTAACGTTTTCAAACTGCGTGAAATCGTGCCGATGCCCTCCTTCACTAAACCCGCGGGCATTAAGGCACCGGTGATGGGTATGGTGAATATTCGCGACCAAATTATCCCGGTCATTGACCTGCCGTCGGTACTGGGTTGCAAAGCGGAAAGCGGGTTGAACATTCTGCTTATCACCGAGTATGCCCGCAGCGTGCAGGCGTTTGCCGTGGAGTCGGTGGAAAACATTACGCGTCTCGACTGGACCCAGGTTCATACTGCGGAAAAAGCGGTCAACGGCCAGTACATCACCAGCATTGCCTGCCTCGACAATGAGAGAGACAGCAATAACCTGGCGATGGTTATCGATGTGGAACAAATCCTGTATGACATCGCGCCTGCCGACCACGACCTGCACGCCACACGCCTGACTGCGCCGAAACAGCGCATTAAGCCGGGCGCAGCAGCGATTGTCGCCGAAGACTCGAAAGTGGCGCGGGCGATGCTGGAGAAAGGCCTGCATGCCATGGAGATCCCGGCCAGGATGCACGTTACCGGGCTACAGGCCTGGGAGACTATCGAAAAGCTGGCGAAAGAAGCGCAGGACGAAGGCGTGCCGGTGACCGATAAAATCGCGCTGGTGCTGACCGACCTCGAAATGCCGGAGATGGATGGCTTTACCCTGACGCGTAAAATCAAATCTGACCCGCGCCTGAAAGCGATTCCGGTCGTTATCCACTCGTCGCTGTCGGGCAATGCTAACGAAGACCATATCCGCAAAGTGAAAGCCGACGGCTATGTGGCGAAGTTCGAAATTAATGAGCTGTCATCAGTGATTAAGGAAGTGCTCGAGCGCGCCGAGCGCCGCGAAGAAGGGCCACTGATTAGTCGGCTGCATTCGGCGTGATTGGTTTTCAGGCGTAAAAAAACCCGCCGAAGCGGGTTTTTTATTTTGTAATCAGGAGATTACATCATCGGCATCGCCATCTGGACGATACTGATCAGCGGCTGCGGGTAGATACCAAGGATCAGCACCAGCAGGGCAGAAATCAGTACCACAATACCACCGGCGCTGTACTGCCAGTTCGACGGCGCATCACGGTTCAGTTGCTGTGGCGCTTCCAGATACAGACTCACCGCTACACGCAGGTAGTAGTAGAGACCAATCGCAGAGCCCAGTACCACCGCGGCAGTCAGCCACCACAGGTGCGCCTGAACACCGACGGCAAGCACGTAGAACTTACCGATAAAGCCGAGGGTCATCGGGATACCCGCCAGAGAGAGCATCATCACTGTCATCACCGCTGACAGGATTGGACGGTGCCAGAACAGACCACGGTAGGAGTACAGAGAATCTGCATCCGGGCCACGGTATGGGCTAGACATCAGGCTAACCACGCCGAACGCGCCGAGGCTGCTGAACAGATAACCGGCCAGATACACGCCTACGGCTTCCATGGACATCTGACCGCTGTGCAGCGCAATCAGCGCCACCAGCAGATAACCCAGATGCGAGATGGAGGAGTAGCCGAGCAGACGCTTGATGTTGGTCTGGCTCAGCGCCATCAGGTTACCGAAGAGAATGGAGGCGCAGGCAATAATGCCCAACACCACACGTACCGCTTCGCTGTCACCCACTGGTGCGTACAGGAACAGACGCATCACCACGCCGAAGATAGCGATTTTGCTTGCGGTTGCCAGGAAGGTGGAAACCGGTGCAGGTGCGCCCTGATACACATCTGGCGTCCACAGGTGGAATGGAACCAGAGACAGTTTGAAGCCAAGGCCAACAATCATCAGACCCAGGCCTGCCAGCAGCAGCGGCTCATGCAGCATGTTGTCTGCAAGCGCTTTACCCAGCGCCAGGAACGACAGACTGCCAGAGTTCGCGTACACCAGCGCCATACCGAACAGCAGGAATGAAGACGCTGCGGCAGACAGAATGGTGTATTTGATACTCGCTTCGAGAGAGCGCTTTTGACGGTACGCGTAGCCAATCAGGCCGAACAGCGGCAGCGAGATAAGCTCGATACCGAGGAACAGCGCCGCCATGTGGTTCGCGTTAGCCAGCAGAATCCCACCCAGCGCGGCAATCAGCACCAGCAGGTAGAACTCTTCTTTGTTGTCGTAATAGCCCTCAAGCCACGGATAGGCAAAAGTACAGGTGGCGAGACTCGCCAGCAGCACCAACCCGGTGTAGAGCATGGCATAACCATCGACGCGCATCAGCGGCGTCACGTCCATTGCGCCAACGTGGCCAACAAACCAGAGCGACAGCAGAGCGACGTTCAGGCCAATGACCGACAGCGTGGCATTGAAGAAATGATTGCGTCGCCACGCAATGGAGAGCATCACAACCACCACCGTCAAGCCGACGATCAGCAGCGGTAGCAGTGCGATCAGTTGTTGTGGAGTTATTGTCATGGCGATTTACGGCCTTGTAGTAGAAACGGAATTAACAAACCACTGCTGAATATTGCCCATCGCAGCATGAGAAGTGTCGAGGATCGGCTGCGGGTAGAACCCGAGCAGAACAAGCAGCACCACTAACAGCAGGACGATAAACAGCTCGCGCAGCGACATCCCTGGCAATTCTTTGGCAGCAATTTCGCTTTTCGCTTTACCGAAGTAAGCGCGATGCAGCATCGCCAGCGAGTAAACAGACGCAAAGACCAGACCGAAGGTGGAAATCACGGTGATACCCGGCACGACGTGGAAGCTGCCGAACAGGATCATGAATTCACCGACGAAGTTACCGGTGCCCGGCATACCCAACGTCGCGACGGCGAAGAACATGGACAGCGCAGGCAGCCATTTAATTTTGCTCCACAGACCGCCCATCATGCGCATGTCACGCGTGTGCAGACGTTCGTACAGCTGACCACACAGAATGAACAGACCCGCCGCGGACAGACCGTGCGCAATCATCTGAATCACTGCACCCTGGTATGCCAGCTGGCTACCGCTGTAAATCGCAATCAGCACGAAGCCCATGTGCGAGACGGAGGTGTAGGCAATCAGACGTTTGATGTCGTATTGCGTGAAGGCCATCCACGCGCCGTAGAAGATACCGATAACACCCAGCCACATCGCAATAGGAGCGAACTCAGCGGACGCATTCGGGAACAGCGGCAGTGCGAAACGCAGCATACCGTAGGCCGCGGTTTTCAACAGGATGCCCGCGAGGTCAACGGAACCCGCAGTCGGTGCCTGTGAGTGCGCGTCTGGCAGCCAGCCGTGCAGCGGAACCACCGGCATTTTCACCGCAAACGCGATGAAGAAGCCGAGCATCAGCAGATATTCCACGTTGTGGGTCATCGGCGTTTTCAGCAGCTCTTCGTAGCTGAACGTCCAGACGCCCGTTGCGCTGTAATGTACGAATACCAGCGCCAGGATCGAAATCAACATCACCAGACCGCTCGCCTGGGTGTAGATGAAGAACTTGGTCGCCGCCGTGATACGCGTTTTACCGTCAGAAGCTTTGTGGCCCCACAGCGCGATCAGGAAGTACATCGGAACCAGCATCATCTCCCAGAAGAAGAAGAACAGGAACATGTCGATGGCGAGGAACACGCCGATTACGCCGCCCAGGATCCACATCAGGTTGAGGTGGAAGAAGCCCTGGTATTTTTCGATTTCACGCCAGGAACAGAGCACCGCCAGCACGCCGAGCAGGCCGGTCAGCACCACCATCAGCAGCGACAGACCGTCGAGGGCGAGGTGGACATTAATGCCAAAGCGTGGGATCCACGGCAGAATAAATTCAGACTGCCATTGCGGAAGGCCAGCGGCTTGCGTCAGAGAGTAGCCGCCCTGCAACCACAGTTGCAGGGACAGGGCCAGCGTCAGTCCCATTGTAATCAGCGCTATCCAGCGCGGCATCTTCACGCCGAAGCGTTCGGTCTGCCAGCATAAGAAGCCGCCGATAAACGGGATTAGTATCAACCAGGGTAATAACATAGCTAAGTATGTCCCTTATATTTACTCCTGCTCAGGCTATCTCGCTCGCCAGCCCGAATCCCGGCAGTGCTCGCAATCCTCACGTACTTCAGTACGCTCCGGTTGCTGTGCGCTGGCGGTCTCCGGTCTGACTTCGCCGATGACGCCTGTACTTCAGGAACAGATTTTCAACGAATTCTAAAAATAACGTTGGGCCATTATGTCGGATGGCGTTTTGCTAATCCGACCTACGATTCTGTAGGCCCGGTAAGCGCAGTGCCACCGGGCAAAACAACCCCAATCCTCAAACTCAACGCAAAACCATCAGCAACGCGAGAACAACCACCGCGCCAATGCTCATGGATGCCACATACCAGCGCAGATAACCGTTCTCGCTGACCAGCAGGCCTTTACCTGCAAAGCGGGAAAGAATGGCCGGGATATTCATCAGACTGTTCAGCGGATCGCGTTTCAGCAGCCACGCAATGCCCAGATACGGTTTGACGAAAATCATGTCATACAGCCAGTCGAAGCCCCACGCGTTGTACCACCAGGTTCCGAGCAGACGGCCCGGCGCACTGTTGGCAATCGCGGTCACCAGCGTACGTTTGCCCAGCCACAGCCATGCGGCGATCAGGATGCCGGCAATCGCAACAATTCCGGAAGTGATTTCCAGTGTCAGTACGTGGCTATGCGCAAGTTCAGTCGTCTGCGGCAGTACACCCTGCAGCGGTGGCACAATCATCGCGCCAACGAAGGTGGACAGAACAAGCAGAACGATCAGCGGCAGGTGATGGGTAATGCCCTTCCCTGCGTGAGCGTGGATCTGCTCTTTGCCGTGGAACACGATGAAGATCATGCGGAAGGTATAGAGCGACGTCATGAACGCACCCACCAGACCCGCCACCATCAGATTGACGTGACCGTTAGCCATCGCACCGGCAAGGATTTCGTCCTTACTGAAGAAGCCTGCAGTAATCAGCGGCAGAGCGGACAACGCCGCGCCACCGACCAGGAAGCAGACGTAAACCAGCGGAATCGACTTACGCAGGCCACCCATCTTGAAGATGTTCTGCTCGTGGTGACACGCCAGGATGACGGAACCAGAAGAGAGGAACAGCAGTGCTTTAAAGAACGCATGCGTCATCAGGTGGAAAATCGCCGCATCCCACGCCTGGACGCCCAGCGCCAGGAACATGTAGCCAATCTGGCTCATGGTGGAGTAAGCGAGTACACGTTTGATGTCGGTTTGCACCAGCGCAGCGAAACCTGCCAGCACCAGCGTAACCGCACCAACGATTCCGACCAGATGCAGAATTTCCGGCGTCATCAGGAACAGACCGTGGGTACGGGCAATCAAGTAGACGCCCGCGGTCACCATGGTCGCGGCGTGGATCAGCGCAGAAACCGGCGTTGGACCGGCCATTGCATCCGCAAGCCAGGTCTGCAACGGCAGCTGTGCAGATTTACCGACCGCACCACCCAGCAGCATCAGCGTCGCCCAGGTCAACATATTGTTGCCCGCTTCGAAGTGCGCAGGTGCCAGTTCAACCATTTCGCGGAAGTTCAGCGTGCCCAGCTCGTTATAGAGAATGAACAGCGCGAACGCGAGGAAGACGTCACCCACACGGGTCACGACGAACGCTTTCATTGCCGCTGCGCCATTCTTCGGATCGGTGTAGTAGAAACCGATCAGCAGATAGGAGCACAGGCCCACGCCTTCCCAGCCGAGATACATCAGCAGCAGGTTATCACCCAACACCAACACCACCATGCTCGCAATGAACAGGTTGGTGTAGGCGAAGAAGCGAGAGTAACCCTCTTCACCGCGCATGTACCAGGAAGCGAACATGTGGATAAGGAAGCCAACACCGGTCACCACGGAGAGCATGGTCAGCGACAGGCCGTCCAGCACCAGGTTGAAACCGATGTTGAAATCACCGACTGACATCCAGGTCCACAGTGGGACGCTGATGGCCTGTTTGCCGTTAGCGAAGAAATCAACGCCAACAAACGCGGTGACCAGCGCCGCCAGGCCGACAGACCCCATACCGATGGTGGCGGAAACGTTTTCCGACCAACGGCCACGGGAGAAGGACAGCAGTAAGAAGCCAATCAATGGCAAAATGATGGTTAAGGCAAGCATGTTCATCCACGCAACTCACTTACTGAATCGATGTTCAGGTTCTGGCGGCGACGGTGGAGCTGCAGCAGCAGCGCCAGGCCAATACTCGCCTCCGCAGCCGCAAGGCTGATAGCGAGGATATACATTACCTGACCGTCGGTCTGGCCCCAGTAGCTGCCAGCGACCACAAAGGCCAGCGCGGCGGCGTTAATCATGATTTCCAGACCGATCAGCATAAACAGCAGATTGCGACGGATAACCAGACCTGTCAGACCGAGAACGAAGAGGATCGCGGCGAGGATCAGTCCATGTGTTAAGGGGATCATGCGCGCTCCTCCGGTTTTCTTTTCGCGCTATCGTTCGAACGGTTGCTCAGTACTTCACCGGCACGCTCTTCGCGTCCCAGGTGGAAGGCAACAACCAGGCCCGCCAGCAGCAGCATTGAGGCCAGCTCCACCGCCAGTACGTACGGACCAAACAGGGCGATACCGACTTCTTTAGCGCTGATAGCGTTGCCTTCGATACCCTGGTCGCTCACGCCCAGGATACCGTAAACAATCACCGCCAACAGGATAACGGACAGCACACCAGGCCCAATCCAGACCTGCGGCTTCAGCCACTGGCGTTCCTGTTCGATTTCAGCGCCACCCAGGTTCAGCATCATCACCACGAATACGAACAGAACCATGATGGCCCCGGCGTAGACGATAATCTCCAGCGCACCGGCGAAGTAAGCGCCGAGCGAGAAGAACACCCCGGCAATCGCCAGCAGTGAGATGATCAGGTACAACAACGCATGCACCGGATTGGTGTGCGTGATGACCCGTAGCGTGGCCAGGATGGCGACCAGACCACAAATATAAAATGCGAATTCCATTGCCCCTCTCCTTACGGTAACAGGCCCTTGACGTCGATAGGCTTGGCTTCGTTCTCTGCTTCGCCCTTATCTTTGCCGTCGATTGCCATACCCGCCATCCGGTAGAAGTTATATTCCGGGTATTTGCCCGGACCGGAAATCAGCAGATCCTCTTTCTCGTACACCAGATCCTGACGCTTGTATTCACCCAGTTCGAAATCCGGGGTCAACTGAATCGCCGTGGTTGGGCACGCTTCTTCACACAGACCGCAGAAAATGCAGCGTGAGAAGTTAATACGGAAAAACTCTGGGTACCAGCGGCCGTCTTTGGTCTCTGCTTTTTGCAGAGAGATACAGCCAACCGGACAAGCTACCGCACACAGGTTACAGGCTACACAACGCTCGGAGCCGTCCGGATCGCGCGTCAGCACGATACGGCCACGGTAGCGCGGCGGCAGATAAACCGGCTCTTCCGGATACATCTGCGTTTCGCGTTTGGCGAACGCATGCATCCCGATCATGCAGATACTGCGAACCTGGGTGCCAAAGCCCACTAATAATTCTTTTAAGGTCATGGTCTATTCGCCCCTTATTGCGCCTGCCAGAGAATGACAGCCGCCGTTACCAACAAGTTGATCAGCGTCAGCGGCAGGCAGATTTTCCAGCCGAAGGACATTACCTGGTCATAACGCGGACGCGGCAATGCTGCACGGATCAAAATGAACATCATCATGAAGAACGCGGTTTTCAGCGCGAACCAGATGAATGGTGGTAAGAACGGACCCTGCCAGCCACCGAAGAACAGTGTGACGATCAGCGCTGAAACGGTGACAATACCGATGTATTCGCCGACGAAGAACAGACCGAACTTCATGCCGGAATATTCAATGTGGTAACCGTCGGCCAGTTCCTGCTCCGCTTCCGGCTGGTCAAACGGGTGACGGTGACATACCGCTACGCCCGCGATGGCGAAAGTGATGAAGCCGAAGAACTGCGGGATCACGTTCCACAGGTGCGCCTGGTTATTAACGATATCGGTCATGTTGAAGGAGCCAGCCTGCGCCACAACACCCATCAGCGATAAGCCGAGGAACACTTCGTAGCTCAGGGTCTGCGCCGAAGCACGCATCGCACCGAGCAGCGAGTATTTGTTGTTACTCGACCAGCCCGCGAACAGCACCGCGTAAACCGCCAGGCCTGCCATCATCAGGAAGAACAGGATACCGATGTTGAGGTCAGCAACCACCCAGGTCGGACTGACCGGGACGATAGCGAACGACAGCAGCAAAGAGGTGAACGCGATCACCGGCGCAAGGGTAAAGATAACCTTGTCGGTGAATTTCGGGATCCAGTCCTCTTTGAAGAACATCTTGATCATGTCCGCCACCAGCTGGAGTGAACCCCCCCAGCCTACGCGGTTCGGTCCGTAACGGTTCTGGAACAGACCGAGCAGACGACGTTCACCAAAGCTCATGAACGCACCACAGGTGACGACCACCAGCAGAATGACGACCGCTTTCAGGATGCTTAACAGAATGTCGATAACATCCGGTGTTAACCAACTCATGCTTTCGCCTCCTGCAGATTTTCAATACGCGCACCCGCCAGCACTGGCGCAATACCCGGCATACCCATTGGCAGACCGACCTGCCCTGCTGTCAGTGCATCGGAAAGCACCAGCGGCAGGTTGATGGTCTGACCGTCGTAGCTGATAGCCAGCTGTGCACCCGCGTTGACGCCAAGCTTCGCGGCATCGGCCGGATTGAGCTTGATGTACGGCTGCGGCATACGGCTCTGGAAGACCGGCGAACGCTGTGACATTTCATCACTGCCGAACAGGTGATAGTAAGGCGCGATACGCCATTGACCGTCCTGCGCTTCGAAGCTGGCCGGAACCTGCTCGAAGTAAGCCAGACCGTTTTCAGACGCTTCAATCAGACGCACGCCCGGATCGCCGTTACGCAGATGACCACCCACTTCAGCCTGGAACTTGTTCCATGCCTGCGGGGAGTTCCAGCCTGGTGCCCACGCAAATGGAATTTGCGAACGTGCAGCCGTTGGCTGGTTGTTCCCTTCCATGGAGAAGGCGAACATGGTGTCTTTATCCTGCGGCTGACGTGGCTCGTGCACGCTGATATCCGCGCGCATCGCGGTACGACCGCTGGAGCGAATCGGCGAACGAGACAATTTCTGACCACGAATACGGAACGATGCATCAGGCGCAGCATCTTTGATGCCTGCCAGCTGCGGCATTGCAGCCACGGCGGCGTCAATAACGTGATCCAGTTGGGTCCAGTCAACTTCACGGCTTTCTAAGGTGCTGTGCAGCGAATGCAGCCAGCGCCAGCTTTCCAGCATGATGATGTTGCTGTCGTAATAAGACGGATCGTAAACCTGGAAGAAACGCTGAGCGCGGCCTTCGTTGTTGATGACCGTTCCGTCGCTTTCTGCGAAGCTCGCCGCGGACAGCACCAGATGGGCTTTGTCCATAATCGCGGTGCGCTGATGGTCAATCACCATCACCAGCGGTGCTTTGGACAGTGCAGCATCAACGCGGGCAGCAGAAGCGTGACGGTGCAGATCGTTTTCCAGCACCACAACGGCATCAGCAGAACCGGATTCCAGCTCGTCTAAGGCTTCTTCAAGCGATCCGCCGCCAATCATGCCGAGTCCAACGCTGTTCACCGCACGGGCAATCATGGTCACACCGACGTCTGAACCGCGGCCTTTCAGGGCTTTAGCGACGTTAGCCGCTGCCTGAATCACTTCGGCGCTGCCGGAGTTGGTCCCGGAGACAATCAGAGGTTTTTTCGCACCGGCCAGCGCCTGTACGATGACGTCCACTTTGCCTTTAAGATCGTTGCTCAGGCCTTCAACCGCTGGCGCACTGTTATCCAGCGCGTGGGCGATAGCGAAACCTAAACGCGCCTGGTCTTCAACCGGTGCGCAGTAGGTCCACGCCGCGATGTCGTCCAGACGGGTGTTGTCGACGTTAGTCACGAACAGCGGGTGTTTCGCACGCTGACCGATGTTGAGGATCGCCGCAATCTGCCAGTCAGCCACTTTCTGGGCCGCTGCCATTTCACGTGCTTTACCTTTCACCGCCTGACGAACCGCCAGGGCAACACGAGCGCCGGTCTGGGTGATATCTTCACCGAGCACCAGAACTGCGTCGTAAGATTCGATGTCACGCAGCGCAGGCGTATGGATGCCGCCTTCGCGCAGCACTTTCAGTGCCAGCTGCAGACGTTCCTGTTCACCTTTGGCGATACCGGTGTAGAAGTTATCCGCCCCGACCAGTTCACGCAGCGCGAAGTTGCTCTCTACGCTTGCGCGTGGAGAACCGATGCCGATGACTTTCTTCGACTGACGCAGAATATCTGCGGCGCCCTGCATCGCCTGCTCGGCGTTAAGGGTGATGAAGTCGTCACCGCGACGCTGGACCGGCTGACGCGGACGGTCTTTCAGGTTCACGTAGCCATAACCGAAACGACCGCGGTCGCACAGGAAGTAATGGTTTACGGTACCGTTATAACGGTTTTCGATACGACGCAGTTCGCCGTAGCGCTCACCCGGGCTGGTGTTACAACCCAGAGAACACTGCTGGCAGATGCTTGGCGCAAACTGCATGTCCCATTTACGGTTGTAGCGTTCGGAGTGTGTTTTGTCGGTGAAAACGCCGGTCGGGCAGATTTCAACGAGGTTACCGGAGAATTCGCTCTCCAGCGTGCCATCTTCCGGACGTCCGAAATAGACGTTGTCATGCGCGCCATAAACACCCAGATCCGGGCCGTCGGCGTAATCTTTGTAATAACGCACACAGCGGTAACAGGCGATGCAGCGGTTCATTTCGTGAGAGATGAACGGCCCCAGGTCCTGGTTACGATGGGTACGTTTGGTGAAACGATAACGACGGAAGCTATGACCGGTCATGACGGTCATATCCTGCAGGTGACAGTTGCCGCCCTCTTCACAGACCGGACAGTCGTGCGGGTGGTTGGTCATCAACCACTCGACAACGCTTTCGCGGAACTGCTTCGCTTCTTCGTCATCAATAGAAATAAAGGTGCCGTCGGATGCCGGTGTCATACAGGACATCACCAGGCGGCCACGCGTGTCTTCCGCGTTTTGATATTGCTTCACCGCACACTGGCGGCAGGCGCCAACGCTTCCCAGCGCCGGATGCCAGCAAAAATAGGGAATATCAAGGCCGTGAGAGAGGCAAGCCTGTAACAGGTTGTCCGCTCCGTTGACCTCGTATTCTTTGCCGTCTACATGAATCGTAGCCATTAGCGTGCTTCCAGTTGGCCCGGTCGAAACCAGGCGTTAATCAAAAAACTCAGATCGTTACCAGCGCGTCTTCAGCAGGTTTGGCTGGATCCCACCAATCGCATGGGTATTGCTGAACTGCTGCTTGATGCCTGCTTCGAATTCATCGCGGAAATATTTAATCGCACTCTGCAGCGGTTCAACCGCGCCAGGTGCGTGCGCGCAGAAGGTTTTGCCCGGACCGAGTGATCGACACAGTTGCTCAAGTGTCTCGATGTCGCCCGGCTGGCCTTCGCCCCGCTCGATAGCACGCAGAATTTTCACGCTCCACGGCAGACCATCACGGCATGGCGTACACCAGCCGCAGGATTCGCGGGCGAAGAACTCTTCCAGGTTACGCACCAGCCCGACCATGCCAATTTCATGGTCAACGGCCATCGCCAGCGCCGTACCTAAACGGCTGCCCGCTTTACCGATGCTTTCAAACTCCATCGGCAAATCGAGGTGCGATTCGGTCAGGAAGTCGGTTCCCGCGCCGCCTGGCTGCCAGGCTTTGAATTTCAGGCCATCACGCATACCGCCCGCGTAGTCTTCAAGAATTTCACGCGCAGTGGTGCCAAACGGCAGCTCCCATACGCCTGGATTCTTCACGCGACCGGAGAAGCCCATCAGCTTGGTACCCGCATCTTTGCTTTTCGAGATGTTCTGGTACCACTCCACGCCGTTCGCGAGAATGGCCGGGACGTTGCAGAGGGTTTCTACGTTGTTCACACAGGTCGGTTTACCCCAGACGCCGGAGCTCGCCGGGAATGGCGGCTTGGAACGTGGGTTGGCACGACGACCTTCGAGGGAGTTAATCAACGCGGTTTCTTCACCACAGATATAACGCCCTGCCCCGGTGTGAACGATCAGTTCGAAATCGAAACCGGACCCGAGGATGTTTTTCCCGAGCAGACCGGCTTCGGTCGCTTCGGCAATCGCACGACGCAGGTGAACAGCGGCTTCGATGTATTCGCCACGCAGGAAGATGTAGCCGCGATACGCTTTCAGCGCAAACGCGGAAATCAGCATGCCTTCCACCAACAGGTGCGGCAGCTGCTCCATCAACAGGCGGTCTTTATAGGTGCCCGGCTCCATTTCATCAGCGTTACACAGCAGGTAACGGATGTTCATGGATTCGTCTTTCGGCATCAGGCTCCACTTCAGACCAGTGGAAAAGCCCGCGCCGCCGCGCCCTTTCAGGCCCGCGTCTTTAACCTGATTGACGATTTCATCAGGTGCCAGGCTGCTCAGGGCTTTACGCGCCCCGGCATAGCCGTTTTTGCTCTCATATTCTTCGAGCCAAACCGGCTGTTTGTCTTCACGCAGGCGCCATGTCAGCGGGTGCGTTTCAGGAGTCATGGTAATGTTTTTCATTTATACCGCTCCAGCAGATCAGGGATCGCCTCCGGCGTCAGATGGCTGTGAGTATCCTCATCAATCATCATGTTCGGCCCTTTGTCACAGTTGCCGAGACAACAGGTTGGCAGGAGGGTGAAACGTCCATCAAAGGTGGTCTGGCCCGGCTTGATGTTGAGCTTTTGCTCAAGTGCCGCCTGAATACCCTGATAGCCCGTGATATGACAAACCACGCTGTCGCAGTAGCGAATCACGTGGCGGCCAACCGGCTGGCGGAAAATTTGGCTGTAGAACGTCGCCACACCTTCGACGTCACTTGCCGGGATACCCAGCACGTCTGCGATGGCGTAAATGGCCCCATCCGGCACCCAGCCACGCTGCTTCTGAACGATCTTCAGCGCTTCAATGGACGCCGCACGCGGATCTTCGTAGTGATGCTTTTCGTGCTCGATAGCGTCACGCTCAGCCGCACTCAGCTCAAAAGCCTCGGTTTGTGGTTGTTGATTCTCGTGCATAATTAGCGGTCCACATCTGACATAACAAAATCGATACTACCCAGATAAACGATCAGGTCCGAAACCAGGCTTCCGCGGATCGCGGCCGGGATCTGCTGCAAGTGCGCATAGCTCGGCGTACGAATACGGGTACGGTAGCTCATGGTGCTGCCGTCGCTTGTCAGGTAGTAACTGTTGATGCCCTTAGTCGCCTCAACCATCTGGAAGGATTCGTTGGCCGGCATGACCGGACCCCAGGAAACCTGCAGGAAGTGAGTGATCAGGGTTTCGATATGCTGCAGCGTGCGCTCTTTCGGTGGCGGCGTCGTCAGCGGGTGATCCGCTTTGAACGGGCCTTCCGGCATGTTCTTGTAACACTGTTCAAGAATGCGCAGGCTCTGGCGCAGCTCTTCCACTTTCAGCATCACGCGGGTGTAACAGTCGGATACACCGCCGCCAACCGGGATTTCGAAGTCGAAGTTTTCATATCCAGAGTACGGACGCGCCTTACGCACGTCGAAGTCGATCCCGGTAGCACGCAGGCCAGCACCGGTGGTGCCCCACTCCAGCGCTTCTTTCGCGGTGTACGCGGCAACGCCCTGAGAACGGCCTTTCAGAATGGAGTTGCGCAGCGCGGCTTTCTCGTAAGAAGCCAGACGCTTCGGCATCCAGTCGAGGAACTCACGCAGCAGACGCTCCCAGCCACGCGGCAGGTCGTGTGCAACGCCGCCGATACGGAACCAGGCCGGGTGCATACGGAAACCGGTGATCGCTTCGACCAGATCGTAGATTTTTTGACGGTCGGTGAAGGCGAAGAACACCGGCGTCATGGCACCGACGTCCTGAATGAAGGTGGAGATATACAGCAGGTGGCTGTTGATACGGAACAGTTCAGAGAGCATGACGCGGATAACATCAACGCGCTCAGGCACTTTGATCCCGGCCAGTTTTTCAACGGCCAGCACGTATGGCATTTCGTTCACGCAGCCGCCGAGGTACTCGATACGGTCGGTGTACGGAATGTAACTGTGCCAGGACTGACGCTCGCCCATTTTCTCAGCACCACGGTGGTGGTAACCGATATCCGGAACACAGTCGACAATCTCTTCGCCATCCAGCTGCAGAATGATACGGAACGCACCGTGCGCAGACGGGTGGTTAGGGCCGAGGTTGAGGAACATGAAGTCCTCGTTTTCGGTACTGCGTTTCATGCCCCAGTCTTCAGGCTTGAAGGTCAGCGCTTCCATCTCCAGATCCTGCTTGGCTTTGGTCAGCTCAAACGGATCGAATTCGGTGGCGCGAGCCGGGTAGTCTTTACGCAGCGGGTGCCCTTCCCAGGTATCCGGCATCATGATGCGACGCAGATTCGGGTGGCCCTCGATGTTAATTCCGAACATTTCCCAGGTTTCACGCTCATACCAGTTGGCGTTAGGGAAAAGTTTGGTCACCGTCGGCACATTCAGGTCGTTCTCAGACAGCGCAACCTTGAGCATGATGTCGCGGTTGCGGTCGATAGACATGAGATGGTAGAAAACGGAAAAATCCGCGGCGGGTAACCCGTCACGGTGTGTGCGCAGACGCTCGTCCATGCCGTGTAAATCAAACAGCATGACGTAAGGCTTTGGCAATCTCTTGAGGAAATCGACCACTTCCAGTAACTGTTCGCGCTTAACCCAAACAACGGGTACCCCGGTGCGGGTCGGCTGAACGGTAAAGGCATCCGGCCCAAAACGGTTGCGCAGTTCGCCAATCACCGGGTCATCGAGATGATCCCGGGTCTGCCATTCGGCAGCTTCGTGCGCGGTTAAATCGGTCATATTGTTCACCATTGCAAAAGTTCCGTGGTGACTGTTGGGCGTGGCTCCGCGCTATTAATTTTGATATGCGAAGGCTTTGTCCACTGCCCACAGGCGCAAAGTTAAATCTCGTCGGGTGTCCGCAGATTCGTCACAGCAATACGTTCGCCGCGTTTACGCTCGCGCTCAGATTGCATGTTGGCGCGATACACGCCCTGATCGCCAACCACCCACGAGAGCGGACGACGTTCTTTGCCGATGGATTCCTGCAGCAGCATCAGAGCCTGCATGTAGGCTTCCGGACGCGGCGGGCAGCCAGGGATATAAACATCGACCGGGATAAACTTATCGACGCCCTGTACAACAGAGTAAATGTCGTACATGCCGCCAGAGTTTGCACAGGCGCCCATGGAAATAACCCACTTTGGCTCAAGCATTTGATCGTACAGACGCTGAATGACCGGGGCCATTTTGGTGAAACAGGTACCGGCAACTACCATCAGGTCAGCCTGACGTGGGGAAGCACGCAGTACTTCTGCCCCAAAACGCGCAACGTCATGCACCGCAGTGAATGACGTCACCATTTCAACGTAGCAGCAGGAAAGGCCAAAGTTGTATGGCCAGATTGAGTTCTTGCGACCCCAGTTGACCATATCGTGCAGGGCATTTTCGAGCTTGCCCATGTACACACTTTTGTTTACTTCCTGCTCAAGAGGGTCGGTTACGATCTCCTGTTTTTGCAGGGGGTAACGGTCGTTCTCACCGTTAGGATCTATGCGGGTGAGCGTATAATCCATCTTATTGCCTCGCTTTTACTGCGTATGACGATTAGTAGTACTGTCGGTTTCCGGGTTAACCAGCGTGCGACGGGAGCGCGACGGCGTCCAGTCCAGCGCACCGATGCGGACGAGGTAAACCAGGCCTGCCAGTAACACTAAAATGAAAATTGCGGCTTCCACAAAGCCCACCCAACCGCTTTCGCGGATAGACGTAGACCATGCGTAAAGGTAAAGGGCTTCCACGTCAAAGATGACGAAGAACATGGCGACCAGGTAGAACTTCGCCGAGAGACGTAAGCGAGCGGAGCCCACAGAGTCGATACCCGACTCGAACGGGGTGTTCTTGCTACGCGCGCGCGCGCGACCGCCGAGATACCAACCGCCAACAAGCATCAGACAGCAGAGGCCTATGGCAATGATGAGAAATATAGCGAATGCCCAGTGATGAGCGATGACTTCAGTGGATGTTGACATACGCATTGCTTAACCAAAATAAGTAGCGCTGAAACTCTGCTCTGGCTGGCAGATGAACGCCACATGATTCATGGGGAGGAATGAAAAAACCACAAAATGTGTGCCACTAATGGCTTAAACATCAAAATGATGTGGTTTTTTACTCCTTTCTATAACCTTTTGTCAACTTTAACAAAAGTTTCCTCACATTAATTTACACCGAACACCTTTCATTAACATTAAATGCCCTTTAGCCTTTTCGCGACGAAATGACCGAGGGAATTTACGGTTGGTGAATCGTGTCCGTCTGAGGCTTAAACACTAATTACCCTTCTATTTTGACAGGAATCTCCGGTGATTCCTCCCCCTATTGGGGAGTATTTTCTTGATCTGAGACACGCTTCTGTTAATTCGCACTGTAAAACGGCAACAATCCGGCCGTTTTTTTAACATTAGCAGGAAGTGGGAAGTTGGGTTTGTAAAGAGTGGCAAATGGTGCGTGGCATTTAACAACCTAATGAAAAATAAGTATAAATAAACGAAACGGCACACATCCGTTCACTCTTTCCCCAATAAAAAGGCCGCTGAACATAATTTACGCTTCAGCGGCCTTTTTTTACACTTACAAATTGTTACCAGATAGAACGGGACTCGTTACTCTAAATCCTTCTCAGTAACAAGGTTATCGTCTCCCCCTTCGGAGGTATATGTCCCGTGCTGATACCAGGGATTATTGTAGCTATCCAGCGACTGGAAAATGGCCTGCACCAGCTCGTTCGGGCTGTGGGTGTTACAGCTCAGCAGATACTCGGTGTCGGGCAATTGCGGTAATCCGTCACTTTTACCCAGTACGCGCAGTTCCGGGCTCATCATCTCCACCGGACGCGCAGTTACGCCTAATCCAGCCTTCACCGCTGCCCGTACGGCAGACAGCGTAGAGGCGACGTACGCCAGACGCCACGGAATGCGTGCGGCATTCAGGGTATCAATAATCATATCGCGGAACGGACTTGGATCGTCGAGCAACACCAACGGTACGGGTTCGCCAGGCGGAAGCATGTAATCCGCGGCGCAATACCAGAGCGTTGGTGAAGTACGCAATGAAATCGCGTCATACTGCTCCAGACGATGGGTGGTTAACACCAGATCGACTTCGCTGGCCTGCAACATGTTGCCCATTTCGCCATGACGCTTAACGCGCACATCCAGTGACAGCTTCGGGTAGACCGAACTGATACGGTTGAGCAAGAAAGGCAGAATGGTGTCCGCTGATTCATCAGAAGAACCGATGGTTAACATCCCTTGCAGGGAACTAAACATCAGCGACGTACAGGCTTCATCGTTAAAGCGCAGAATTTTGCGCGCATAGCCCAGCAGCTGTATGCCATGTTCCGTCAGCAGCTTATTTCGACCATGACGGGCGAACAGCTCTTTACCAACCAGCTGCTCAAGGCGCTGCATCTGCTGGCTGACAGCAGACTGGGTACGACACACAGCAGCCGCAGCTGCAGCAAAGGTGTTCAGATCAGCGACCGCAACAAACGTTCTCAGCAGATCGAGATCGAGATTCAATATCGGACGATTTGCGTTAATCATATTTCTTCACTTACAGGTTGCTTGTGCTGACCTGCCTGGTTGATGCTGTGCTCTAAGAAAATCAGGCAATTCCTTTTGAATCATATCCCACGGCCCGGCAAGCCGGACGAATGCCTGAAAGAGCGTTATTGCATTATAATTGCCTGCCTGCTTCTCTTTAAGCAGACCCCTTAGCTATATTTTCGTTTACACCTGAATGATGATTTAATTATTTCTGACACTTTTACGTGAGGATTTTCAAAAAAGTTGTTACTTTAACTTTAAAGTCTTAAAGAACACTCAACAATAACGTCAAAAATTACAGACACATAAAACACCACAAAAATATGAGCAATAACATCAAGTTATATTATACCAGCAAACACGGATATCACCTGGACGCTGATAATCGGAGCCTGCTTACCACGGTATCCTACCGCAAAACCTTTATATTTATAAGTGTTATTAGGTATTATCTTACATGAATTTTTAAATGATGATCATGATTTCTAAATAAATTAACAAACCGCAGAGACAACTTTGCAATTAATGAAAAACATTAATTATTTAAATATTCTTTCATTAACAACGCTTAACAATGTATTCACAGACAGAGATATTAATCCTCATCCATAGGGTAGCAAACCGTCAGCTTTTAGTGGTTAAAATTTCGCCTGATATCAAAATGAACCCGGCAGGATAGTCGGCTGCACCCCAGATAAAATTAGTTAAAAATCCACACGCAAAGACAAGTGACAACATTAATCACTATGGACAATACTAAACATGGTGATTTAGGCAGACGAAGCGGCCAAATAGCAGCCAAACAAATCACACAGGCATCACGTAATGTGCAAAATATTGTCCTGCCAACCCTTCAAAATACCCGTGATGGGGAGTACCTTATTCCGTGCAGACTTCCACGGCAGGGAGTGGCAAAACTAGCGAAAAGGTCAAGATTCATGTCCCCCATCGAAAAATCCAGCAAATTAGATAATGTCTGTTATGACATCCGCGGTCCGGTACTAAAAGAAGCTAAACGTCTTGAAGAAGAAGGCAACAAGGTTCTTAAACTGAATATCGGCAACCCGGCCCCGTTCGGCTTCGACGCCCCTGACGAAATCCTCGTCGATGTGATCCGTAATCTTCCAACAGCACAGGGCTATTGCGATTCCAAGGGCCTCTATTCGGCCCGTAAGGCCATCATGCAGCACTACCAGGCACGCGATATGCGTGACGTTACGGTAGAAGATATCTACATCGGTAACGGTGTGTCTGAGCTTATCGTTCAGGCGATGCAGGCGCTGCTCAACAGCGGTGATGAAATGCTGGTTCCGGCCCCGGATTACCCGTTATGGACGGCGGCAGTGTCGCTCTCCAGCGGTAAAGCGGTGCATTATCTGTGTGATGAATCTGCAGGCTGGTTCCCGGACCTTGACGACATTCGCGCCAAGATAACCCCGCGAACCCGTGGGATCGTGATTATTAACCCAAACAACCCAACCGGCGCGGTGTACTCCAAAGAGCTACTGCTGGAGATCGTGGAAATCGCGCGTCAAAACAATCTGATTATTTTCGCCGACGAAATCTACGACAAGATCCTCTACGACGAAGCCCAGCACCATTCGATTGCCGCCCTGGCGCCGGATCTGCTGACCGTCACTTTCAACGGCCTGTCAAAAACCTACCGCGTAGCGGGTTTCCGCCAGGGATGGATGGTTCTGAACGGGCCGAAGAAACACGCCAAAGGCTACATCGAAGGTCTGGAAATGCTGGCCTCGATGCGGTTATGCGCCAACGTTCCGGCACAGCACGCTATTCAGACGGCGCTGGGCGGTTATCAGAGCATCAGCGAATTTATCGTGCCGGGCGGTCGTCTGTATGAGCAGCGTAACCGTGCGTGGGAATTGATCAACGACATCCCGGGCGTCAGTTGCGTGAAGCCAAACGGCGCGCTGTATATGTTCCCGAAAATCGACAGCAAGCGTTTTAATATTCACGACGACCAGAAAATGGTGCTCGATTTCCTGCTGCAGGAAAAAGTGCTGCTGGTTCAGGGCTCTGCCTTCAACTGGCCGTGGCCAGATCACGTGCGTATCGTTACGCTACCGCGCATGGATGACCTGGAAATGTCTATCTCGCGCTTCAGCCGCTTCCTGTCCGGCTACCGTCAGGCATAACGCCGTCGACCGCCGGGGTTTGCATCCGGCGGTCAACTCAGCGCACAATGGGTAACCTGCTGTTACGCATTGAGGCCCCCCATGAGCCAGAGTCATTTCTTTGCCCATCTTTCCCGTCTGAAGTTGATCAACCGCTGGCCGCTGATGCGCAACGTGCGCACCGAAAACGTCTCCGAGCACAGTTTGCAAGTTGCGATGGTGGCCCACGCGCTGGCAGCGATTAAAAACCGCAAATTTAACGGTTCGGTGAACGCCGAGCGCATCGCTTTGCTGGCGATGTATCACGACGCGTCCGAAGTGCTGACCGGCGACCTGCCGACCCCGGTAAAATACTTCAACTCGCAAATCGCGCAGGAATATAAAGCGATTGAGAAGATCGCCCAGCAGAAACTGGTCGACATGGTGCCGGAAGAACTGCGCGATATCTTCGCGCCGCTGATTGATGAGCATCAGTGCAGCGAAGAAGAAAGACTGCTGGTTAAGCAGGCCGATGCGCTGTGTGCGTACCTGAAATGTCTGGAAGAACTTTCCGCAGGAAATAACGAATTTTTGCTGGCGAAAAGCCGTCTGGAAAAAACGCTGGAATCGCGCCGCAGCCCCGAAATGGACTATTTCATGCGGGTCTTTGTGCCGAGTTTTCAGCTATCGCTGGATGAAATCAGTCAGGATTCCCCACTTTAACTCGCTCTGCCCGGCAGCGTGTAGCTGGTTGGGCCTACAAACCGGGCTTTATGTCGCCCCGGTAAGCACTTACGCCGCCGGGGAATAGAATTAAAATGGAAACAGCACCGGAATCAGCACCACGCACACCACCATCACTAACACCGTGAACGGCACGCCAATCTTCACAAAATCACTGAAGCCGTATTTCCCCGGCCCCAGTACCAGCGTGTTAACCGGTGAGGATACTGGCGTCATAAATGCCGCAGAGGCCGCCATCGCCACCATCATTGCAAACGGATAAGGCGACACGCCCATCGATTTTGCCGCAGCCAGCGCAATCGGCGCCATCAGCACCGCGGTGGCGGTGTTGGATATAAACAAACCAATCGTGGCGCACATCACGAACAGACAGATCAGCATCAGATACGGCCCCTGCCCGCCGCCGACGTCCATCAGCCCTTTCACCACTAAATCTACGCCGCCGGTTTTTTGCAGGGCGAGCGCAAACGGCATCATCCCGACAATCAAAATAATGCTCGGCCAGTGAATGGCTTTATAAGCGCTTTCGGCGTTGATGCAGCGGAATTTGCCCATCAGCAAACAAGAAATTATTGCGGCTATCGGGTTAGGGATTTCGTCCGTCAGCATCAGCGCAACCATCAACACCAGGCAGAAAATGGCATGTGGCGCCTGGCTGTGCGCCGGGGAGGCATCGTTAACTTCTATTGGCATGTTATGCACCACAAAATCACGCCCACGCTGTGAGAGCTGTGCTATCTGTTTCCAGTTGCCTACCACCAGCAGAATGTCGCCCAGCGCTATGGTTTCATCCACCACTGCGCCATCGACGGCTTTACCGTCGCGTTTCATGCCCACCACATTCAGCCCAAAGCGGGTACGAAATTCCATTTCCCGCACCGTTTTGCCTGCCCGTTCTGAATCCGGGATCAACGATACTTCGGCCATGCCAACGTCCAGCGCCTGGTCGGAAAAATACTCGCCACGCAGCACCATCGGCTCCAGCAGCTGCTCCGTGCAAAACTGTCGCAGGTCGACGTCTGCCGCTGACATATCAATGAGCAGGACGTCACGCGCATGAAACTCCGACACGCCGTTAACGTTGACAATCACACGACGGAAACGTCGCCAGCGCTCTACGCCGATCACGTTTGCACCGTAGCGCTCACGCAATTTGAGGTCATCCAGACGCTGCCCGACCAGCGGTGAGCCCGGACGGATAGCCAATCGGCGCGCACGGCCGTTCAGGCGATACTCTTTGATTAAATCGCGAAACGTGCGGCGTTTATCATTCTTTGGGTTTCCATCGTCGCCGGGAAGCATAAAACGCACCAGCAGCATATACACAATACCGAGCAGAAGTACCACCAGCCCAATCGGCGTCACGCTAAAGAAACTGAAACCTTGCAAACCTTCGCGGAGCAGCTCGCTGTTAATCACCAGGTTTGGCGGTGTAGCGACCAGCGTCATCATGCCGCTGATAAGCCCGGCAAAACTCAACGGCATCATTAAGCGCGACGGCGAGGTGTTCATGCGCATGCAGACGCTAAGCACGACGGGAATGAAGATGGCTACCACGCCGGTGGAGCTCATAAACGCGCCAAGCCCGGCCACCGTCAGCATCAGGAACACCAGCATTTTGATTTCGCTGTTGCCCGCCACTTTCACCAGCCATGAGCCCATACTGGTAGCAACGCCGGTGCGCACGAGTCCGTCGCCGATGATAAACAGCGCGGCAATAAGGATGACGTTAGGATCGCTGAAGCCGGAAAAGGCTTCGCTGAGGGTGAGCGTTCCGCTCAGAACAAAGGCAACAATAACCAGCAGGGCGACGGCATCCATGCGCACTTTACCGGTGGCGAAAAGCAGTACCGCTACCGCCAGCAGGCACAACACCCAAATCAGTTCACCGTTCACAACATGTCCTTGTCAGAAGAGAGTCTTGTCAGAAAAGAGAGCGATCATTGTGGCATAAAAAAGCCCCGCCGAAGCGAGGCCAGATCATACGTTTAGTCTTTCAGATGCACATCTACCGTGCCATCGGGCTGCCGGTTAATGCTTAACGCTTCGAGCGTGGTCAGCACGAAATCCGCTTCGTTTAACCGAGGTGCATCGCCGGGCACGTTCACGGCAATGACGCGACAGCCTGCCGCGAGACCAGAAAGCATCCCCGCCGCCGCGTCTTCCACTACTGCGCATTCAGCCGGGGCAAAGCCCAGCAGCTCTGCGCCGAGCAGATAGGCATCCGGCTCGGGCTTACCGCGTTTTACCTGCTCAGCGGTGACAAACACTTTTGCGTCAGGCAGGCCCGCGGCGCGATGACGCGCATGTGCCACCGGAACGGAACCAGAGGTGACTATCGCCCATGGAATGCCGGCTTCATCCAGATGATTCAGCAGCGCCAGCGAACCCGGCAGCGCGGTGATCCCGGCGGTGTCCTCGGACTCCATTCGCTCGAGCCAGCTGAACTCCACCTGAATTTCCGCTTCGGTACGGCCAGGCAGGAAGTGGCGCAGAGAAGTCATCGCCTGCTTGCCGTGAATAAAATTCAGGACTTCACTGTGGCTCAGACCGTGACGATCAGCCCAGTGGCACCACGAACGTTCCACAACTGGCAGTGAATCCACCAGCGTACCGTCGAGATCAAACAAAAAACCTTTGCACTGCACGGCGACCTCCATCAGGCATTGATAATCTGATTAATTTCGTTGCTGCTCAGGTGATACTGGCGTGGACACGCGTGCCATGCGCTCAGCATACGCTGGTATTTTTCCCACATTGGGGTCTGGGCGTTGAAGCCGTGAGTACCGGCATCGAAATGCGTGTAACGGCCTTCGGTGTTGACCATAAAGCGCACGTAGCCAAGATAGCGGGCTTCGGTCGCGGCATCGAAGCCAAGGAAAGTCACACGGCGTTCGTCCACGCTGTCAGCGTCTTTGAGGTTGGTCCAGGAAACGTGCAGCGCGTGGTACATCTCCATGATGTCGATGATCACCCGGCAGGTTTCTTCGGTTAGTTGGCCAAATTCACGATCCAGTTCGCGCATTTGCAGACCGTAGCCGCGCTCGATGATCGTCTGCAGGCGGCGGTAACGCTCGGCGTTGTCGGGATCCATCATGGTCATCATTTTGTACTGATTCGACAAAATCAGACGTTGAGCGTTGGTCATTTCCATTTTCGACTCCTGTTGCGCTTACGCATGAAAAAAGAGGGCTTACAAAGTGTATGCCCTCTTTTATATGCGTTTTTGATAGTTAATTACAAATCATCAAGGAAAGTTTTATCCAGTTGCTTGAATGCGCGCTTAAGCGTGTCAGCTAACGCCTGGTAATCTGGCTTGCCTTCAAAAGGGGCCAGCACCTGGCCTGACTCCTGCAATTTTCCGCGCACTTCATAGAACCAGCTCAAAATGGTTGGCGGCAGCGGAGTGGCGGAACGCTTGCCCAGCCACCATAATCCTTGCATCGGCAGGCTCAGCGCAAACAATGCGGTCGCAATGGCCGGGCCAAGTTGGCCGCCGAGAGCGATTTGCCAGCACAGCGTAAACACCGCTACCGGCGGCATGAAGCGTATAGCGTGGCGGGTAGCACGGATGACGCGGTTTTCAACAAACACCGGTGCCAGGCGTTTTTCCATCGGCCACGTCTTCGCGTAGTGCTGCCCACGGCGGAACGAACTGAAAAAGTTTACCGGGCGGTTCTCGGGTGTCGACATGGCGTTACCTCAACTTCACAGATAAAAAATCAAAATTTCGTGCAAAACAACAACTATGCATGACAACGTTCAAAACATTTTGGCAATAAAGGCGGCATTCAGGTATTCTGTGCGGCCTGAGATGGGCGTAGACCCACTCTCGCGATTCGTCAAATTATTGCACATTCTGCCATCGGTTGAAAATTGTGCAAAACTGAAGGATGAATCACCCGAATTCCTTTCATCATGCCTGCTAAAAGTATTGAGCATGATGTTAATCATAAATGTCAGCGTCATCATGCGCTACGCTCTTTGACTCACTGACGTTTTTTTAGCCACATAAGATTAATAGGTACTTCCATGTCGAGTAAGTTAGTACTGGTTCTGAACTGCGGTAGCTCTTCACTGAAATTCGCTGTCATCGACGCAATCAATGGTGAAGAATACCTCTCTGGTTTGGCCGAATGTTTCCATCTCCCTGAAGCACGTCTGAAATGGAAAATGGACGGCGCCAAACAAGAAGCGGCTTTAGGTGCAGGCGCCGCTCACAGTGAAGCGCTTAACTTTATCGTTAATACTATTCTGGCACAAAAACCAGAACTGTCTGCTCAGCTGGCGGCTATCGGTCATCGCGTTGTTCACGGCGGTGAAAAGTACACCGGTTCTGTGGTTATCGATGATTCCGTTATTCAGGGTATCAAAGATGCAGCCTCTTTTGCACCGCTGCACAACCCTGCACACCTGATCGGCATCGCGGAAGCGCTGAAATCCTTCCCGAACCTGAAAGACAAAAACGTTGCTGTCTTCGATACCGCGTTCCATCAGACCATGCCGGAAGAGTCTTACCTGTATGCTCTGCCGTACAGCCTGTACAAAGAACACGGCGTTCGTCGCTATGGCGCACACGGCACCAGCCACTTCTTCGTGACTCAGGAAGCCGCTAAAATTCTGAACAAGCCAGTTGAAGAACTGAACATCATCACTTGCCACCTGGGCAACGGTGGTTCTGTTTCTGCTATCCGTAACGGCGAATGTGTTGATACTTCCATGGGTCTGACCCCGCTGGAAGGCCTGGTCATGGGCACCCGTTCTGGTGACATCGACCCGGCTATCATCTTCCATCTGCACGACACCCTGGGCATGAGCGTTGATGCAATCAACAAAATGCTGACCAAAGAGTCCGGCCTCCTGGGTCTGACCGAAGTCACCAGTGACTGCCGTTATGTTGAAGACAACTACGAAACCAAAGCAGACGCTAAACGTGCAATGGACGTTTACTGCCACCGCCTGGCGAAATACATCGGTTCTTACACCGCGCTGATGGACGGTCGTCTGGACGCCGTTGTCTTCACCGGTGGTATCGGCGAGAACGCCGCGATGGTTCGCGAACTGTCCCTGGGTAAACTGGGCGTTCTGGGCTTCGACGTTGATCACGAACGCAACCTGGCTGCCCGCTTCGGCAAGTCTGGCTTCATTAACAAAGAAGGCACCCGCCCTGCCGTGGTCATCCCGACCAATGAAGAATTGGTCATCGCACAAGACGCAGCTCGTCTGACTGCCTGATTCCACACCGCCAGCCTAGCTGGCGGTGCTGTTTTGGATCCCGCCAACCGTGGCGGTAACGAAAGAGGATAAATCGTGTCCCGTACAATTATGCTGATCCCTACCGGAACCAGCGTCGGTCTGACCAGCGTCAGCCTTGGCGTTATCCGCGCTATGGAACGCAAAGGCGTTCGTCTGAGCGTCTTTAAGCCAATCGCTCAGCCGCGTGCTGGTGGCGATGCGCCAGACCAGACCACGGCTATCGTGCGTGCTAACTCCAATCTGCCAGCAGCTGAACCGCTGAAGATGAGCCACGTTGAATCTCTGCTCTCCAGCAACCAGAATGACGTGCTGATGGAAGAGATCATCGCTAACTACCACGCGAACACCCAGGATGCTGAAGTGGTGCTGGTTGAAGGCCTGGTCCCGACTCGTAAACACCAGTTCGCACAGTCCCTGAACTACGAGATTGCTAAGACGCTGAACGCGGAAATCGTGTTCGTGATGTCTCAGGGCACCGATACTCAGGAAGGCCTGAAAGAGCGTATCGAACTGACCCGTAGCAGCTTCGGCGGCACGAAAAACACCAACATCACCGGCGTTATCGTTAACAAACTGAACGCACCGGTTGATGATCAGGGCCGTACTCGTCCTGACCTGTCTGAAATTTTCGACGACTCTTCCACTGCGAAAGTTGTGAAAATTAATCCGACAGATCTGGCAGCGACTAGCCCGCTTCCGATGCTGGGCGCGGTGCCATGGAGCTTTGATCTGATTGCTACCCGTGCAATCGATATGGCTCGTCACCTGAACGCGACCATCGTGAACGAAGGCGACATCAACACCCGCCGCGTGAAGTCCGTGACCTTCTGTGCGCGCAGCATTCCACACATGCTGGAACACTTCCGCGCAGGCTCCCTGCTGGTGACCTCCGCAGACCGTCCAGACGTGCTGGTTGCAGCGTGTCTGGCAGCGATGAATGGCGTTGAAATCGGTGCCATCCTGCTGACCGGTGCATACGAAATGGATGCGCGAGTGAGCAAGCTGTGTGAACGAGCGTTCGCCACTGGCCTGCCAGTATTCATGGTCAACACCAACACCTGGCAGACTTCCCTGAGCCTGCAGAGCTTCAACCTCGAAGTGCCGGTTGATGACCATGCACGTATCGAAAAAGTGCAGGAATATGTGGCTAGCCACATCGATGCCAACTGGATCGAATCGCTGACTGCAACGTCTGAGCGTAGCCGTCGTCTGTCTCCGCCAGCGTTCCGCTACCAGCTGACCGAGCTGGCGCGTAAAGCAGGCAAACGCGTTGTTCTGCCAGAAGGCGACGAACCACGTACCGTGAAAGCGGCTGCTATCTGTGCAGAGCGCGGTATCGCGACCTGTGTACTGCTCGGCAACCCGGAAGAAATCAACCGCGTTGCGGCTGACCAGGGTGTTGAACTGGGCGCGGGCATCGAAATCGTCGATCCGGAAGTGGTACGTGAAAGCTACGTCGCACGCCTGGTCGAGCTGCGTAAGAGCAAAGGCATGACTGAAGCCGTGGCTCGCGAGCAGCTGGAAGACAACGTTGTGCTCGGCACCATGATGCTGGAGCAGGACGAAGTTGACGGTCTGGTTTCTGGCGCGGTTCACACCACTGCCAATACCATCCGTCCACCGCTGCAGCTGATCAAAACTGCGCCGAACAGCTCACTGGTTTCTTCTGTGTTCTTCATGCTGCTGCCTGAACAGGTTTATGTTTACGGTGACTGCGCGATTAACCCGGATCCAACCGCTGAGCAGCTGGCCGAAATCGCTATCCAGTCTGCGGATTCCGCAGCTGCATTCGGTATCGACCCGCGCGTAGCCATGCTCTCTTACTCTACCGGGACTTCCGGCCAGGGTAGCGACGTTGAGAAAGTGCGTGAAGCCACTCGCATCGCACAGGAAAAACGTCCGGACCTGGTTATCGACGGCCCGCTGCAGTATGACGCCGCCGTAATGGCAGACGTTGCGAAATCCAAAGCGCCGAACTCTCCGGTTGCAGGTCGCGCTACCGTGTTCATCTTCCCAGACCTGAACACCGGTAACACCACCTACAAAGCGGTACAGCGTTCAGCCGACCTGATCTCCATCGGGCCGATGCTGCAGGGTATGCGCAAACCAGTCAATGACCTTTCTCGTGGCGCGCTGGTAGACGATATCGTCTACACCATCGCACTGACGGCGATTCAGTCGTCTCAGCAGGACTAATCCTCCGCTGAAATGCAAAAGGCAGCCAAATGGCTGCCTTTTTTATTGCTTCAATTTGGCTACAGCAGTTCCTTCGCCGCCTTCACGATCTCATCCGCCGTCAGGCCATATTCCTGTTGCAGGAAATCCTGCGTTCCGACCTGACCATACCGCTCTTTCACGCCCACGCGACGCATCGGCACCGGACAGGTTTCGACCAGCACTTCTGCCACCGCCGACCCCAGACCATTATGAATACTGTGATTTTCACAGGTCACAATACGCCCGGTTTTTTCGGCGTAGTTTTTCACCAGCATCCGGTCGATAGGCTTTAACGTAAACATATCGATGACCGCCGCACTCACGCCTTCGCGCTCCAGGCGACGAGCGGCTTCCAGCGCTTCTGCCACCATAATGCCGTTCGCGATGAGCGTGATGTCGTCGCCTTCACGCAGCACGTTGCCTTTGCCGATGGTGAACGTTGAGCCTTCCTGATACACAGACGGGGCCTGCTTGCGGATGGTGCGCACCCAGTAAAAGCCTTCCAGATCAATCAGCTGATTTAGGATGTCCTTAAACATGGTGGCATCGGTCACTTCCATCACCACCGAATTCGCCAGCCCGCGAACGATGCCCATATCTTCAAATGACATGTGCGTCCCGCCGTTATGACAGGCGGTGACCCCCGCATCGGAGGCGATGACTTTGACGTTATTACGCTGGTAGTCGAGCGACATAAACAACTGATCGAAGCAGCGGCGGCTGGCGAACGCGGTGAACGTATGTACGAACGGCTTACGACCGGTCAGCGATAATCCTGCCGCGGTGCCGATCACGTTCGCTTCCATAATCCCGCAGTTAATCACCTGCTGCGGGTATTTTTTATGGACGCTATCCATCGCCATCGAGCTCATCAGGTCGGCTTCAAGCGCGATGATTTCGCTGCCCGCTTCAATCTGATCCGCCACAAATCCGGCATAGACTTTACGCATCTCAATCGCGTCTTTTTCTCCCGCAGGTGCAACCTTAATCATGCGCGGCCTCCAGTTGGGCAATGGTGTCGTTCAGGGTTTTTCTCATGTCGTCGGTCAGGCGCAGGTGGTGCGAGTTACCCAGGTTTTCCAGATACGGCACGCCCTGCCCTTTGATGCTGTCGAGGATAATCAGCCGTGGTCGGGCATCCGCTTCGGGCACCGGTTTTACCGCGTCTATCAGGCCTGGAATGTCATCCCCTTTCACCGTGACTACGTCATAACCAAAGGCGGTGAATTTTTCGTGCAGGTCGAACGCACAGATGATTTCATCCAGCTCGCCGTCGAGCTGCTGCTTGTTCCAGTCGATAAACACCATCAGGTTATTGAGTTTGTGATGTGCGATGAACTGGAACGCTTCCCAGCACTGGCCCTCGTTCAGTTCGCCGTCGCCGACGATGCAGAACACGCGGTTACTGCGCCCTGCCAGTTTGTGCGAGAGCGCCATGCCTCCGGCAATGGAAATGCCCTGACCCAGCGAACCGGTCGTGGCATCCACGCCGCGCGTTTTCAGCCTGTCCGGATGGCTCGGCAGTTTGGTGCCGTTCTGGTTCAGGGTGCTCAGTTCTTCCTGTGGAAAATAGCCTTTGATGGCGAGCGTGCTGTACAGCGCAGGGCCCGCGTGACCTTTCGACAGCACGAAATAGTCGCGCCCTTTCCAGTCCGGGTCGCCCGGGTCGATGCGCATTACGTCGCCGTAGAGCACCGCCAGGGTTTCCACCACCGACATGCTGCCGCCGTAATGACCAAACCCAAGGTCCGTCAGCGATTTCAGGGTGGCAACACGGATATCGCGCGCCAGTTGAGTGACTTCTGCAACCGTACTCATCATTTGGCTCCTGTATTTTGCGGGAAATCGTTGCCAGCGACTTTGCCTTTGGCCAGATAGTTGAACAGCACCAACAGCGCGAAGATAACCACCACCAGCCCGGTTATCGCCATTGGCGACAGATAACGCGCGAGGTTGCCCAGCACGATGCCCACCGCACCGAAATCGGCATCAGAGAACGTGGTGTTGGCAAAGCCCAGCGCGCCGAGAACCGGCAGCAGTAATACCGGCAGGAAAGTGATCAGCAGGCCGTTTGCGAACGCGCCAATCATTGCTCCGCGACGTCCGCCGGTGGCGTTACCGAACACGCCCGCGGTGGCGCCAGTGAAGAAGTGAGGCACGACGCCTGGCAGGATAAGCACCCATTTGAACTGTCCGCAGAGGAACAGGCCCACCAGGCCACCGAGGAAGCTGAACAGGAAGCCAATCAGCACCGCATTTGGGGCGTACGGATACACCACCGGGCAATCGAGCGCCGGACGCGCATTCGGGACCAGTTTTTCCGAGAAGCCGGTAAATGCCGGAACGATTTCCGCCAAAATCAGTCGCACGCCCTGCAGGATGATGAACACGCCGGCCGCGAAGGTGATCGCCATGATGATGGCGTAGACGAGATAGTTCTGACCGCCGCTGAACTGCGCCTCAACGTACTCACGCCCGGCGCAAACCGCCATAATCAGATAAATGATCATCATGGTCAGTGAAATGGAAATGGAGCTGTCGCGCAGGAAACTGAGGTTTTTCGGCAGGTTCATCTCCTCGGTTGAGCGAGAACCTTTGCCCACTTTGCTGCCAATCCAGCCAGAAAGCACATAGCCGAGCGTCCTGAAGTGACCAAACGCGATGTCGTCATTACCGGTTATGCGTTTCATATAACGTTGTGCAATGGCCGGGAAAAACGCCATGATCAGGCCCAGGATCAGCGAGCCGGTAAACACCAGGCCGATGCCTTCAAAACCTGCGACGGTGAGGATGACCCCAATCATGCAGGCCATGTAGAAGGTGTGGTGCCCGGTCAGGAAAATGTATTTCAGGCGGGTGAAGCGAGCTACCACAATGTTCGCTACCATGCCGAAGGCCATGATCAGCGCCGTCGCTGCACCATATTTCTCCAGCGCGATAGACACAATCGCTTCGTTATTCGGAATAATCCCTTGAATACTGAACGCGTGTTCAAACATTCCACCCAGTGGGTTTAGCGAGCCCACTAAAACACCCGCGCCACCGCCCAGTACAATAAAGCCCAGAATGGTTTTTACCGTGCCTTTAACAACGTCTGAAAATGATTTCTTCTGTGCCACCAAACCAATCAGCGCAATTAAACCCACCAGTACTGATGGAACCTTAAGAATATCCACCACAAAATTAAGCGTCTCGAGGATAAACATATCTGCCCCTCACTCATTGCGGGTTAACGGCTGGCGAAATAAGCACTGAGCTTATTTTCCAGTTCATTGATGTCGATAATATTATTAATAACCACCAGTTGGTTATCCGGCACGCTGGCGCTTTCGGCGATGTCTTTTGCCATCACAAAGAGATCGGCCGCACCCGGCGTGGCTGATGAAAGGTCTGAATGCTCCACCTCTGCTTCGACATTCAGTTTCTTGAGGACTTTTTTAATATTCATCTCGACCATAAAACTACTGCCAAGACCGGATCCGCAAATCGCCATAATTTTCATTATTGCCACCTTTTTTCGTAGAGTCAGCCCGCACTTTACCTGTAAGTAAAATGTTGGATGTCAGGGTTAGAAATTAAAACAATCAGAAACGTGAGATTATATTTTTTATCTCCTCAAGGGATTTCGCCTGGTGTAGCGACAGTAATTCCTCTTCGCTGGAAAATAATTCTGCCAGCGCGGAGATCATTTCAATGTGGCTGTGTTTATCCGGGGCCGCCAGCATAATAATCAAATCCACCGGGTCATGCTCGCTCGAACCAAAATTGACGCCGTGTTGCAGTTTCAGTAACGAAAGCCCTAAATCTTGTGCCCCCTCTTCCGGGCGAGCATGCGGCATCGCAAGGCCAGGAGCCAACACATAATACGGCCCAAGTTTTTGGTGCTGTTCGATAATGGCGGTGACGTACTCCGGTATTATCACACGTGCTTCCAGCAGCGGCCCGGCGCAAATCTCCAGTGCCTGCGGCCAGTTTTCGACGCTTTCCTGTAGCCGGATCGTTCCTTCGTGGAGCCATTGACTGAGCATTCGTATTCTCCAGCATTCGGTAAGTGGACAAACTTTATGCAAGGTCCCGAATACTGACTGTGATAATGGTCACAAAGATAGCGCTACCAAATTAGCAGGTTTGTAATTTGTGATAGCGCTATCAAAAATATGGACATGGCGTAATAACTCAGCAAAAAGAGGGATTTCCGGCGTATACTGCATACACTTTCAAAACGAGATTTCAATCAGGAAGAAGCATGTCTCTGACCCGAAAACGTCGCAGTACTGGCAAAGTCACGCTGGCAGATGTGGCACAGCTGGCGGGCGTGGGAACGATGACCGTTTCCCGTGCGCTGCGTACGCCGGAACAGGTCTCCGATAAACTCCGGGAAAAGATTGAAGCGGCGGTTCAGGCGCTGGGATATATGCCCAACATGGCGGCAAGCGCGCTGGCATCCGCGTCATCATGGACGATTGGCATGGTCGTTCCGAGCCTGGCCCAGGTCGGCTGCTCAGAAATGTTCGCCGGACTGCAGCAAATTTTGCAGCCTGCGGGCTACCAAATCATGCTCGCGGAATCGCGTCATCATCTCGACCAGGAAGAAAAGCTGCTCGAAACGCTGCTGGCGTCTAACATCGCCGCCGCCATTCTGCTTAGCGTCGAGCACAGTGATACCTCGCGTCAGTGGCTGGAAAACAGCGGTATTCCGGTAATGGAAATTGGCGCCAAACGTACCGACCCGCTGGACATGAATATCGGTATCGATAACGTCGCGGCCATGTTTGAACTGACGCAAACGCTGATTCAGCGCGGCTATCAGAATATCGGCCTACTGTGCGCGAATCAGGAACAGTGGATTTTTCAGCAGCATTTACAGGGTTGGTACAAAGCGATGCTACGCCATCATATGTCACCCAATCGCGTCATAAATGCCGCCGAACCGCCTACGTTTACAACGGGTGCGGCACAGTTGCCTGAATTTTTACTGGCGTGGCCTGAGCTGGATGCGTTGGTGTGTGTGTCGGATGAAATGGCCTGTGGCGCGCTGTATGAGTGCCAGCGTCGGCGTATCAAAGTGCCAGACGATCTGGCGATTGTGGGCTTCGGTGACAGCGACGTGAGCCGAGTCTGTCAACCGCCGCTGACTACGATTTCGGTGCCACACAAGCAGATAGGAATCGAGGCTGGACGCGCCCTACTGGCGCGTCTCAATGATGAAGAGTGGGATGATGACCCCGCCATCGCCGCAAAACTGTGTTTACGGGACAGCTGCTAAAACGTTACTCGGTCTCTTCTTCTTTCGGTGCGTCTTTTGACGCGTCTTTCGCGGCTTCGTTCTTGGCATTGCGGGTCATCCACAGCGCAAGCGCCTTCAGTGAATCAGCGGTAAACTCATCGCAACGGGCGGTTATCTCTTCCGGTGTTAGCCAGCAGACTTCGCTCACTTCTTCTTCCTGCAACGCAAACGGGCCGTGAGATACACAGCTGAAAAGGCTGCCCCACACGCGGCAGTGTTTGTCTTCGAAGTAGAATTGTCCGTGATCTGCAAACGGCACGCCTGCAATTCCAAGCTCTTCTTCTGCTTCGCGACGCGCTGAGTCGAGCAACTGCTCGTCAGACTGCACCACGCCGCCAGCGGTGGCATCCAGCATACCCGGCATAAAATCTTTGGTTTCAGTCCGGCGCTGTACGAGAATTTTTCCCATGCCGTCATGAACCACAATATAGGTCGCGCGATGACGCAGACACTGCGCACGCATTTGTTCACGGCTGGACTGTGCGATGACCTCGTTGTCTTCGTTGACGATATCCACCCATTCTGTGCTTGCCAAATTCTGCTCCACCATCGGAAAACCTTCTCTTTATTACGCTCTCGCGGCGCGTTTACGGTTGTCGGGTAAATTACGGATTAATTGCTACCTCTGCAATAACCCGTTGATCATTGAGTGCTAAAACCCGCAATTTATTGCCCTCCATCATACCGTAGCTGGCGCTAAAGCCGCCTTTCGGAATGCTGATGGAACCCGGGTTGAAGTGGAAGATGTCACCTCTACGTTCAGCAACCGGAATATGAGTATGACCATAAACCAGCACATCGCCAGCCGCGAGGGACGGCAGATTGTCCGGACCAAACAAATGTCCGTGCGTCAAAAACAGACGCTGTTCGGCGGTCAACACCTGCTGCCATGGCGCAGTGATGGGAAAATGCAGCAGCATCTGGTCCACTTCACTGTCGCAGTTCCCGCGCACGGCAATAATCCGTTCTGCCTGCGTGTTTAAGCATTCAGCAACATCAGCAGGCGCATAACCTTCAGGTAACGCATTACGCGGGCCATGATTTAACACATCGCCCAAAATGACCAAATATCTGGCATCACTCTGTATAAACAGAGACAGCACGCGTTCAGCGGCGGGTAAAGACCCGTGAATATCTGATGCAAACATCAGCTTCATCAATCATTCCTCCACAAAAAACCGCACTATCATAACGGATTATTGCGGCCGGTTCAGCCTGCGTATTTCGCCGAGAGCGCAAGGAAACGCTGGACAGATGCTCGCTGCCACTGGAAAGAGGCATAATCGGCCAGCTGTTCCGGGACATCATCCCCGTTCAGCACCAGACGATTAATCATCAACGCCAGGTCGGTATCCGCGACTGACCATTCACCAAACAGATTTGGCTTCCCGTGAGACAGCAGCGCGCTTGCGGTGTCATACAGCTTCGCAGCTGCTTTTTCCCCTGCGCTACTGAGAGCCGGTTTCTTCACCCCGCCAAAGACAACGTCCGTGGACCGTTCTTCTCGGATGGGCGTTAAATCGCTGCGTATCCAGGCCTGAATCTGCCGGGCGCGGGCACGCTTTTCGATATCATGCGGATAAAGACGCTCCCACTGCGGCGGGGCAAAACGCTCATCAAGATATTCGGTAATGGCAGAAGACTCGGTCAGTTCAAAGGTATCCACCTCCAGCAGCGGCACCCGGCGGGTTAAACCGTACCCCTTCCAGCCCGATTGCAGATGTTCACCCTTTGCCAAATCGACGGTTTTCAGACTGAACGCCAGTCCCTTTTCCTGCAAAGCGACATAAACGGACATCACATACGGCGAGTAAAAATGGTTATCGGACCACAGCGTAATTACGGGACGAGTCATAGCTTCCTCAACGGTTTGCGGGTGAAAACGTCAACATATCGCGTCTTTGACAGGCTGTCACTTGATGAAAACTCACACAATTGACTTAACCACCTATACTCGAAAAGTCATGAAAATACCCCAGGTCCAGGAGTTAAAATGATTGACCTCTATTACGCCCCTACCCCTAACGGCCATAAAATCACGCTTTTTCTGGAAGAGGCACAGCTCGCGTACCGGCAGATCCGCGTGGATATCAGCAAGGGCGATCAGTTTCGTCCGGAATTTCTGACAGTGTCGCCCAATAATAAGATCCCGGCCATTGTCGACCACGTTCCTGCCGACGGTGGAGCCCCTTTCAGCCTGTTTGAATCCGGTGAAATTTTGCTGTACCTGGCTGAAAAATCAGGAAAACTTCTCAGCGGTGAACTGCGAGAGCGTCATGTCACGCTGCAGTGGCTGTTCTGGCAGGTCGGCGGTCTGGGGCCAATGCTTGGGCAGAATCATCATTTCAACCACTTTGCGCCTCAGCCGGTGCCTTACGCCATTGAGCGTTATCAGGTTGAAACCCTGCGACTCTACAACGTGTTAAACAAGCGACTGAGCACCTCCCCCTGGCTCGGCGGCGAGCATTACAGCATTGCTGATATCGCGTGCTGGCCGTGGGTTAACGCGCATCTGCGGCAGCGCATCGACCTGCAAAATTTCCCGGCGGTGAACAACTGGTTTGAACGGATACGCCTGCGTCCGGCTACAGCGCGCGCGATGCAGAAGGCCCAGGCGAATTAACGGCGCTTTGTTGTATTATGATTGGGATAATAACCAGGAGGAAGCCTGCAATGTCCCAACCAGACGCCATTATTCGAATCAAGAACCTGCGCCTGCGTACCTATATCGGTATCAAAGAAGAAGAGATAGCGAACCGTCAGGATATCGTCATCAACGTGTCTATCCATTATCCTGCGGAAAACGCACGCAATAGCGAAGATATCAACGATGCGCTGAACTACCGCACCATCACTAAGTGCATTATTCAGCATGTAGAGAATAACCGTTTCTCTTTGCTGGAAAAATTAACTCAGGATGTGCTCAATATCGCATGCGAGCATCACTGGGTCACTTATGCTGAAGTGGAAATCGACAAACTTCACGCGCTGCGCTATGCCGATTCTGTCTCCATGACCATGAGCTGGCGAGGCTAAGCGCAATCCGGAGGTGGCATGAAGATCCTGATTACCGGCGGTACTGGCCTGATTGGCCGTCATTTGATCCCACGCTTGCTGGAACTCGGTCACGACGTCATTGTGGTGACGCGTAGCCCAGAGAAAGCACGCCAGCAACTGGATGCCCGCGTTGAACTCTGGAAGGGACTCAACGAACACAGCACGCTTGACGGTATCGACGCGGTAATCAATCTTGCAGGCGAACCTATCGCCGACAAACGCTGGACCGAAGAGCAAAAACAGCGGTTGTGCAGCAGCCGCTGGCACATCACCCAAAAGCTGGTTGAGCTGTTTACCGCAAGCGCTCAGCCACCGAGAGTGCTGATTTCCGGTTCTGCCGCGGGATACTACGGCGACCTCGGTGAAGTGGTGGTGACAGAAGAAGAACCTCCGCATAACGAATTCACCCATAAACTCTGCGCTCGCTGGGAGCAAATTGCCTGCGATGCGCAAAGCGAGAACACCCGCGTTTGCTTGCTGCGTACCGGTGTCGTTCTGGCGCCTAAAGGTGGGATCCTCGGCAAAATGGTCCCGCCTTTCAAACTCGGCCTTGGCGGCCCTATCGGCACGGGTCGTCAATACCTCGCGTGGATCCATATCGACGATATGGTTAACGGCATTATTTGGCTGCTGGATAATGACCTGCGCGGCCCGTTCAACATGGTTTCGCCTTATCCTGTTCGCAACGAACAATTCGCGCATGCGCTTGGCCATGCGCTACATCGTCCGGCGGTGCTGAGAGCCCCTGCAACCGCCGTCAGATTGCTCATGGGGGAATCTTCTGTGCTGGTCTTAGGTGGACAACGCGCGCTGCCTAAGCGTCTTGAAGAGTCTGGTTTCGGCTTCCGTTGGTACGATCTTGAGGAAGCGTTGGGTGACGTCCTGCCTTAATTCCCTTCCCCCGCATTTATCATCTTCATTTGTACGTTCCGGCGTGACGGTTTCAGTCGCGCTGGAAGCGTGCTCGCATCCTTGAAATATTCTCATCCATTTGCCCTCTCCTTTCAGCATGAATTATCTGCGGTTACCGTATTCTCTGCACGAGAGCACCAGGTTGATTTTCAGCCAAACAAACCGTTGACACTTGTCAACAGGCTATTCATACTGCACAGGACAACAAATGATGAAGGAACATCCTGACAAGCATATACGGGCCGCAATCCGTTATGCCGAGTTAAAAGGTTGGGTATTTACACCGGGTGGTAACAGCTCGCACTGTTATGGTCGGTTGAAATGCGGAATACCCGAGCACCGACAACATATGATGAGCATCTGGTCGACGCCCGGCAGCCCGCAAAATCATGCCAGGCAAATCGTCAGAAAAGTGGATAGCTGTACTCCACTGACTGCGTGAGGGATGACTGGATTATCTGGAACAAGGAGTCACCATGTCACTTTTCAATTTTACCCTGACGCTGTCAGGCGTCACATCAGATACCACCGCGCTGGAAGACCGCCTTTTTACTGCGGGCTGCAATGATGCCCTGGTCTGTTTTTACGGCACCGCCGTGTATCTTGAATTCGATCGCGATGCACCAAGCCTGGCGCAGGCCGTACTTTCCGCAGTCAATGATATCGAATCAGCAGGAATTGGCGCACGAGTCGAATCCGTCGACTCTACGCTGGTCGGATTAAGCGATATCGCTGAACTGACCGGCCTCACTCGCCAGGCCATCGCTTTGCTCAAAGATGGCGCCAGAGGCTCACGTCAGTTTCCTGGCCCGGTACAGCGTGTTAAGGGTAACTCCCCGCTCTGGCACTGGCGCACAGTTGTTGACTGGCTGGCGAGTGAAGGACGCATTCCGCCGGACTCACCGCTTATTGCCAATGCACACATTCTCGATAGTATGAACCTGGCCTTACAGCTTCGTTCTTCACTCGAAAAAGGCACGGTGATGCATTATCTGCACCAGCTGGAACACAAAGGTGCTGCATCAACGCCTCAATAATCAGGAGACACCATGCCAGCATTGCTTACTTCGCGCCTGAGACTTTCCCCGCTGTCTGAAAATGACTGGCCCTGTTTTCTGGCTCTGCGCACTAACCCGCAGGTAATGCGCTTTATGGGAGTGCCGCTCTCAGAAGCAGAACTGCGTCTGAAATTCAGTTCACGGCTTTCAGGTAATGTATTCGCGATATATGAACGCGAAGGAGAATGCGTGGGTGATATCGGGCTGCAGGTTAGCACGCATAACGCTCTGGAAGCGGATATCGGTTACGCATTGCTGCCTCAGGCACAGGGCAAAGGATACGCCCAGGAGGTCCTGACGGCCATTTGCGAATATGGTTTTTCCAAGCTCGGCCTGCAGGCGATTAACGCCTGGGTGCTGGCAGATAACGCCGGGTCGGTGCGGTTGCTGGAAAAGCTTGGGTTTCTACGCACGCAGGTACTGGAAAAGGCCTTCGAGATTAACGGCGAGCTGTACGACGATTGGGTGTATCGGCTAGAGCGGTGAGTATTCCCCTCGTCGCACTGGACGAGGGGAAATAGTTTATTTTAACGAACCTTTCAGAAACTGCTGCAGGCGTGGGCTTTTCGGGCTTCCGAAGACATCATCCGGATGGCCTTCTTCTTCAATCAGGCCCTGATGCAGGAAAATCACGTGGGAAGACACATCGCGGGCAAAGCCCATTTCATGCGTCACCACCACCATGGTTTTCCCCTCTTCCGCCAGTTTCTGCATGATGCGCAGCACTTCGCCGACAAGTTCCGGGTCAAGGGCTGACGTCGGTTCATCAAACAACAGCACTTCCGGTTCCATCGCCAGCGCACGGGCAATAGACACACGCTGCTGCTGGCCGCCGGAAAGGTGAACCGGATATTTAATCTGCTGGCGCTCGTCGATTCCCACTTTCGCGAGATATTTCACCGCACGTTCGCGCGCTTCCTGCTTGCTGAGACCGAGAACCTGAATCGGTGCTTCCATGACGTTTTCCAGCACCGTCATGTGGCTCCACAAGTTGAAGTGCTGGAACACCATAGTCAAACGCGTACGCAGCAGGCGTAGCTGGTTTTTATCCGCCACTTTCAGCTGACCGTCTTTATCACGCACCAGGCCGATATTCTGCCCGCTGACCACAATATTCCCTTCGCTTGGCTTTTCGAGGAAGTTAATGCAACGCAGGAAGGTACTTTTCCCGGAGCCAGACGAGCCAATAATACTGATAACATCACCGGCGTTGGCCTTCAGTGACACCCCTTTCAGCACTTCATGTTCGCCGTAGCGCTTGTGCAGGTCGATAACGTTTAATTTATTGTCAGGCATGATGTTCTCAGTGTGTCGAAGAGGGTTTCACATGTTGCAGCCAGCGTTTTTCCGCCTTGCGGAACAGGCTAATCAGCACATAAGAGATAATCAGATACAGCACCGCCGCAATCCCAAACGCGGTAAACGGCTGGTAAGTGGCAGAGTTAATATCACGGGCGATTTTCAGCAAATCCGGCACCGTGGCCGTAAACGCCAGCGCCGTGGAGTGCAGCATCAAAATCACTTCGTTGCTGTAGGCCGGGAGCGCGATACGCAGCGCCGACGGTAAAATGATGCAGCGATAAAGCTTCACGCCGGAAAAACCGTAGGCGCGCGCGGCTTCCACTTCTCCCGCTGGCACAGAGCGAATGGCCCCGGCAAAAATTTCCGTGGTGTACGCACAGGTGTTGAGCGTCAGCGCCAGTACCGTACAGTTCAGTCCGCTACGGAAAAAGGCGTTCAGTAGTTCGGTGCCTTTAACAATCTCGAGTGTGTACATCCCGGAGTAAAACACCAGTAGCTGCACATACAGCGGTGTACCGCGGAAAATGTAAGTGAACAGCCAAATTGGAAACTGAATGAATTTATTGCTGGATACGCGACCGATCGCCAAAAACACCGCCAGAATGCCGCCCATCAGCACTGAAGAGATCAGCAGCCAAAGGGTGATCGCCACGCCAGTCATACGGTAACCGTCGGTCCACAGCAGGGACTTCCAGTATTCGTGAATAATATCAATCACAGGTCAGCCCTCTTCACACCCACGGAATAACGACGCTCGAGCAGAAGCAGCACTCCATTGGATACCGTCGTGAATACCAGATAAATCAGTCCGCAGACAATGGCGAAGTAGAACGGCTCCCAGGTACTTTTCCCGGCAAGCTGCGTCGCTTTCACCACATCTTCCAGACCCAGCAAGGACACCAGGGCTGTCGCTTTGAGGATAACCTGCCAGTTGTTGCCAATCCCCGGTAGTGCAAACCGCATCATTGCCGGAAACAGAATACGCACAAACGTCTGACGGCTGGTAAAGCCGAAGGCGGTCGCCGCTTCAATATGGCCTCTGGGTACAGCCAGAAACGCGCCGCGGAAAGTTTCGGTGAAGTAGGCTCCGTAGATAAAACCAAGGGTAATGATACCGGCAATCATCGGGTCGATATCAAACTGTGCCACGCCCAGCGCATCGGTAATGCTGTTGAGTACAATTTGCAGACCGTAGAAAATCAGCAGCATCAGCACCAGATCCGGCACGCCACGAATTAACGTGGTATAGCCTTCAAAAATCAGCGCCACTGCACGATTGCCGGAAAGTTTGCCCGCAGCGCCTGCCAGACCGATAAGCACGGCCAGCACTACGGAGCTGAGGGCCAGCTCAAGGGTGACCAGGGCCCCCTGAAATATCACTTGTGAAAACCCGTACAGCATTGAGCCTGTCCTGTCAGTCCTGCGCCGCTGGCCCCGGGAACGTCGGGGTCAGCGGCGCAAACAGCGATTATTCGCCGTATACGTTAAAATCGAAATACTTCTTCGCCAGCTTGTCGTAGGTGCCGTCAGCGCGCATCTCAGCAAAGGCTTTATTCAGGGCAACACGGAGTTCGTTCTCCTCTTTACGCAGGCCCATACCGGTACCGACGCCGAACAGTTTTTCATCCTTAATGGACGGGCCGCCAAACTGATAATCTTTACCGACAGGCTGCTTGAGGAAGCCTTCGCTTGCCGCCACTTCATCCTGGAATGCGGCATCAATACGTCCGGCCGTCAGGTCAGAATAGATATTATCCTGGCCCTGGTAGGAGACGATTTCGATGCCTTTTGGTGCCCAGTGCTCATTACCGTATGTTTCCTGCGTGGTGCCTTGCAGGACGCCCACACGCTTGCCTTTCAGGGTATTCAGATCCGGCGTAACCGGGCTGCCTTTTTTAACCACCAGGCGGGAATCTGCGGCATAGAGTTTGTCCGTGAAGGCAATCTGCTGCTGGCGTTTTTCCGTAATGGAGAGTGAGGACATAATGGCGTCGATTTTCTTCGCCTGCAGAGACGGAATCAGTGCATCCAGCGGGTTTTCAACGAAGGTACATTGCGCTTTAATTCGCTTACACAGCTCTTTTGCCAGATCGATGTCAAAACCAACTAACTCCCCCTGCGCATTCTTGGATTCGAAGGGGGCATAAGTCGGATCTGTGCCAATACGAACTTTCGACGGAATGGCTGCGAAAACCGTAGAAACGCTGGAAAGTGCCAACGCAAGAGAAAGAGACAACGCCAGTTTTTTCATAACTATCCTCAACAGACTGTCATTTAACGGGTAATCAGAAGTATCAAGAACAGTTATCGTGCCACCTTTTATGCGGATAAGGCAAAAGGTTATCGGGGCATATACGCAATTTTTTGCATCAATATTGCTTAACTATGCAATTGCGCACCATTTTGGTGCACTTCTTGCACCAGAAATAAGCATTATGTCGTTATGCCACACATGTATAGATAACTGTTCAGCCCGAAAGGCCCGGTTTCCCAGGCCAATGCAGTCTTAGTCACCGTAGACGTTGAAGTCGAAATACTTCTTCGCCATCTTGTCGTAGGTACCATCTTTACGCAGTCCGTCGAGTGCTTTGTCGAAGGCCGCTTTCAGCTCGGTATCGTCTTTACGCAGACCCACGCCGGTGCCATCGCCAAAGTATTTCTTATCTTTAACTGACGGGCCCGCAAAGGCGTAATCTTTACCGGCTGGCTGTTTCAGGAAGCCTTCGCTGGCGGCGACTTCGTCCTGGAAGGCAGCGTCGAGGCGTCCTGCGGAGAGGTCAGAATAGATAAGATCCTGGTTCTGATAGGCCACCACATCGATGCCTTTGCTACGCCAGTTTTCATTGGCATAGGTTTCCTGAGTAGAGCCTTGCAGCACACCCACGTGTTTGCCTTTCAGTGAATCAAGCGTTGGGACAATCGGAGAACCTTTGGCGGCGATCAGGCGAGAGTCAGCGGCGTACAACTTGTCAGAGAAACCGATTTCCTGCTGGCGCTTATCGGTGATCGACAAAGAGGAGATGATGGCGTCGATTTTCTTCGCCTTCAGGGACGGAATCAGGGAGTCAAAATCGATGCCAACCCAGGTACATTTCACCTGCATGCGCTTGCACATTTCGTTACCCAAATCGATATCAAAGCCGACGAAATCCCCTTTCGCATCCTTGGATGAGAACGGCGCGTAAGTGGCGTCAGTACCGATACGAACAGTCTGCGGCAGCGCGGCAAATACGCTGGAAGCACTGCTGATCCCCAGCATTAAAGAGAGAGCCAGAACCGTCTTCTTCATACATTACCCTTAAGTGTCGTGATGCAGTTGCGTGTTATGTAATCAATCGTGTTGTGTGTTGCCAGACTGCCCTGCACGTTTTATGCCACCTAAACATCTGCTCAAAAAAACAGCGTTAAATGTGTTAATGAATAGTTGCAGAGTTGTCTTGGAATTGAAAGATAACAGCTCTAACGGATAAACCGCAGCGCTAAACAGCGAAAAGAGGGATTAAATGTTGAGGATTTGATCGGGATTGCAAAATCGTCGGACGACCACGCATGCACCAAAAAGATGCACTATCGTAGTGCGCCTATTCCGCGCCCTGCCAGCGGGTGAAAAGCTCTTTTGGCAAGGTGATATCAAACTGATCCAATACGCGATTAACCGTTTGATCAATCACGTCATCCAGCGTTTGCGGCCGGTGATAAAACGCCGGAACCGGCGGCATAATGATCGCGCCAATTTCCGCCGCCTGCGTCATCAGTCGTAAATGTCCCAGATGCAGCGGTGTTTCACGTACGCAAAGCACCAGGCGACGGCGCTCTTTTAGCACCACATCAGCAGCGCGGGTCAGTAAACCATCGGTGTAGCTGTGGACGATGCCTGAGAGCGTTTTGATGGAGCATGGCAGGATAACCATTCCGTCGGTTTTAAACGAACCTGAAGAGATGCTGGCGGCGATATCACGCGCATCGTGAACGACATTGGCGAGCGCCTGAACTTCACGTAAAGAGAAATCGGTTTCGAGGGACAGCGTCTGTCGCGCGGCCTGACTCATCACCAAATGGGTTTCCACTTCTGCGACATCGCGCAGCACCTGCAACAGCCGAACGCCATAGATAGCGCCGCTGGCACCGGAAATTCCAATAATGAGTCGTTTCATGATTCCGCCCTGTCTTCGTACTGGGCCTGACTTTGCCGGAATTCAGAGGGAGTTGCAAGGAAAGACGCCCTCTCAGCACGAGAGGGCGTGGAGACGATTAACCTTCGTTATGCATCTCAAGGCTTTCGACTTCGTTCTGACGCGCAAGTGCTTTGCTGTCGTCATTACGCAGGGAGTCGAGATAATCGAGATATTGCTGGTTCACGTCTTTGGTGACGTACACGCCGTTGAATACCGAGCATTCAAACTGCTGAATATCCGGGTTCTCAGCGCGAACCGCTTCAATCAGATCGTTCAGATCCTGGAAAATCAAACCGTCGGCGCCGATAATCTGGCGGATCTCATCCACTTCCCGACCGTGAGCAATCAGCTCCGTGGCGCTCGGCATATCGATTCCGTAGACATTCGGGAAACGAATTTCCGGTGCGGCAGAGGCCAGGTATACTTTCTTCGCACCAGCTTCGCGCGCCATTTCGATGATCTGCTCTGACGTGGTACCACGCACGATGGAGTCATCCACCAGCAGCACGTTCTTATCACGGAACTCTGCGCGGTTGGCGTTCAGTTTACGGCGCACCGATTTACGGCGCAGCTGCTGGCCTGGCATGATGAACGTACGACCCACGTAGCGGTTTTTCACAAAACCCTGGCGGTACGGTTTATTCAGAATGCGGGCAATTTCCAGCGCGATATCGCAAGAGGTTTCCGGAATCGGGATAACCACGTCGATATCCAGATCTTCCCACTCGCGGGCAATTTTCTCACCGAGCTTAGTGCCCATGTTCACGCGCGCACTGTAGACGGAAATCTTGTCGATGAACGAGTCCGGACGAGCAAAGTAAACATATTCGAACAGGCACGGATTGCTCACCGGGTTGTCAGCACACTGACGGGTGAACAGCTGGCCTTTTTCGGTGATGTAAATTGCTTCACCCGGCGCCACGTCACGCAGGAATTCAAAGCCCAGCGTATCGAGCGCGACGCTTTCCGATGCCACCATGTATTCGGTGCGACCATCGCCGATATCGCGCTTGCCGAGCACCAGCGGGCGAATGCCGTTAGGGTCGCGGAAAGCCACCATGCCATGCCCGATAATCATCGCCACACAGGCATACGCCCCGCGAATCTGACGATTTGTCGCGGCAATCGCAGCGAAAATGTTGTCAGCTTCCAGCGGATAGTGGCGGAAGTTGTCCAGCTCACTGGCGAAGATGTTCAGCAGAATTTCAGAATCGGAGGTGGTGTTGATATGGCGGCGCTTTTCTTCGAACAGCTTTTTGCGCAGCTCGTGAGCGTTGGTCAAGTTGCCGTTGTGCGCAAGGGTGATGCCATAAGGTGAGTTAACGTAGAAAGGTTGAGCCTCAGACGCGCTGGAGCTGCCGGCGGTTGGGTAACGGACGTGGCCGATACCCATATTGCCCTGCAGGCGCTGCATATGCACGGCGCCAAACACATCGCTCACCAGGCCGTTGGCTTTACGCAAACGGAAGCAGTTGTTTGCATCAATGGTGATGATGCCCGCGGCATCCTGCCCACGGTGCTGAAGCACCGTTAACGCGTCATAAATCGACTGGTTTACCGGCATAACACCGGCGATACCGACAATACCGCACATACGTCATTTTCCTCGTTCAGAACTCCCCAAAGCTTATGCTTTGGGCAAGAAACTTGACGAGCTTTGCAGATAGTCAAAGAACATTCTGATGACGACGCTGAACTGAGGGATCAGCTGAGACTTTTGCCAGTCGTCGCTTTTTGAAAAGCCGGTGAAGGTATCGAGGAAAAACAGTATGGCGGCGACGATCAATACTCCACGCAGCGCACCAAAACAGATCCCAAGCACCCTGTCGGTTCCCGACAGGCCCGTCTTCTCTACCAGCGTACCGATAACATAGTTAACGATAGCACCGACGATAAGCGTCGCGACAAAGAGCAGCGCGATAGCAATCCCGTTTCGAACCAGTTCGTCTTCAAAGCCCGTAAACCAGACAGACAGATAAGTGTAGTAATGACTGGCAACAAAGAAAGCACAACCCCACGTTACCAGTGACAATGCTTCACGAACAAAGCCGCGGATGAGGCTTACCAAACAGGAAAAACCAATCACCGCAATAATGGCGTAATCAATCCAGACCATAGTTGTCCCACGATTTTACGCCCTGTCGTCCAGTTCGGGGCGCATTCTAACAGAAAAAGAAAACGTTTGCGTAGGGAATTCCTTTCCCCGCCCAAATAAAAATGGCGCTGAAAAAACGTTCAACGCCGCATGAGCTTTTGGCCTCTGAGGGCACTTTCAGCCCAGTCGATTTTCATCGATTTGGTTATCCGCCCGACGTTGCGCCGGGCATTTTACTCTCAGTTCGGGGTATACCCCATCACCACACCGTTCAGACCTGACAGCTGTTTCAGCTCGCCAAGCGAACCTTTCATCTTGTCTTTCGACGCGTCCGGTCCCACCAGAATGCGGGTGATTTTCCCCTGCACTGGCGTAGACGGCGCGGTAAAGACGCGATATCCGGCGCCGCGCAGTTTGCTGACAATCTCATTGACCTTGTCGGCATTCTTCAAGGCACCGAGCTGTACGACGTAGGCTTTGCCCGTCGGGGCTGGTTTGTCTTCGGCAACAGGCTTCGGCTGAGCAGGAGGCGCTTGCGTCTCTGCTGCTGACTGTGCGTTTGTAGTATCACGTTGTGGTCTGGTTTGCGTCTGAACCTGAGGCTTCGGTGCTACCGGTTTTGGTGCCGGCTGCGCAGTATCATCTATTTCATTCGCACCGCTGTTCGCCGCATATCGCGACGTATCAAGCGATGGTGCTGCTGCATCACCTGCCCTGACCTCTTCCGCCGCCCCTTCCGGAGGCTGAGAAGGCAGTGCCTGCGTAACCGCTGGCAGCATATCCGGCTCTTCTTTATCGCCCGGTTTAGGCACCAGGGGAATTGCCGCGAACTCATCCTGATAATGCTTCTTCTGACCATCCAGCAGGCCTGGAAGCACAATAACCCCGAGTGCCACCAGCGCAATGGTTCCGACTAAACGATTCTGAAACTTACTCGCCACCGGTTCTCCCCGCGTCCATCTCTTCCATTACATGAGCCACCGTGTGGAACGAACCACACACCAGCACCGTATCTTGTGGGCCAGCATCCGCCATCGCGGCATGCCAGGCCTGCGCTACAGTGGCATAGACTGCGCCATCGCGCAAATGTTCCACCAGCTGTTCCGCCGTTGCCCCACGAGGGCCTTCCAGCGGGGCGCAATACCAGCTGTCGACGACATCCGACAGACAGGCCAGCGTCCCGGCAATATCTTTATCATGAAGCATACCAATCACCGCCAGCGTACGCCCGGCTGCAGGCTGCATTTTCAGACGTTCCGCCAGATACGCCGCCGCATGAGGGTTGTGCGCCACGTCGAGGATCAGACGCGGTGATTCGCTCACGATGTGGAAACGGCCCGGCAGCATCGCGTTCTGAATGCCTTCACGCAATGCCTGCTCACTGATAGCCAGCCCGCTCGCCCGCAACGCCGCCAGTGCCGTCGCGGCATTGGGCTGTGGCACCTGCGGTAACGGCAGCGTACTCAGTTCGCCCTGCGCATCGCTGAACGTCCAGCTGTCGCCCGTGACCTGATAACGCCAGTCAGCCCCGCGTCGCAGCAACACAGCGCCTTTTTCAGCGGCGACATCGGCAATGGTCTGCGGCATATCCGGTTCGCCGACAACCGCCGGTTTACCGCCGCGGAACACGCCAGCTTTTTCACGGCCGATGCTTTCGCGGTCCGGCCCCAGCCAGTCGGTGTGGTCGAGTGCAATGCTGGTGACAACCGCTACGTCGGCATCAACGATATTGGTCGCATCCAGCCGCCCGCCGAGTCCCACTTCCAGAATGACCACGTCCAGTTGCGCCTGCTTAAACAGCCACAGCGCCGACAGCGTGCCAAATTCAAAGTAAGTCAGGGAGATTTCGCCCCGTGCCTTTTCGATTTCAGCAAACGACGCGGTATGCGCAGATTCAGCCAGCTCGCCACCCTGTACGCGCACGCGTTCGGTGTAGCGAACCAGATGCGGAGAGCTGTACACACCGACCTTAAAGCCTGCGGCCATCAGCACCGATTCCAGCATGCGGCAGGTCGTACCTTTGCCGTTAGTGCCCGCGACGGTGAAGACGAACGGCGCTGGTTTCAGCACGCCCATTCGGCCCGCAACCTCGCTGACGCGTGCCAGTCCCAGGTCGATGGTTTTGCTGTGCAGGTGTTCCAGATAAGAAAGCCACGCGGCGAGGGGCGACGTGGCGAGTGGAGTGATGTCTTTTTCCATGATACCCGCGATAGTTAACGGTTAGCACAAGCAAAAAGGGCAGCGCCGTCTGGCCCTGCCCTTTGCATTTATCAGGCCTCTGGTTCCTGATCCGGTACCGGCGGTACCACCACGTCTTCAAGCGGTGCATCCGGGTTCGGTGCCGGGAGATTCATCAGCTTCGCCAGCACGCTGGCAATCTTGAAGCGCATCTCAGGACGACGGACGATCATGTCGATCGCACCCTTCTCGATAAGGAATTCACTGCGCTGGAAGCCCGGCGGCAGTTTTTCACGTACGGTCTGCTCGATAACGCGTGGGCCGGCAAAGCCGATCAGCGCTTTCGGCTCAGCGATGTTGAGGTCACCCAGCATGGCGAAGCTTGCGGAAACGCCACCCATGGTTGGGTCGGTCAGCACAGAAATGTACGGCAGACCACGTTCCTGCATTTTTGCCAGCGCTGCAGAGGTTTTCGCCATCTGCATCAGTGACATCAGCGCTTCCTGCATACGCGCACCACCGGAGGCTGAGAAGCACACCATCGGGCAATTGTTTTCCAGCGCATACTCAACGGCACGCACGAAACGAGCGCCGACCACAGAACCCATCGAGCCACCCATAAAGGAAAACTCAAAGGCAGCGGCAACGACAGGTGCACCAAACAAGGTCCCCTTCATTACTACCAGCGCGTCTTTCTCACCGGTTTCTTTCTGAGCAGAGGCCAGACGATCTTTGTATTTCTTAGAGTCGCGGAACTTCAGCAGATCTTTCGGCTCAAGCTCGCTACCCAGCTCCACCAGAGTACCTTCATCCATCAGGCTATGCAGGCGGTTACGCGCTGACATACGCATGTGGTGATCGCACTTCGGACAAACCTCCAGGTTACGCTCCAGCTCTGCGCGGTACAGTACCTGTCCGCAGCTGTCACATTTGGTCCATACCCCTTCCGGAATACTCGCCTTGCGCGTGGGGGTTATGTTGCTTTTAATTCGTTCAATCCAGCTCATTGATAACCTTTCTGCCTGAACCTGGTCGATGCCAGTTTTTGCTGTAAGCGGCGAATAATGCCATTTTTAGGGCTTACAGACCATGAAATGTTGCACATTAAAACATAAGAGCCCAGAACATGGGACAAAAAAGTGGTCTAACCGGTGCCACTTTGCGCCACTTTCCGGGCTCTGTAATTATTTAGCCTGCTTTGCTGCGGCACGCTTGTGACGGATTATCTCGATAACACCTGGCAGGACCGACAGCACGATGATGGCCACGATCAGCAGTTTCAGGTTTTCCTGCACAATAGGCAGGTCACCGAACAGATAACCCGCGTAGGTAAACAGCAGCACCCACAGCAGCGCGCCAATCACGTTATACGCAGCAAAATGACGATAGGACATGTGCCCCATTCCTGCCACAAACGGCGCGAAGGTTCTGACGATCGGCACAAAACGGGCGAGGATGATGGTCTTCCCGCCGTGCTTTTCATAGAACTGGTGCGTTTTATCGAGATAGCTACGACGGAAAATTTTCGAATTCGGATTGCTGAACAACCGTTCGCCAAACACGCGACCAATGGTGTAGTTCAGGGCATCACCGACTATCGCCGCAATCACCATCAATACCACCATCAAATGCACGTTCAGATCGTTTGTTGGCAGCGCAGAAAGCGCACCGGCGACAAACAGCAGCGAATCGCCTGGCAGGAACGGTGTCACCACCAGCCCTGTTTCACAGAACAAAATCAGGAACAAAATAGCGTAGACCCAGACGCCGTACTGCGCGACCAGCTCAGCCAGATGCACATCAATATGCAAAATAAAATCAATCAGAAAGCGAATCAGATCCATAGTGACTTAACCTTAAGTGACTGCATTCAGTCCGCTAAAAATAGCGGGCCCATAGGCGGCTCAGGAAGGTCGAACCGTTCCGGGTAATCCACCGAAACGAGATACAGCCCTTCAGCTTTGGCCGTCGCTGCCGCAAGCGTTCTGTCCTTCGCTTCCAGCAGCTCTGCAATCCAGCTCTCCGGCTGGTTTCCGGCACCCACTTCCATCAGGCTGCCCACAATATTCCGCACCATATGATGTACAAAAGCATTCGCTTTGATATCCACCACCACATAGGCACCGTAACGTTCAACGTTAATGTGCATCACGTTTCGCCACGGCGTGCGCGACTGACACTGCACCGCACGAAACGAGGTAAAGTCATTCTCACCGAGCAGACTTTGCGCCGCACGCTGCATGCGTTCGGCATCCAGCGCCTGGTGACAATGCGTCACGCCATGGCTTAAGACCGCCGGGCGAAGACGATGATTGTAGATAATGTAACGATACCGACGTGCGGTGGCGCTGAAACGCGCGTGGAAATCGTCGGGCACAGCTTTCACCCAACGCACCGCAATGTCTTTAGGTAAATTCGCATTTACCCCCAGCGTCCAGGCCGCGTCTTTGCGCTGCGCCCGCGTTTCAAAATGCACAACCTGACCCGTGCCGTGCACGCCGGCGTCGGTTCGACCCGCGCAATACACGCTAATCGATTCATTCGCAACCTGCGACAGCGCCTTTTCCAGTTTTTCCTGCACGCTGCGCACGTCGTTCTGCCGTTGCCAGCCGTAGTATTTGCTGCCGTCGTACTCGATGCCGAGCGCGACTTTAATGACAGGCAGCGCTTCCACTTCAGACATCAGTACATATACTCCTGAACCAGTTTCTCAGCGATTTTCACCGCCATCAGCGCGCCGCCAAAACGGACGTTATCGGCTACCGACCAGAACTGAATCTGCTCCGGCATACCGTAATCGTTACGCACACAGCCCACGGAAAGATGCGCGCTGCCGGAGGCATCAGCGACCTGAGTCGGGAAATCAGTATCCGCAGACAGGGCGATATCCTCAGTCCGTTCGAACGCGTCACGCGCTTCTTCTGCTGCCAGCGGACGCAGCGCTTCGAAGCTGACCATTTGCGCCAGACCGTAAAACACCGGCGCACGTACGCACTGAGCAGAAATCATCAGGCCGTCGTCCTGCATGATTTTGCGGGCCTGGTCGACAATACGACGTTCTTCCGCAATACCACCTTCACGGTCAACCAGTAGAGGCAGCATATTGAAGGCTAACTGACGGCCAAAGAAATCATCCTCATCAATCGGAATGCCATTCAGCAGCTTGGCGCTCTGCCCTGCCAGCGCGTCGACGGCCTTCTTGCCCTGCGAAGATGCTGACATCAGGCTGGTGACCGCGATCCGCGACAGACCACCGTCATCGATCAGCGGCTTCAACGCAGTCAGCAGCTGGCTCGTCAGGCTGTCCGGCACCGCCACGATATTGCGGTTGCGGTAATCCGCCAGCACAAACGGGTTCACATCCGGCACAACCAGTGGTACATCCGGCTCAAGCGCGAACAGACCGCTTAAATCAATGACCAGACAGCCTGCGTTGGCGGCTTCGTCAGCCCAGGCCGCAGAGGCTTCCACACCCGCGGCAAAAAAGGCCAGCTGAACCTGAGTCCAGTCAAACTCGGCAACGTCCTGCACGCGCACGGTTTTACCTTCGTAGCGCAGGGATTCTCCGGCGCTTTCGCTACGCGCCAGACCGTAAATCTCTCCCACCGGGAACTGACGCTCTGCAAGAGTTTCAAGCAGGGCAACACCTACGGCACCCGTTGCGCCCAGTACGGCAATATTCCAGCCTTCAGACATGGTGGTTTACTCCAGAAATAAAAATAGCCGCCCCGCCAGAGGATCTGGCCGGGCGTATTAAGAAGACATTAACGCGCTGCGTGATGAACGGCGTTGAATCCCAGATTTTTGAGCATAACGGCAGCCTGCTCATCGTCACACAGGACGTTCAGCGAAGACCACTCACGGCGTTCAGAATAGTTTTTACGCAGTTTGTCGAACTCACCCGGAATACCCGCCACTTTCCGCAGCGGCGCATCATCGCGGCGCACATCATACACCAAATGCACCAGCCTTTTTAGCGTCGCCTGATCGAGCGGACCGTGCAGCGTGATACGGCCAAATTCCGGCGCAGGCAGCAGCGTATCCAGCGATACCAGGTGGCGATTGCCGATAAACTCGCTGTAGGCCTCAAACACCTGAGTGGTGCCGCGCGCTTTGCCTTCCAGCGTATAGCCCGCAATGTGTGCGGTGCCAATATCGACAAGAGACAGCAGTTCGGTATTGAGTTCCGGCTCCGGTTCCCAGACGTCCAGTACGACGCTTAAATCCTGTCCTGCTTGTAAGCATTTGAGCAGTGCGGCGTTATCCACCACCGGTCCACGGCAGGCGTTTATCAGAATAGTGCCAGGCTTCAGACGTGAAATCAGCGCTTCATCTGCCAGGTGCAGCGACTTATACGGCCCGTCTTTAAACAACGGCGTGTGGAACGTCAGAATGTCGGCATTTTGCGCCAGGTCGTCGAGGCTGCGGAAATCACCTTCGTCGCCGCGATCGGCACGCGGTGGATCGCATAACAAGGTGCGGATCCCCAGCGCTTCGAGACGTTTTTGCAAACGCCCACCGACGTTACCCACCCCGACGATCCCGACGGTGCGATCGGCCAGCGCGAAACCATCACGCTCAGCCAGCATCAGCAGCGATGAAAAGACGTATTCCACCACCGCGATGGCGTTGCAGCCGGGGGCGGCAGAAAAACCGATTCCAGCCTGCGCCAGCCATTTCTCATCGACATGGTCGGTACCTGCGGTTGCGGTACCCACGAATTTAATCCCCTTCCCTGCCAACAGCGCCTCATTCACTTTGGTGACTGAGCGCACCATTAACGCATCGGCATCATCCAGCTCATGCTGGGGAATTGGACGGCCAGGGACCGCCTTTACATCACCCAAACGGCTGAACAGCTCGCGGGCGTAGGGCATATTTTCATCAACAAGGATTTTCACGGTACAGTACCTGTCTGGAACGAGAGTTAACCGGGGAAGTGTGCCATAATCTCGCGGCCAGGAACACTGAGCCTTGAGAACACCGACGGACATTCAGGATTTATCATGACGCAACCTATTTCAGGCGTGCCCGCTCGCCCTCCGGGGGAAGCAACAACGACGAGTCACATCGGCGAGCAACCGCTCTCCACCCAGCAGCGCACGGTGCTCGAACGGCTGATCACGCGTCTTGTCGCGCTGACGTCGCAGCAAAGCGCCGGGGTATGGGCCGGGATGAAACATGATTTGGGTCTGAGGAATGATGCTCAGCTACTCTCAAGGCACTTCCCTGCGGCGGAACAGAATCTCAATCAGCGTCTGGTCAGCGCTCAGCAGACTCACGAAGTGCGTCAGATTGTGGCGCAGTTGACCGAGCTGCTGAGTCAGGGCAATAACCGTCAGGCGGTGAGCGATTTTATTCGCCAGCAATATGGCCACACAACGTTAAGCCAGCTGACGCCCGATCAGCTTAAAAATGTCCTGCAGCTTCTGCAAAACAACGAACTGGCCATTCCACAACCGCAACAGCGCCCGGCAACGGACAGGTCATTATTGCCTGCCGAGCACAACACACTGAATCAGATGGTGACCAAGGTGGCCGCGGCGACCGGAGAATCCAGCAAGATGATTTGGCAGTCGATGCTTGAGCTTTCAGGGGTGAAAACCGGCGATCTTATCCCGGCGAAACACTTCAATCAGCTGATGACCTGGCTGCAGGCGCGCCAGACGCTGAGCGACCAGAAAGCACCGACGCTTAACACGCTGCAGGCGGCGCTGAAACAACCGATGGAAACGCAGGAGTTTAACGCTCTGCGCGACTATGCCCAGCAAACCTGGCAGGCGACGCCGCAAACGGTGTTAACCCAGGCTCAGGTGCAGGATCTGCTGAATCAGGTATTCCTCAAGCGCGTCGAACGCGCTCAGGACACCGTCGACACCCGTTATATTCAGCCGATCTTTAACCCGTTCACACCGTTCATCGAAAACATGAAGGCGATGTCAGCCCGCCCAGGTCTGATGCTGGTTGGGCTGCTGGTGATAATCTTCCTGCTATGGATCCTGTTCTAAGCCCGACGAAACGACACCAGGGTGACCACAATCCCGACGACTGCGGAAATCGCGCCAGCCAGGAACACCGACGAGTAACCAAACGAGGTCGCAAGCAGCCCAGCGAGCGGCCCGGTAACGCCGTATGAGATATCCTGGAAAGCAGCATAGCCGCCAAGCGCCGTACCGCGCACCTGCTGCGGTACACGCTTAACCACCTCAACGCCAAGCGCCGGGAAGATAAGCGAACAACCGGCCCCGGTTAATGCCGCACCCGCCAGCGCAACCCAGGCATTTGGCGCCTGCCACAGCAGGAGCAGACCCACGGTTTCCACCAGCAGTGAAACCGTCGCCACTTTCACTCCGCCGAAACGGTCCGGCATCCAGCCAAACAGAATGCGCATCAGCACGAACGCGCCGCCAAAAGCGGTCAGCGTAAAGCCCGCCATTGCCCAGCCGTGACTCATAAAATAGAGCGAAATAAAGGTGCCGATCACCGCAAAGCCCACGCCCTGTAAGGCCAGCCCCATACCCGGCTTCCAGATAAGACCGACCACGCTCCACAGCGACGGACGCTCACCGGCATGAGCAGGGACTTTCCGCACCGAGCCGTTAAACGCCCAGGCCAGCAGCGGCAGCACCATGGTGGTACCCGCCAGTGCGGCATAGCCGAAATGGCTGTGAATGAGTAAGCCCAGCGGTGCGCCGGCCGCCAGCGCGCCGTAAATCGCCATCCCGTTCCATGACATCACTTTGCCGGAACGCGTTGGCCCCACCAGTCCCATGCCCCAGGTCAGCGTCCCGGTCAGCAGTTGGCTTTCACCAAAACCGAGGATCAGACGCCCAACGACCAGCAGTGCAAACTTACCTTCAGCGCTAATCGGTAGCAGGGCCGCCAGCAGCCATGCTCCGCCCGCCAGACCACAGGCGAACATTCCCTGCAACGCTGAGCGTTTAGCCCCGCGCTGATCTGCCAGTCGCCCGGCATAGCCGCGCGTTAACACGGTGGCAAGGAATTGAATACCGACGGCAAAACCGACCATCATGTTGCCGTAGCCGAGTTCGTTATGCACAAACAGTGGAATAACCGGTAAAGGCAGGCCCACGGTCATATAGGTGAGGAATACCGCAAAGGCGATGCGAAACAGCGAAATATTCGCTGAAGAGGATTTTACAGATTTTGTTACTGCAGACATGCATTACTCCATAACGCAGAGTAAGGCGGGGAAATGCCACGCCCCCTCTACCTGAACATCAGGATTAAGGTGCGTTGGATGACGTTAAACGCTTACGCATTATCGCGATGACAATGTTAGGGCTGAAGTTTGCCTGCGAATCGCAGTGACTGTCAATGCTGAATCACAGGCGTAAAAAAGGAGCCTTTCGGCTCCTTTCATTCATCTGGCGTAGTAATTACGCTTTCAGCTTACGCATAACCAGAGTGGCATTGGTGCCACCGAAGCCAAAGCTGTTGGACATCACGGTGTTCAGCTGACGCTCTGTCGGCTGAGTCACGATGTTCAGGCCTTCAGCCTTTTCGTCCATCTCGTCGATGTTGATGCTTGGGGCAACGAAGCCGTGTTCCAGCATCAGCAGGGAGTAGATTGCTTCCTGAACGCCTGCGGCACCCAGAGAGTGACCGGTCATCGCTTTGGTCGCAGAAATCGCTGGCGTGTTGTCACCGAAGACTTCACGGATTGCGCCCAGTTCTTTCACGTCGCCAACTGGCGTAGACGTACCGTGGGAGTTCAGATAGTCGATTGGAGAATCAACACCGTCCATCGCCAGCTTCATGCAGCGTACTGCGCCTTCGCCAGACGGAGCAACCATGTCTGCGCCATCAGAGGTTGCGCCGTAACCAACCACTTCTGCGTAGATATGTGCGCCACGCGCCAGAGCGTGTTCCAGTTCTTCAACCACAACCATACCGCCGCCGCCTGCGATAACGAAACCGTCACGGCTCGCATCATAGGTACGGGAGGCTTTGTCAGGGCTTTCATTGTATTTGGTGGACAGTGCGCCCATCGCATCGAACTCACAGGCCATTTCCCAGCACAGCTCTTCACCGCCGCCAGCAAATACTATGTCCTGTTTGCCCAGCTGAATTTGCTCAACCGCACTGCCGATGCAGTGTGCGGAAGTCGCACAAGCGGAGCTGATTGAGTAGTTCACACCGTGAATTTTGAATGGGGTGGCGAGGCACGCGGAAACCGCAGAAGCCATCGCTTTGGTCACAACGTAAGGACCGACCGCTTTCAGGCCACGCGGGCTACGCATTGCGTCTGCGCCGAAGACCTGAGATTTAGAAGAACCACCGGAACCTGCAATCAGGCCCACGCGTGGGTTGTTCTGATAAACATCTTCTTTCAATCCAGCATCTTCAACAGCCTGCTGCATTGAGAGGTAAGCATAGATAGAGGCATCGTTCATGAAACGGACCACTTTGCGGTCGATAAGACCCGTGGTGTCCAGTTTGACGTTACCCCACACGTGGCTACGCATACCAGAATCTTTGAATTCTTGAGAGAAAGTGATCCCCGAGCGTCCTTCACGCAGAGATTCCAGGACTTCCTGCTGGTTGTTACCGATGCTGGAAACGATGCCCAGGCCAGTAATCACTGCACGTTTCATTCAATACCTCTGTAAGTCATATACTATTTTAAGTTTCGAGTGGCACAATAGCGTACACTTGTACGCTGAACAAGTCCGATCAGACAAATTAAGTATAAATTTGCGCCACCCGGCACACATCGCTAAGATCGCCGGACGCCTTGCACTGCGAGTAACTTACGTGAAACAAAACGCCATACAACCTGCCAACCTCGAATTTAACAGTGAGGGTACACCTGTTTCCCGAGATTTTGATGACGTCTACTTTTCTAATGATAACGGACTGGAAGAGACCCGATACGTTTTTCTTGGGGGAAACCGACTAACGGAGCGCTTTACGTCTCACGATCGTTCCCACCTGGTGGTTGCCGAGAGTGGATTTGGTACCGGATTGAATTTCCTCACTCTCTGGCAGGCATTTAAGATTTTTCGCGGCTCGCAGCCTGACGCTACGCTACAAAGATTACATTTCATCAGTTTCGAAAAATTCCCGCTGCGTCTGAACGACCTGAAACTTGCTCATCAACACTGGCCTGAACTGGCTGATTTTGCCGCGCAGTTACAGGCGCAATGGCCCCTGCCCTTTTCTGGCTGTCACCGCTTAGTGCTGGATGAAGGTAAGGTCACGCTGGATCTGTGGTTTGGCGACATTAATGAACTGGTCGACACGCTGGATGACTCCCTGAATCAGCAGGTCGATGCGTGGTTCCTTGACGGTTTTGCGCCCGCCAAAAACCCGGATATGTGGACGCCAACGCTGTTTAACGCGATGGCAAAACTGGCGCGTCCCGGCGCCACGGTGGCGACGTTTACCTCAGCGGGCTTTGTGCGTCGCGGCTTAAACGACGCCGGTTTTTGCATGAAAAAGAGCAAAGGCTTTGGGCGCAAGCGAGAAATGCTGACCGGGTATCGGGATGATTCGCAACCAGCAACTGCCACCGCGCCGTGGTTTGCCCGCTCCGGAAGTGAAACCCGAGAAACGGCGATTATCGGCGGCGGTATTGCCAGTGCACTGCTGTCTCTGGCGCTGCTGCGCCGCGGCTGGCAGGTGACACTGTATTGCGAAGATGACGCTCCGGCACAGGGTGCCTCCGGCAACCGCCAGGGCGCGCTCTACCCGCTGCTGAGCGCCCACGATCCGGCGATGGAAACCTTCTTCCCGGCGGCGTTTACCTTTGCGCGCCGTCTGTACGACTCCCTGCCCGTTGCTTTTGATCATGACTGGTGCGGCGTGACGCAGCTTGGCTGGGATGAAAAAAGCAGTCACAAAATTGCTCAGATGCTGAAGCTGGCGCTGCCACCAGAAATTGCTGTTGAAGTGGATGCGGCCGAAGTGCAGCGCACGCTTGGTGTCGAAACGGGCTGTGCGGGCATTCAGTACCCGCTCGGCGGCTGGCTGTGTCCGGCACAGCTCACGGCGGCGGTTATCGAACTGGCCTGTCAGAATGGACTGAACGTTCTCTGGAATCATCGTTGTGAAACCCTCGACGCGCAGGCCAGCGGCTGGGCGCTGCACTTTGCAAACAGCGAAACACAACATCACGCCAGCGTGGTGCTCGCCAACGGTCATCAGATTAATCAGTTCTCGCAAACGGCGGAGCTGCCGGTATCTGCGGTGGGCGGTCAGGTCAGCCATATTCCGACCACGCCGGAGCTGGCGAAGTTACGTCAGGTGCTGTGTTACGACGGCTATCTCACGCCGCAAAATCCGCACAACCAGCAGCATTGCATCGGTGCCAGCTACCATCGCGGGCAAACGGAAATGGCCTACAGCGAGGACGATCAGCAGCATAATCGGCAGCGTTTGCTCGACTGTTTCCCGGATGCTACGTGGGCACAGGAAGTCGACGTCAGCGACGGTGAAGCCCGCTGTGGCGTGCGCTGCGCCACACGCGATCATTTACCGATGATGGGCAACGTGCCAGATTATCCGCAAACGCTGGACACCTACGCCACGCTGGCTGAAAAGCGCGACAATGCCCAATCAGCGCCTGTTCACAACAACCTGTTCATGCTCGGCGGCCTGGGTTCACGTGGCCTGTGCTCTGCCCCGCTGGCGGCAGAAATTTTGGCTTCACAGATGAGTGACGAACCATTACCACTGGATGCCAGAACCCTGGCAGCGCTGAATCCGAACCGGCTGTGGGTGCGTAAACTGCTGAAAGGCAAAGCGGTTATCAAAGCAGATTAATGCGCTGCTGCGCCTGTTTGCGATACTGCAACGGCGTCTGATGCATCATCCGTTTAAAGCAGGTGATGAAGTAGGTCACCTCCTGAAAGCCAACTTTCGCCGCAATCGCATCGACGCTCATTTCACTGGTGCGCAGCAAATCACAGCTGCGCTTCAGCCGCCGGGTGAGCAAATACTCGTGAATACTTCCGCCTGTCTGTTGGCGGAAAATGCGTGACGTATAGCTGCGGGAAAGCCCAATAGCCCGCGCCAAATCCTCCAGCGAAAACTTCTCGCCGTAATGCGCTTCCAGCCACTGCATGATTTGCGCCGACGCGGTTTGCTGCTGCGGTGTGCTGGCCTGTGGTAACGCGGGCAGGAGCGACATTATCTGCATCACCAAAAAAGCCACTTCATCTGCCGGATAATGCTCTCTGGACGCAAGTGCCGCAAACTGCGCCAGAACGGTTTCCATATATTCGGCATGCTCGCTGAGATCGTAGGCCTGAGCTGGCGCGTTGCTGGCGGCCAGGCGGGAAAACTGCGCCTGAAAGCGTGGAAACTGTTGCAGATTGCTCTCTACCGCTGACTGCTCGATATGCATGGCGGAACGGTGGTAATGGTTATTATCGCTATCATCGACATGTACTTTGTGCAGGCGAAACGGTGGGAAGATAAACAGCCTGCCGGGGCGTGCGGTATAGTGCTGATTATCCACCACCACAATGCCATAGCCTTGTGAAATATAGAGAAACTCAACGCACTGATGCCAGTGATAATAGACCGCGCTGGATCCCCACATCCGGTTAAAAGAAATCGCCTGCTTTTCTAAGGTTATTCTTTCCAGTAACTGTACATCGCTCATTCCGTCACCATGACAACAAAATTAAATTTTTAGCCTACGGTTTGCAATTTATTGCCCTCTCAGTGGGGAAAATCCAGCGAATTTAAAATAGCGGTTCATTTTTGTGAACCTGCTCACTCAGCCATTGAAAGAAAAGCGGCTAGGCTTGGTTTCGCCGACTGATTCGGTCGCGGTAAAAGTCCAATAACAATAATGTTTAATTTTCTCGTGTCTGACGGGAGGGCCTCGTGCAACCTGAACACATTACCTTTGAAAATCCTTTACAACAGCGCAGTGACCTCACCCAATGGGTGAATGAAATATTGAATGCGGTCACCCCCTTTTTTAAAAATAACGCCAGCGGTGTGGATCTGGCGAATTTCACCACCCATTACGGCCAGCGCATCGCCAATATGGAAGCGTTCTCCCGTTTATTATGGGGCGTCACGCCGTTACTGGCAGGCGGACAGGAACCTGAACAGCTTTCTCTGTACATTCAGGCTATTAAAAACGGCACCCATCCGGCGCATCCGGAATACTGGGGAGAAATTGGCCATAGCGATCAGCGGGTAGTGGAAATGGCCGCCTACGGTCTGCTGCTGGCGCTGGCACATCAGCCGCTGCTGGCGCACTTCAACGAGCAGGAAAAACAGCATCTGTGGCAATGGCTGAAGCAAAGCGAAACCGCCACTATTCCTGACAATAACTGGCACTTCTTTCCCATTCTGGTGCAGGTCGGTTTTCATCACGCAGGAATGCCCGTCAACCACGAAGTCATTGAGCGCCATTTTGCGGCGATGGAACATTACTGGCTTGGCGACGGCTGGTACAGCGACGGCCCGGATCGTCCGCGCGATTACTACATTTCGATGGGGTTCCACTTCTACGGCCTGATTTATTCCAGGCTGATGAAAGAGGTCGATCCGCAGCGCTGTGCCACGTTGCGCGAACGCGCCACCGTCTTTGCCGATGACTTTATCCATTTCTTTGACGAAGACGGTGCAGCAATTCCGTTTGGTCGCAGCCTGACCTATCGCTTTGCGCAGGCCGCATTCTGGAGCGCCGCCGCCTTTACCGGACTGGAGGTGTATTCGCCGGGCATTCTTAAAGGCCTGGTGTTGCGCCATCTGCGTTGGTGGCAACAACAGCAGCCGTTCGACCGCGACGGCGTGCTGAGCGTCGGCTACAGCTATCCAAACCTGATCATGGCCGAAGACTATAACGCGCCAGGCTCGCCGTACTGGGCGCTGAAAACCGTGCTGGTACTGGCGTTGGGCGAAAACAGCGACTTCTGGCAGGCCAAAGAAGAACCGCTGCCGCCACGCCAAACGCCGCACGCCATCCCGAAAGCTGCACAGATCCTGGTCCACCAACTGAATCATTTATGGATGCTGACGTCTGGCCAGCTGGAGCGGAACAATTTCGTCAACACCGAAGCAAAGTACTGCAAATTTGCCTACTCGACGCGCTATGCCTTTAACGTCGAACGCGGGCGCTTTGGCCTGGCGCACGCCTCGCCGGACTCGATGCTGTTGCTCAGTGAAAAGGACAACTACTGGCGTGGACGCCGCGAATGCCAGCAGGTCAGCGTGCATGAAAATTACATTTACTGCCGCTGGCTGCCATGGAATGACGTCACCGTCGACAGCTGGCTGGTCGCGCACGGCGACTGGCAGGTTCGCGTTCACCGGCTGAAAACTGCCCGCGAACTGGACTGCGCCGAAGGTGGCTTCAGCATCAATTCCCGCCCGCTGCCGCAACAACAGCTTGAAGCCGGAATCAGCCATCTGACCGGCGAGCATGACACCAGCGCCATTATGTGTCTGAGTAAAAAACGCCGTCAGGGGGAGGTGGTATTAACCCCACCAAACAGCAACCTGCTGTTTGCCGACCGCGCCGCCGTGCCGATACTTCGCGGTGAATTATCACGCGGTACGCATTTGCTGATAAGCGCCGTCTGGGCCGGAGATCCGCAGGATTTCGGCGTCACCAGTGCCCCCGAAGTCAGTGTTGTGCAAGGCGTTATTCATTTGACGTCGGCCACGCAGAAAACGCATTTTCCCCTGACCGAACTGCCGTGAGACTGAGGAGACAATCATGACCGCGACAACCTCGCGCACTGCGCAAATTAAGATGAGCAGCTTTATCTTTCTCTACTTCTTTACCTGGTCCTCAAGTTTTGGGCTTTATGCCCTGTGGTTAAGCCAGAAAGTCGGTCTGGACAGCATCACCATCGGCAGCGTTTTCGCCATCAACGGCGTGTTTGCGGTGATCATGAAGCCAGTATACGGCTACATCATGGACAAAATCGGCATGAGCAAATGGCTGCTCTATTTTGTCTGTGCCGTGTCTGCGCTGATGGCGCCATTTTTTATCTTCGTCTATCAACCGTTACTGCTGAGCCATACCCTCGTTGGGATTATTATCGGCGCGCTGTATCTTAGCCTCGGCTGGTACGCTGGCGTGGCGGCATCGGAATCTTATGCAGACCGCTTCAGCCGTTTGTATAACCTCGAATTTGGCCGCATTCGTATGTGGGGATCACTTGGCTGGGCGCTGGCGGCATCGCTTTCTGGCGTACTGTTCAACCTCACGCCGCTGGCAAATTTCCTCGTCAGTAGCGGCACCTCGGTGTTGATGCTGCTGGTGTTGATCAGCCTGAAAATCGGCGATGAGCAACTGCGCAGTAATAACGTTATCTCTGACAACAAAATCGTCTTTGGCGATGTCATCTTACTGCTGAAAAACCGCAAATTCTGGATGTTCAGCCTGTATGTCGCCGGTGTGGCCTGGATGATGTTTGTCGCCGAGCAGCAGTTTCCGCGCTACTTCGTCTCGTTTTTTAGCACCAAAGAACAGGGCAACGCCTGGTACGGCTATCTGAGCATGATCCAGTCCGGCACTGAGTTTGTGATGATGATGTTTGTCCCGATGCTGGTGAACAAGTACGGCGCCAAAAAAGGATTATTACTCTGCGGCCTGGTGGTCGGTTCACGTCTGATCGCCTCCGGCCTGACGACCGATCCGCTGGCTATCTCGATAATCAAACCGTTATATGGCGTGGAGATCGCCCTGCTGCTGATTTCGGTGTTCAAATATATCGCTGAGCATTTCCACAAGAAGGTCAATGCCACCATGTACCTGCTCGGCTATCAGGCGATGATCTATGTCGGTTCCGTCGTTGTCGCACCGCCTGCGGGCTATCTATACGCCAAAATCGGTTTCGAGCAGACCTACCTGATGATGGGCTGCTGCGCCCTGCTCTTTACGCTGATTTCCACCCTTACTCTTTCACGCTGCCGCTCAGAGCGCGACCCTCATCCCGAGGACGCACAGACGCCGGACGCGGTAATCATTGCCCCTGCAAAAAGTCATTAAGGAGATGTTATGACCCATTCCGTTGTTACTGAACCGTTGTGCCCTATTGAGCTGTATGCCATCGACCGGCCGGCACTGCGCCAAAGTCTGGAAATGGCCCTGCAACGCATCAGCCGTAAACTTGACCATAATATCGTGGCCTTTGGCGACTACTTCCCCGGTGAAGCCTGTGAAAACGGAATCTGGCCACGCAGCAAAAATGTGGAGTGGACCACCAGTTTCTGGCCCGGGCAACTCTGGCTGATGTGGGAAATGACCGGCAAAGCACACTACCGGGAAGCCGCAGAGCGCTACATCCCTTCCTTTGTCGAGCGTATTGAGCAACGCATTGAGACCGCGACCCATGACCTGGGCTTTTTATACTCGCTCTCCTGCGTCAGCGCCTGGCGTCTGACTGGCAATGACGTTGCCAGACGCACCGCATTACAGGCCGCCGATACGCTGATGGAGCGCTTTAACCCGACAGCCAAAATCATTCAGGCCTGGGGCGACCTGAACGACCCAGAACAACAGGGCCGGATGATTATCGACTGCAACATGAACCTGCCGCTGTTGTACTGGGCCAGCGAGCAAACCGGCGACCCAAGTTATGCCGAAGCCGCGACGGCTCACGTTGAACAAGCCGCGCGGTATATCGTACGCCCGGATGCCTCGACATATCACACTTACTACATGGATGTGGTGACCGGTGAACCGCGCTTTGGTAACACCCATCAGGGTTATAGCGATACCTCCTGCTGGTCACGCGGCCAGGCATGGGGAATTTACGGCTTTATGCTGAGCTACCTGCACACCGGTGACAGCAGCATGGTCGAACTCACGCGCAGTCTGGCGCACTACTTTATCAACCGGTTGCCGGAAGATTCAGTCTGTCATTGGGATCTGGCGCTGCTGGGCACAGATGCCGTACGCGACAGTTCAGCCGCCGCGATCGCTGTCTGTGGATTGCTGGAACTGGTGAAGGCCCTGCCGACGCTGGATCCGCATCGCGCGCATTACGAAGAAATGGCGCTGCGCATCATGAAATCTCTCACCGATAACTATCTCGCCCGTGATGACGAAGCCTGCGAAGGTCTGCTCAAACATTCGGTGTATCACATGGCGAGCGGCAAAGGCGTGGATCAGTGCTGTAGCTGGGGCGACTATTTCTATCTCGAAGCGATGGCGCGCCTGCGTCGGGTTTGGCCGCTGTACTGGTAAACCCTCAACCATAAAAAAGCCCCCAATTTTGTAATCGGGGGCTTTTATTTCGCCGGGTGGCGCTACGCTTACCCGGCCTACAATGTCCTGTAGGTCCGTGCAAACGCAGTGCCGCCAGGCATTTTCATCTCAAACTTATTTAAATTTTGCCTTCTGGAACAACGTATCCCACATGCCGAGCACCAGCGCCTGATCGCGCGGGTTCAGTTCACCAGCGTGAATCGCTTTTTCCAGGCTCTGGGTCACTTTTTCGTACACCGCTTCCGGAGAGTGATCATCACCCGCTTCCAGATCTGCGACCGCAAGCGTCAGGTGGCCGCGGAGGTAGCCGCTGGCAAACAGTTCATCGTCGCTGGCGTGCTCTACCATGTCATCAATTAACGCCAGAATGCGCGATTCAAATTCTGCGATCATCTTCTTTCCTCAATTTAGATCTTCCGGCCAGGGGAAGTGTTCCGCCGTTAACGTCGGCGTTTGATAATATTTTTGCAATGCCGCGATGAAGCGCGCCGGACGCGCCGGGATCCCTTCCGCGAGATACGTCATCACCTGTGCATGAACCCGACGCTGGAATACGATGCGGTCAGGCTCAACATCCCCTTCGAGATTGTCGCAGCTCACGTTGAACGGAAAACCTGCGGCGACGCAAAACAGCCAGTCGAACGCCTGTGGCTTAACTTCCACATCTTCGAACTGACCCTGCGTTTTCGCATCGCGTCCATCCGGGCAGTACCAGTAACCGAAATCCACCCGCTTGCGGCGCTCGGCACCGGCAATACACCAGTGCGAAATCTCGTGCAGGGCGCTGGCATAAAAGCCGTGCGCAAAGACGATGCGGTTGTACGGCGCATCGTCATCAGCAGGAAGATAAATCGGTTCGTCTTCGCCTGAAATCAGACGGGTATTAAAATCATCAGCAAAACAGCTATCGAATATGTCGATCAGCTGCTGAAAATGGTGTTGTTGCATTAATGAATTCCCAACCACTGGAGGATCTCCGCCCCGTGACTGTCATAGAGAAGTTTAGCGCTCATCACCGCCGAAACGATGACGATCATCGGCCGGATCAGCGTTTGTCCTTTGCTGAGCACCAGTCGCGATCCCATTCGCGCCCCTAAAAATTGTCCTGCCATCATCACAAAACCGGTTCCCCAAATCACCTTACCGCCAATGATAAACAGCAACAAACCGCCCACGTTTGAGGTGGCGTTCAGCACTTTTGCGTGCGCGGTAGATTTGGCGAGATTAAAACCAGCCAGCGTCACAAACGCCAGCGCATAAAATGAACCCGCTCCGGGGCCGAAAAAGCCGTCATAGAAACCGACACAGCCACCGGCGACCAGTGCAAACGGCAGCCCGTGCAGGCGACGCTGGCGGTCTTCTTCGCCGAGCCTGGGCATCAACAGGAAATACAGGCCGATGCCAATCACCAGCAGCGGCAGGATCTGACGCAGAACGTCGGACTGCACGTGCTGAACCAGCAGCGCCCCGCTCATTGAGCCAATAAAGGTCATCAGAATATTGAGTTTTTGGTCCGCCAGGCTGACAACTTTGCGGCGAACAAAATAGAGCGAAGATGACAGTGACCCGCCGCAAGCCTGCAGTTTGTTGGTTGCCAGGGCGTTTGCCGGAGACATACCTACCGCCAACAATGCCGGAATGGTCAGCAGACCGCCGCCGCCTGCCAGAGAGTCAATAAATCCGGCCAGTAGCGCGATAAAGAAAAGTGCCACCAGCAACAGCGGTGACACCATAAAGATCTCAGTGAAATGTTCCATTAAAGGACATGCTCATCCAGTAGCGCCTGGCAAGAACGCGGCAACGGTGGCGGCGTTTTCTTCACAGGTTTGGTTGTTCCCGGTTTCGGTGGCTCGAACCAGCTTTGCAGTTCTGCACCACAGCCATCCCCCGGTGGAGGTGGCGCCTGATCTTCACACTCAAGGCTCCCCGCCGGACAGCGTAAACGCACGTGCATGTGGGCACGATGCTGGAACCACGGACGCACTTTACGCAGCCAGTCGCGATCGGTACCCGCATCCAGACACAGTTGCTGTTTGATAGCCGGGTTGACGAAAATGCGCGTCACATCGTTATCTTTGGCCGCCAGTTTGATAAGCGCACTGATTTGCGGCGACCACAGCGACGGCACCACGTGTTTGCCATTTGCCGCCACTAAATCAAGCGCCTGCGGCTTTAACAACTGCGCGGAGGTCCAGCGGGTTTGTGGAAGTTGCAGGAAAATGTCGACATCCAGCCCCGACTGATGACTGGCGTGACCGCCATTGAAACGCCCACCCGCCGGCATGCCCATATCGCCAATCAGCATCGTGCCCAGTCCCAGGTTGTGCACCTGATTGCTGAGCCGCTGAATGAACAGAATCAAATCCGGATGACCAAAGTAGCGACGCTGATCGGTACGCATCACTTGATAGTTATCGGAGCGCAGCGGCAAACCTTCCGCGCCGACGATACAACCATTGGCAAAAGCCCCAATCGACTGGGCAGTGCCCGGAATTGGCTGGGTGATTTTTTGCCACGGCGTGGCGGCGAACCCCGCGTGGCTTACCAGTAAAGTCAGCAGCGCAATGACGATTTTTTTCATTTTCCCGCAATCCCTGGAGAACGTTACCAGCGAGGCAGCGTGGTGGTGACATCCGCATTTTGCGCACGCTGGCGCAGCAGATGATCCATCAGCACAATAGCTAACATCGCTTCGGCAATCGGCACTGCGCGGATCCCCACACAAGGATCGTGACGGCCTTTGGTTACCATCTCGACTTCTTCGCCAAAACGATTGATGGTATGGCCCGGCACGGTGATGCTCGACGTTGGTTTTAGCGCCATGTGGGCGATGATTTGCTGCCCGCTGCTGATCCCGCCGAGTACACCGCCAGCGTGGTTACTCTGGAAACCGTCTTTAGTGATTTCATCACGGTTTTGGCTACCGCGCAGGCTGACAACATCAAAACCGTCGCCAATTTCAACGCCTTTCACCGCATTGATGCTCATCAGCGCATGCGCGATATCGGCATCCAGGCGGTCAAAGACCGGCTCACCGAGACCCGGCGGCACGCCGTCAGCGACCACAGTGATTTTCGCCCCAATCGAGTCGCCTTCTTTTTTCAGGCCGCGCATCAGTTCATCAAGCGCATCGATTTTATCCGGATCCGGGCAGAAGAACGGATTCTGTTCCACCTGGCTCCAGTCTTTAATTTCCAGCGGAATATCACCCATTTGGGTCATACAGCCGCGGATAACCACGCCGAATTTCTCAGCGAGGTATTTTTTAGCGATAGCCCCTGCCGCTACGCGCATCGCAGTTTCGCGAGCGGAAGAACGGCCACCGCCGCGATAGTCGCGCAGGCCGTACTTTTGTTCGTAGGTGTAATCAGCGTGGCCCGGGCGGAATACATCTTTGATGGCACTGTAATCCTGGGAGCGCTGATCGGTGTTCTCAATCAGCAGCCCAATACTGGTGCCGGTGGTTACGCCTTCAAACACGCCAGACAGGATTTTAACCTGGTCCGGTTCGCGACGCTGGGTGGTGTAACGCGAGGTTCCCGGACGACGTCTGTCGAGATCGTGCTGCAGATCAGCTTCCGTCAGAGGAATGCCCGGCGGCACGCCGTCGACGATGCAGCCAAGAGCCACACCGTGAGATTCGCCAAAGGTGGTTACGCGAAAGAGTTGTCCAATTGTATTTCCTGCCATCACAGCCCCGTCGAATTTTAATTAATCTTTATAGATGCTGAAGTGTTCATGGGCAGCCAGAAGCTGCGCTTTGGTGAGCATGAAGACGCCGTCGCCGCCGTTATCAAACTCAAGCCAGGTGAACGGAACGTCAGGATACTGCTCTATCAGATGTACCATGCTGTTACCGACTTCACAAATCAGAATACCGTCGTCAGTCAGGTAATCAGGCGCATTGCCAAGAATACGTCGCGTCAGCTTCAGGCCATCAGAGCCGGATGCCAGGCCGAGTTCAGGCTCGTGGCGATATTCGTTCGGCAGGTCGGCCATGTCTTCCGCATCAACATACGGCGGATTGGTGACAATCAGGTCGTACTGCACTTTCGGCAGGTCACGGAACAGGTCAGAACGGATTGGCGTGACGTGATGGATGAGGCCGTGATCTTCGATATTTTGCTCAGCCACCGCCAGCGCATCCGGGGAGATATCGACGCCGTCGACTTCCGCTTCCGGGAAAGCGTACGCACAGGCGATAGCGATGCAGCCACTGCCGGTACACATATCCAGAATATGCTCAGGCTGATGCGCAATCAGGCCGGCAAAACGGTTGTTGATGAGCTCACCGATCGGCGAGCGTGGCACCAGCACGCGTTCATCCACGTAGAATTCGTGGCCGCAGAACCAGGCTTTGTTGGTCAGATAGGAGACGGGAATGCGCTCGTTGACGCGGCGAATCACGCGCTCAACGATACGGTGTTTTTCACTGGAGGTCAGACGCGCAGTATGCATGTCTTCCGGAATATCCAGCGGTAAATAGAGTGACGGCAGCACCAGCTGAACCGCCTCATCCCACGGGTTGTCCGTGCCATGACCATACCAGATACCCGCGGCGCTAAAGCGGCTCACCGACCAACGCAACATATCCTGAATGGTATGCAGCTCATTGACTGCTTCATCGACAAAAATTTTATCCACTTTCCCCTCCAGGGCCCATCGCTGAAATTCGGCGGCTAGTTTGCCATGAAGACGCCGATAAATCAGCATTCTTGCGTCATGAGAGCGGGGAAAAATGCGTTTTCACTGCCCGTAAGCGAAGAGAGTCGGGTAAACTGTCGCAAAGCGAAAATGAGATGAAAGAATGAAAAAGAAAACCTCACTGAGCGAAGAGGATCAGGCGCTGTTCCGTCAACTGATGACCGGCACCCGCAAGATTAAGCAGGACACTATTGTCCATCGCCCGGCGCGTAAGAAAATCACTGAAGTGCCGGTGAAGCGTTTGCTTCAGGAACAGGCCGATAACAGCCACTATTTTTCCGATGAGTTTCAGCCGCTGCTGAACACCGAAGGCGCGATGAAATACGTGCGCGCGGACGTGAGCCATTTTGAGGCAAAGAAACTGCGCCGTGGGGATTATTCCCCGGAGCTGTATCTTGATTTGCACGGGTTGACCCAGATGCAGGCCAAACAGGAATTAGGTGCGTTGATTGCGGCTTGTCGTCGTGAACATGTGTTTTGTGCCTGCGTGATGCACGGGCACGGGAAACATATTCTGAAGCAGCAGACGCCGCTGTGGCTGGCACAGCACCCGCACGTGATGGCGTTTCATCAGGCACCAAAAGAGTATGGCGGAGACGCCGCATTGGTGGTGTTGATTGAAGTGGAAGAGTGGCAGCCACCAGAATTACCGTAGGAAAACGACGCGGGGAGAAGTGACAGGTAAAAATGGCGGGAAGCGCACGGCTCACCCGCCTTTTACTCAGATGGCTTTAGCCATCTTCAAATTGCACGGGCTCATCTGCCAGTTAAACTGGCCTTGCCCATTAGCATCAAGCGTGACGTTCGCAATGGCGGATGTCGAGAACATCGGCGGAGCTTCACTCGGGCAGAGCTCAGACACCAGGTAGCCGACCAGCGGCAGGTGGGAAACCACCAACGCAGAGGCAACACCTTCGTTCGCCAGCGCCTGCAAATAGGCGCTTACCAGCCCCACATCGCCGCAAGGCGTGAGTTCCGGCAGGACATCGATCTCTTTTGGCAGGTTCATGCACTCCCCCACCACATCCAGCGTTTGCTCTGCTCGTAAGAACGGGCTGACCAAAACGCGCTCAATATCCACTTTTTGACCTTTCAGCCAGTTCGCCATCTGACGGGATTCATCGCAACCACAAGTGGTAAGGGGACGAACCGAGTCGCTGGCTGCATCGAGGGCAGCGTCGCCGTGACGCATAATAAAAACTTGCATATTGCACCGCTTTTGTTAACCAGAAGCACCGGGGAAAAACACACGTACAAAGTACGCTGTCTATTCGGTGGTCGGGCATTGTGCCTGATCCATTCGATGAATGAAACGCTGTTTTTTACCTTAATGGCGTAAGTATAGTCAATCTCTGTTTACAAAATAACCATACAACAGCGTTATGCCTCTCTTGGATTTACCTTTATTTGACCTCAACTTAACGTCTCAGTTTCATTTACGGGCCAAAAGGCCAGGCCCTGTTCTGCCATCCTGATTAATGCGTCGCACGGCGTGAACCGTGGTCCATACTGCGTCGTCAGGCGTTGCAGAATCGCCACGACCTCCCCCGCACCAAGGCTGTCCATATAGCGGAACGGGCCGCCCAAAAAGGGGGGGAAACCAATACCAAACACCGCACCGATGTCACCATCGCGGGCGCTACGCACTACCTGCTCATCAAAGCAACGTGCGGCTTCGTTGAGCATCATCATCACGCAACGCTCAGCAATCTGTTGCCCAGAGAGCGTTCCCTTCTGCCCACCGCCAATAAGCGTATAAATTGCAGGGTCAGGCTGTTTTTTTCTTTTACGCCCTTTTGCGCCGTAAAGATAGAAACCGCGACCATTTTTTCTGCCTTTGCGATCGTCGTTCAAAATTGCGCTAATGATATTTGCAGGTGCGCTGAAACGTTCCCCGTAAGCGCTTTCCAGTACTGGAATAATTTTAGTTCCAGTATCGATTCCGACCTCATCCAAAAGTTGGATTGGGCCTACCGGGAAGCCATATTTCGTCAGCGCGCCATCAATTTTTTCGATGGATTCGCCCTCTGTCAGCAGCCGAATCGCCTCATTGATATAAGGCGCCAGAATGCGATTGACGTAAAAACCGGCTTTATCCGCTACCACCACCGGTGTTTTACCGAGCTGTTTCGCCAGCTTCACAGTGGTGGCAATCGTGGTTTCCGATGTGCCCACATGGGGAATCACTTCAACCAGCGGCATTTTCTCTACCGGGCTGAAGAAATGCAGACCAATCACCTGTTCCGGGCGCTGCGCCTGCGCGGCAATATCGCCAATCGGCAGCGACGAGGTGTTAGAGGCAAAAATAGTGTGTGGCGCAAAGTTAGCCTCCACCTCTGCCACCATTTGTTGTTTCAAGGATAAATCCTCGAACACCGCTTCAATCACGACGTCACGATGGGCAAAACCGCTGTAATCAGTGGTGCCAGAAATCAGCGCCAGCTGGCTGTCACGCTCACTGGATCTGATATGGCGGCGACGCACCTTCTTATCAAGCAGCTCCCAGCTGTACTTCAGCGCATGGTTGATGCCGTTGGCATTGATATCCTTTATACGGACCGGCAATTTCGCTTTGCTGGCGGTGACAAACGCAATACCGCCGCCCATTAGGCCCCCCCCCAGAACCGCCGCCGAATGCAGTGGTTGCGGCTCGGCGTTAGCCGCCGGATCCTTTTTCACGTCGGTGCTGGCAAAGAAGACAGAGCGCAGTGCTTTTGACTGTGGCGTCATCGCCAACTCGCCAAACGCCAGGGCTTCCTCGGCATACCCGCTGCTGCTGCCCTGCGCCAGACCCGTTTCGAGCACCTTCAAAATGCGCCCGGTGGCAGGATAATTCCCCTGCGTTTTCTGTTCTGTTTTTTTCGCCGCCAGGCTGAACACCAGACTGCGTCCCAGCGGACCGGCCAGAATGCGTTCCCGGACCGGCAGACGTCGGCTGGTCGGGCGTTCCTGTTTAGCCAGCTCTATTGCCGCTTCGAGAAGGATAGCGTGCGGTACTACGTCATCCACCAGACCGACTTTTAATGCCTGCCGGGCGCGAAGCTGTTTCCCGGTGAGGATCATGTCCAGCGCGGTGCTGATGCCAACCAGCCGCGGCAGACGCTGCGTGCCGCCTGAACCCGGCAGCAGGCCTAATTGGACTTCCGGCAAGCCCAGCACCGTTTTCGCAGCATCTGTGCAAATGCGGCTGTGACAGGCTAACGCCAGCTCGAGACCGCCCCCGAGACAGGCGCCGTGAATCGCGGCAATGACCGTGATTGGCAAAGCATGAATCTCCGCCATGATCTGCTGTCCCTGTCGCGCCAGCGCTTCAGCTTCCTGCGCCGACGTACAGTTGCCAATCATGTTGATGTCGGCCCCGGCAATGAAGTTATCCGGTTTGGCGGAGATGAACACCACGCCACGCAGGGCTTTGTTGTCGCGGATTTGCTTGAGGATAGCCCGCACCTGAACGCCAAATTCGGCCTTCAGGGTATTCATTTTTTCGCCAGGAACGTCGATGGTAATGACCGCCACGTTATCGAGGCGTTCGGTCAGAGTAAATGCGGATGTCGTTTCCATTATTCGGCCTCCAGAACCATGGCTGCGCCTAAACCACCGGCCGCACAGGCGGTCACCAGACCAAAGCCACCGCCGCGACGGCGCAGCTCATTGAGAGTTTGGGTGATCATGCGCGCACCTGTTGCTGCAAAAGGGTGTCCGTAAGCAATGGATCCGCCCAGCACGTTGAATTTACTGTCGTCCACTTCACCGGTCGCATGGCTGCGGCCCAGCACGTCGCGCGCAAAGCGCTCGCTCGCCATCAGTTGCAGGTTCGCCAGCGTCTGGGCGGCGAAGGCTTCATGCATATCAAACAGGGTTAAATCGGCCATCGTCAGCCCGGCACGTTCCAGCGCCAGCGGCGTGGACCACGCGGGCCCCAGCAGCATATCCTGCATGACATCAATCGCGGTAAACGCGTAGCTTCGCAGATAGCCGAGCGGCTTCAGACCCAGCTCTTTTGCGCGAGATTCCGTCATCAAAATAACTGCCGCCGCGCCGTCGGTCAGCGGGGTGCTGTTGGCAGCAGTCACCGTGCCATGTTTGCGGTCAAAGGCCGGACGCAGCTTTGCGTAGTCTGCCAGAGAAGAATGGGTCCGCACATTGTTGTCCTGCGCGAATGGCTCACGGAACGGCGGCGAGTAGGCCGTCATTACTTCGTTTGCCAGCTTGCCGTCGGCCCAGGCTTTGGCTGCATGAAGATGCGAGCGATGCGCCAGCGCATCCTGTTGCTCACGGGTAATGCCCCAGCTTTTAGCCATTTGTTCGGCGGTGTCGCCCATGCGTAAACCGGTGGAGTACTCCGCCACGGCAGGCGGCACGGGGGCCAAATCTTTGAGGCGCAGACGAGAGAAGAGTTTGAGTTTCTGCCCCAGCGTGCGGGCTTTGTTAGCATCTACCAGCGTGCGGGCCAGCGCTTTACTCACGCCAATCGGCAAGACAGAGGAGGAATCTGCCCCACCGGCGATCCCGGCACGAATGGTGCCTGCCATCAGGCTTTCCGCGACGTTGGCGACGGCCTGGAAGCTGGTTGCGCAGGCGCGGCTGACACTATATGCATCGGTATGTACGCTCATGCCGGTGCCGAGCACAATTTCACGGGCGATGTTTGGCGCTTCCGGCATTTGCACGACCTGACCGAAAACTAACTGCTCGATGACTTCAGGAGGAATTTCGCTGCGAGCCAGCAGTTCACCGACAACCATTTTTCCCAGTTCAATCGCGGGAATGCCGTGAAAAGCCGTCGCCTGGCGGGCAAAAGGCGTGCGTAACCCGCTGACAATGGCAATGCGATCGCCCTGGCGGGTGATAAGCGGTAATGCCTGACTCATAACTGTCCCCTGGTAAACGTAAAAAAGTGGTCTGACCTGATAACAGTCTTAACTAATTTTTTACATCCAGCCAATCAGGGAAGCATAAAAGTGAGAGCCAAAACACACTGGGATAAAAAAGAAAACGCCCCTGCTGAGCAGAGGCGTTTTAGAGAAGGGATTAACGCAGTCCGAGCTGGAAAATCAGGGTTTCAGCTTCGCAGCAGAACACAAAATCGATATCCAGCTGCACACCACCGTCGACGTCTTTATAGGTCGGGATGATTTTGCATGGGTCGGACTCAACACCACGGGCTCTTTCGCTCAGTGCAGCCAGCGTTTCGTCAGCGTCAGCACGGGTCGCAAAGACGCGGCTGTAGGACGCGGTGCAATCGGTGTTGTCCATAATGGTACCAACATCCATACAGCAGCAAACCGGGGTTTCATCAGCACTGCATTTACTCATTGTAGATTTCCTCTGTATTCGCACCCAGGGTGCCAGATAAACAATGCCTTTATTTTACGCCCCTGCCCTGACCGTCTCCAGTTGATATTTCGTTCAGCCGCCATAAGTGAGCTAAATCACAATTAAAAATGATCTAAAACAAAAATCGCCCTTTCAAGGGAACTTTCATGACCCGAATTTTGCCAGCTGGATCGCGTTTCTTAGATCACAATTGAAAAAACTTATAAACATACTTGCAACATTCCATCTGGTCAGACCTATACTCTCGGCACTGGTCTGATTTCTCTGACGTAACACAGACCCTACACTTCGCGCTTCTGTTACGGCATGTAACAATTTTTGCATAAAAATAACTCGATTGAGGTTATGGTCATGAGCCAAAAAACCCGTTTTACAAAATCCGCTCTCGCAGTTGCAGTGGCACTCGTTTCCTCTCAGGCCTGGTCAGCAGGCTTTCAATTAAATGAATTTTCTGCCTCAGGCTTAGGGCGTGCTTATTCCGGTGAAGGCGCTATTGCCGACGATCCGGGTAACGCCAGCCGTAACCCAGCGTTAATTATGATGTATGACCGCCCGCAATTTTCTGCTGGTGCAGTCTATATCGATCCGGACGTGAATATATCTGGTAAATCCCAGCTCACGGGCCAGAGTACCGATGCGGATAATATTGCGCCAACAGCCTGGGTACCAAACTTACACTTTGTTGCACCTATTAACGACCAGTTTGGTGTAGGTGCTTCAATGACCTCGAACTATGGCTTGTCGACGGAATTTAACGATAGTTACAACGCGGGTATTTATGGCGGGAAAACCGATCTCCAGACACTAAACTTCAACTTGAGCGGTGCTTACCGCCTGAACAGTAACTGGAGCTTCGGTGTAGGCTTTGATGCTGTGTATGCAAAAGCTAAAATTGAGCGTTACGCTGGCGAATTGGGACCGTTGGTTTCTTCGCAGCTACCACTGCCACCAGGAATGGACAGCGGGCTGTCAACCAAAGACTCCCAGATTGCCCGTCTTAAAGGCGATGAGTGGGGCTTTGGCTGGAACGCGGGTATCCTGTATGAACTGGATAAAAATAACCGCTGGGGCTTTACTTACCGCTCTGAAGTTAAAATCGATTTCGACGGTGACTACAAAAGCTCAATTAACTCTAATCTGAACCCTATCTTTGCAAATATGGGGCTGACCAACTTACCGTATGGTACCAGTGGTCAAACTACCGATGGCTCCTTGACCCTGAACTTACCAGAAATGTGGGAAGTATCAGGTTATAACCGCGTTGCGCCACAGTGGGCTATCCACTACAGCGCTACCTATACCAGCTGGAGCCAGTTCCAGGAGCTGAAAGCGACCGGCAGTAGCGGTCAGACCCTGTTCTATAAAGGTGAAAGCTTCAAGGATGCATGGCGTCTAGCGTTGGGTACCACCTATTACTACGACGACAACTGGACTTTCCGTACCGGTATCGCGTTTGATGACAGCCCGGTTCCAGCCGATCACCGCTCTATCTCGATCCCGGATCAAGACCGTCTGTGGCTAAGCGCAGGGGCAACTTACGCGTTTAATCCGGATGCCTCCATCGATGTAGGCGCTTCGTACATGCACGGACAGCACGTGAATATTACTGAAGGTGACCCGGGCCCAACTCAGTCTCAGTTCCGCTCTGAAGGTACCGCCTGGCTGTTCGGTTCTAACTTCAACTATCGCTTCTGATAGTTCGGGTTCAGGCATAAAAAAAGGTGAGCGCGATGCTCACCTTTTTTATTTTCGACGTCGCTTACTGCGAATCGATATCTTTCAGATCGCCTTCAATTGCTTTGGCGTTCGGGTTGTCTTCCGTACTGAGTTTACCGCCATTAGCAATGAAATCATGCTGCTGGAAGTACGCTTCACGCACCGTGATGTACGGGTCAGTCGATTGACGCAGCAGACCGTCGGAATCCAGCAGTTGCGCACGGGTTTCAACCCCTTCTATCACCCACTTGCCGATAGACATCGGCCAGGTCAGCCATGAAAGCGCCGGATACAAGTCGTCAGCCATATCGCCGACATCATCACGCACGGTAAAGCTACCGTAGAATGGTAACTGCAGATACGGGCCATAGCCCACACCATAATGCCCAATGGTGCTACCGAAACGGTGTGGCTGAACGCGCTGCAGTTTCTGATTCGCCATTCCCGCGACATCAATGAAACCGCCCATTCCTAAAAGGGTATTCAGGAAGAAACGCGTGAAGTGGACCATACCCTGATACGGGTCGCCCTGCAGGAACATGTTCACCATGATCGCTGGCTCTTCGATGTTGCTGGTGAAGTTGCCGATACCGTTACGCGCAGGCTGCGGGACATAGTCTCGCCATGCGACAGCAACCGGGCGGACCAGATAAGGGTCCAGCACGTTAAAGTTGAAGTCGTACATGGTGCGGTTGAATCCTTCGAACGGATCTGAACGCCCCTGCTGCTGGTCACCGGTACTGGCGCAGCCCACCAACAGCGTCGCGCTCAGCGCAAGCGCAGACAGGCGAAAATTCATAAATATCTCCCTGTAAAGAAATCACTGCTCTTACTGATTTTATACATATTTTGAAACAGACGTATCGCTATTCATGGCATAACACCAAAATTAAGAGTCTGACCCGGGGAGACTGTCAGCAAAACCCGCTACGCTTTACCAAGGTTCCGTTGACGAAGGTAACACCCTATGGACCGTATCGAAAAAGAGAAAATTGACCGCCATACGGAAGAACTGGAAGTCGAAAGCGATGAAAAAAACCGGGGGGAAGAGATAGAAGTCGATGAACAGCGGCTTCCTTCGCGGGCAATGGCCATCCACGAGCACATTCGTCAGGACGGTGAAAAAGAACTCGAACGCGATGCCATGGCGCTGCTGTGGTCGGCAATCGCAGCCGGGCTGTCTATGGGAGCATCGCTACTGGCGAAAGGGATTTTTCACGTGCAGCTCGAAGGTGTTCCTGGCGGTTTCCTGCTGGAAAACCTGGGCTATACCTTCGGCTTCGTCATCGTGATCATGGCCCGCCAACAGTTGTTTACAGAGAACACCGTTACCGCCGTTTTGCCCGTTATGCAAAGTCCAACGATGGGCAATTTTGGCCTGCTAATGCGACTCTGGGGCGTGGTGTTACTGGGAAATCTCATCGGTACCGGCGTCGCCGCCTGGGCGTTCGAATACATGCCGATTTTTGATGAGCCTACGCGTGATGCCTTCACCAAAATCGGTATGGACGTCATGAAAAACACACCGGGAGAAATGTTCGCCAATGCCATTATTTCAGGCTGGCTAATCGCAACCATGGTGTGGATGTTCCCCTCTGCAGGCGCCGCGAAAATTGTCGTCATTATTCTCATGACCTGGCTGATCGCCCTGGGCGATACTACACATATCGTGGTCGGAACAGTCGAGATTCTGTATCTGGTTTTCAGTGGTACCCTGCACTGGCATGATTTCTTCTGGCCTTTTGCACTGCCGACGCTCGCCGGGAATATTTGCGGTGGCACCTTTATTTTCGCCCTGATGAGCCACGCGCAAATTCGCAACGACATGAGCAATAAACGGAAAGCTGAGGAGAAAGCAAAAGCCCAGCAACGCGAAAAATCACAACAGAAATGAAGGACGATGGCGACACTTTGAGCAGTCAGATTGCTATGTGCTTAACGCGCCTGCTAAAAAACGCTATACTCGTGCCGCTTCGTCCCCTTAGTTAAATGGATATAACGAGCCCCTCCTAAGGGCTAGTTGCAGGTTCGATTCCTGCAGGGGACACCATATACTCCCCCCTGTTTCATCTCATCACCCAATACATGCCCGCTATCACGACCATCAGATTCACTATCACGCTAATGGCAAAGTAGGTTTTGAACGGCTGCTTTTGTGTTTTATGCCGAAATATTTGCTGCCCCAGAATGGCGCCAAACCACCCACCCACCACACCAAAAATCAGCAAAGTGAACTCAGGTACACGGTACCCATTCTTTCGCGCTGCTAATTTGTCCGCCCCATAAAGCAGCAGCGTGAGCACATTTACGGAAATAATCCACACCTGCAGCGGGTCAGGAAAGAATGCACTTATGGTGGCCACCGCTGCTAAAAGTAGATAACAAAGTCGATTAAATATCATCACTTATCATAACCTTATCGAATACTCTCCCGCTATCGCTTCGTCCGAAAAAATTGCAGATGTGCATTCCACAAGGAGGATTTGTTCATCAAACCTCATATGCTTTGAATGAATTGTTTAAATTTAATAATTGGCTTCAGTTCAGTAACCGGAATGTCGCTATTACTTTCCTGGTAAATTTTCAATCAGGCACGGGTATAGCAGCATGAAAAATGAATTATCTTTGCGGTTAGAACATCTTTCCCGAAAAAATAAAAAAGAGAAAGTCGTCCTGTTTTTTGGCCGAGAGACTTTCAGTGACAATACAAAATACCTATATCTCAGGGTGTTAGAAGAACAGAGAGATTATACCTGTATCTGGTGTAGCTGTGAAAAAACACTCATTAACTCTCTTAAAGAGAAAAATCTCCCATGCCATCTGATTGATGCTGATTCGTTTGAAGAAACCATGCGGCTTTTTCTGTCTGCTGCGGTGGCTGTTTTTTCAGTCAACCCCTCACAGAGCCTCAATGGGAGCGAAGAGCTATTCGCCTGTCTGCAAGGAGCCCGCCACATTCAGCTTTGGCATGGTGTTTCAGTCAAGCATCTGTTACTAATGCTGATGAAGCATTTGTCGCTGGTTGATTACAATTTTCGCCGTCCAGTAGCCTTTGCCTCAAGGGCTGACACGGTATTAAGTACTTCCTCATGCCTCGATAGTTTTTTCAATGAAGCATTTGGATGTAAACGGATCATCCGCGCAGGATATCCCAGGAATGAAGTGATTTTACGCGGCGCGACCGAGCACGAGCTCATCGGCAGCGAGCTTCCCAAAGAGATGTTTCAGGCATTACAGAATAAAAAACGGAAAAAGATCCTCTTCACACCCACCTGGCAGCGGGGTGCAACGCAACTATTAACCGGTTCATCTGGATTTTTGGGCCAGTTAGCACTGGCGTGTCAGAAAAATAATGCCGATCTTTATATTAAGGCCCATCCACTTCTACTTCAGGACAAAAGCAGCGGTAAACTTAACAGTAATGTTTACTATATAAATCCGACAGTTGATATTTATCCACACCTCAACAAATTTGACGCCCTCGTTACCGATTATTCATCTATAATGTTTGATTTCCTGTTGACTCAAAAACCTATTTTACGTTTGGGCATTGAAAAGGGAACGCACAAGTCTTTTGAACCTGACTTTGGTCTGGTGCCAGATATTGAATTTGCCTATTTATTTACGGATAAAACACTTCCATTTGTTCTGTCTCAAGCATTAAGGAACGATTGTAAGCAAGATGAACGACAAAAAATGGCAGATGCGCTATTTGAGACTGATCAGTTACAAGCGGCCTCATCGTTGGTTAGATTTTTGCAAAGCGAGGTCGACGCATGTGTTGCTAGCAGTCATGAATTTAATGTAGAGCATTATTGATTAAATCTAAATGGGATAGGCATTTCCCTGCAGAATATTTATACATTTAGAATTAATCGCTTCCGGACTATAAACGAAGCGCAGAGGGGTGACTCAGTTGCCTTCTTTGTCGCAATTCATCTATGGTCCGCTCTCGAAAATATAGAACTGCAGAATATTTAAATTAACATACCGAGCTCAGCGACAAAATTCAAAATTAAACCATTTTTTAAATCTAAATATGCGAGTCCCCAGCCCATCCAATGTAGGATCGTGGGCTTTCGCTTATTTTCAGCCCTTTATATACTTCGGACCATACATGCATAGCAGAACACGTTCATTGTTCCTCTTCACTCTGGGGCTCCTGCCGGCACTCGCGTTTGCGCAATCCGGTATCGTTAAAACCAACAAAGAAAAATCGGATGATGACCCAACCAGAGTCACCACAAAAGTGGGCGTTGCATGGTCTGATAACTACGATATGAATGACAGCGATGTACAATTTTCAGGCTCGCTGGCGCTGGACGAAGCGCGCAAAATTAACGTTAAAATCAATACCGATGCTTCTGAGTGGCGTGTTGGGGGGTCATGGCTCTTCCCGATCGGGATTTTCAACTTCAACTTCGGTAAGAATGAATTTCCGAATGGCGCTTCCCAGACCAACTACTCAATCGGGACATTTCTCCCCCTGAGCTATTTTGGTTTTGAACCCGCTGGTTTCCAGTTTTTCCCAATGGCAGGCTACTCCTACAACACAGGTGACACCTTTGGCTGCGATAAAGACAAGCATAAAGCTTGCTCTCAACCAGGTTTTAGCGGCGATCTTTCCGAAGAAAACGGCTTCGGTCTGGTAGACAGTTCAGGTAGCAGCGGGTACCTGGGTGTCTTTATGATCAAACCTTTGACAGCCAATCTGCGCTTACTGAGCGTTGCTGGCGGCTCGTACGGCTCGAAAAACGATGATGGGGATAACTACAAAGGCTACTTTGCCGGCGTGGGACTGGGCTACTCATTCGACAAGCACAACTCTGTCAGCGCGTTTACCTACGTTCAGGACAACAATACCTATATTGATGACGCCGAGAAAAAAATAAAAGTCTCGTATAAGTATCAATTCTAATAGGCCAGCCTGAGACCGTTGTTAAGATATCACTCTACGCTGTAATTTCTCAGGTGAGCCACAGTGTCGCACTGTCCCCTGAGAACTCACTTGGTAAAACCCCTATAATTTCAATGCGGTACTACCCCCTCATTCGACGATGGTTTTGCCGTCGCTGTGCAGGCATTTATTGCGTACTGAAATCATTGTGTCGCCGTTTCACGACACCCGTAAGTAACTAAAAATTAATAAAAAAATCAAGCTTGTCACCCCCCTTTTTTAAGCGTACATTAGCGCCGTCTGGAGCACAAGAAGCACAGAATTTTGAGGTTGTGCCGAAGGGTAAAAAGGGACAAATCCCAATTTTTATTCGAGGCGGTGTCAACTCTCTATACTCAGTCAGGATTGTTTTCATTTGGGCGTATCGAGCTATACGCGGAGTGATGTGACGTGAAATATTTTATTATGGGCATCTCCTTTATGGTCATCGTCTGGGCCGGCACTTTCGCCCTGATGGTTTAAACCTGAGCATGCAAAAAACAGGAGCCATTTGGCTCCTGTTTGCATTTCTAAAGCGTGACGACCAGAGAATTACTCGGTACTTTCCGTCGCGGACTTGCCGGAAACCGGCAGCAGACCGTCGGCGCGGAACATCGCTTTAATTCCACGAACGGCCTGACGGATTCGGTCCCGGTTTTCAATCAACGCAAAGCGCACGTGCGTGTCGCCGTAGTCGCCAAAACCAACCCCCGGTGAAACGCAGACTTTCGCGTCCTGCAGCATCTTTTTCGCAAACTCCAGCGAGCCCATTGCGGCGTACTGTTCCGGTATTTTCGCCCAGACGTACATCGACGCCTTCGGCATGTCGACCATCCATCCGGCCTCATGCAAGCCTTTAACCAGCACGTCACGACGGCGACGGTACTGCTCAGCGATATCCAGCACGCACTGCTGATCGCCTTCCAGTGCAGCAATCGCCGCCACCTGCAGCGGCGTAAAGGTACCGTAATCATGATAGCTTTTGATACGGGCCAGTGCGTTAACCAGCTCTTTGTTGCCGACCATGAAACCGATGCGCCAGCCTGCCATGTTGTAGCTTTTCGACAGCGTGAAGAACTCCACAGCGACATCACGTGCGCCAGGAACCTCCATGATCGACGGCGCTTTCCAGCCGTCGTAAACGATATCGGCGTAGGCTAAATCATGCACCACCAGCACGTTGTAGCGCTTCGCCAGCGCGACTACTTTCTCGAAGAAATCCAGCTCAACGCACTGCGCGGTCGGGTTCGACGGGAAGCCGAGGATCATCATCTTCGGTTTCGGGTAACTTTCACGAATGGCGCGTTCGAGTTCGTTAAAGAAGTCGACGCCTTCCACCAGCGGCACGGAACGCACCTGCGCCCCGGCAATCACAGCGCCATAAATATGAATCGGATAGCTTGGGTTCGGCACCAGCACGGTATCACCGTGATCCAGCGTCGCCAGCATCAGGTGCGCCAACCCCTCTTTCGAACCGATGGTGACGATAGCTTCGCTTTCGGGGTCAATTTCAACGTCATAACGGTCTTTATACCAGCGCGAAATCGCCCGGCGCAGGCGTGGGATCCCGCGAGACGTGGAGTAGCCATGGGTATCCGGGCGCTGAGCCACGGTACAGAGTTTTTCGACGATATGCGGCGGCGTAGCCCCGTCGGGATTACCCATGCTGAAGTCGATAATGTCTTCGCCGCGCCGACGCGCAGCCATTTTCAGCTCAGCTGTGATATTGAATACGTAAGGGGGAAGCCTGTCGATACGGGTAAAACGACGTTCAGGACTGGAGTCAGCCATAATTTCCTCGGATAACGTGAGCGCCCGGACCGTCCGAGCGACGCTGCCACCTGTGTGGCATGAATGAAAATAACCCGAAGTTTTTCCTGCTGTCGAGAGGGTTTGGGAAAAATAATTCATGCAGCTAAAATGAGGAAGTGATATCCGATAAGAGGCAATGCCCGCTGCCTGATATCTGCTTTACAGCAAAATACTATTTACACAGTGATATCAATTGGTTTACTTCAGAGCGCGCACTTGCCCCGTATTTCCCCCTGTGCTGAGACCGAAACAACAATCCCCTTTTAAAAGTGAGTCTTTTCCCCGTTCCCTAATCCACGTGATTGCTGGCTATCCCTCGCCAGGTTTTTTATCATATTACTTTCAGTGATACATACGGCGCACTCATGCACGAAATCTTTACTATGCTGCTGGCGGTCTTTGACAGAGCCGCCCTGATGCTGATTTGCCTGTTTTTCCTTATCCGCATCCGCCTGTTCCGCGAGCTGCTGCATAAATCTGCCCATACGCCGAAGGAGCTGCTCGCCGTCACTGCCATCTTCTCGCTGTTCGCGCTATTCAGCACATGGTCTGGCGTGCATGTGGAAGGCTCGCTGGTGAATGTGCGGGTGATTGCGGTGATGTCCGGCGGCATTCTGTTTGGCCCGTGGGTCGGCGCCATTACCGGCCTTATCGCCGGTACGCACCGCTATCTGATAGATATCGGCGGCGTCACCGCCGTGCCCTGCTTTATAACCAGCATTATCGCCGGTCTGCTCTCCGGCTGGATACACTGCAAAGTCCCCAAGGTGCAACACTGGCGCGTCGGGATCCTCGCCGGGATGCTGTGCGAAACGCTGACCATGATCCTCGTTATCGTCTGGGCGCCGACGATGCAACTCGGGTTCGATATCGTTTCAAAAATTGGCGTGCCGATGATCCTCGGCAGCGTGTGTATCGGTTTTATCGTACTGCTGGTACGCAGCGTTGAAGGGGAAAAAGAGGCCATCGCCGCAAGGCAGGCCAAGCTCGCTCTGGAAATAGCCAACAAAACGCTTCCGCTGTTTCGTAACGTGAATAGCGAATCCCTGCGCCAGGTCTGCGACATTATTCGCCGGGATATTGACGCAGATGCGGTGGCGATTACCGATAATGAGAAAGTGTTGGCCTACGTCGGCCTCGGAGAAACCAATTACAAAAAGAATGATTTGGGGATAAGCCCGCGAACCCGCCAGGCGCTGAGCGACGGAAAAATCATTATCCGCAATGACGACGTGGCCTACCGCACACCGGAGATCCATTCAATCATGATCATCCCGCTGTGGGAAAAAGGCGTGGTCACCGGCACGCTAAAAATCTATTACCGCCCCGCGCACCAGATAACGTCCTCGCTACAGGAAATGGCGGTGGGCCTGTCACAGATAATCTCGACTCAGCTCGAAGTGTCCCGCACCGAGCAATTACGTGAAATGGCAAATAAGGCAGAGCTGCGGGCGCTGCAAAGTAAAATTAATCCTCATTTCCTGTTTAACGCGCTGAACGCCATTTCGTCGTCGATTCGCCTCAATCCAGACACCGCCCGGCAGCTGATTTTCAATCTGTCGCGTTATCTGCGCTATAACATTGAGTTGAAGGACGACGAGCAGATCGATATTCGCAAAGAGCTGTACCAAATTAAGGATTACATCGCCATCGAACAGGCGCGCTTTGGTGACAAGCTGACGGTGATTTACGACATCGACGATGAAGTAAACTGCATGATCCCAAGCCTGCTGATCCAGCCGCTGGTCGAAAACGCGATTGTGCACGGCATCCAGCCCTGCAAAGGGAAAGGCGTGGTGACCATCAGCATCAGTGAAAGCGGGAACCGCGTGCGAATCAGCGTGCGGGATACCGGGCACGGCATCGACCCGGCGGTGATTGCCCGCGTTGAGGCGAACGAGATGCCAGGCAATAAAATTGGCCTGCTCAATGTGCATCACCGCGTGACGCTGCTGTATGGCGAAGGTCTGCATATTCGCCGTCTTGAGCCCGGCACCGAGATTGCGTTTTATGTGCCAAACCAGCGCACGCCGTCCCCCTCCACTGCAAGCCTGCTGTCATAAGGACGGAATATGAAAGTCATCATTGTTGAAGATGAAGTGCTTGCTCAGCAGGAGCTGACCTGGCTGGTTAAAGAACACAGCCAGATGGAGATTGTCGGCACGTTTGATGATGGGCTGGACGTGCTGAAGTTTTTGCAGCACAACAAGGTCGATGCCATTTTTCTCGACATCAATATACCGTCGCTCGACGGCGTGCTGCTGGCGCAGAACATCAGCCAGTTCGCCCATAAGCCTTTTATCGTGTTTATCACCGCGTGGAAAGAACATGCGGTGGAAGCGTTTGAACTGGAAGCCTTCGATTACATTCTCAAGCCGTATCAGGAATCGCGCATCGTCACGATGCTGCAAAAGCTGGAAAACGCCTGGCAACAGCAGTCGGGGAGCAATAGCAGCGCAGCGAGTCCTCAGCGAGAAAACGACACCATCAACCTGATCCGTGATGAGAAGATTTTCGTGACCTCTATCCACGATATCTATTACGCCGAAGCGCACGAGAAAATGACCTTCGTGTATACCCGACGCGAGTCGTGGGTGATGCCGATGAACATTACCGAGTTTTGCAGCAAGCTTCCGGCGGCGCATTTCTTCCGCTGCCATCGCTCGTACTGCGTTAATCTGAATAAAATCCGAGAAATCGAGCCGTGGTTTAATAACACCTACATTCTCAGATTACGCGATCTCGATTTTCAGGTGCCGGTCAGTCGCAGCAAAGTGAAAGAGTTTCGCCAGCTGATGCATTTGTAAAAAAAGGCGCCAATGGCGCCTTATTCATCTCAGGAAAATCCACTCAGAGAATTTGCCCCAGCGACTGGCGCAGGTGCGCCCCGGAACCAATCAGACCGGGATTGTCGTGCACGATCAGGAACACAGGAATGTCCTGCACGTAAGATTTGAAACGCCCTTTGTCCTCAAACCCACCGCGGAAACCGGACGATTTAAAGAATTCGAGGAAACGCGGCACGATGCCCCCGGCGATATACACGCCGCCAAAGGTGCCGAGCGTCAACGCCAGGTTGCCGCCAAAGCGGCCGAGGATCACGCAGAACAGCGACAGCGCTCGACGGCAGTCGATGCAGGAAGCATCCAGCGCGCGTTCGGTGACGTCTTTCGGCTGTAGATTTTCCGGCAAACGACCGTCTGATTTAACAATCGCACGGTACAGATACACCAGCCCTGGGCCAGACAGCACGCGCTCGGCGGAAACATGCCCCAGCTCGGCGCGCAGCTCTTCCAGAATGATGCCCTCTTCTTCGCTGTTCGGCGCGTAGTCTACGTGGCCGCCTTCGCCCGGCAGGCTCACCCAGCGTTTGTCCACGTGAACCAGGTGCGCAACGCCCAAACCCGTTCCCGCGCCGTACACGGCAATCGGCTTACCTTCCACCGGCTCTTTACCGCCGAACTGAATCAGGTGCTCTTTTTTCAGCATCGGAATCGCCATGGAAACAGCGGTAAAGTCGTTAATAATTTCCAGATGCGTAAAGCCCAGATTGTTCTTCATCTCTTCGATGGAGAACGCCCAGGTGTGGTTGGTCATTGCCACCCAGTCGCCGGTAATTGGACAGGCTATTGCGATGCAGCCCTCTTTTACGTCAACCTTTTGTTCATCAAGGTAAACCCGCACTACCGCTTCAAGGCTTGGATAATCCAGCCCGGAATAGGTTTTCGCTTGTGTAATCTCGCCGTTGGCCAGATTGCACAGTGCCAGTCGGGCATTCGTCCCGCCGACATCACCCGTTAACGCAAACTTTGTCATTCTGTTACTGCTCCGCTAAAGTCTGAATAAGTCTTTGGCACACTGTAAATTCATGGCGACATAACAACAACGATCAACACAGTAGTGCCCACGATTTATCGATCCCGGTCACACAATAACTTTACCGTTTCAGCACCAATTGCAATGAAGGTTTCATCATTTGGCGGCAAAGTGTTGCGCGCTCAGAGTTAAAAGGAAATCACTATGCTCCACCCGCGAGCCAGAACCATGCTGCTGTTATCGGTTCCCGCCTTGATAATTGGTATTGCCTCCAGTCTGATTCTGGTGGTTATCATGAAAATTGCTGCCGTATTGCAACGGCTGTTGTGGTCCACGCTTCCCACGAGTTTCGGCGTGAACGTCGATTCCACGACCTGGATAATTTTCATGCTGACCGCCACCGGTATCGCCGTTGGATTAGTGATTCGTTATAGCCCGGGTCACGCAGGCCCTGACCCGGCAACCGAGCCGTTAATTGGCGCCCCGGTGCTGCCATCGGCGCTGCCTGGCCTTATTCTCGCGCTGATCCTCGGCCTGGCAGGCGGTGTGAGCCTCGGCCCGGAACACCCGATTATGTCGGTGAACGTGGCACTCGCCGTCGCCCTCGGCGCCCGCTTTTTCCCACGCGTTGGGGCCATGGACTGGACCATTCTGGCCGCCTCCGGCACTATCGGCGCCCTGTTCGGCACGCCTATCGCTGCCGCACTCATTTTCTCGCAGATGCTGAGCGGCAACGACGAAATCCCCCTCTGGGACCGACTGTTCGCCCCGCTGATTGCCGCCGCGTCCGGTGCACTGACCACCAGCCTGTTCTTCCATCCGCAATTTTCCTTACCGGTGGCCCATTACAGCCAGATGCGCCTGGTGGACATTTTCAGCGGCGCTGTCGTCGCGGCCATCGCCATTGCCGTCGGCATGGTGGCGGTCTGGTGCCTGCCACGCCTGCATACCCTTTTGCACAAACTCAAACATCCGGTGCTGATCCTCGGAATGGGCGGCTTTCTGCTGGGGGTGATCGGTGCCTTTGGCGGGCCGATTACCCTGTTTAAAGGGCTGGATGAAATGCAACAGCTGGCCTTTAGTCAGACGCTCACGTCGACCGATTTCATGCTGATTGCGGTGATGAAACTGGCGGCGCTGGTGGTTGCTGCCGCCAGCGGTTTCCGTGGTGGGCGTATTTTCCCGGCAGTGTTTGTCGCCGTGGCGCTTGGCCTGATGCTGCATGCGCACGTTGAGGCGGTTCCGGCGGCGATCACCATTTCCTGTGCCATCCTTGGCCTGGTTCTGGTGGTGACCCGCGATGGCTGGCTGAGCCTGTTTATGGCCGCCGTGGTTGTGCCGGACACGACCCTACTGCCGCTGCTGTGCATTGTGATGCTGCCCGCCTGGCTACTGCTGGCGGGCAAACCGATTATGATCGCCAAGCCGCCGCGTTAATCTCCGTCACTGCGTATTGTTGCGGGCCTCCAGCGCCTGGGTTACGGCCCGCAGCAGTTCAGGAATTTCGAGTTTCGGCAGCACCACTTCGACAAACGTCAGCCGCTGGCAACGAGAAGCCAACTCCAGCACTTCACGGAGCTGCACGGTCTCCGTCACACGCCAGCTTTGTGCCTGACAATTCAGGCTCAGCGCCTGCGGAATTTGGGTCCAGTTCCACAGAGCGATATCGTTGTAACGCTGTCCCGGCCCGTGAATCGCCCGCTCCACCGTGTAGCCTTCGTTGTTCAATAGCAAAATCAGCGGCTTCTGCCCGTCGCGCAGCATCGACCCAATTTCCTGCACCGTCAGCTGAGCCGCACCATCGCCCACGACCAGCACCACGCGCCGTGACGGAGCCGCTGTTTGCGCGCCAAACGCGGCGGGCAGCGTGAATCCAATTGAACCCCATAGCGGCTGCACAATCAGCGTGGCATCAGCAGGCAACGTGAGCGAAGCCGCGCCAAAAGCCGCCGTGCCCTGATCCGCCAGAATGATGTCCCCCGGCTGCAGCGCATCTTGTAACGCCTGCCAGAAACTGTTTTGACTCAGCGCTCCGCTGTATTTTCCCGTCGCAGGTTTCTTCTGCGAAGCCGGTGCCGTCCAGCCTGATGAGAGTTCCTCGCACAGCGATTGCAGCGCCTGAACGGCCTGTTCCATCGGTAAACTACTGAACCAGCGCTTACCTACGCGGGCCGAAAACGGCTGCAGTTCGATAGTTTTCTCTGCCGGAAGACGTTGCGTAAACCCGGCGGTGATGGTGTCGGTGAAGCGAGTACCGATGCACAAAATCGCGTCGGCATCTTCAATCGCCGCGCGGGTGTCATCGGCGCTGGCGGCTCCACTGTAGGTGCCGACGTAGCCTGCCTGATACTCGTCAAACAGCCCTTTCCCCATCAGCAGCGTGGCATGTGCCAGCGGCTGCGACGCCACCCAGTTTCTGAGCATTGATTGCAGGCCATAACGCTGGGCCAAAAAATCAGCCAGCATCGCAACCCGCTTCGCGGGCATGAGCATCTGCCGGGCCGCCATCGTAAACACCTCGAGCGCGTTGTTATCCGCCTTCATAGGCGCTAGAGTGAGAACGTTTACAGGCGCAGTAGCCGGGGCTTTGGCGACGTCCGCCGGTAACATCAGGTACGCCGGACGGCGTTCGGTGAGCATTTCCCGCAGCACGCGGTCGATTTCATGGCAGGCGTTGCTGGCGGTCAGTTTCGCTCTGGCGACGCTTAGCGGAATGCTCATTTCGAAAAAATGGCCGAAATTACCATCGCCCAGGGTGTGGTGCAGCAGTTCGCCCTTCTGTTGGCTACCCGTACCCGGCGCGCCAACGATATGCAAAACAGGCACGTATTCGGCAAAACTCCCGGCAATGCCGTTCAGCGCGCTGAGCTCCCCGACACCGTAGGTTGTGAGCAGGACGCCCGCGCCGTGTATCCGGGCATAACCATCGACGGCATAGGCCGCGTTAAGCTCGTTCGCACAACCTACCCAGCACAGCTTTGGGTGATCGATGACATGGTCGAGAAACTGCAAATTATAATCGCCCGGCACGCCGAACATATGGTCAATACCGCATTCGGCAAGACGATCCACCAAATAATCCGCGATTGTGTAATTCGATTGCATAGCCATCTTCCTTTTGCCGCGTAGATATTCTGAGTATTAGAGATGCGCGAAGTCTGTCCAGAAGGATAAGAATTTGTTAGTGGAAAGTTAAATTTACAGATTTTAAGGGTGTACCTTCGTAGCAACATTGATTAGTGTAAACGTATACACACCCTTTCCTCATTGGAGGTTTTAATGGTTTATCAGGCAAATGCGGCACGCTATCAGGCCATGGAATATCACCGCTGCGGCCGGAGCGGGCTGAAGTTACCGGCGATTTCGCTGGGCTTGTGGCATAACTTTGGCGATGAAACATTACTGGAAACCAGCCGTCAGCTGTTGCGCCATGCGTTCGATCTCGGGATCACCCATTTTGACCTCGCTAACAACTACGGCCCACCACCGGGATCTGCCGAAAGCAATTTCGGTCGCATCCTGCGCGAAGATTTTCTGCCTTATCGCGATGAGCTGATTATTTCCAGTAAAGCCGGTTACACCATGTGGGATGGCCCGTATGGCGACTGGGGTTCGCGCAAATACCTGATTTCAAGCCTCGACCAGAGCCTGAAGCGCATGGGTCTGGAATACGTGGATATTTTCTATCACCACCGTCCTGACCCGGAAACGCCGCTGGAAGAAACCATGCGCGCACTGGACCACGTGGTACGTCAGGGTAAAGCGCTGTACGTCGCCCTTTCCAATTACCCGGCAGACCGCGCCCGCGAGGCGTTTGCAATTTTGCAGGATCTCGGCACGCCGTGTCTTATACACCAGCCGAAATACTCAATGTTCGAGCGCTGGGTAGAAGACGGCCTGACGGATCTACTTGAAGAACAGGGCGTCGGCTCGATTGCTTTTTCCCCGCTGGCCGGCGGGCAGCTGACAGACCGCTATCTGAACGGCATTCCGGCGGATTCCCGCGCCGCCAGCGGGAGTAAGTTCCTGAACGCGGATAGCATTACCGACGAGAAAGTCGATAAGGCCCGCAAGCTGAATGAAATCGCGCAGCAGCGTGGGCAGAAATTGTCGCAGATGGCACTGGCCTGGGTGCTGCGTGATGACAAAATCACCTCGGTGCTGATCGGGGCCAGCAAGACAGCGCAGCTTGATGACGCGGTGGGTATGCTCAATAGCCGCCAGTTTTCGGCGCAGGAAATTGCGGCTATCGACGCCATTTTGAACGGAACAAAATAACGCCACTTTTAGCAAATAGTGCTGTGATCTGGGATTTAGGAGTTGCTCCAATGCTGCGAGGTTGTAACACCTCGTAAGATTGCGTTAACAGGCCCAATTAGGCCCCGATCGTAAGGAGAGATTCATGTTCAGGTCACTGATTCTGGCTGCAGTTTTACTGGCGAGCGCCCCGATAGTGGCGAATGCAGGCGAACTCACCCTGATCCCATCGGTAAAATTACAAATTGGCGATCAGGATAATTACGGTAATCACTGGGACGGAGACCGCTGGCGCGACCGTGACTACTGGCGCCGTAATTACGAGTGGCGCAACGCGCGCTGGCATCGACATGACAACGGCTGGCATCGCGGTTGGGACAAACGTAACGCCTACGAACGCGGCTACCGTGAAGGCTGGCACGACAGGAATGACCATCGTGGCGGCAGGGGTCGCGGTCCGGGTCGTGGCGGTCACGGTCACGGCGGCGGGCATCACCATTAAAAAAAGCAGCCTGCGGGCTGCTTTTTTATCGTCTGCTTCATCGCTAAATTACAGGTCAAGCAGTGTGCCTACCAGTAGCCAGCCATTCAACGCTACCACCAGCGCCACAATCACCCAGCCAGTCCGTTTTACCCAGAGCGTGTTGACCAGATCGCCCATCAGTTTCGCATCACTGGTAAACCGCAGCAGCGGCACCAATGCCAGGGCGATACCGAAGCTCAGCAGCACCTGACTCATCACCAGAATACGTGTCGGGTCCAGCCCCAGAAAGATGACCACAAACGACGGCAGCATGGTGACCGCGCGTCGGAACCAGAGCGGAATGTGAAAGCGAATAAAACCCTGCATGACAACCTGCCCGGCCAACGTGCCGACCACGGTGGATGACAGCCCGGCGGCAATTAAACTCAGACCGAAAATAGTCGCTGCCGCGTGGCTGAGCAGTGGTTCAAGCGTCAGGTACGCCTGATCCAAATCGGTAATGCCGGTGTGACCGCGGAAGTGAAACGCCGCCGCTGCCGTGGCCATCATCGCCAGATTCACAAACCCGGCAATGGTCATAGCGATCGCCACATCCCATCGCGTCGCGCTGTAGCGCTCCTGCCGCGAACCGCCGTGCGAGTGCTGCGTTAACGAAGAGTGCAGGTAAATTACGTGCGGCATGATGGTTGCACCCAGCACGCCCGCCGCGAGAAACACCGCTTCAGATGTCGGTAACGATGGGATAATCATCCCTTTCGCCAGCGGTGCCAGAGCGGGCTGCGAGAAAATCAGCTCGACGATGTACGCGGCCGCCACAAACAGCAGCAGCCCGCCGATGACTTTTTCCAGCGGTTTTTGACCACGCCGTTGCAGCATTAAAATCAGGAAGGTCGCAATCCCGGTCAGGACCGCGCCCTGGAATAACGAGATGCCGAGGATCAGCTTGAAACCAATCGCCGCACCAATGAATTCCGCCAGATCGGTTGCCATGGCGATAATTTCCGCCTGCACCCAGTAGAACCACACCAGCGGACGCGGGTAGTGGTCACGAATTTGTTCCGCCAGGTTTTTACCGGTGGCAATCCCGAGTTTGGCCGACAGCACCTGAATCAGCATCGCCATCAGGTTTGCCCACACCACCACCCACAGCAGCTGATAGCCGTAGCTGGCCCCTGCCTGAATGTTGGTGGCGAAGTTCCCCGGATCGATATAGCCGATGGCAGCAATGAACGCAGGCCCCATTAATGCAAACCGCATCTTGCGCGCTGCGCGACTGCTGCTACTCTCAACGCGACTGTTTGTCATTTTCTGCCTCAGAAATATAGCCTTTGCTATGTTTCATGCTATCAAAATGAGAATGATTATCAAGTTCATTTAGCAAGGTGATAATAATTTCTTTGATAGACAGGAACGATAGCCGGGGGAACAAATATCAGCCATGTTATCGGGTAGAGTAACGTCAGGATGATTCAATCGTCAGATTAGTACATTAACTCAACTTTTAACACCTTTACATAACATAACAGTTTTGTATGGTTGATCACCTTTTTTGAGTTTGCTCACAGGATTCACTGATAGTGCGGTGTAGATCTCGTTTTCTTTTATCTTGTTGCATAGAATGTGCACGGAAATTTAACCTGCCTCATATTTGGAGCAAATATGGACCGCGTTCTACACTTTGTCCTCGCGCTTGCTGTGGTTGCGATTTTGGCTTTGCTGGTCAGCCACGATCGTAAAAAAATTCGCATTCGCTATGTTATTCAATTGCTTGTCATTGAAGTTCTGTTGGCCTGGTTCTTCCTGAACTCTGATGTCGGCCTGGGATTTGTGAAAGGATTCTCCGAGATGTTCGAAAAACTTCTCGGATTCGCTAATGAAGGGACAAATTTCGTCTTCGGTAAAATGAACGATGAAGGCCTCGCATTCTTCTTCCTGAAGGTGCTTTGTCCGATTGTATTCATTTCCGCTCTGATTGGTATTTTGCAGCACATCCGTGTTCTGCCGATTGTTATTCGCGCTATCGGTACCGTGCTGTCTAAAATCAACGGTATGGGGAAACTGGAGTCATTCAACGCGGTTAGCTCCCTGATCCTTGGTCAGTCCGAAAACTTCATCGCTTATAAAGACATTCTCGGCAAGATGTCACGCAACCGCATGTACACCATGGCGGCGACCGCAATGTCTACCGTTTCGATGTCCATCGTCGGCGCGTACATGACCATGCTCGACCCAAAATTTGTGGTTGCAGCACTGGTGCTGAACATGTTCAGTACCTTCATCGTTCTTTCGCTCATCAACCCGTATCAGGTTGATAAGAGTGAAGAGAACCTGCAGATGTCCAATCTGCACGAAGGCCAGAGCTTTTTCGAAATGCTGGGCGAGTACATTCTGGCTGGCTTCAAAGTGGCGATCATCGTTTCCGCTATGCTGATTGGCTTTATCGCTCTGATTGCTGCGCTGAATGCACTGTTCTTCACCGTGACCAGCTGGTTTGGCCACGGTATCTCCTTCCAGGGCATTCTGGGCTATATCTTCTGGCCTGTTGCGTGGGTGATGGGCGTTCCTGCTCATGAAGCTCTGCAAGTCGGCAGCATCATGGCAACCAAAATGGTGTCTAACGAATTCGTTGCAATGATGGATCTGCAGAAAATTGCCAGCACGCTCTCTCCGCGCGCGGAAGGCATTCTGTCCATCTTCCTGGTTTCCTTCGCCAACTTCTCTTCCATCGGCATCATCGCCGGTGCGATTAAAGGCCTGAACGAAGAACAGGGTAATGTGGTTTCACGCTTCGGCCTGAAACTGGTTTACGGTTCTACACTGGTGAGCGTGCTGTCTGCATCCATCGCCGCACTGGTTCTGTAAGTCATCAGGTATACATAAAGGCCGGGAAATGCCTAATACAGGTCGTTTAATGTGACCAGCATTAGAGAAATTCCCGGCTTTTTTATGCCTGTAGTTCCGCAAGAGGACGGGGTTTGCCGATGAAATACCCCTGCAGATAATCCACGCCCATTTCATACAACAGCGTTCGCTGTGCCTCGGTTTCAACATATTCCGCCACCAGCGTCAGGTTTTTCACCCGCGCCAGTTCACAAATAGATTTGACGATCATCGTGTCCACCGGGTCGGTGAGAATGTCACGCACGAAGCAGCCATCAATCTTAACGATATCCGCCTCCAGTCGCTTAAGACGCTCATAGTTCGCATAGCCGGTACCGAAGTCATCAATCGCTATCAAACAGCCGTAATCGCGCAGACGCTGAATATTCAGCACGCTGATTTCAGAACTGGAAAACGCCTGCTGTTCGGTGATTTCAATAGTGACCAATTCCGGGGAAACGTCGTACTGCTTAAACAGCGCGAGAATTTTAGTGGCGATCTCCTTTTGCATCAGCGTGAACGGCATCAGATTGACGGAGAAACGCTCGCCCGGCAGCGCCTTCATCGCTTTGAACAGCGTCTCTACCACCAGCAAATCAAAGCGCTTGCTGAGGTTGAACTGCGCAATAACCGGGATGAACTGATCGGGGGGGATAATTTGCCCATTACAGCTCATTCGCGCCAGAATCTCGTGATAGCGGTCGCCGGACTGGCTAACAATCGGCTGCGCGTAAAGCGTTAAACCGCCTTCAGCCAGCGCTTTCTTCACACGGTTCAGCTGTATCACACGTTCCGTGGTGTTGTCAGAGACCGTCGCCAGACTGTTATCAAGCGCCAGTACCCGCCGTGCTGCGCAGGCCTGCTCTGATAGCCAGCTCAATTGACCAAGCGTGTGGTGCAGATTTTCTCCCTCCCCTTCAATCACGCCCCAGGCCGCGCCAAACTCCAGATCCAACGCATCGCCCTGCCAGTTAAACGTCTGGCTGTTGAGAAAATCGACGATATACGCGAGCCTCCCGGCGGTTTCAGAGCCGTGCAGTACCAGCAGCAGTTCACTCCCCGGCAACTGGAAAAGCTGTTCTTCCCGGCCAAGCAGCGGCTGCAAAGCCCGGGCGACCATCCGCTTACAGTTCACACGCATCATCATCCCGTAGTGGCGGCTTAAGAACTCCATATTATCCATCCGCAGGCAGCATACGCTGGCCTGAGGATGATTCTCCAGATAGCTTTCAAACGCGCGCAGATTTGGCAGACCGGTCAGCGGATCCTGCCACGCCTGGTTGTGCCATTTGCGCCGGAGAGCGTTGCTGCGGGCCTGTAATTGCGACATGTAAAGCATGCATATGGTGAATGAGATAAGCACTGACATCACAAACGAAAGCGCATATTCGGTGTTCACGCCCTGCAAGAAGTTGTCGTTGTAGACCACCAGGAAAAAAGTGCTGATGCCCCACAATAAGCAGATCAGCGGATAGTTAAAGCGGTTAATAACGAGGAAGAACAGGATGAAAATAACAGGCACCAGATAGCCAGCGATATAGTCCGACTCAAATGGCACGCAGAGAATCAGCAGAAATGCGGTCAGCGCCACCAGCCAGTTCACCGTAAACAGCCACTGCTGGCGGCTCAGCGCAGGCCGGATGTTACGCAGCCAGAACTTCCGCGCGTACTGTGGGTTGATGATCATCCGTAGCGGGTAATAAAACAGCATGGTGAAAATGAGCCCGGCGCAAATCAGACTCTGAATATCGACGAGGCTGTAGATAACCAAGGCGGAAACAAAATAACCGGAAACCGATATCGGGAAGTCCAGCCACAATCCCGCCAGATGCATCGACCCTTTTAGCATCAACGGCGCAAAGAAACAGGCCCAGAAAATACGTTGCCCCATGTAACGGTTAGGCAGCCCGAAGCGCCAGCGCTTACCTATTAGCATGCGCAAAATGCCGCAGGAAAATATCGGAGAAAACAGCTGGCAGAACACCAGCACCAGGTTTTGCCCAAAGGGCAACGACATAAACCAGGGATTTGTTACGGTAAACGCCAGAATCAGCGGCAGCACCGCGTGGCGCCCAAACAGCAGAAGCATCGACAGAATGACGCACAGCGGTAGCCAGGCAAGGTAAATGGCGTTGCCATCTATTACGGTTTCCGGCGCCAGAAAACGGGCCACTGGGATCGAGAATATACTTAAGATCAGCGCCAGCAAAAATTTTTTGGCAGAAGCGTTATTTTTCAACATCATATTGGTTTGGGGAGGATTCCGGCTGGGCATATAACTGCAACAGGGAAATATTATGTTTAGTAATTGAGCGAATCAAGTTCCCGCCGCAAGAAAAATCCCATTGTTTATATGGGATTTAACATCCAGATGCGTTTTAACATCAGCAGGTCGCTTTCTTAAGTTTCACGGGCGCAGAAAAGCAAAAACCCCCGCCGAGGCGAGGGTTTGAATTTTGGTGGAGCTAAGCGGGATCGAACCGCTGACCTCTTGCATGCCATGCAAGCGCTCTCCCAGCTGAGCTATAGCCCCACAATTTTTACTTCACGTTCCAAATCTGTTGGGTGCAGAATTTGGTGGAGCTAAGCGGGATCGAACCGCTGACCTCTTGCATGCCATGCAAGCGCTCTCCCAGCTGAGCTATAGCCCCGTAACGTAAAGCGTGTCGTGTTGACGGGCGGCATAATATGAATTCCCTTGCCAGGTGTCAACGGCAAAATGTTCACCTCTATTTCAATCGATGAAAAAGCATGCAACTAAATGACATTGCGTACGTTCTCGCAATCAGGAGTTAAACGCGTCACGGTTTCACGTTAAAGGATGCTATAACATGAACCTTTAATTCCCACACAGGCACTCAGGAAATAGCATGCTCAAGGAACGAATGACACCGGAGGAACTTGCCCATCTAACCGGTTATAGCCGACAAACAATCAATAAATGGGTACGCAAAGAAGGATGGCAAACGTCACCTCGTCCGGGTGTTCAGGGCGGCAAAGCACGTCTTGTGCACGTCAGTGATGACGTCCGTGAATTTATACGCAGCGCCCAGCGCGCCGCTGATTACCCGGCCGCAGTACATTATCCTGCAGAAGACAGCTTTGATTCCCTTCTGCTGTCGCTCGCAAAAGAAATGTCAGACCACGAGCAAAAAGAGCTGACCAGCCTGCTACTGCGTGAAGGCATCACCGGTCTGCTTCTCCGCCTGGGTATCCGTACGCAAGGACAGTGATGAACATACTTCACAGCAAAATGACTACGCAGGAGCTGGCGAACTGTGTGGGTGTGGCCAAACAGACAATCAATCGTTGGATCCGGGAACAAAACTGGATTACGGAGTCGATCCCTGGCGTGAAGGGCGGCAGAGCGCGTCTGATTCATATCACGCCAGAGGTCAGAGATTTTCTCGCCACCACGCCAAAACTGCGTCACCTCAAGCTTTCCTTGCAGGCAGCCGAACCCGATTACATCTACCACACGCAGGACAACGATCCCGTCTGGCGGAAAATACAGGATGTATTAGTAATGATGGAGCCTGATGAGAAACAGCGTTTGCAAACGCTGCTGGTTCGGGAAGGGTTAAGCGGTTTTCTACAACGACTTAGCATAGCGGACGAAAGCGCATAAAGAAACGGCAGGCCTGAGCCTGCCGTTTCTTATTCCAGCCTGTTACTGCTGGCTTTCACGCTCAGCAATAAACGCCAGCGCTTTGTTGATACGCGCTACGCTACGGCTCTTACCAATCGCATGAACGGTGACATCCAGGCCCGGAGACTGACCTGCGCCGGTGACGGCCACACGCAGCGGCATCCCGACTTTACCCATGCCCACTTCCAGCTCATCAGCGGTTGCCTGAATCGCGTGATGCACGTTTTCTGCGGTCCACTCAGTGATGGCTTCCAGTTTATCGCGCACCACTTCCAGCGGCTGACGTGCCACCGGACGCAAGTGTTTCTTCGCCGCATCGGCATCGAACGCATCAAACTCTTCATAGAAGTAATGGCAGCTCGCCGCCATTTCTTTCAGCGTTTTGCAACGCTCGCCCAGCAGAGTCACCAACTCAGACAGCTGCGGGCCATTGCGGGTATCGATGTTTTCCTGCTCGATGTGCCACTGCAGATGGGTCGCAACATATTCCGGCGCCATCGAATTAATGTAGTGGTGGTTCAGCCACTGCAGTTTTTCGGTATTGAATGCACTGGCAGATTTGCTTACTGCACCCAGAGAGAACAGTTTGATCATCTCTTCACGGGTGAAGATTTCCTGATCGCCGCTGGACCAGCCCAGACGCACCAGGTAGTTCAGCAGTGCTTCCGGCAAATAACCGTCATCGCGATACTGCATTACGCTCACCGCGCCGTGACGCTTGGAAAGCTTTTTGCCGTCGTCGCCGTTAATCATCGACACGTGCGCATACACCGGTACCGGCGCGTTCAACGCTTTCAGAATGTTAATCTGACGCGGGGTGTTGTTGATATGATCTTCACCACGGATAACGTGGGTGATTTCCATATCCCAGTCATCAACCACAACGCAGAAGTTGTAAGTCGGGGAACCGTCGGTACGGCGGATGATCAGGTCATCCAGCTCCTGGTTGCTGAATTCGATTGGGCCACGGATTTGGTCGTCAAAAATGACGGAGCCATCCTGCGGGTTAGCAAAACGCACCACGCACGGCTCATCATCAGCATGATGCTCATGACCGTGGCGGCAGCGGCCGTCGTAACGTGGCTTCTCGCCATTAGCCATTTGTTCTTCACGCAGGGCTTCCAGACGCTCTTTCGAGCAATAGCATTTATATGCAGTGCCCGCGACCAGCATCTCGTCAATAGCCGCGTTATAGCGATCGAAACGTTTGGTCTGGAAATACGGGCCTTCGTCCCACTCCAGGCTCAGCCAGTTCATGCCATCCATAATTGCTTCGATGGCTTCCGGCGTAGAGCGCTCGAGATCGGTGTCTTCAATACGCAGCACGAACTCACCGCCGTGGTTGCGAGCAAAAAGCCAGGAGTAAAGAGCAGTACGCGCACCGCCGACGTGCAGATAGCCTGTCGGGCTTGGCGCGAAGCGAGTTTTGATTTTCATGAAATGGCCTTACGTTTAGGACGTTGCCGACAGCCGGCGGATCCTCAATAAAAATAATGCTGATATTCTATCACTCCCGCCTGAATCCTCAACGTTCATCCCTGTGAATCACTGCGCTTAGCTGATTTTGTTTATAAATCATGCGCCACGGAACGATTCGCGATCGTTTTGTTTAATTTTACGACGAACGAAAAAAATCTTTGGAAAAGGCGTTGACTCATTTTCAACTCTCCCTATAATGCGACTCCAACACAGCGGGGGTGATTAGCTCAGCTGGGAGAGCACCTCCCTTACAAGGAGGGGGTCGGCGGTTCGAACCCGTCATCACCCACCACTACTTTTGTAGTCTCCGCCGTGTGAAGCAGTAAATGTAAGAAATTGAGAAGTGGGTGATTAGCTCAGCTGGGAGAGCACCTCCCTTACAAGGAGGGGGTCGGCGGTTCGATCCCGTCATCACCCACCAATTTCTCGCCAGCGCGTTTCTTACATGAAGTACCGAAGTGGGTGATTAGCTCAGCTGGGAGAGCACCTCCCTTACAAGGAGGGGGTCGGCGGTTCGATCCCGTCATCACCCACCACTTCGGGTCGTTAGCTCAGTTGGTAGAGCAGTTGACTTTTAATCAATTGGTCGCAGGTTCGAATCCTGCACGACCCACCAATGTAAAAAGGCGCCCTAAAGGCGCCTTTTTGCTATATGCGATTCGGGCAGGATGAGAACCTGCTGCAGGTTCGACAAAATCGTCGGGAACGATTTTGCATCACCGCTAGCGGTGACCCGCAGGGCGAGTCTCAGGATGAGACGAGTGATATCCTGCACGTCTCTCCAGACTTCCCCTCTCAATTCTTTTTCCTCAAGCCCAACACCATTCTGCCGATAACTCTGTTTTCCGTATTGAAAGGAACGCATGATGGCGGCAATTTCGTTACCCTCTTCTTCTGCACCCGGTCTGCAAACGACAACCGTTACCGCCAGTCCGCAGGGCACTGACGCGTCTTCTCAAATCACTCGTATCACTCAGCAAATAACCAAACTGACCCAACAGCTGAAAACCATTGCTGACGGCAGCGGTGATGCGGATGAAAAACAGAAGCAGGCGGAGATGATTCAGGAACAAATCACGATGCTTGAAGCGCAGCTGGCGCAGATCCAACGCCAGCAGGCCGAAAAAGAGCAGCTGCAAGCGACGCCTTCAACTCCAGCCACCGGAGTAAACAACCCGTCGGATGACCATCAGATTGATATTTATGTCTGATACAGCGGGTCGTGGGCACGGGCAGCAGTAAGCGCCTGGGCCTGTTGTCCGACGACATCCCACAAAGCTTGTGCCGCGGTCGAAAGCGAACGGTTTTTACGTCTCGCCAGCATCAATTGCCGATCAACAACTGGTGTCAGGCGTTTAACCATCAGCTGACTGCCCTGCGGCAACGGCAGCGCCAGCGCGGGTAAAATGCTGATCCCAATTCCGGCTTCGACCATCGGGAAAAGCGTCGCCGGATGCCCAATCTCCTGCACAATATTGGCCTCGATGGCATGATACGCGAGTGCGGCGTCGATCAGAGGTCGGCTGCCTGACGCATAATCCTGCAACACCATCCTGGTCCCCTGCAACGCCTGCCACTCAACGCTTTGAAGCCCGGAAAAAGGATGATCGCCCCGGCACAACACAAAAAACGGCTCTGACAGAATCGGCTCACACTGCAAGTCCCCCACTGCACCCGGGTCTATCACAATCCCAAAATCCACTTCACCCTGACGAATACTCTCCAGCACCCACCGCTGCGGTCGGTCGTGAAGCACAAAATCAATTTCAGGATAACGCTGATTACTGGCCGCGATGCATTGCGGGATCAGATGTGCCGAAATGGTTTGGCTCGCCGCCACCCGCACGGTGCCCGCGAGCTGCTGGCCGACGCGCCCGGCTTCAAGCAGAGTACTGTTCAGTTCGTCAAGCAAACGCTCAAGCCGAATTGCCAGTTGCTGCCCGGCTTCGGTCAGCACCACTTCTCGCGTGGTGCGGTCGAGCAGCTTCACGCCGGTCTGATGCTCCAGCTCTTTCACACTGTGACTCACCGCCGACTGGCTCAGGCCAATCATCTCCCCTGCCCGGCTAAAGCTTTTGGCCCGGGCAACGGTAATAAACACTTTCAGCTGACGCAGGGAATAATTCATCTGTTTAATTCATCAATGGATGCAATAAATCAATTTTATTTCTCAAAGCAGAGAAAGCACAATAGCGGCATCGACTTTCAGGAGCGTTTATGAAACTTTTCCGCATTCTCGACCCTTTTACACTGACGCTGATTAGCGTCGTTCTGCTGGCTTCCCTGTTTCCCGCTCGCGGCGGATACGTGCCTTTCTTTGAAGGCCTGACCACTGCCGCCATTGCACTGCTGTTCTTTATGCACGGTGCCAAACTCTCCCGCGAAGCGATTATCGCTGGGGGCAGCCATTGGCGACTACATCTCTGGGTAATGTGCAGCACCTTCGTGGTGTTCCCCGTACTCGGTGTGCTTTTTGCTCTCTGGGCGCCCATCAATGTCGATCCGACACTCTATAACGGCTTCATTTATCTGTGCATTCTGCCCGCTACCGTGCAGTCTGCCATTGCGTTTACGTCGATGGCGGGCGGTAACGTCGCGGCGGCGGTGTGTTCCGCGTCGGCATCCAGCCTGCTCGGGATTTTCGTTTCGCCGCTGTTGGTTGGGCTGCTGATGAATCTGCACGGTGCGGAAGGCAGTCTGGAGCAGGTCGGCAAAATCATGCTGCAACTTCTGCTGCCGTTCGTGTTGGGCCATCTGTCCCGGCCGTGGACCGCCGCCTGGGTGTCGCGTAACAAGAAGTGGATTTCCAAAACGGACCAGACATCGATTCTGCTGGTCGTTTACTCCGCCTTCAGTGAAGCGGTGGTCAACGGAATCTGGCACAAGGTTGGCGTCGGGTCGCTGCTGTTTATCGTGGTGGTGAGCATTGTGCTGCTGGCGATTGTGATTGTCGTGAACACGTTTGTGGCACGTAAATGCGGTTTTAACAAAGCCGATGAGATTACGATTGTATTCTGTGGTTCGAAAAAGAGCCTGGCCAACGGTATTCCGATGGCCAATATTCTCTTCCCGACCGCAATGATCGGAATGATGGTGCTGCCGCTGATGATTTTCCATCAGATCCAGCTGATGGTCTGTGCGGTGTTGGCGCGTCGCTATAAACGCCAGACGGATGAACTGCTGGCCAAAAACGCCGTTGACGAGGCGAAAGCTTAACGGCTGCGCTTGAGGGGCTGAACCAGATGGGTCAGCCCCTCCGTTTTAATCAGCAGCGTGATGGCCATCAGTTCCCCGAGCCGCCCGGCGGGAAATTCATCCTTACGGGCAAACCACAGCAAATATTCCTCCGGCACATCAATCAGCATCCGGCCTTTGTATTTACCAAACGGCATCTCAGTGTTGGCGATTTCAATCAGCTGCTCTTTTTCCACGTTACACTCCTAACAGGCGCAGCATTTCCGCTTCGTCGATGACGTCAATGCCTAGCTCTTGAGCTTTCGCAAGCTTCGAGCCCGCGGCCTCACCGGCAATCACCAAATCTGTTTTCTTCGATACGCTGCCCGCCACTTTCGCCCCGAGTTCAACCAGACGCGCTTTGGCATCGTCACGTGACATCTGACTCAGGCTGCCGGTCAGCACTACAGTTTTCCCGGCGAACGGGCTGTCAATCTCTTCGGCATTGATGACCACCGGCGCAGGCCAGTGAACGCCTTCAGCCTGAAGCTGTTGAATCACGTCGCGGTTGCTCTCTTCAGCAAAAAAGTTGAACACATGGGTAGCGACGACAATCCCGACGTCCTGCACCTTTTGCAGATCCTCGATGGAGGCGGCAATCAGTGCATCCAGCGTGCCGAAATGCGCCGCCAGGCCTGCGGCTGTCGCTTCACCCACTTCACGGATACCGAGCGCATACAGGAAACGCGCGAAAGTCGTTTCTTTCGATTTTTCCAGCGCGCTGACCACATTCTGCGCCGATTTCGGCCCCATGCGATCGAGTCCGGTTAGCTTGCCTGCGGTTAAACGGAACAGATCCGCCGGGGTCTGGACGTACTCTTTCTCGACCAGCTGATCGATAATTTTGTCGCCCATGCCGTCGACATCCAGCGCCCGACGCGAGACAAAGTGCTTTAACGCTTCTTTACGCTGTGCCCCGCAAATCAAACCGCCGGTGCAGCGAGTAACGACTTCACCGTCCACACGCTCGACGTCAGACCCGCAGACCGGGCAATGTGCTGGAAACTCAACGGCACGCGTATCATCCGGCCGCTCTGACAGCACCACGTTGACCACCTGCGGGATGACATCCCCGGCGCGGCGGATAACGACCTTATCGCCAATACGCAGGCCCAGACGTTCAATTTCGTCGGCGTTATGCAGCGTGGCATTGCTCACCAGTACGCCAGCAACCTGCACCGGCTCCAGACGCGCCACGGGCGTTATAGCCCCGGTGCGTCCGACCTGAAATTCCACATCGCGTACGAAGGTCATTTGCTCCTGCGCAGGGAATTTAAACGCCACCGCCCAGCGCGGCGCACGCGCCACAAAGCCCAGCTGTTCCTGAAGCTCCAGCGAATCAACCTTGATAACCACGCCGTCGATATCAAACCCGAGCGTTGGGCGGTCTTCTTCAACCTTATGGTAGTAAGCGAGTACTTCCTCCGGAGAGCTGCACAGCTTAACGCGGTTGCTGACCGGCAGGCCCCAGGCTTTAAACTGCTGCAAGCGGCCAAGATGGCTGCCCGGCAGTTCGCCGCCTTCCAGAACGCCCACGCCGTAGCAGAAGAAAGTAAGCGGTCGCTTCGCGGTGACGCGTGGGTCAAGCTGGCGCAGAGAACCTGCCGCTGCATTACGCGGGTTAGCAAACAGTTTGCCGCCGGTCCGACGCGCGTCTTCGTTGATTTTCTCAAAGCCCGCTTGCGGTAGGAACACTTCGCCACGCACTTCCAGACGCGCAGGAATATTGTCGCCACGCAGCTTCAGCGGAATCGCACGGATGGTGCGCACGTTGGCCGTAATATCTTCGCCGGTAGTACCATCGCCGCGCGTTGCCGCCTGAATCAGTACGCCGTTTTCATACAGGATGCTGACGGCCAGGCCATCGAGCTTCAGTTCGCAGCAGTAGGTCAACGCATCAGTGCTTTTCAGTCGGTCCTGCACGCGCTTGTTAAAGGCGACAAAACTCTCTTCGTCGAAGACGTTATCCAGCGACAGCATAGGCACTTCATGCCGAATCTGGCTGAACGAAGTCAGCGGCGCGGCGCCTACGCGCTGCGTTGGTGAATCAGGGGTAATCAGCTCGGGGTGTTGCTGTTCCAGCTCGCGCAGTTCGCGCATCAAGCGGTCGTATTCGACGTCCGGCACTTCCGGCGCATCCATTACGTGATAGAGGTATTCGTGATGGCGAAGCGTGGTTCGCAGTTCAGTAAGTTGTTGTTCGATTGGTTCCATATCCCACCATCAATGATAAAAAACCCCCGACAGGCGGGGGTTCAGGAAGGGGTGTGATACGCCGGGCGTTTATGCGTTGGCGTCTTTCACTTCGCGGATACGATCCTGATACTCACGCACCTTCTGCGGGGTGATCATTCGGCGCTGATCGTCCAGCACCACACCACCGACTTCATCCGCGATGTACTGCGCAGATTGCAGCATCAACTTGAAGTTTTGTAGCTCGTCACCGTAAGACGGCACCTGCATGAAGATGGTCACGCCAGGCGTTTGCATGTCGACCATGTTTTCCGGGTCGAATGTCCCCGGCTTCACCATGTTCGCGAGGCTGAACAGCGCCGGGCCACCGCCGCCAGGATTCAGATGGCGATGGTAAATATTCATGTCGCCGAAGACGAAACCGGTCTGCTCAACGCTGTTACGCAGCAGTTCGCCATTGATATGCGACCCTTGATGCGCGGCAACACTCAAGACGATAACCGTCTCTTTGCGCTCCTGTTTCACCGGCTGCGGTTCTACAACAGGCTGAGCAATTGACTGCTGAGCGACAGGCTGCTCTACCGGCGCAGGCTGATGGGCATGCGGCTGCGGTACAGGCTGCTGTGGCACCTGAGGCTGCTCCGGCTGCTGATACTGAGGCACAATCGTCTGTTGTGAAACAGGCTGCTGCGCGGCAACAGGCTGCTGCACAGGCTGCTGCTGCTCCGGTGCCTGATGAACCGGCGGCTGTTGACGCACTGGCTGTTGCTGCGGCTGAGGTGGCTGACGTAACGGCTCTTCCTGGCTAACGGGCTGCTGCGGTACCTGACGCTCGTAAGGCGGCTGGTACTGATGCTGCGGCGCCTGCCGGTTAGCGTCTTGCTCACCGGCATGTACGTTTTGGGCAGGGTTCACCCGGTGAACACGAACTTCACCTACGCCTTCAACCTCGTCATCGAAGCTGTCGTCATCCGACTCATCGTCGTTACGCGATTTCATGCGTTTCATTGGGCGATCGCGGAACATAGAAGAACGTTCTTTGCGACTGGTCCAGAAACCGTGAACCAGCAATGCAATTATGGCGATCGCGCCAACAATGATTAATATCAGACGCAAATCCTGCATCATTATATTCTCTGTTGTTCTAACACCTTGCCACCACGGCAAACATTTACTCACTAAGAGTATTTGCCCATTACGTCAAGTGCAAGTGCGTACCAGGAATTCGGAGCATAAAGATGAACCAAATCGTGCTTTTTGCTGTTTTTTCGAACATTTCCTAACTGGATATCGTCTGGCAAGCCGATAATATAGGCGCGCAATGACCAGGACTTTTCTAAAAGGAGTATCACCTGACCATGGTTTCAACCTCTGCACCCCGTAGTGGGGTTTACTACTTTTCACAGGGCTGGAAACTGATCACCCTGCCGGGCATTCGCCGTTTCGTGATCCTGCCTTTGCTGGTGAACATCGTGCTGATGGGCGGCGCGTTCTGGTGGCTGTTTAGCGAACTCGGTAACTGGATCCCGGCGTTAATGGGCCACGTTCCTGACTGGCTGCAGTGGCTAAGCTATTTGCTGTGGCCGATTGTGGTGCTTTCCGTTCTGCTTGTTTTTGGCTACTTATTCTCAACCATCACCAACTGGATTGCCGCCCCGTTCAGCGGCCTGCTGGCTGAACAGCTCGAAGCGCGTCTGACGGGAGCCACTCCGCCCGATACCGGCGTGCTGGGCGTGATGAAAGACGTGCCGCGCATCATGAAGCGCGAATGGCAAAAACTGGCATGGTATTTACCGCGAGCGTTGATTCTGCTGGTGCTGTACTTCATTCCGGGCATCGGCCAGACCGTCGCTCCGGTACTGTGGTTCCTGTTCAGCGCCTGGATGATGGCCATTCAGTACTGCGATTATCCATTCGATAACCACAAAGTACCATTCAAAACGATGCGTGAAGCACTGCGCGCACGCAAAGTCACCAATATGCAATTTGGTGCGCTGACCAGCCTGTTCACGATGATCCCGGTGCTAAACCTGGTTATTCTGCCCGTCGCCATTTGCGGGGCCACCGCCATGTGGGTGGATTGCTATCGCGACAAGCACGCCGTCTGGAAATGATTGTCATCTGTATATAAAAGTAAAAAAGGGGTGGCGTGTGCCATCCCTTATTCCATACTGATAACCTTTATTTCACATCAGCATATCGATATACGAAAACTTTCCTTCCGCATCATGACCATCCGCGTATGCTGGTGTCGTTCCCAAATTTCATACAGTTAAGGACGGGCTATGAGTAAGATTTTTGAAGATAACTCGCTGACAATCGGTCATACGCCGCTGGTTCGACTGAACCGAATCGGTAATGGACGCATCCTCGCGAAGGTGGAGTCACGCAACCCGAGCTTCAGCGTCAAATGCCGAATCGGGGCCAACATGATTTGGGATGCCGAAAAACGTGGCGTGCTGAGACCGGGTATCGAACTGGTTGAACCGACCAGCGGTAACACCGGGATTGCGCTCGCTTACGTTGCCGCTGCGCGTGGCTACAAGCTGACGCTGACCATGCCAGAAACCATGAGCGTTGAACGCCGCAAGCTGCTGAAAGCGCTGGGGGCGAATCTGGTTCTGACCGAAGGTGCGAAAGGCATGAAAGGTGCCATTCAGAAAGCTGAAGAAATTGTGGCGGACAATCCTGAAAAATTCCTGTTGCTGCAGCAATTCAGCAACCCGGCCAACCCGGAAATCCACGAAAAAACGACCGGCCCAGAAATCTGGGAAGACACCGACGGTCAGGTCGATGTCTTTATCTCGGGTGTGGGCACCGGCGGCACCCTGACAGGCGTCACGCGCTACATCAAGGGCACCAAAGGCAAAACCGACTTGATTAGCGTCGCGGTTGAACCGACCGACTCACCGGTTATCACCCAGGCGCTGGCGGGCGAAGAGATCAAACCAGGTCCGCACAAAATTCAGGGTATCGGCGCGGGCTTCATTCCGGGCAACCTTGATCTGAAACTTATCGATCGTGTCGTCACCATCACCAACGAAGAAGCCATCTCTACCGCACGTCGCTTGATGGAAGAAGAAGGCATTCTGGCAGGCATATCTTCAGGTGCAGCGGTCGCAGCAGCGCTGAAACTGCAGGAAGATGAAACCTTTACCAATAAGAACATTGTGGTTATCCTACCGTCCTCAGGTGAGCGTTATTTAAGTACCGCATTGTTTGCAGATCTCTTTACGGATAAAGAATTGCAACAGTAATGCCAAATGTAAAAATATGACGAAAAAAGCACCCGATAGGGTGCTTTTTTGTGGCACAGGTCATACTTTTGGTCCGCCCGGCATTGCTTCCCCCCGTCGGGTCTGGTATTTAACCATCACAATTATTTTGATGCGCGAAATTATTCAATTCAGGATTTCCGCTTGCTGAATCGATTTTATGATTTGGTTCAAATCTTGCTTTCGCGGCATAATGTTTAATGACGAGCTAAACGTCACCGGCCAGAAGTGCCTGCCAGGATCGCGTCAGACCTTCTGTATCGCTTTCGTATCCGCCGGCGCTAATCTATACAGGCTAAAGTGTAGCCGCCAGGCTAGACTTTAGTTCCACAACACTAAACCTATAAGTTGGGGAAATATAATGTTCCAGCAAGAAGTTACCATTACCGCTCCGAACGGTCTGCACACTCGCCCTGCCGCTCAGTTTGTTAAAGAAGCTAAAGGCTTCGCTTCTGAGATCACCGTGACCTCCAACGGCAAAAGCGCTAGCGCTAAGAGCCTGTTCAAACTGCAGACTTTGGGTCTGACCCAGGGCACCGTAGTGACCCTCTCTGCAGAAGGCGAAGACGAGCAGAAAGCAGTTGAGCATTTAGTTAAGCTGATGGCTGAACTCGAGTAAGTTCAAGAGTTCTTTTTAAAATCAGTCACAAGTAAGGTAGGGTTATGATTTCAGGCATTTTAGCATCCCCGGGTATCGCTTTCGGCAAGGCATTGTTGTTGAAAGAAGATGAAATTGTCATCGACCGGAAGAAAATTTCTGCCGATAGCGTCGACCAGGAAGTTGAACGCTTTCTGAGTGGTCGCGCTAAGGCGTCCGCGCAGCTGGAAGCGATTAAAACGAAGGCTGGCGAAACGTTCGGCGAAGAAAAAGAAGCCATCTTCGAAGGCCACATTATGTTGCTGGAAGATGAGGAGCTGGAGCAGGAAATCATAGCCCTGATTAAAGATAAGCACATGACTGCTGATGCAGCAGCGCATGAGATTATCGAAGGTCAGGCGACTGCTCTGGAAGAGCTTGATGATGAATACCTGAAAGAACGTGCGGCAGACGTACGTGACATCGGTAAGCGCCTGATGCGCAACATCCTCGGTCTGGCAATTATCGATTTGAGCGCTATTCAGGACGAAGTTATCCTGGTCGCGAAAGATCTGACGCCTTCTGAAACCGCACAGCTGAACCTGAACAAGGTGCTGGGTTTCATCACCGATATCGGTGGCCGTACTTCCCACACCTCAATCATGGCGCGTTCCCTTGAACTGCCAGCGATCGTGGGCACCGGCAGCGTCACCACTGACGTGAAAACCGGCGACTATCTGATCCTCGATGCGGTTAACAACAAAGTTTACGTTAACCCGACTAACGACGAGATCGAAGCGCTGCGTAAAATTCAGACTCAGGTTGCTGAAGAGAAAGCTGAACTGGCAAAACTGAAAGACCTGCCAGCAATCACTCTCGATGGCCACCAGGTTGAAGTCTGTGCCAACATCGGTACCGTTCGTGATGTCGACGGTGCAGAGCGCAATGGCGCTGAAGGTGTCGGCCTGTACCGTACAGAATTCCTGTTCATGGACCGTGACTCGCTGCCAACTGAAGAAGAACAGTTCGCTGCATATAAAGCCGTAGCTGAAGCCTGTGGCTCTCAGGCGGTCATCGTCCGTACCATGGACATCGGCGGCGACAAAGAGCTGCCGTACATGAACTTCCCGAAAGAAGAGAACCCATTCCTGGGCTGGCGTGCAATCCGTATCGCTATGGATCGTAAAGAGATCCTGCGTGATCAGCTTCGTGCCATCCTGCGTGCTTCCGCTTTCGGTAAACTGCGCATCATGTTCCCGATGATCATCTCTGTTGAAGAAGTGCGTGCACTGAACAAAGAGATCGAAATCTTCAAACAGGAACTGCGTGACGAAGGTAAGGCATTTGACGAAACAATCGAAGTTGGCGTGATGGTGGAAACACCTGCGGCGGCGACTATTGCCCGTCATCTGGCCAAAGAAGTTGACTTCTTTAGTATCGGAACCAATGATTTAACACAGTACACCCTGGCGGTTGACCGTGGTAATGATATGATTTCGCATCTCTACCAGCCAATGTCTCCTTCTGTCCTGACGCTTATCAAGCAAGTTATTGATGCTTCTCATGCTGAAGGCAAGTGGACTGGCATGTGTGGTGAGCTTGCAGGCGATGAACGTGCTACACTTCTGTTGCTGGGTATGGGTCTGGACGAATTCTCTATGAGCGCCATTTCCATCCCGCGCATTAAGAAGATTATCCGTAACACGAACTTCGAAGATGCGAAGGTTTTAGCAGAGCAGGCTCTTGCTCAACCGACAACGGACGAGTTAATGACGCTGGTTAACAAGTTCATTGAAGAAAAAACAATCTGCTAATCCACGAGATGCGGCCCAAATTACTGCTTAGGAGAAGATCATGGGTTTGTTCGATAAACTGAAATCTCTGGTTTCTGATGATAAGAAAGACACCGGAACTATTGAGATTGTTGCCCCGCTCTCTGGCGAGATCGTCAACATCGAAGACGTGCCGGATGTTGTTTTTGCTGAGAAAATCGTGGGCGATGGCATTGCTATCAAACCGACCGGCAACAAAATGGTTGCGCCGGTTGATGGTACTATCGGTAAAATCTTTGAAACCAACCACGCGTTCTCAATCGAGTCCGACAGTGGCATTGAGCTGTTCGTTCACTTCGGTATCGATACCGTTGAACTGAAAGGCGAAGGTTTCAAACGTATCGCGGAAGAAGGCCAGCGTGTCAAAGTTGGCGATCCGGTCATCGAGTTCGATCTGGCACTGCTGGAAGAGAAAGCCAAGTCTACCCTGACTCCGGTTGTTATCTCCAACATGGACGAGATCAAAGAGCTTATCAAACTGTCCGGTAGCGTGACCGTGGGTGAAACTCCGGTTATCCGCATCAAAAAATAATTGATGCCGCATGGATAGAAAAATGGCGCCTTCGGGCGCCATTTTTGTTTCTGTCGTGGAGAATTATCGCGGCGGAAGAATCAGTTCGTCATACCCTTTCTCAAGGGTGTAAGCCATCACATCAACGACACGACTGCCCGCTAAATGCACTGCCTCCTGCAACGTTTTCCCCTGCACTACCGCGCTGATTAACTCCGAGCAGAACAAATCGCCCGTTCCTTTCAAATCAGTCGCCACGCGGGGCCAGCCGCTGATGTCCACGCTGTCTGCTGTCACCAGCACCACGTGAATGTCATTATCATCCGCGACCGGTGCGCTGGTAATGGCCACCCATTTCAGCGTCTCTGACAGCAGGCTTTTAGCTGCGATAATCGCCTCGTCCAGCGTCTCGCACGGTTTGCCACTCAGCACGCCAAGCTCGAACACGTTTGGCGTAATGCCCTGCGCCAGCGGCAGCAAATGTTCGCAGTACGCTGCCGGAATTTCTGGCTTCACGTACACGCCACTGTCGGTATCGCCGATCACCGGGTCCACCAGAATCATCATTTGTGGATGCTTTTCGCGCATCGCTTTCAGCCACTGGGCCAGAATCGCAATTTGGCTGGCGCTGCCCATGTAACCTGTGGTCACCGCTTTCAGTTCACGCAGCGCATCACGCTCTTCGAGCGCACGCAAATAACCGCTGAACCATTCATCAGGTATCACGCCACCGTAAAAGGTATCGTAATGCGGCGTATTGCTGAACAGTACCGTTGGCACCGCCAGTACGTTCAGATGGTGCTGTTTGATATTCGGTACCGCTACGCTGTTACCCACGCTGCCGTACACGACCTGAGACTGCACGGCCACAATATCGGCCTGCTGCGCCCGGGTTTTATCCCGGAATAGAATCATTTCCATGACCGTTAAATCCCCGCCCCCTGACTGTAACTCTCTTCACCGAACACACCGGTCGATAAATACCGATCGCCGCGATCGCAGATAATCGCCACCACCACCGCGCCCGGATTGGCTTTCGCCACCCGCAGCGCACCGGCAACCGCGCCACCGGAACTCACACCGCAGAAAATACCTTCCCGCACCGCCAGTTCACGCATGGTATTTTCCGCATCACGCTGATGAATATCCATGACCTCATCCACCAGAGAAGCATTAAAAATTCCCGGCATGTATTCCGCAGGCCAGCGGCGAATGCCCGGAATGCTGCTGCCCTCTTCCGGCTGTAGCCCCACAATAGTCACGCTTTTATCCTGCTCGCGCAGAAAACGCGACACCCCGGTAATGGTGCCGGTGGTGCCCATGCTGGACACGAAATGCGTCATCCGTTGCTCAGTTTGCTGCCAGATTTCCGGCCCGGTGGTGGTGTAATGTGCAAACGGGTTATCCGGATTATTAAACTGGTCGAGCAATTTACCTTCGCCACGGGTGGCCATTTCCAGTGCTAAATCGCGTGCGCCTTCCATGCCCTGCTCTTTGCTGACCAGAATCAGCTCAGCCCCGTAGGCGCGCATCGCGGCCCGGCGCTCCTGGCTCATGTTGTCGGGCATCAGCAGTTTCATGCGATAACCCTTCAGCGCGGCGATCATCGCCAGCGCAATACCGGTGTTGCCACTGGTGGCTTCAATCAGTACGTCGCCCGGTTTGATTTCACCGCGTTTTTCCGCCTGCACAATCATTGATAGCGCGGCACGGTCTTTCACCGACCCCGCCGGATTGTTGCCTTCCAGTTTGACCCAGATTTCACTGCCATTATCAGGCGTGAGGCGCTGGAGTTTAACTAATGGTGTGTTGCCAATGGTTTGTTCTAATGTATTCACGTTCCGGTCCAGACTTGCAAAGAAAAAGCGGCCACGCGGGCCGCTTGCTCAGTGTGATGTCGTTAAGCTATCAGTCTGTGTAAGTCAGGTCTACCGATTCATCAGGCAAATACTCAACGCGATATTCTCCTGATCCGCAGTGCGCCGACCATTCACCGTTATCATGAGCAAAATTCAACGAGCCGCCGGTGATAATTTCCCTGGCCGCAGGGAGCTTAACGGTCGCCGTGGTGTTCGCCGGAATGCGGAATGTCAGCACCACACGCCCCTTTTGCGCCTGCCAGTTCACCGCGATATCGCCATAAATCGACTGATAGCGCGCGTCCATCCAGCTCAGGCCACCACCGGGTAGGGGTGAAATAACGATATGCTTAAACCCTGGAGCCGTTTCGTCCGCCTCCATGCCCGCCACGGTGCGATACAGCCATTCACCCACAGCACCGTAGGCATAGTGGTTGAACGAATTCATGTCCGGGCTCCACATCGAACCATCGGGTTTGATGCCGTCCCAGTGCTCCCAGATAGTAGTGGCCCCGGCTTTTACCTGATATAGCCACGACGGGAAATCGTCCTTCAGCAACAGCGACCAGGCTTCTTTTGGATGTTGATTCTGGCTCAACGCGTGGCAGAAATACGGCGTGCCGAGGAAACCGGTAACCAGATGCCCGTCATGTTGGTGAAGCAGTTCCACTAGCGTATTTGCCGTGCGCTCACGCAACGCGTCCGGCACCAGGTTGAAACAGAGCGCGAGAATATGCGCCGTCTGGGTCCGGGCAGTCATATCCCCATCGGCGGTAAAGAATCGCTGGCGGAAGCGTTCCACAATCCGTTCATGCAAAGCATCGTAATAACGATGATCGTCTGTGCGTTCGAGTACCTTTGCCGTTTTCGCCAACAGCTGGGTGGAATTGGCGTACCAGGCCGTACAAATCAGATCTTCCGGCGTGGCGCCGAAATAGCTGCCCTCTTGCGCATCCAGCGCCACCCAGTCGCCAAACTGTAGCTTGTAGCGCCAGATATCGTTATCCGAATGGGTCTGCATAAAATCGACCCAGCCTTTCATGCTGGCATACTGATTTTCCAGCACCCGTTTATCGCCGTACATCAGGTACATCGTCCACGGATTGACCACTGCAGCATCGGCCCAGCCCGTCGCGGAATGCGTGCCCCCTTCCGCGAGAAACTTATCCTGGTCACAGTGTCCGGTGAGAATGTCCGGAATGACGTGCGGCACACCGCCTTCCGGTGTTTGATCGGCTTTCAGATCAACCAGCCACTTGGCAAAGAAAGTTTGGGTTTGCATCAGATAGCTCGCCGTCCGGCAAAATATCTGCGCATCACCGGTCCAGCCCAGGCGTTCATCACGCTGAGGGCAATCAGTCGGCACATCAACAAAGTTACTTTTCAGTCCCCAGAGGATGTTGTGGTGTAGCTGATTTAACTCCGGATTTGAACAGGAAAAATGCCCAGTGGCGGCCATATTGGAATGGATAACAATGGCGGTAAACTGGCTCAGGTCCAGCTCGCCCGGAAATTCTTCCACCTTCACATAGCGGAAGCCCTGCCAGCTAAAGCGCGGGTGCCAGGTTTCATCCCCTTCGCCTTTCAGAAAATATTCCGTTGTCTGTCTGGCGGTGCGCAGGTTATCGAGGTACACGTTGCCGTTGGCATCCAGCGTTTCAAAGTGGCGCAGCACCACTTTATCGCCCGCTTTGCCACGCACGCGAAACGCCACCCAACCACTCATGTTCTGACCGAAATCGAGAACCTTATCGCCTTGCGGGGTAATTATCAGCGCCTTCGCCGCCAGCCGTTCCATCTGGCGAACCGTCCCCGCCCCCTGTGCCTTCAGCGTATGATTATCCCAATCGACGATGCTGACCGCCCGCCATGACGCATCGTTAAAATCAGTCTGACTCCAGCCCACCTGAACCCGACGGGCATCGAACCGCTCTCCGTCATAAATCTCAGCAAACTCACGCGCGGAATCGCTGCCTCGCCATGATCGGTCCGACCCAACAACCTGCCGTGAGCCATCGTCATACTGAATCACCAGTTGGCACAGCAGCGCGGTTTGTTCGCCGTAATAGTTACGGTGGCGGCTAAAGCCCATATCGCCTTTAAACCAACCCGCGCCCAGCTCCGCGCCGATAACGTTCTCACCCTGATTCAACATACCGGTGACATCATAGGTTTGGTACAGCAAATGATGACGATAGCTGGTCCATCCCGGCGTCAGTTCATCGTTGCCGACGCGTGCACCGTTCAGGAATAACTGATAGATACCAAGCGCTGTCGCGTGTACCCAGGCAGCGGCAATCGCTTTGGTCGGCGACAGTGAAAACGCGTTTCGCAGCAATGTGGCTTTCGACTCCGCCTTGTCACTGAGCGACTCAGCAGAGATGAATTCCGCCCGCCACGGCGTGTCGAGCAGGCCCGTGACCAGCTCCGAGGAAGGGCTCCAGCCGCTGGACTCGCCCTGATTATCGCTAATGCGAACCCGCAGATAATAGCGGGTGGAAGACAACAGCGGCGTAACCTCCAGCTCGAGGTTACTGGACTGCGCGCTGATAACCTCCCCGCTGTCAAAAATCAGCGCTGAAAAATCAGCCGACGTACTGCACTGCAGATGCCATGAACGTTGCAGAACATCGCGTCTGTCGCTGTCAATTTTCCAGCCGACAACGGGAAAGCGATCGACGCCGCATAATGTGGCTTCACCGTCCAGCGTGATATGACTGACTGAAAGCATAATCAAAGACTCCTGAGGTAAGTGAGATTAATTCGTCGTTGAGCTTTGCGCCGCAGCGGACAACGCGTCAGGCTGCCGGGAAGCGACAATGTCGGCCTCGCTGGAAAACTCATTGCGCGGCTTACCGTGGAAGCACAGCCAGCCGATAAACATGCCCGATGCCACGATGGCAGTCAGAAGGGTGTAGAGAACGGTCGGTCCGGCATCGAGCAGAACCGGTGTAACAAACGCCAGAATGCCGCAGGTTAAACGAGCAATCCCAACAATCGCGCCCTGCGCCGTGGCTCGCAACATGGTCGGGAAGGACTCCTGCGACCAGACTTTCATCATCCCTTCAAAGGCCATCCCGCTGCCAATGGCGGTAAACAGTAAAAAGCACAGCCAGGAAGCAGGAGAAAAGTGCAACAGCACCGGCATAAGGAATCCGCCGGCGAAAAAGCAGGCTCCGATGATAAACACCGGCATTCGATTTTTGGTGTCCACCATCTTCATAAACAGCAGGCCTGAAAGCACGCCCACCGGCATAACCAGCAGGTTCCACAGCGCATTTTTTTCAACGCTGATCCCCACCACGTTCACCGCGACATATGCCCCGAACTGCCCGCCGGTATTGGCCGCCAGATTGGTGAACATGTAAAACAGGCATAGCGCGATAAAGGGCCACAGATATTTGCCGCGAAACAAGTCGGCGTAAGAATTTTTTTGCGCACGCACGGTGGCTTTTCCGCCAAGGCGTTCTTTATGAGCCACGAGCCACATCGGTGATTCCGGCAGCGACCAGCGTAATATCAGCAGCACTCCGGCCACGAGGCCGACATGTAAATAGAGAATTTGCGCCCCGGTTTTACCCCAGCCACCCGCCACGGCTGAAATCGCCATGGTGGTGCAAATACCCGCAAACCACAGCAAATTCGACAGGCCGATAATTTTGCCGCGATTTTTATCCGTCGCAGCCTCTGAAATCGTCGCCAGGGAAACGGGAAGATCAGCCCCTGTTGCTAACCCGACAAAAATCGTGCCGATAAGTAATGCGGAAAAAGACGAACTGAAAGCCAAAAGCAATGTGCCAATCGCCACCATTGCCATCGTAATAATAAACACCCTGCGCCTGCCGTAATAATCGCCAAGGCGACCGCCAAAAAATGCGCCCAGCGCAATACACAGAGTCAGCACCCCGGAAAGCACGCCAATTTCTGCGGCAGTTGTTCCGAGCGTTTTTTGATAAATAACCAGCGCAGTGCCATTAGAAACAATCGCTGCCGAATCAATATAAGAAGCCATACCGGAAACCACCCCGACATACCAGGGGTTCGGTTGTTTAATATCAGGCATAACAGACACTCCATTTATGTTATTGGAATAATGCACGGATTCCTGAATTAAAAATATTGGACATCAGTTTTTTAAAAATAAAAAATCGCCAGCCAGATAGCGTAACAATGGCTGAATTAAATTCATGCGATACAATTACAACCAATAAACCTTATTCACTCTCCTGTTGAATAGAGGTGCTTCGTTGACGCTCTTGCGAAGGCGTGCGTGAAAAATGACGACGATAGGCTTCAGTTAATCTCGGAGGATTCATAAACCCACAGGTCGTGGCAATTCGACTCACGGGAATATCTGTCGTTCGCAACAACTCCTGCGCTTTTAGCAGACGATATAATTGCTGAAACTTCTCCGGCGTTTTTCCTGTCATCTCATGGAAGAAGCGGTACAGTGTGCGCAGCGCAATGCCCCCCTCTTCGCAAACCCCTTTCCAGTTAATCTCCTGAGCATAATTCTGTCGAATATGATCCAACAGATACACTTTGCCTTTTGCTTCTGCGGCTGGCATTTTACTGGCCTGATTTCCCTCACACAAAACCGTCAGGATCTGCAAAAGTGACGACTCGGTACTGGAAAAATAGCAGCTATCAAAAACATCATCCCGCCGACTGCTGATATTTTCAGCCAGTGTAATAATCTTGTTTAACGATGATTCTGACAGTGACTGATAGCGAATAGTGAACGGACGGGTATCATCGCTGATCGACTGAATCATCCCCTCAATATTCTTAATATAATTAAATGAGCGCTCCCGATGAATTAACACATTAATCAGGGATAGTTCACTGGTGGCTTCATAATAGTGAATATCATTCGCGGTGACGTAAAAGAAATCACCTCGACGGATCATTTCCGCGTGGTCATTCACGATATGAAAACCGCTACCGCTGCGCACAATCACCAGTTCATCAAATTCATGCCCATGAAGATCGGCCATCGCCTGATTGTTCAGCATAAACACACAAAACGCATGGGCATCGGAGGGGAAGAAATCTTCACACTGCTTAATATCGACCATGCCTACCTCACGAGAATGTGGTTATATCCTTACGTTTAATATGACTTAAATTTCCTGTGCCGCATTTCCATTAAACAGCAACAAGGGTGACAAGTCATTACGCCAGAATGGCAGCCACACGTAATTCTCTGTGACCTTCCCGTCACTTTTATTCATTACTGTCGCAGACGATTAAATCAGCAGAAATAAAAAAGGCCTATGTTATCCATAGGCCTTTTTCGAATGGTCAGATAAGGTCAGGCCGTTTCAGCCAGCACCAGCGACGAGACCTCATCGATCCCTTCGATGCGTTCGTTGCCGTTATAAAGGCGCGCATGCTGAAGCCCGACAAACAGGCGGTCTCCGCGCTGCGGTACTTCGTCGCGCATCACCACGGTCAGCGGTTCGTCATACCAGCCGAGTGGCTGCACCACCAACTGGGTGTAGTGCCCTTTCGGGCTCGCTTCCAGCACCTGTACCGGCAGCGGAGAATCGAGGCTGGTGCGACGGCTGACGTCGACTTCCCACGGGCGCAGGAACAAATCGACCGGCCCCTGATACGCAGGCGTATAGCCGAGCGGCCAACGGTGCGCGCCGACGTGGAACTGCCCGCCGCGGAGGGTGCCTTTCAGACGATTCACTTCGCCCATAAATTCCAGTACGAAACGGGTCGCAGGCTCGCGCCACACCTGTTCCGGCGCATCAACCTGCTCGATATTACCCTGGCTCATTACCACCACGCGGTCCGCGACTTCCATCGCTTCTTCCTGATCGTGGGTCACGAACACGCTGGTGAATTTCAGCTCTTCGTGGAGCTGACGCAGCCAACGACGTAGCTCTTTACGCACCTGTGCGTCCAGCGCGCCAAACGGTTCATCGAGCAGCAGAATTTGTGGTTCAACCGCCAGCGCACGGGCCAGCGCCACGCGCTGCTTTTGCCCGCCGGAGAGCTGCGCCGGGAAACGGTCGGCCAGATGCGCCAGCTGTACCATTTCCAGCAATTTAGTCACTTTGGCTTTGATTTGCGCCGCATTCGGACGTTCACGACGGGGAAGCACCGTCAGGCCAAACGCAATGTTGTCGAACACGGTCATGTGACGGAACAGCGCGTAGTGCTGGAACACGAAACCGACCTTACGGTCACGGGCATGAAGACGGCTCACGTCCGTGCCCTGGAAGCGAATCTGCCCGCTGGTCTGATGTTCGAGCCCGGCAATAATCCGCAACAGTGTCGTTTTACCCGAACCGGACGGCCCCAGCAGCGCGACCATCTGTCCGGACGGAATATCCAGGGAGATATCATTCAGCACCTGAGTGCGTCCAAACGATTTCTTAATGCTGGCAATTTCAATGCTCATGATGCGTCTCCTGATGCGCGCGTTTTTCCTGATTCTCCAGGCGCCACTGCACCACACTCTTCAAAAACAGGGTCACGATAGCCATTAACGTCAGCAGGGCCGCGGCGGTGAACGAGCCGACGGTGTTGTAATCCTGCTGGAGTAATTCAATTTGCAGCGGCAGCGACAGCGTTTCACCGCGAATAGAGCCGGATACGACGGACACCGCACCAAACTCACCAATCGCGCGGGCGTTAGTCAGCACCACGCCGTACAGCAGCGCCCAACGGATGTTCGGCAGCGTTACGCGGCGGAACATCTGCCAGCCAGACGCGCCAAGCAGGATCGCCGCCTCGTCTTCGTGGCTGCCCTGACTCAGCATGACTGGCACCAGCTCGCGCACCACGAAAGGACAGGTCACGAAAATCGTCGCCAGCACCATGCCCGGCCAGGCAAACATAATTTGCAGGTTATGTTCATCCAGCCAGCCGCCTAGCGGGCCGTTCGAGCCGTAGAACAGCAGATACACCAAGCCCGCGACCACCGGCGATACAGCAAACGGGATATCCAGCAGGGTCAGCAACAGCTGACGGCCCGGGAAGTTAAAGCGCGTCACCAGCCAGGCCAGCAGCGTGCCGAACACCAGGTTAACCGGCACAGTTATCAGCGCAATCATCACCGTCAGCCAGATGGCGTGCAGCATGTCCGGGTCCGCCAGGTTGTGCAGCACGGGCATCAACCCTTTGCTGAACGCCTCGACGAAGATATAAATCATCGGCACCAGCAGAATGAAGGCTGACACCAGAATGCCGGTACCTATCAGAAACCATTTTCCCCAGTTGATGCGGGGCGCGTCATAGCGTTTCAATTGCGTAACTTCCGCCATTAGTGACCAACCACACGTCGACCAAAGCGACTCTGCAAGGTGTTGATGGAGAACAGCAGCAGCAGTGACGCACCGAGAATAACGGACGCAATCGCGCTCGCCGCCGGATAATCAAACTCCTGTAGGCGTACAAAAATCATCAGCGACGTCACTTCCGTTTTCCAGGCGATGTTCCCGGCGATGAAAATCACCGCGCCGAACTCGCCCAGGCTGCGGGTAAATGACAGCGCCACGCCCGCCAGCAGCGCCGGAGAAAGCTCTGGCAACACCACTTTGCAGAAGCTCTGAATGCGTGTTGCGCCGAGCGTTTCTGCCGCTTCTTCGTATTCCGGCCCCAGTTCCTCCAGCACCGGCTGAACGGTGCGCACCACAAACGGAATGCTGGTGAACGCCATCGCCACGGCAATGCCGAGCCAGGTATAGGTCACTTTGATATCAAATTTCGCCAGCCACTCACCGTAGAAACCGTTGACAGAAAACAGCGATGCAAGGGTTAAACCCGCCACCGCCGTCGGCAGTGCGAACGGTAAATCCATCAGCGCATCGAGCAACGTGCGGCCCGGGAAACGATAGCGTGTGAGGATCCATGCCATCAGCAGGCCGAACACGCCGTTAAAAATCGAGGCCACAAATGCTGACAGCAGCGTCACTTTATAGGCCGCCACCACCTGAGGATTGGTGATGACTTCCCAGTATTGCGCCCAGCTCATTTGCGCCAGCTGCATCACCAGCGCGCTGAGTGGCAGCAGCAAAATCAGGCATACAAACAGCAGACTGGTGCCGAGGCTTAAGGTAAAGCCCGGCAGCACGCGTCTGGAAGAAACAGCAAACATTACTTGTGCCCCGCCGCTAACAGCTTATCCAGCTCGCCACCGCTGGCGAAGTGGGTTTTCATCGCGTCCGGCCAGGAGCCGAACTGGTCTTCCACGCGGAACAGCTCAGTCTGCGGGAATTTGTCTTTCAGTTTCTCCATCACCGCCGGATTGTTCACACGGTAGTAGTAATCGGTAATGATGGTTTGCGCCTGCGGACTGTAGAGCCAGGTCAGATACGCCTTCGCCGCTTTTTCCGTGCCGTTGGCTTTCACATTTTTGTCGACCCACGTCACCGGGAATTCGGCCAGAATATTGGTTTTCGGTACCACGACTTCGAAGCCCTGGTCCGCGTACTGTTTACGGATGTTGTTCACTTCGGATTCGAAGGTGATCAACACGTCGCCCAACCCGCGTTCAACGAAGGTGGTCGTCGCGCCGCGCCCGCCGGTATCAAACACCTGAACGTTTTCCAGGAACTGAGTCATGAACTGTTCGGTTTTGGCGTTATCATTTCCGTCGGCTTTGGCCGCTGCACCCCAGGCGGCCAGATAGGTATAACGCCCATTGCCGGAGGTTTTCGGATTCGGGAATACCAGCTGTACGTCCGGGCGCACCAGGTCGTTCCAGCTGTGAATATTCTTCGGGTTGCCCTTACGCACCAGGAACGCCATGGTCGAATAGAATGGAGAACTGTTATTCGGCAAACGGCTCTGCCAGTTCGCCGGGATCAAATTGCCTTTGTCATGCAGGATCTGCACGTCCGTCACCTGGTTGTAGGTCACCACATCGGCCTTCAGACCCTGCAAAATCGCCAGCGCCTGTTTGGAAGAACCGGCGTGGGATTGCTTAATGTTGAGCTTGTCACCGCCATTGTCCTTCGCCCACTGTTGTTCAAACGGGGGATTCAGGGCAGCAAACAGCTCGCGGGAAACATCATAGGAACTGTTCAGCAACTCGGTTGCCTGTGCCTGAACCGCCAGCAGCAAGGCTCCCAGCACCAGCGTTCCTTTTTTCAGTGATTTAACGGCCATTGCGCACCCTTATAAATGTGATGACTATCGACTGTCATAATATTTATAACGAGGATGAAAGCAGTAACGGTTTTATATACCGTTTGGTGCTTTGGAAGTTGAAAACAGAATAAGGGTTTTTCGGCGTTCATCAGCCAGCCAATTTGGTACACTCGACGAAACCCGCAATGAGGATGAACTGATGCGCCAAAGGACGATTGTCTGCCCGATTATTCAGAATAACGGTGAGTATCTACTGTGCAAAATGGCCGATGACCGCGGTGTATTTCCTGGCCAGTGGGCGCTTTCGGGCGGAGGTATGGAACCCGGTGAAACAATGGAACAGGCGCTACTGCGCGAAATAGGCGAAGAGCTGGGTGAAGCGATGCGCATCGAGAAAATCACCCCGTGGCATTTCCGTGACGACACCCGCATCAAAACCTACGCCGACGGCAGCAAAGAACAAATTTACATGATTTACCTGATGTTTGACTGCATCAGTGCCAATCGTGAAGTGACGTTTAACGAGGAGTTTCAGGAAATTGCGTGGGTCAGCCCGGACAAGCTCGGCGAGTATGATTTAAACGTCGCCACGCGCCAGACGTTTATCGATAAGGGATTGTTGTAATCATTGTCGATGGCGTCTGTAGGCCCGGTAAGCGCAGTGCCACCGGGCACTCAAACATTACAACGTCAGTAATTTATCCAACGACGGCGCGAAGTAGTAGCCCCCAGTCACCGGCTTAGTGAAACGTAACATTGCATCACGTTTACCGTCAGTGTCGCCGAACATGCTCAGCAGTTGCTGTTCGATGTTATACAACCGCGCGCAGTAAGCGTTGAAGTAGAGACCGTGCGTGCCGCTGGCGGTGCCATACGGCAGGCTCTGGCGCACAATCTTCAGCCCTTTACCGTTTTCTTTCAGATCGACGCGGGTCAGGTGTGACGTTTCCGGACGCTCATCACCATCGATCTCTTCGTTAGCTTCTTTGGTGCGACCCATCATCATTTCCTGATCCGGGATACTCATCCGGTTCAGTTGCTTGAGATTATGTTCCCAGCGTTGGACAAACACATAGCTGCCGCCGGCATCCACGCCGTCAGCAATCACCGCCACTTCACGACGCGTCTCAACGCCTGCCGGGTTTTCAGTCCCGTCAACGAAACCGCTGAGATCACGCTCTTCCACCCAACGGAAACCGTGGGTTTCTTCTTTGACGTCGATAGCCCCACCAAACGCTTCCAGTGCGGCCTGAGCGACAGAGAAATTCACATCATGGCGCAGGGAGAGAATGTGGATCAGCACATCATGTTGGGTGGATGGTGCAAGGCCTTTGCCGTAAAGGGGAAAATCTTTCAGCTCTTCCGCGCCCACACCGCCGCTCAGGCTGCGCCAGGTGTCATGACCAAACGCCACCACAGCGCCGAGATGGGCGTCGGGGAATTTAGCTTCAAAGGTTGCCAGCTTATCGGCAAAAACCCGGCTGCATTCACGCAGGGCGTTGACGTCCCCTTTGACATTGGCTTCAATCCAAATCGCCGCCCGGCAATGTTCCGGCAAAATGCCGCTCTGAACCTGAGACATCGCTGCTTCTCCTGAAAAGCTGAAAAAAGATGCCACGAACTCGTGGCATTATTGATGGCGGGCATTATACCCGCATTTTTCAGGCGGCGGCTTGTTCAGACGCAAATTAACGGCGCCAGATAATCTTGCTGACTTTCCAGAATTTCAGGGAGTCATCCGGCGGCATCAGTTCCTGCGGGCCACCCCAGCTACCGCTAAATATATAGCTGATATGCTGGCTATCTTTGACTTTACACTCAACGTTGGCGCTGTCCTCACCGCTGGCTTTTTCACAGTTGCCAAACGCTTTGCTGTACACCTCGCTGAACGGCGTACCGACTTTCGCACCATCGGCTACCGGGACGTCACTGTCCATGACGTCAATCCGGCTGATACTTCCGCCCTCGCCATTCACCACCAGTGCGACCTTGTCGTCTTTCAGTGCTTCGAAATATTTAACGATGGTGCCCTTATCGGTTTTCATGCCGCTACGCACGCGGTAATCGCCGTCGAGTGCATCGTTGATGGCCTCTTCATTCAGCGGTGTGGAGGCGGTCAAATCACCGACGCCCTGCTCCGTCACTTCCGTTGAGGAACCAAACCAGTTCCACGGATACGCCGCCGACCAGTGCACAGAATTAAAGCCATTACTGACGGTGGCACAGCCGGTTAAGGCCAGGGGCAGCGCGCAGAGCAATAAACGCATTGATTTCATTCGAGGATCCTTTGTATGTCAACACAACGCCTGTTGGAGTCCAGAATGGCAAAAAAGTGCCATTAATCCTCTTGCGGGGAAAAACAGGCGCGTAAACGGCGGTTGCTGAGCAGCCACCAGAGCGCAAAACCGTCCACAATAACCAGCGCCAGACCAATACCGCTCAGCGGTTCGCCCTGCCACCACAGCAGTGGCTGCCAGAATAACAGCCCCAGCTGCGCGAGAATAAGTATCCAGCGCATCAGCGGCCACAAACGTGGAAGCTGGTGTCGTCGGCCGCTCAGGAGAAAGGCGAGTACCGCAGGTACGCCGGGCAGCAGGCCAATCCAGAAATTATCGTGATCGGGATAAAACAGATCCAGCAGCGTCCCACCCTGCTGACGCGATGCCCCGGCCATCACAAACACCACCCAGGTTCGCGCCTGTAATAGCAGGACACACCAAAATACAAAAGGCAGCCGGAGCCGCCCATGACCATCGTATGCCGACGGCAAAAAATCAGTATTCTTCATCTTCTATCAAACGCTTCCCGAGCACGACCACATCCGCATGCTCATAACCCAGGCGCTCGTACATGCCCTGCACCATATCGTTATCTTCACGGACCATTATCTGTAACTTCGGGCAGCCGCGGGCAATCAGTTTTTTCTCGAGACGATTTAGCAGCGCATTGGCAATGCCGCGTCCGCGATATTCCGGATGCACGCCGAGATAATATGCCGAACCGCGGTGGCCGTCGTAGCCCCCCATTACGGTGCCGACCACTTCGCCATTCACTTCCGCCACCAAAAACAGGCTAACGTCATGGTTTAGCTTACGTTCGATATCCATTTCCGGGTCATTCCATGGGCGTAGCAGGTCACAGCGCTCCCAGAGCGTAATGACCTCTTCGAAATCGGACTGGCGAAAAACGCGTATCTCCATGGTATTGCCCATTTTTTCAGGTTTAAAAACAGTGATTATGGCGTGAACGTCTTAATTATCCAATAACTTGCCGATAACGGTCAAAAAAATGGCATAATGTTGCATTGTCACGTATTGAAATGAAAAGTAAAACAATTCTCATCCCAGATTGTCGTAACGGAAAACACGATACGATATAACACATGGAATATTTATTTTTACAAATCGGGCCGCATGAGCACTTTTAAACCCCTAAAGACACTCGCATCTCGCCGCCAGGTGCTAAAAGCTGGACTGGCCGCGCTGACGCTATCCGGCATGTCAAACGCTATTGCCAAAGATGGAACGCTGAAAACCAGCAATGGTCACAGTAAACCTGCGACTAAAAAATCCGGCGCGCGTCGCGTCGTGATGCTCGATCCGGGTCACGGTGGCATTGACACCGGCGCCATCGGTCACGGCGGTTCGAAAGAAAAACACGTGGTGCTGGCGATAGCCAAAAACGTACGCTCCATTCTGCGCAGTCACGGCATTGATGCCCACCTGACGCGCACCGGCGACACCTTTATTCCCCTCTATGACCGCGTGGAAATCGCGCACAAACACGGGGCGGATCTGTTTATGTCGATCCACGCTGACGGCTTCACCAACCCGAGTGCCGCCGGAGCATCGGTGTTTGCCCTGTCCAATCGCGGAGCCAGTAGCGCCATGGCGAAATACCTTTCCGATAAGGAAAACGCCGCCGATGAGCTGGCAGGTAAAAAAGCGATGGATAAAGATCACCTGTTACAGCAGGTGCTGTTCGATCTGGTGCAAACTGACACGATTAAGAACAGTTTGACGCTCGGCTCGCACATTTTGAAGCAGATTAAACCGGTGCATCGCCTGCACAGCCGCAGCACTGAACAGGCCGCATTTGTGGTGCTGAAGTCACCGTCAATTCCGTCCGTGCTGGTCGAGACCTCGTTTATCACCAACCCGGGTGAAGAGAAGCTGCTGGGCACCACCGCGTTTCGTCAGAAAATTGCCAACGCGATTGCTTCGGGCATCATCAGTTATTTCAGCTGGTTCGATAACCAGAAAGCACACGTGAAGAGACGTTAATGAAACCGGATGCCGCACAGGTAAAAGCTTTTTTACTGACGCTCCAGGACCGCATCTGCCAGCAGCTTGCGGCGGTCGATGGCTGCGCATTTGTTGAAGATAACTGGCAGCGCGATGCCGGCGGCGGCGGGCGTAGCCGCGTGCTACGAGACGGCTGCGTGTTCGAACAAGCAGGCGTGAATTTCTCTCACGTTTACGGCGACGCCATGCCTGCGTCAGCGACGGCGCACCGCCCGGAGCTGGCGGGTCGTCGTTTTGAAGCGATGGGCGTTTCGCTGGTCGTTCATCCCCGCAATCCTTTTGTGCCCACCAGCCACGCCAACGTGCGGTTCTTCATTGCTGAAAAACCGGACGCCGATCCGGTGTGGTGGTTTGGCGGCGGTTTTGATTTAACGCCGTACTACGGTTTTGACGAAGACGCCGTACACTGGCACACCGTCGCCCGGGATCTCTGTCAGCCGTTCGGCGACGACGTCTATCCGCGCTACAAAAAATGGTGCGACGAGTACTTCTTCCTCAAGCACCGCAACGAACAGCGCGGCATCGGCGGCCTGTTCTTTGACGACCTGAATACGCCTGATTTCGACCAGTGTTTTGCGTTTATGCAAGCCGTGGGCGACGGGTATACCGAAGCCTATCTGCCGATTGTCGAACGCCGCAAAGCGCTGGCTTACGGCGAGCGCGAGCGCGACTTCCAGCTTTATCGGCGGGGCCGGTACGTGGAATTCAATCTGGTGTGGGATCGCGGTACGCTGTTTGGTTTGCAGACCGGCGGGCGTACGGAGTCGATTTTAATGTCGATGCCGCCGCTGGTGCGCTGGGAGTATAACTACCAGACAGAAGAAGGCAGCCCTGAGGCTGCCTTGAATGAGTTTATAAAAGTCAGAGACTGGATTTAGTTCCCCTCACCCCACCTAACCGGGCCTACGCAAAGTGAAATCACAGCGGCTCGGTCTGGGCCTCAACCACCGCCAGCGCGACCATATTGACGATACGACGCACCGACGCGATCGGCGTCAGAATATGCACCGGTTTCGCCACGCCCATCAGTACCGGCCCGACGGTCACCCCTTCCGAGCACGACACGCGCAGCAGGTTGTAGCTGATACGCGCCGCTTCCATATTCGGCATCACCAGAATATTCGCGGCGCCTTTCAGTGGGCTGTCCGGCATACGATCGTGGCGGATGCTTTCCACCAGCGCGGCGTCACCGTGCATTTCACCGTCGATCATCAGCTCTGGCGCACTGGCGCGCACCAGGTCGAGGGTCTGGCGCATTTTGGTCGCCGCCACACAGTTGGACGAACCAAAGTTCGAATGCGACAACAGCGCCACACGCGGTTCAATCCCGAAACGACGCACGGTTTCAGCCGCCATCAACGTGATTTCCGCCAGCTGTTCCGGCGTCGGATCGTCGTTTACGTAGGTATCAGCGATAAAGGTGTTGCCGCTCGGCAGCAGCAGCGCGTTCATCGCCCCGGCGGTATGTACGCCGTCACGATAGCCGAACAGTTGCTGAATCACGCTAAAGTGCTCGTGATAATCACCGATAGTCCCGCAAATCAGCGCATCCGCTTCGCCGCGCTGAACCATGATCGCACCAATCACCGTGGTGTTGCTGATGACATGACGCTGCGCCTGCTCCTGGGTAATCCCGCGGCGCTTCATGATGTTGTAGTACTCCATCCAGTACTCTTTAAAGCGCGGATCGGATTCGTTATTCACAATATCGAAATCGACGCCCGGCTTCATTTGCAGCCCCAATTTCTGCAGGCGCATTTCAATCACGTTCGGACGACCAATCAGAATCGGCTTCGCGAGACCCAGCGTGATTAACTCCTGAGTCGCATGCAGTACACGGGTGTCTTCCCCTTCCGCCAGCACAACGCGTTTCGGCTCTTTTCGCGCCTGAGAGAAAATTGGCTTCATGAACAGGTTGGTTTTGTAGACGAACTCGCTCAGCTTCTCTTCGTAAGCGGCAAAATCTGCAATCGGACGCGTCGCCACGCCGGAATCCATCGCCGCTTTGGCCACCGCAGGTGCTATCTTGACGATCAGCCGTGGGTCGAACGGTTTTGGAATGATGTATTCCGGGCCGAAGCTCAGATCCTGATCACCATACGCCGACGCCACCACTTCACTCTGCTCGGCGTGCGCCAGTTCGGCAATGGCGTGAACCGCTGCCAGCTTCATCTCTTCGTTAATTGCGGTAGCACCCACGTCCAGCGCGCCGCGGAAGATGAACGGGAAGCACAACACGTTGTTCACCTGGTTCGGGTAATCGGAACGGCCGGTGCAGATGATAGCGTCCGGGCGCACTTCTTTCGCCAGCGGCGGCAGAATCTCCGGCTCCGGGTTTGCCAGGGCAAGGATCATCGGCGCCCGCGCCATTTTCTTGACCATTTCCTGAGTCAGCACTTTCGGGCCAGAACAGCCGAGGAAGATATCTGCGCCGTCAATTACGTCATCCAGCGTGCGCTTGCCATCGTCATCCACCGCATATGCAGCTTTGGTTTCCGCCATATTGGGTTCGCGGTCTTTGTAGATAACGCCTTTGGAATCGCAAACCACGATATTGTGCTTCTGCATCCCCAGCACCACCAGCAGGTTCATGCAGGCGATTGCCGCCGCACCCGCACCGGACACCACCATCCGCACGTCGGAGAGATTTTTCTCAACCACGCGCAAACCGTTGAGAATGGCGGCAGTGCTGATAATCGCCGTGCCGTGCTGGTCATCGTGGAAGACCGGGATTTTCATCCGCTCGCGCAGCTTTTGCTCGATGTAGAAGCACTCTGGTGCTTTGATGTCTTCAAGGTTGATGCCGCCGAACGTTGGCTCCAGCGCGGCGACCACGTCAATCAGCTTGTCTGGATCAAGCTCGTCGATTTCGATATCGAAGACGTCAATCCCGGCAAATTTTTTGAACAGAACCCCTTTTCCTTCCATGACGGGCTTACCGGCCAGCGCACCGATATTGCCGAGGCCCAGTACCGCGGTGCCGTTCGAGACTACCGCCACCAGGTTGCCACGGGCGGTGTATTTAAATGCCGCCAGCGGGTCTTTTTCGATTTCGAGGCACGGGGCGGCCACGCCCGGTGAATAGGCCAGGGCCAGATCGCGCTGCGTAGCGAGTGGCTTGGTCGGAGAGACCTGAATTTTGCCTGGCGTTGGGAATTCGTGGAAATCGAGGGCGCTTTGTTTTAACTGGTCATCCATTTTAGATTCCTTTTACGTCACAGAATTAGGAGATATGTGTTCCCGGTGCTAACCCGTGAGTATCCCCTTTCACGGTCTCGTAAACTTTGAAGGCTGCCATACTCTCGTCATCAAAAACGCAATTTTGTTATTAATTTTTAACACTCCCGTTAAGCAGTGTCGTAAACCAAGGCGAGCCCGTCTGCTATGCTTTTGAGTTAGGCATGACCTGAATTCCCCCGAAGTGCGAGCGAGAGCCTTCGTATAACACTTTGCTTTTTAAGGAGTCTCTTTTCATGAACCAGCTAGACGGTATCAAGAAGTTCACCACGGTGGTCGCCGACAGCGGCGATATCGAATCCATCCGCCATTATCAGCCGGAAGATGCCACCACTAACCCTTCCCTGTTGCTGAAAGCCGCAGGCCTCGAACACTACACACATCTGATTGACGACGCGGTGGCGTTTGCCAAAAAGCAGGGCAGCAGCCGCGAACAGCAGGTTATCGATGCCTGCGACAAACTGGCGGTTAATTTCGGTGCAGAAATTCTGAAAAGCATCCCCGGACGCGTTTCCACCGAAGTGGACGCCCGGCTATCGTTTGATAAAGACAAAAGCATCGCCAAAGCGCGACATTTGGTGCAGCTGTATGCCGATCAGGGTGTGGATAAATCCCGAATTCTGATCAAACTGGCTTCGACCTGGGAAGGCATCCGCGCCGCCGAGGTGTTGGAGAAAGAAGGTATTCACTGCAATCTGACGCTGCTATTTTCCTTCGCTCAGGCCCGCGCCTGCGCCGAAGCGGGCGTGTTCCTGATTTCTCCGTTCGTCGGGCGCATTTACGACTGGTATCAGCAACGCGAGCCAATGGACCCGTACGTCGTGGAAGAAGATCCGGGCGTGAAGTCGGTGCGTAATATCTACGATTACTTCAAACAGCACCGCTACAACACGGTAGTGATGGGTGCAAGTTTCCGCCGCACGGAGCAAATTCTGGCGCTGGCTGGCTGCGACCGCTTGACCATCGCCCCGCCACTGCTGAAGGAGCTGCAGGAAAAAGACGAAGCGGTTACCCGCAAACTCATTCCGGCCGCACAATTCTTCAACCGCCCGGCCCCGCTCACCGAAGCGCAGTTCCGCTGGGAGCATAATCAGGACCCGATGGCGGTGGACAAACTGGCGGAAGGTATTCGACTGTTCGCCGTTGATCAGCGCAAGCTGGAAGATTTACTCGCCGCCAAACTGTAACTTTTGCCACGGAGAATGCTATGTCCCGAAGAGAGCTAGCCAACGCAATCCGCGCCCTGAGTATGGACGCTGTGCAGAAAGCCAATTCCGGCCACCCGGGTGCCCCAATGGGGATGGCGGATATTGCCGAAGTTCTGTGGAATGATTTCCTCAAGCACAACCCGACCGACCCGCACTGGTACGATCGAGACCGTTTTATTTTATCCAACGGTCACGCCTCGATGCTGCAATACAGCCTGCTGCACCTGACCGGTTACGACCTGCCGATGGATGAGCTGAAAAACTTCCGTCAGCTGCATTCCAAAACGCCGGGACACCCGGAACTGGGCTACACACCGGGCATCGAAACCACCACCGGCCCGCTCGGTCAGGGGCTGGCGAACGCCGTCGGGATGGCGATTTCCGAGCGCACGCTGGCGGCGCAGTTTAACCAGCCGGACCACGACATCGTCGATCACTATACCTATGTGTTTATGGGCGATGGCTGTCTAATGGAAGGCATTTCGCACGAAGCCTGTTCGCTGGCCGGAACGTTGGGCCTCGGCAAACTTATCGGCTTTTACGATCACAACGGCATCTCGATTGACGGTCATACCGAAGGCTGGTTTACCGATGATACCGCTAAACGGTTCGAGGCCTATCACTGGCACGTGGTGCATGAAATCGATGGGCACGACCCGGAGGCGGTGAAAAAAGCGATCATCGAAGCGCAAAGCGTGAAGGACAAACCGTCGCTGATTATCTGTAAGACGGTGATTGGTTTTGGCTCGCCAAATAAAGCCGGGAAAGAGGAGTCGCACGGCTCGGCGCTCGGAGAAGAAGAAGTGGCGCTGGCGCGCAAACAGTTAGGCTGGAAGTACCCGGCGTTTGACATTCCGAAAGAGATTTATCAGGGCTGGGACGCACGCGAGAAAGGTGAAAAAGCCCAGCGCAGCTGGAATGATAAACTTGCGGCGTATAAAAAGGCACACCCAGATCTGGCGGCAGAATTCGAGCGCCGCATGAGTGGCAAACTGCCGGATAACTGGCAGAACGTGACTCAAAAGTATATTGAGAAATTGCAGTCGGAACCGGCGAAGATAGCCACCCGTAAGGCATCGCAAAATACGCTTAACGTTTATGGCCCATATCTGAAAGAGCTGTTAGGCGGTTCGGCTGACCTTGCGCCGAGTAACCTGACTATCTGGAAAGAATCGGTTTCACTAAAAGAGGATCCGGCCGGGAATTACATTCACTACGGCGTGCGCGAATTCGGTATGACCGCCATCGCCAACGGTATCGCCCATCATGGCGGCTTTTTGCCCTACACCGCGACCTTCCTGATGTTCGTGGAATACGCCCGCAACGCTGCGCGTATGGCGGCGCTGATGAAGGCGCGACAAATTATGGTGTACACCCATGACTCGATCGGCCTTGGGGAAGACGGCCCGACGCACCAGGCGGTTGAACAGCTTGCCAGCCTGCGCCTGACGCCAAACTTCAGCACCTGGCGTCCTTGCGATCAGGTAGAAACGGCAGTGGCGTGGAAAGCCGCCATTGAACGCCACGACGGCCCAACGGCGTTGATCTTGTCCCGACAGAATCTGGCACAAATCGAACGCTCGCCGGACCAGGTGAAAGCCATTGCCCGCGGCGGCTATGTGCTGAAAGACTCGGGCGGCAAGCCGGACCTTATCCTGATTGCGACGGGGTCAGAACTGGAAATCACCGTGCTGGCAGCGGAAAAACTGGTGGCTGATGGGCATAGCGTGCGGGTGGTTTCCCTGCCCTCTACCGATGTGTTTGATAAGCAGGATGAGACGTATCGTGAATCCGTATTGCCGTCGGACGTCTCCGCTCGCGTGGCGGTCGAAGCCGGGATTGCGGATTACTGGTACAAATACGTGGGCCTGAAAGGGGCGATTGTCGGCATGACTACCTATGGCGAATCAGCGCCCGCCGAGAAGCTGTTCCCGTTCTTTGGCTTTACGGTGGAGAACGTTGTCGAGAAAGCGAAGAAGGTTATGCATAAGTAGAGAGAAATGCCCGATGACGCGTGCTTATCGGGCCTACCAAAGTGTAGACCTGATAAGGCGCACAGCGTCGCCATCAGGCGATAAGACTATCTTGTTATCCACAACGTGGGCCAGGCATCTGGCCCCTGCCAGTTATCGCAGGCCGGTTGTCCGGCATAGCGAACCAGACGAAAGCGCTGGCCGTCATAACGCCAACGCGTTTGTACGCCGCAGTCGCCCTGACCGCGCCCCTTATCGAGCGTCTCCAGCTCACGCGTTTTATCATTAAAGGTCAGATTGACCAGTTCGATTTCACGCTCGTCACTTTCCTGCGGCAAAAACGGCAGGCGCAGCCTTATGGGCTGTGCGACAAAAGGCTTCTGTCGCGAGACAAGCCACGCACGATAAATGGTGTTGTAGGCCCCCGATTCACAGGTCAGCATCAGCAGCGCTTTATCGTCGGTGAGCGGTGTAACCCACACTTCGCGCCGTAGGGGATCCAGCGAGCACTGGCTGTTATTCATGCGCCAGGTACCATAATCGAGCAGATCGTTAAACTCTTCGCGACTGAACGGTGTCGGCGTCGGATTCACTTTTTTCACCGTTTTCAGTGCCGGAGCGGGCGGCACACTCAGCGGTGGCTCATCGCCTTTGCCAATCCACGCAGTTTCACTGCCGACGCGCTTTTGCTGATCGTCAATAAACAGCAGCGCCGCTTTCAGTCCCTGCAAAGAGATGCTCTGCGTGCCTTTTTCAAGCGTTAGCGCCTGTCCATCCTGAATATGCTGGAGGAAAGTGTTGATGGCTGGACTGTCGCCAGTGCTGAGATGCCACGGCGTAATCTGCCAGCGTTCACCGGCCAGTTTTAACGGCGAGCCGTCCAGCAGCAAACGTGGGGCGATAGGGGGAATTTTGGGCAGTTGGTTTTCCGGGCCACCCAGCTCGATGCGCAGGGTCGAATCATTGTGCGCACCCGCGCTGCGCGTCAGCGACATCACCAGCCCGTGGTGTAAGCCAATATTACGCGTTATGCAGAAATTCTGATTATTGCAGGTCACCTGCCAGTCGCTGAATTCCTGTTGCACAGGCGCCGCCCACGTCAGCGTCGACGGTAACCCGGCCAGCAACAAAAGAAAAAGCAGACGAAAAGACACGAGATGACCCCAGAAGAAAAAAACGTCAATTAGTGCGGCGTATCCTCCCCTGGCGACCACCTTTTACTCAATCAGATTAGTCCATTAAACCGGCGTTTTGCAGATATTGAAGCAGGATAACCGCTTTGCCGTCACGAATTTCACCGCTTTTGACCATCGCCAGCGCGCGTTCGAAAGGCATTTCCAGCACGTCGATGTCTTCATCTTCCACACCGCCTCCCGCGTTAGCACGCAGGTTGTCGTGGTATTCGGCGATAAAGAAATGGACCAGTTCGGTTACACCGCCCGGCGACATGTACAGTTCGAAGACTTTGCGGACCTCGCCCACCTGATAGCCGGTTTCCTCTACCGCTTCTTTACGGATACAGGTTTCCGGATCATCGTCATCAAGCAACCCGGCGCAGGTTTCAATCAGCCTGCCGTCGGCATTGCCATTGACCCACGTCGCGACACGGAACTGGCGCACCAGCACCACGGTTTGCTTAGGCGGGCTATAAAGCAGAATGGTGGCTCCGTTACCGCGATCGTAGACTTCGCGTTTATGGCGCACCACTTCCCCATCCTTGCGCGTCAAATCGTAGGTGATATTGCGCAATACGAAGTAATTTTCCGACAGGACTTTGTCTTTGATGATTTCGATATTGAATGACATTACGGCTCCACAGCGTCAGAATTCGTTTTCAAGTCTACCCGTCGTGGCGCGGTTTGTCGTTACGCATGTTTACATGGAGTTATGTATGATTATGCATGAAAGCGGCATGATAATTTACACTATCTCCTTAATTTCTCCACGTTTCGTTCAGGCCTTGCCGCTACAGTGTTCAAAGCCTGTAATAACAAAAAAATACGTGTAATGAGGTCCTGATTCCGATGGCGAATTTCTTTATTGATCGCCCCATTTTTGCCTGGGTACTGGCTATCCTGTTGTGTCTGACAGGGACGCTGGCGATTTTATCACTGCCTGTTGAGCAATATCCCGATTTAGCACCACCTAACGTGCGTATCACCGCCAACTATCCGGGAGCATCAGCGCAAACCCTGGAGAATACTGTCACCCAGGTTATCGAGCAGAACATGACCGGGCTCGACAACATGATGTACATGTCCTCCCAGAGCAGTGCTGCCGGGCAAGCGACCGTCACCATCACATTTACCGCCGGAACCGATCCGAACGAAGCGATGCAGCAGGTGCAAAACCAGCTGCAGTCGGCGCTGAAAAAACTGCCGCAGGCGGTGCAGGATCAGGGCGTGACCGTGCGTAAAACCGGGGATACTAACATTCTGACCATCGCCTTCGTCTCGACGGACGGCAGCATGGATAAACAGGATATCGCCGACTATGTCGCCAGTAACGTTCAGGAGCCTCTAAGCCGTGTGAACGGTGTGGGGAACATTTCTGCCTATGGCTCACAGTATTCCATGCGCATCTGGCTTGATCCGGCGAAGCTCAACAGCTACCAGTTGACGACTCAGGATGTGACCGACGCGGTCAGTTCGCAGAACGCCCAGGTGGCGGTCGGCCAGTTAGGCGGTACACCGTCGGTCGATAAGCAGGCCCTGAACGCGACGGTTAATGCCCAATCGCTGTTGCAAACACCGCAGCAGTTCCGCGATATCACGTTACGGGTCAATAAAGATGGCTCGCTGGTCACCCTTGGCGACGTGGCGAAAGTCGAACTCGGCGCGGAAAACTACGATTATCTGAGCCGCTACAACCGCAAACCGGCGTCCGGTTTAGGTATTCAGCTGGCATCCGGCGCCAACGAAATGCAGACCGCCGAAGCCACGCTGGCTCGCCTCGATGAGCTGTCGCACTACTTCCCGCACGGGCTGGAATATAAGATTGCCTACGAGACCACGTCGTTCGTTAAAGCCTCAATTCACGATGTCGTGAAAACGCTGCTGGAAGCGATCGCCCTGGTGTTCCTGGTGATGTACCTGTTCCTGCAAAACTTCCGTGCCACGCTTATTCCGACCATTGCCGTGCCCGTCGTCCTGATGGGAACCTTCGCTATCCTGTACTCGTTTGGCTATTCGATAAACACGCTAACGATGTTCGCCATGGTGTTGGCCATCGGCCTGCTGGTGGATGACGCCATCGTGGTGGTGGAAAACGTCGAACGAATCATGAGCTCCGAAGGGCTTTCGCCCCGGGAAGCGACGCGAAAATCGATGGGACAAATTCAGGGTGCGCTGGTCGGCATCGCGATGGTGCTGTCGGCGGTGTTTATCCCGATGGCCTTCTTCGGCGGGACCACCGGCGCGATTTATCGTCAGTTCTCGATAACGATTGTATCGGCGATGGTGCTGTCGGTGCTGGTAGCGATGATCCTCACCCCGGCCCTATGCGCCACGCTGCTCAAACCGCTGCACAAAGGCGAACATCACGGGCAAAGGGGCTTCTTCGGCTGGTTTAACCGGATGTTCGATAAGAGCGCACAGCGCTATGAAACTCGCGTCGGCAAAATTCTGCACCGCAGCCTGCGCTGGATCCTGATTTACGTGCTGCTGCTCGGCGGCATGGTGTTCCTGTTCCTCAAACTCCCGACCTCCTTCCTGCCGCAGGAAGACCGCGGCATGTTCCTGACTTCCATCCAGTTGCCAAGCGGCTCCACGCAGCAGCAGACGCTGAAAGTAGTGGAAAAGGTTGAAGATTACTTCTTCAAAAATGAGCAGACCAACATCGCGTCGATTTTTGCCACCATTGGTTCCGGCCCGGGCGGCAACGGGCAGAACGTCGCGCGTATGTTTATCCGTCTGAAAGACTGGGACGATCGTGACACCAAAACCGGCACCTCGTTTGCCATTATCGAACGTGCCACTAAAGCGTTTAATAAAATTAACGAAGCACGGGTGTTTGCCAACAGCCCGGCGGCAATCAGCGGTCTCGGCAGCTCGGCGGGCTTCGATATGGAGCTTCAGGACCACGCAGGCCTCGGGCATGATGCCTTGATGGCGGCGCGCGATAAGCTGCTGGATTTAGCCAGTAATGAACCGGACTTAACCCGCGTGCGCCACAACGGTCTCGACGACAGCCCGCAGCTGCAAATCGATATCGATCAGCGTAAAGCGCAGGCGCTTGGAGTGTCGATAGATGACATTAACGACACCATGCAAACCGCGTGGGGGTCAGATTACGTCAACGACTTTATGGACCGTGGCCGTACCAAGAAGGTGTACGTCCAGTCCGCCGCACCGTATCGTATGTTGCCGGACGACATTAATTACTGGTATGTGCGCAACAGCGAGGGCGGCATGGTGCCGTTCTCGGCCTTCGCCACCTCGCGCTGGGAAACAGGCTCTCCGCGCCTGGAGCGTTACAACGGTTATTCCGCGCTGGAAATCGTCGGTGAAGCCGCACCGGGTGTCAGTACCGGTACCGCGATGGACGTGATGGAAAAACTGGTGAGTCAGCTTCCGACGGGCTTTGGCCTGGAGTGGACGGCAATGTCCTATCAGGAGCGTCTCTCCGGTGCGCAGGCCCCTGCCCTGTATGCGATTTCGCTGCTGGTGGTGTTCCTGTGTCTGGCGGCGCTGTATGAGAGCTGGTCGGTGCCGTTCTCGGTAATGCTGGTGGTGCCGCTCGGGGTGATCGGCGCGCTACTCGCTACCTGGATGCGCGGGCTTGAAAACGACGTGTACTTCCAGGTCGGCCTGTTGACGGTTATCGGGCTGTCGGCGAAGAACGCCATTCTTATCGTCGAGTTTGCCAACGAGATGAATGAGAAAGGGCAGGATTTGCTGGAAGCCACGCTGCATGCCTGTCGCCAGCGTCTGCGCCCCATTCTGATGACCTCGCTGGCCTTCATCTTTGGCGTACTGCCGATGGCAACCAGCACTGGCGCAGGCTCTGGTAGCCAGCACGCGGTCGGTACTGGCGTGATGGGCGGGATGATCTCCGCAACCATACTGGCCATCTTCTTTGTACCGCTGTTCTTCGTGCTGGTGCGTCGCCGCTTCCCGCTGAAAGAGAAGCCGCAATAAACTGAACAACCCACAAAAAAGGCGACCGTATCGGGTCGCCTTTTTTATCATTTCTGCGGTGTGGCACAACGGACAAACAGTTAGCGCATTACCCACAACGGAATTATTTACGAAGCATATCTTCGATAAAATCTTTCCAGTTTCCCAGTTCATGTTCGATCATAACAACCTCTCTTATTATTATCGTTAGTGTACGAAAATAGCCTGGAGTTGTGAAGATGGGATACCCCATCGCTGCGATAACTGCCCTAAGCCTCCGTATTACGGGGCTTAACAATACTATGACTGATACCCATTTATTTAATGTGACTTACTGCAATATTTTGAAACAACACGACTTCCGCATGATTTCACAATATTATGCGCTTCCGGTGAAAATCTATTCAATTATTCCGGGTTGATATTTAGCTTAGGGATAAGTAGGGTCGTATAAATATTTCACGTATGATCCACAACCGATTTTCATTATTCGAAAAATCTGAGCGATTTACCTGTTTCAACGCAAAAGGATTAAACATGATAACGATGTACGGGATAAAAAACTGCGACACTATCAAGAAGGCACGCCGTTGGCTGGATGACCACCAGCTCGAATACCGTTTTCACGACTACCGGGCGGACGGTCTTGACCGCGCGTTACTCGACAAATTTATCGCCGAACTGGGCTGGGAAGCGCTGCTGAATACCCGTGGCACCACCTGGCGCAAGCTGGATGAATCTGTTCGCGCCAGTATCACAAATGCGGATTCTGCCGCCGCGTTGATGCTGGAAATGCCAGCAATCATCAAACGCCCATTGCTCTGCGCGCCCGGTCAGCCTATGCTGCTGGGTTTTAGTGATTCCAGTTACCAGACGTATAACGAGGTGTAGTGTATGTCATGCCCGGTCATTGAGCTGGCTCAGCAGCTTATTCGCCGCCCTTCCCTTAGCCCCGATGATGCGGGTTGCCAGGCGCTGATGATTGAGCGCCTGCGCGCGATTGGTTTTACCGTTGAAGCGATGGACTTCGGCGACACGCAGAACTTCTGGGCGTGGCGCGGGAAAGGTGAAACCCTCGCCTTTGCTGGTCACACCGACGTGGTGCCTGCGGGCGATGCCGATCGCTGGATTAATCCACCGTTCGAGCCGACTATCCGTGACGGAATGCTGTTCGGTCGCGGTGCGGCTGATATGAAAGGCTCGCTCGCGGCGATGGTTGTCGCTGCCGAGCGTTTTGTCGCCCAGCATCCGAACCACAAAGGTCGTCTGGCGTTCCTGATAACGTCCGATGAGGAAGCCAGCGCAACGCACGGTACCGTCAAAGTGGTTGAAGCGCTGATGGCGCGTAACGAACGTCTCGATTACTGTCTGGTCGGCGAACCATCCAGTACCGAAGTCGTGGGCGACGTGGTAAAAAATGGCCGTCGCGGCTCGCTCACCTGCAACCTGACCATTCATGGCGTACAGGGTCACGTGGCGTATCCGCATCTGGCCGATAACCCGGTCCATCGCGCAGCACCGATGCTCAATGAGCTGGTGCAGATCGAGTGGGATCAGGGCAACGAATACTTCCCACAGACCAGCATGCAGATTGCGAATATTAATGCCGGAACCGGCAGCAATAACGTGATCCCTGGCGATCTGGTGGTGCAGTTCAATTTTCGCTTCAGCACCGAACTGACCGACACGATGATCAAAGAGCGCGTTATCGCTCTGCTGGAAAAACACCAACTGCGCTACAGCGTGGACTGGTGGCTCTCCGGGCAGCCGTTCCTCACCGGTCGCGGAAAGTTGGTCGATGCGGTAGTGAACGCCATTGAGCACTATAATGAAATTAAACCACAGCTGCTGACCACAGGCGGTACCTCAGACGGACGCTTTATCGCCCGGATGGGCGCTCAGGTCGTGGAGCTGGGGCCGGTAAATGCCACCATTCATAAAATCAATGAATGCGTTAACGCCGCCGACCTGCAGCTTCTCGCCCGAATGTATCAGCGGATCATGGAACAACTTGTCGCGTAGCGGCATTACTCAAAGAGGTATCAGGCATGGACTGGCTGGCTAAATATTGGTGGATCCTGGTGCTGGTGTTTTTGTTGGGCGTGATTCTTAACGTCATCAAAGATCTCAAGCGCGTCGACCCGAAGAAGTATATGGCGAACAAGCCGGACCTTCCCCCGCATCGTGATTTCAACGATAAGTGGGACGACGATGATGAGTGGCCGAAGAAAAAACCTTAAACAAGAAAAGCGCCCGATGGGCGCTTTTTTATTGAGCTGGATATTGTGCCTGCTGGCGCTGCGCTTAGCAGGCCTACAATCCCTGCAGACCCGCCAGACATGCAAATTACTACCCGAAATTCAGGCAATAAAAAACCCGCACTCGGCGGGTTTATTCTTTATCAGTAGCTCTTAATTAACTGCTCAGACAATTGTCTTCATCGCTGTTGTAATGGCTACTGATAATCAGCAAGACTTACAGCGGGGAAACGTTACCAGCTGCTGGGCCTTTAGCGCCGTTCTCGATGGTGAAGGATACTTTCTGGCCTTCATCAAGAGTTTTGAAGTTATCGCTCTGGATTGCAGAGAAATGTACGAATACATCTTTGCTGCCGTCGTCAGGAGTGATGAAGCCGAAACCTTTATCAGCGTTGAACCATTTTACTAAACCAGTCATTTTATTAGACATAGATATTTCCTTAATTATTGAGCCACTAAATGCGGCGATGATGGCCTGTAATGAGAGAGCTACTTACTTAGCACTTAGGAGGCGGCTCATGAAGGGCAATATCTATTGATAACACCTGAACTGAGGACTGCTTTACTAAAACTGCTTTCATAAGGTCTGTGTTCCAAACCAAGGACGCCATTAAGACACAGGGAAATTAATATAGCAACTTTTATGTCTTTTTATTTTAACCGCTTAAATAGCCAGATGGCTGTATGGCTGCTCATTTCAGGTTCAAAACAGAGGGATGCGCTCCAGTTATACACTGGAGCATCAAGGGCTTAAGCGCGGAGATTACAGCAATTCGATGATGTCGTCGTCCTGCGGTTTACCGCCGCTGAGCGCTTCGTCAAAATAGTGTTTCGGCACAGTGTAGCGCAGATGATCAAGCGCAAACTGGATGCTGCGATCGTCAATGGCGTGCCCCAGGTCGTCCACAATATCCAGTGTGACGTCCCCACCCGCTTCAATCAAGGCTTCCTGAGCCGCCACCGCATGGGCCAAATCAATTACCCTGTCTTCACCGCCGTGAATCAAATGCACTGTGGTCGCGGTGCTGGCGCTGGTCGGCAGCGTGGCAAATCGTCCGTTGAAAGCGATGACGCGTGATGCCAGACCCGGTGCAGCTTTGGTGCTTTCGAGCGACATTATCGTGCCCTGGGAGAAACCGATCAGCGCCGTGGCCAGCGGGCCAACGCCGCTCTCTTTCTGCCAGTGGCGCACAATGTCGATGAAGGTCGGCATAATGGCATCAATGCGCTGCTGACGGTTTTCTTCCGTCACGCCCTGTACGGAAAACCACTGGCGACCGTTTGGGCCACAAGGCTCAACGCCACCGACGCTGACAATCAGTGCGTCTGGAAACAGCGGCGCAAACCAGCGGCCAATCTGCCCCATCGATACCGGATTATCGCCCACGCCATGAAACAACAGCAGCAGCTGTTTGGCTGGGGCTGATGGACTTTGCACAACAAAATGGTCATGTTTCATGGCTTTCTCCTTGGTCTGTTGCTGGGGAGTCTACGCCGTTGGGCGTGAATGACCATGACATTTAACTGAATGAGTTTGTTAAAAAAACTGCAGGTTTTTCACCTGTTCCGCCAGCATCTCACTGCGATGCACGTCGAGACATTTCAGCGCATCTGCCGCCTCATGACGCTGCTTCGCCAATAGCGCTTTGCGCCCACTCTGAACCGGTGTGGCGTCGCTTTGTTGTGCCAACGAGCTTCGTAATGCAGGCAAGGGTTGCGTGGCCACCGCGAGCAGGCGCTGAAGACTACCGACCGCTGCCATTAAAGGACGATGCGCCCAGGCAAAACCGGCCAGTTCCTGCCAGTCATCATCTGTAAGAATAGCCTCTGACGGCTGATTTGCGGCCTGACCACCATCATCACGCCATTGCGCCAGCCAGTATGCATCGCGTGCGAAGCGGCTCTGCTCACGCTCTACAAGCTGATGGCCTGCCGCACTCAGCGGGTAAATGGCCATCGCGGTGTAACAACCGCTGCTGGCTTCCCGATGCGTACCCAATCGCACCAGCAGAAAACCGCAGCGCTGCCAGAAGCGCCAAAGTTCATCGGTAAAACCGAAGCTTACAGAGAGATAATCGTAGTTGTTGATCTGCGCGATGACGCCCGCAATCATCCGCTGGCCCATACCCTGCCGTTGCCGTTGCGGATGAATGGCGATGCGACTGATACGCTGACTCCTGAGCGTTGCGGCCTGCGGGCTACCGCCGTGTGCCGCCAGTGATTGCGCCACCAAATTACCGCGCGGGCGACGAAAACCGGCCCACACCGCCTGACTCAGTTCCGGGCTCAATCCGCCCTCCTCCACCAGCCACAGCGCACCGGTCAGCGTTTCGCCTTCACGTGCGGCAATAAAATGCTGCCCGGGGGCATCCATCATGCGGCGTAAATCGAGGGGAGATGTCCGATAATGCGCGGCAGAAAGCAGCCGGTACATGGCGGAAAGCTGTTCCGACTCACTTTCCCACGCCGTTTGTTCAACGCGTTGAAGCTGGACGGTGTCTGGCGCGAGCAGCGCGGGAAGCGAATCATCAAAAAGCAGTGCGTCGATGATGAAGGCTTCCAGCGGACAGCCACTTGCCCAACGCACCGGCTGATTCAGTGTGAATGCGGCCAGATGCGGGAAACGAGCGCAAAACTTAAGCATAAAACCACGCCCGGTGCCTTCGTAGCCCTGCACGGTTGTAGTCAACAATGTATGTGGATAATGGCTCACCAGCCGCTCTAACAGCGGGCCAGGAATGGCGGCAGCCTCATCGACAATCAGCCATTGTGCCTGTTCATCTAAGGCCAGCAGCGCATCAGGCGCCATAAACCGGAAATGTTCTCCGGCGAAATACGCCAGCACGTCGGTGGCCGATTTGGCAGGAGCCGTTACGATGGCGGCGCGCGCGGGCAGCGTTTTCAGCAGCATTCCAGCCAAGGCTGATTTCCCACGACCGCGTTCGGCGGTCACTGCCGCTACGCCCGGCGGCAAGGTTTTCAGCGCGGTGAGGATCTCCGCCTGCTCAGCCTGCGGTTCGCCATTCGCGGCATGCCATTGCGGGCGCGGGCGATAATCGGGCAGTGTAAACGGGAGATGTTGTTGCCAGAGCAGTGCTTCTGCGTCGCGTTGCAACACGCGGCAAAAATGGCCGACGAAATGCGGCGTAGAGATGGGCTCGGAGCTGTCGCTCCAGCGCACGGAGTCGTCGTCCGTCAGTGTCGGCCAGTGCTGGAGTGTTGGGACAAGAAGCACCAGCCAGCTTCCGGCTTTTAGCGTGCCTGCCAGCGCCGCGAAAGCGGCGACGTCAAAACCACGGCGGGCATCAAAAAAGGCGTGTTCGAACTCACGCCCGAGCAGAGTTTTCAGCGCCGAGGGCGCGCAGTAAGGTTCCGGTTGAAGCTGAGGTGAGATAAACACCCCGTCACCGCCCAACCGTTCACGCAGACGCAAAGCCTGCTGGTAGATCCAGTCGGCCTCGCCGCTCAGGACCAGCAGGCGGCGAATGCCTTGCGCTTTCATGTTTGCGCACTGCGCAAGAATGGCGTCCATGTCAGACATGCGTTAGTTGAGCGCGGTTTTACCGAAGGTGTTGCACTGGGCCGGATCGCCGCTGTCAAAGCCGCGTTTGAACCAGCTATAGCGCTGCTGCGATGTCCCGTGAGTGAAGCTGTCCGGTACCACCCGGCCCTGGCTTTGCTGTTGCAGACGATCATCGCCAATCGCTTCGGCAGCGTTCAGCGCTTCCTGAACATCTCCTGCTTCCAGTACGCCCTGCTGCTGCATGCTGTGACCCCAGACACCCGCGAAGCAGTCTGCCTGCAATTCCATTTTCACCGACAAACGGTTTACCTCAGCTTTGGACGCATTCTGCTGCATCTGGCGCACTTGCGGCTCGATGCCGAGCAGTTTCTGTACGTGGTGCCCGACTTCATGCGCTATCACGTAGCCCTGGGCAAAATCGCCATCAGCGCCGAGCTTGTTTTTCATGTCATCGTAGAAAGAGAGATCGATATAAACAGTGCTGTCCGCCGGGCAGTAAAACGGCCCCATCACTGACTGACCGGTACCGCAACCGGTACGCGTCGCACCACGGTACATCACCAGTTTAGGCTGCTGATATTGATTGCCCATTTTCTGGAAAATCTGTCCCCAGGTGTCTTCGGTAGTGGCGAGAATAACGGAGGTAAATTTGGCCGCTTCGTCGTCATTTGGGCTGATAGAACGCTGTGCTGATTGCTGTTGAACCATCGGCTGGCCGGTGAGCATCCCGGTAAGGTCAACGCCGTAATAGCCCGCGACCACCACGACAATCAGCAGAATGATGCCGCCTTTGCCTCTCGGGAGACGAAAACCACCACGACCGCCGATTGGGGACATTCCGCCGGAATCGTTTCGCCTGTCTTCCACATTATCGCTCTCGCGACGACCTTGCCAACGCATAACAACCTCTGTATTTCATGTTCCTGATACAGTGATCGTAGGCGGTTAAAGGCAGGATTACCATAGTTAACAAAGCAGATATCAAAAGAGGATGACAAGCATCCTCTTAGTTTCAGGCCCGGAAAGCATAAGCGACACCGGGCAATCTATTCGCATCTCGGGTTAGTCGAGCTGAACCCCTAAACGACGCGCCACTTCTTCGTAGGCTTCAATCAGGCCGCCGAGGCTTTGGCGGAAACGGTCTTTATCCATTTTATCCATGGTGTTTTTATCCCACAGACGGCTACCGTCTGGCGAGAATTCATCGCCCAGCACCACTTTGCCATTGAACAAACCGAACTCAAGTTTGAAATCGACCAGGATAAGACCCGCGTCATCAAACAACTTTGTCAGTACGTCGTTCGCTTTGTAGGTCAGCTCACGCATGGTGGCCAGATTTTCGCGGTTCACCCACCCGAAGGTTTCGCAGTAGGATTCGTTAATCATCGGGTCGTGCATTTCGTCGTTTTTCAGGAACAGATCGAACAACGGCGGATTCAGTTCGATGCCTTCTTCAATGCCCAAACGCTTCACCAGCGAACCCGCTGCGCGGTTACGAATAACGCATTCTACCGGCACCATATCGAGTTTTTTGACCAGACACTCGGTATCGGACAGCAGCTGCTCCATCTGGGTCGGAATGCCCGCTTCTTCAAGTTTACTCATAATGAAATGGTTAAACTTGTTGTTCACCATTCCCTTACGATCGAACTGTTCGATACGCGCTCCATCACCTGCTGACGTATCGTTGCGGAATTCGAGCACCAACAGGTCCGGGTTTTCCGTGCTGTAAACGGTTTTCGCTTTGCCGCGATACAACTCAGCTTGCTTTTGCATCTTTCAATACTCCGGGTAGGAAATTAGACATTAAAATCGGGCTTTTCTGCCGACGCACACGTTTGCGTATAATAACAGAAAAAAGGGCTGGATTGCTCCAGCCCTTTTATTTCTTACTTAAATGCTGCCTGGAATACGGCTACCAGCGCGTCGTTCTGCGACTGGGTCAGCGTATGTCCTTTCGGATCGATGAACTGCATGCTGCTGCGGTTATCGAGGTCGCCAACCTGGAGCTTGTAGTCACCAGAACTCAAGCCCGGGTCACTTGCGCCAAGATCACGCCAGCTGCTGTCAGAAAGCGGTTTGTAGGTGACATTGATGCTGCCCTGCGAACGGGTGCTGTCAGTCACTTTCATGCCTGCTTTTTCCAGCGCGGCCGGGAGTTTCTGCCACACCTGGTTGAACGGACCACGTACGACCAGCATTGGCAGGCCAGTATCATCTGCCGCGCTCTGTACGTCGAAGGTTGCACCGTCGCGGCTCTGCGCGGCGTTTTGTGCACTGATCGCGTTCTTATCCAGACCTGCAGAAATCACATTCAGCATTTCAGCGCTGTAACGCTGCATGGATGCAGCATCAGCAACCGGTTTGCCAGCCTGTTCCAGGTTCAGCAGTTTCACCACCACGGCTTGTTGATAGCCCTGCGGTTTAACAGAGACCTGATAGCGGCCACGGTACTGCTGATCTTCGTCCAGACGGTTCCATTGGACCCAATCTGTGGTCAGCGTCTGCGTCGCATCATCGCGCTTGTCGATGGTATAGTTTTTATCCTGAACGATGCTCACAACCTGCGGCCACAGATTTCCGCTACGGCCACTTTCGACCATCAGCGTGGCGGTGTCACCCGTAAACTGGGTGCGCGCACCTGAAACCAGAGCTAACGGCTGTGCAGGCGGACGAATGTCCAGTGCTTTACCCGTAGCGCCGTCACCGCGGGCCACAGGGATGTTATATTCGCCATTTTCGACCGGCAGGATCATACCGGCCGGTGCATGAAGTTCAGAAAGCGGCGGCGCTTCCAGATAGGCTTCATCACCGCTCACCTGGCGCTTGTAGCGCGAATCTGAGCTACAGGCTGCGAGGAGCAGAACAAGCGAAACACCCGCAACTTTCGCCAGCTGCGACTTCTGTACTGAGTAAGCCATCAAATCTCCCTAAACTTTACAGCAAACCGGCATGCTTCAGCGCGGATGCCACCTCGTCACGGCCATGGGCAGTGATCGGGGTCATTGGCAAGCGCAGCGTATCGGTCGCCACAAGACCCAATTCCTTACAAGCCCATTTAACCGGGATAGGATTGGGTTCGACAAATAATTTATAGTGCAACGGCATCAGACGCTGGTTAATCGCACGGGCTTGTGCAAAGCACCCGTCGGCGGCCAGTTTACACATTTCTGCCATTTCGCGCGCGGCTACGTTAGTCGTCACGGAAATCACACCGTGACCACCGAGCTGCATGAAGTCGAGCGCAGTGGCGTCATCACCACTCAGCAGAATAAAGTCATCAGAAACCAGCTCTTTGATCTGGTGAACGCGACTTAAGTTCCCTGTGGCTTCCTTAATAGCGATAATATTTTTGATTTCTGCCAGGCGTCCCACGGTTTCCGGCAGCATATCGCAACCGGTACGGGACGGCACATTATACAGAATTTGTGGCAAATCAGTATGTTCGGCAATCGCTTTGAAATGCTGGAACAGACCTTCCTGAGTCGGACGGTTGTAGTACGGCGTGACCGTCAGGCAACCGACGATACCGCTGTTATTGAAGCGCTGGGTCAGGCTGATGGCCTCTGCGGTGGCATTTGCCCCCGTGCCTGCAATCACCGGGATACGGCCATCGGCGAGTTCGACAGTCATCATCACCACATCGCCGTGCTCATCGTGGCTCAGGGTGGCAGACTCACCGGTAGTTCCTACCGAAACAATCGCCGAGGTTCCGCTGGCGACATGGTAATCAATCAGTTTTTTCAGGCTGGAGCGGTCGACCTGACCGTTTTCATCCATCGGCGTGACAAGCGCTACAATACTTCCCGTGAACATGGGCCATCCTCAGTGCTGATGTGCGGACAAGAGCCTCAATGGTACGTTTGGTCCTGTTATAAAAGCAAGAGACCGGAGGCACTCAGGATGTTGTATGCCGGTTTTTTTTATGCTTTCCTAGTCACAACCTCCCCTTTTCACAGGAAGAACAGGTTTGACAGCCTCCCTACATCACTATTTGGTGATTACTGCTCTGGGTGCCGATCGCCCTGGCATCGTAAACACCATCACGCGTCACGTCAGTAGCTGTGGCTGTAATATTGAGGACAGCCGTCTGGCGATGCTCGGCGATGAATTTACATTTATTATGCTGCTCTCCGGCACCTGGAATGCCATTACCCTGATTGAATCGACGTTGCCATTAAAAGGGGCGGAACTGGACTTACTGATTGTGATGAAGCGCACCTCGGCGCAGCCGCGTCGGGCGCAGCCTTTGACCGTGGTGGTACAGGTTGAAGTGTCTGATTCACCACATATCATTGAGCGGTTTACCGGGCTATTAGACTCGCACGGCATGAATATCGCCGAGCTGGTTTCCCGTACTCAGCCCGGTGACAATGCGGCTTCTCCGCTGCTGTTTATTCAGGTGACGGCTCACAGTCCGGCATCGCAAAATGTGGCAAAGATCGAACAAGCGTTTAAAGACCTGTGTACAGAACTGAAAGCGCAAGGCAGTATAAACATCGTCAATTATTCACAGCATGATGAACAAGATGGAGTTTCGTAATGACCCCACTGAAAGCCGGTGACATCGCACCGAAATTTAGCTTGCCCGATCAAGACGGTGAGCAAGTAAATTTAACCGACTTCCAGGGACAGCGTGTTCTGGTTTATTTCTATCCGAAAGCCATGACGCCTGGCTGCACCGTGCAGGCCTGCGGCTTACGCGACAATATGGACGAGTTAAAAAAAGCGGGTGTCGACGTGCTGGGTATCAGTACGGATAAACCGGAAAAGCTCTCCCGTTTCGCTGAAAAAGAACTGCTGAATTTTACCCTGCTCTCTGACGAAGACCATCAGGTCTGCGAACAGTTTGGTATCTGGGGCGAGAAAACCTTCATGGGCAAAACCTACGACGGCATTCACCGCATCAGCTTCCTGATCGACGGCGACGGCAAAGTCCAGCACGTGTTCGACGACTTCAAAACCAGCAATCACCACGACGTGGTGCTGAACTGGCTGAAAGAGAACGCCTGATAACAATGTGTCCGATGCACTGACGCTTATCGGGCCTACAGATCTGAAAAAGAACGCGTAAGACATTGCGTTATAAAGTGCCCGGCTGACTCACGTTACCGGGCACTCTTTTCTTAGCTTCCCTTCTGCGCCATTTTCCACACCGACGCCACGTTGCGCGCCGTTACCCGCAAGTTTTCTTCCGCCGCATCCAGTGCTTCCGGCAGCGTCACCACCTGAGTCAGAATCGAAAACGCCGCATCAATTCCGTGTTCGTACACCACCTCGTGACAGCTTTTCAGCCCCCCCGCCAGCGCGATAACCGGTTTATGGTGCAGCTTTGCCACCCGCGCCACACCAATCGGTGTTTTACCAAAGATACTCTGGCTGTCGAGTCGCCCTTCCCCGGTAATCACCAGATCCGCGTCTTTCACCGTCTGCTCGAGTTTGAGCGCCTCTACCACGATGTCCACACCCGCGCGCAATTGGGCATTTAGCAGCCCCAGCAGCGCACTACCCATGCCACCTGCCGCACCGGCGCCTGCCGCATTGAGCACCTCGCGCCCGGTCAGCTGTTGGATAAGTGCGCCCCAGTGAGCCAGCGCAGCGTCCAGCGTTTCAATTATTTCCGGCGTCGCCCCTTTTTGCGGGCCAAAAATCGCCGACGCGCCCTGCGGACCACAGAGTGGATTATTCACATCGCAGGCAACGGTGATGGTCACCTCTTTTAGTTTTGGATGACAGCCGCTCAGGTCGATGCTGGCAAGCTCGCTTAGCGCGCCGCCGCGGTGCGCCAGATCATGGCCTTGAGCATCACGCAAGCGGGCACCTAACGCCTGCATCATCCCTGCGCCGCCATCGTTGGTGGCACTGCCGCCAATCCCCAGAATAATGCGCGCTACGCCGCACTCCAGCGCCGCAAGAATCAGCTCCCCGGTGCCATAGCTGGTGGTCTGTAACGGATTACGCTGCGCCGCAGGCACATGATGCAGGCCCGACGCTGACGCCATTTCAACGATCGCCGTTTCGCCATCACCCATCAGGCCCCAGCGCGCCAGCACCGGCTGGCCCAATGGCCCGATAACCTGCTGAGTCTGGTAGCTGCCGCCGCTCGCTTCCACCATCGATTCCACCGTGCCTTCTCCGCCATCGGCCATCGGCACTTTGACGTATTGTGCATCTGGGTAAATCTGGCGAAATCCCTGTTCAATAGCGGTCGCTACCGCCATCGCTGACAAACTTTCCTTGAATGAATCAGGTGCAATTACGATTTTCATACGGATTATCCTGCGAGTCCAAATACGCCAAACATCAGGGTCGAGACAACAGTGATGGCCAGACCGACCAGCGTTTCATACGGCATCAGCTTTAAACGTTCGCGAATGATCATGCTGACACTGCCGCCAGTGGCATGGAAGAAACTGCCATGCGGAAGGTGATCGAGTACCGTGGCACCGGCGTGAATCATCGCCGCACCGGCCAGAGCGGAAACGCCCAGCTCCAGCAGCGTCGGCGCAAACACGCCTGAGGCCACCGCGGTGCCGGCCGTCGTCGAGGCGGTCGCCATTGACATTATGGACCCGGAAATCGGTGCCAGTAGATAGGCCGGCAGACCCGACGCCGTCAGGCCATGAATCAGCACATCTTTCAGTTCAGAATTGGCGATTATTCCCGCTAGCGTCCCGGTGCCCAGCAGCATGATGGCGACGGGCGCCATCCGCGTCAGCCCGGCTGTCATAAAGTGATTGCTCTCTTTAATGCGGCCCATCAACAGCGCGCCCACCAGCCCACCGAGAGGTAAGGCAATCAGTGGGTCGATAGCAATCCCGGCAATCGGTCTCAGCGACAGCAGCACAATCGCCACCAGCGGGGCGCTGATTGACACCATGAATCCTGGCTGCCCGGTAGTATCGCCATGGGAAATCACTTCCTCTTCCGTGACCGGACTGCCCTTTTTGCTCAAACGTTTTGCCAGGAAATACGCCAGCGCCAGGCCAAACAGACCGGGGATCACGCCAGCGAGCATCACCGACGTCAGTGGAACGTGGAAGTTATCAGCAGCGGCAATGGCGTTCGGGTTCGGCGACATTACGTTACCGGCCTTACCGCCGCCGATCATCGCCAGCAAAATCGCGGTTTTCGAAAGCTTTGCGCGACGGGCAATCGACAAGGCAATCGGTGCCACGGTGATCACCGCCACGTCAACGAATACGCCGACCGCCGTCAGGCACATCGTGGCAATCGCCAGCGCCAGCAGCGCCCGGGTTTCGCCGACCTTTTTCACCACCGTTTCTGCGATGGTGTTCGCCGCGCCGGATTCAATCAGCACGCCCGCCAGCACCCCGGCGGCCAGAATACGCAGCACGGCGTTGGTAATGCCCTGCGCGCCGGTGACCATCAGGGTCACCGTTTGCAGCAAATCTGCACCGCCCACCAGGCCACCGATCAACGCCCCGACCATCATTCCGTAGGCGGGGGAAACTTTTTTAAGAATCAAAATGATGGCCACAACCAGTGCGGCTATGGCTCCTAATGCGGATATCGACGTCATACGTTGCGCTCCATTAAGTGACGACGCAGTATGGAAAATTACGTCGCCATTTGGACTGGAGGTTCTAACAAACTTTCGCCCCTGTCGCGGGGGTTAAATTGTGGGATCCAACAGATTCACGCTGCAGCTCCATGCCGATATACAGCCAGAGCATATTTTTCAACTCATTGATTTTTATATGCGTAATATCCTCACAGCGCTGAAGGCGATAGCGCAGCGTATTGACGTGAATGTGCAGAGTATTGGCGGTTTGAGTAAGGTCACAGTTCTGTTCAAACCATGTGCGAAGGGTGTGCTGCAAAACGCCTTTGGCATCGTTTTCAACCAGATGCAGCCACAGGCGTGACAACTCCTGCACCTGCCAGCTTTCCGACACGCCGCCCAGCAGCGCAGGCAGCGCGTAATCGTGATAGAAAACATACTGGCTTTTTATCTTCTGTCGCTTCACCAGCGCCTGAGTCGCCCGGGCCGACTGCAGCGAGCGATGCAGTCCGGTTTCTCCAGGGAAATAACCACCGATGATAATGCGGCTAAAACCAGACGATGTGGCCCAGGATTTAAAACGTTGCAGCGCACTCATCTCCTGGCGCACATCCCATTCACCGCCCTTCAGCACAATCGGCTTGATGATGATAAGTTCATTGAAACTGGTGAAGGTCACCAGATGGTCGCGGGCGCTGTTTTCGAAATAGTCCATCAGATTGCGCAGCGCCTCGCGGTCTGGTTGGCGCAGTTCGATAACCATCACCACCCGTGGCTGGGCCAGGTCGATCCCCAGATAGGAGGCCATCGAATGCAGAGATTCCGGCGAATTTTCCGCCTGGATCAGTTTGTTGATCAACTCTTCACGATAGCGCTTATCCCACTGTTTCTGCTCAATCAGCGCCATGTGCTCAATGATAAGCTCAGAGGCCATTTTCACCAGTTCGGCGTAGGCCCGGACCTTATTCGGCTCGCCGGTGATACCGAGCACGCCAATCAGCTGCCCGTTGAACGAAATAGGGAGATTAATGCCTGGCCGTACGCCCTTGAGCTGGTTGGCGGTGGCAGAATCAATCTCCACCACCCGATTCTCTTTCAGCGCCAGGATCGCCCCTTCATGGCGCTGATGAATACGCGCAGGCTCTCCGGATGCGATAATCACCCCCTGCTCGTCCATCACATTGACCGAGTAAGGGATGATTTTCATCGCACGCTGGACTATCTGCTGCGCGGTGTAATCCTTTAAATAATGGTTTCTCAACATTGTGATAGCCCGCTCCCTGATGGTTGCGAATGCTGCCTCTTGATATTCACTCCGCTTCGTCAACTATTGCCGGACTGTCCGGCCAGGCATGGACCACCGCTTTGATCAGCGTCGCCAGCGGAATCGCGAAGAACACGCCCCAGAATCCCCACAGGCCGCCGAAAATCACCACCGACAGAATGATCACCAGCGGATGCAGATTCACCGCTTCGGAGAACAGCACCGGCACCAGTAAATTGCCATCCAGCCCCTGAATAATCAGGTACACAGCGAACAGACTCCAGAACTCCGTCCCCAACCCAAACTGGAACAACGCCACACACACTACCGGAATGGTCACCACAAATGCGCCGATATACGGAATCAGCACCGACACGCCAACCAGCACCGCCAACAGCAGTGAATAGTTGAGCCCGAACAGCAGGAAGCCAATCCAGGTAGCGACGCCGACAACAATCATCTCCAGCACTTTGCCGCGAATGTAATTGGTGATTTGCTGATTCATCTCCATCCACACCTGGCCTGCCAGCCCGCGATTGCGTGGCAGCACGCGGCGAACGGCGTTGAGCATTTGCTCTTTATCCTTAACGAGGAAAAAGACCATCAGCGGCACCAGCACCAGATACACCGCCAGCGTCAGCAGCCCCACCAGCGAGGCCAGCGAATATTTCACCACTGAGTCGCCCATCCCTGACATCCGGGTGCGCAGGTTTTCCGCCATCGCATCAATGATCCCGGCATCCACCAGCGCCGGATAGCGGCGTGGCAAGGTGGCGGCATAATCCGACAGTTTATTGAGCATGCCTGGCATATCGCGGATCAGGTTGATTCCCTGCTGCCAGGCGACCGGCATCACCACAAAGGCCATCAGCAGCAAAATACCGACGAACAGAATCAGTACAATCGACGTTGCCCAGCGCCGCGAGCAACCAATACGCTCCAGGCGAACGGTAGGCCATTCGAGCAGATACGCGAGGACAATCGCGACCAGAAGCGGCGCCAACAGCCCGCTGAAGAAAAAGAGAATGCCGAACCCGGCAAGCAGAATGACCAGCAGCGCTATCGCTTCCGGGTCGCTGAAACGACGACGATACCACTGCATTAACATTTCGAGCATAACTACACCGTTCCCTGAATGGCGGGCAAAAGGCCCGCGTGAATTGTATCGAAATGTCACAAAATTGCCTGTGCTTTTTGCGCGGCACCGCACCCAGTAGCAAAAGTCTCGCAAGGGTATATTCAGGCGTCTCACAGCCAGCTAAACTGCCAGTGCAGCCGACAGTGGAACGTTACGCCGCGTTGTCGGTCAAACTGGCACACCCTACATACAGGACCGAGTTATGTTCAGGCAGTTAAAAAAAACGCTGGTTGCGACTCTCATCGCGTCGTTGACCCTAAGCCAGGCCTTGCCTGCCTTTGCGGACTCCGCAGATTCACTGCCGGATATGGGCACCACCGCAGGAAGCACGCTCTCCATCGGACAAGAGATGCAGATGGGCGACTTTTACGTGCGCCAACTGCGCGGCAGTGCGCCGCTGATTAACGATCCACTGCTGGTTCAGTACATTAACGGCCTCGGGATGCGCCTGGTATCTCATGCCAACTCGGTGCGTACGCCGTTCCATTTCTTCTTAATTAACAACGACGAGCTGAACGCCTTCGCCTTCTTCGGCGGAAACGTGGTCCTGCACTCGGCGCTGTTCCGCTATGCCGACACCGAAAGCCAGCTGGCTTCCGTGATGGCGCACGAAATTTCGCACGTTACTCAACGCCATCTGGCGCGCGCAATGGAAGACCAAAAGCGTAACGCGCCGCTGACCTGGGTCGGTGCGCTGGGGTCGATTCTGCTGGCAATGGCCAGCCCGCAGGCCGGTATGGCGGCGTTAACCGGTACGCTGGCGGGCACGCAGCAGGGGCTAATTAGCTTTACCCGCCAGAACGAAGAAGAAGCTGACCGCATCGGCATTCAGGTGTTGCAGCGTTCCGGTTTCGACCCGCAGGGTATGCCGCAGTTTATGGACAAGCTGATGGATCAGTCGCGCTACTCTTCCAGACCACCCGAAATGCTGCTGACGCACCCCCTGCCAGAAAGCCGTCTGTCGGATGCACGTAACCGCGCCAACCAGATGCGTCCAGTAGTGGTGCAGTCTTCCGAAGATTTCTACATGGCGAAGGCGCGTACGCTTGGCATGTATAACAACGGTCAGAACCAGCTCAGCAGCGACCTGCTCGACAGCTGGTCCAAAGGCAATATTCGCGAGCAGCACGCCGCGCAGTATGGCCGCGCCCTTCAGGCGATGGAGGCCAATAACTATGTTGAGGCCAGCAAGCAATTGCAGCCACTGTTAACCGCCAATCCACAAAATGTCTGGTATCTCGATCTCGCAACGGACATTTCGCTGGGCCAGAACAAAAACGCTGAAGCCGTTAACCGTCTGAAAGCGGCGAAAGAGTTACGCAACAGTCCGGTGCTTCAGTTGAACCTGGCTAACGCCCTGCTCCAGTCCGGAAATCCGGCGGAAGCGGGCACGCTGCTTAATCGCTACACCTTTGCCTATAAAGACGATGTTAACGGTTGGGATTTACTGGCGCAGGCAGAAGGCAAGCTCGGCAATCGCGATCAGGAGCTGGCGGCGCGGGCAGAAGGTATGGCGCTGGTCGGTCGACTCGATCAGTCTATTTCCCTGCTCAGCAGTGCCAGCGCCCAGGTCAAACTCGGCAGTCTGCAGCAGGCACGTTATGACGCACGCATTGACCAGTTCCGTCAGCTGCAGGAAACGTTTAAACCCTATTCAAAAATGTAAGGACACCCAATGACTCAAGCGGTCCAGATTTACCACAACCCACGCTGTTCCAAGAGCCGTGAAACCTTAGCGCTGCTGAAAGACAACGGCGTGGAGCCGGACGTGGTGCTGTATCTCGACACGCCGCCCGATGCGGCGACGCTGAAAAACCTGCTGAAAATGCTCGGCATGACCAGCGCCCGTGAGCTGATGCGTCAGAAAGAAGACTTATATAAAGAACTGAATCTGGCAGACAGCGCGCTCAGTGAAAACGCACTGATTGAAGCGATGATTGCCCATCCGAAGCTGATTGAACGCCCAATCGTGGTGAAAAACGGTCAGGCGCGAATTGGGCGCCCGCCGGAACAAGTGCTGGAAATTATCTAGGTTTTGATGCCGCAGCGTAAGCTTCTAAAAAGCCCTGCGGCGTATTCTCTCCCAATTTCTTCTGCGTTTTCCCGGTATTCCATAAGACACTCAACTGCTGCACCAGCGCATCCGGCTCCTTCGCGACAGGAACCAGCGTACGCAGGGCTTCCGTAAAGGTAATCGTGCTCGCTGTGGGCTGCGGCAGATGGGAAACTTTCACGCCCGGCGCGTCAATATCAAGCCACCTTACCTGCTCAGTCTCAAGACATTGAATATCAGCCGGACAGCGCGACAGCGTTTCCTGCAGCCAGTTCTCAACCAGCGGTAACGAAATACCGGAATAGACCCGGGCGTGACACCAGCCGCTCAGCGGTTCACGCGCCCACAGCAAATGGTGGTCACCACCGTCGTCCATGGTCATCGACAGCCGCCGATAATGTAGCGTTAGCGTATTCGGCACTGCGCCCGCCTTCAGTGCTTTTTTCCCCTGCGGTGCGGCCTTTTTCCGCTGATGCGCAGGCCGCAAATAGCGGTTCAACGTGGCGCGAGAAATCGGAATACCCAAGCCTTCATTAACCATAAACAGCAGTTCATCAAGCGGCGCATACAGGGTGTCACGCAGCGCATTTACCAGCGCCACCTGTTCAAGTCTCATTACTTTGTGTACCACATGTGGCGTGGTGTGCCTGTCACCCGTTTGCTCGCGATTGCGCCAGCGCCGGACGGTAGTAACTGAAATGCCGAGCTCTTTCGCCAGTTCACGGTCGCTTTTATCAGACTGCTGAAGGTAACGACGCACGCGCGGCGTGGTAGTGGCATTCGCATGCAGCTTAATTTCCATCGTCAATTCCTGATGAACATTCAAAACTAATCATATGAGATTTATATCAGTCACGCGCTGGCATTGTGACCGGATTCACCTTTCACCGCCTGCCTTTCACTGATAATCCGCATACATAACACACAAACAAACAGTCAGTCTCGTGCGGAGCTCACAATGAACAATGTTCTGGGATTTTTAGAAGCCAAACTGATGCCGTTGGCGGCGAAAGCCGCGCAGCAACGCCATCTGTGCGCCATACGCGGTGCCTATGTTTCATTCATGCCGTTTATCATTGTCGGATCGATCCTGCTGGTGATTTCGTCGTTCCCCAATCAGGGCTATCAGCAGTTTATGTCTCACACCTTTGGTGAGAGCTGGAGCAGCATTGTCGAGATCCCGTTTAATGCGGTGTTCTCCACCATGTCGCTGTTTATCAGTTTCCTGGTGGCCTATCGCCTGGCGGAGCATTACAAAGAAGACCGCGTGTCGTGCGGCATTCTGGCGCTGGTGAGCTTCCTTATCCTGACCCCGTTTATTAAAGTCGCGGAAAACGGCGGTATCACCGTCATGCCGGTGGAGTGGATCGGCAGCAAAGGCCTGTTTGTGGCAATGATCGGTTCACTGCTGTGGACCGAGCTGTTTTGCTGGCTGAAGCGTAAAAAGCTGGTTATCAAAATGCCCGACGGCGTGCCACCTGCGGTGCAGGAATCGTTCGCGGCGCTGATCCCGGCGCTGCTGGTGATGATCCTGGTGCTGATCATTCGCATCGGCTTTGAAAACACCCACTACAACACCATTCACCAGTTCATTTATGAAGTGGTCGCCACCCCGGTTCGCCACTACGGCACCTCGTATTTCGGTGCGCTGATGACCGTGTTTAGCATCACCATTTTGTGGTCTGTGGGCATTAACTCCGGCTCGATGATCAACGGCATTATTCGTCCGCTGTGGATGGAAAATCAGACGGACAACATCGCCGCCATTCAGGCGGGCGTGACGCCTCCGCACATCATTACCGAGCAGTTCTTCGACATGATCTGGATGGGTGGGGCGGGTGCTACGCTGTCGCTGGTTATTGCGATGCTGATTTTCGCACGCAGTAAAAACATGCGCGAAGTGGCCCGCCTCGGCGCTGGTGCGTCGATATTCAACATCAATGAACCGGTGCTGTTCGGTCTGCCGGTCATCATGAACCCGATCATGCTCATCCCGTTCAACCTCGTGCCGCTGGTACTGGTCACCATCCAGTACGTAGCGATGAAAATTGGCGCAGTGGCGGTCACCACCGGGGTGTTCATTCCGTGGACGCTGCCGCCGGTGCTGAGCGGATTTATCGTCACCGGGCACCTTTCCGGCAGCGTGATGCAAATATTGAATTTACTGATTGGCGCGATGCTTTACCTGCCTTTCATGCGCATTCTCGATAAGCAGTATCGGGCCGCAGAAATCTTGACTGAAAATGAAACTCGCCAGATGGCAAAACAGGAGTCGTAACGATGTGGGGAATTATTGCAACCTGGCGAATGGCGCTGGAAGGTGTGACTGAATCAGCGTCGGCGCTGGCCGCAGGGAGAGCCGCCTCCTCCGCGGTGGTGGATGCCGTTGTAGCCGTCGAAGACTTTCCGCTCTACAAATCCGTCGGCTACGGCGGGCTTCCGACCGAAAACGGCGAGGTTGAACTGGACGCTGCCTTTATGGACGGTGACACCCTGGCGTTTGGTGCCGTCGGCAATCTGATTGATATCGCCAATCCGGTTCGCGTGGCGCAGGCGCTCAGCCGCCAGCGCTATAACTCGCTGCTGGTCGGCCAGGGCGCCCGCGAATGGGCGCTGGAACAGGGCTTTGCCGAGAAAACCATGCTGACCGATCGCGCAATGCAGCACTACCGCAAGCGCTGTCGCGAAACGCTCGATAAAGGCCTCAGCCCGTATGATGGGCACGACACGGTCGGCATTATCGGGCTCGATCAGCAAGGTTCAATGAGCGTCGCCACCTCCACCAGCGGCCTGTTTATGAAAAAACGCGGGCGTATTGGCGATTCGCCGATCATGGGCTCCGGCTTTTACTGCGACAGTGAAACAGGCGCGGCAACGGCTACCGGCGTTGGCGAAGATCTGATGAAAGGCTGCACCAGCTATGAAATCGTGCGTCGGATGGCGGGCGGCATGTCACCGCAGGACGCCGCGGATTCGGTGGTGTTTGAGCTGGAAGACAAGCTGATGTCGCGCTTTGGCCGCGCGGGTGACCTGTCGGTGGTGTGTATGAATCGCCGCGGGGAGTTTGGCGCCGCCACCAATATCAAAACGTTTTCGTTTGTGGTCGCCACGGAAAATCAGCCGCTGACCGTGTATCGCGCCGAGCGCCGTCAGGAGAAAACCCATTACCAGCCGGTGGATGACGAATGGATGCAGGCTTACGCCGCGCGTATTCGCGCCCCGATTGAGGAGTAAATCATGGAATTTCGTTTAGTCACCGAACCTTCAGCCGTACCGCGCGGCAGTCATTTGATTACCTCACCTGGCAGCCCGCTGCTGGAAGCGTTCGACATTCCGCTGCTGGCCGAAATGGTCGCCCAGGCCCGCAAGGGTCAGCTGGCAGACTGTCAATTTGGCTGTCTGCCGTTTGCCCGCATTACAATGATTCCTGACGCCGCGTGGCAGGATATGCAGACCGAAGAACTGCTTACCTCTCTGCGCCCGTTATTCAAAAAGCCCGTCAGCGAAAACGTGGCACTGGATTGTACCTTGCTCACTGAAAGCTGCGTGCGTGATCCTGTTCTGCGTTGGGTTTTCAATCTCGATCACAGCCTGGACGATCTTGGCCTGAAAAGCGGCAAAACGGCGCGCGAGCGGGTTAAGTGCCTGACCGGGTTCTGCCTGCCATCGCAGAATGAAGCGCTGCATGAGGCATTTCGTCAGCAGCATGCGGTCGCCAACGGGATGCTGGCGGCGCGTCGCCTGGCGGATATCCCTGCGGAAACCTGTATCCCGCAGTTTGTGGTGGAGGAAGCTCAGCGCCTGTGCGCTCGTTTTCCTGCACTGTACTGCGAAGTGCTGGATGAACACGCCATTCAGGCGCAAGGCCTGGGGCTGCTGCACGCCGTTGGGAAAGGCTCAACTCGCCCTCCCCGCCTGCTGGCGATTCATTATGACGGGGCGAAAGACGGCCCGGTGCGCAGCTACGTTGGGAAAGGCATTACGTTTGATACCGGCGGCCTGTGGCTGAAAGAAGGCGCCGGCATGTACACCATGAAATATGACATGTGCGGCGCGGCAAACGTACTCGGCCTGATGCTGAGTATCGCGGAACTGGCCCTGCCGGTGCGGGTGATGGGTGTATTGGCGCTAGCCGAAAACGCCATCGGGCCGGACGCGATGCAGCCCGGCAGCGTCGCGCGGGCCTGTAATGGGATGACGGTGGAAATCAATAACACCGATGCTGAGGGGCGTCTGGTTCTAGCCGATGCGATTGCCTGGGCCAGCCAGCGTCATCCGCAGACCCGTTTCATTATCGATATGGCGACGTTGACCGGTGCAGTGGTTAAAGCGCTGGGCTATGAGCTGAGTGGGTTAATGACGCAAAACGAGATGTTGCGCGAGCAACTGGTTCAGGCCGGGAAAAAAAGCGGCGACGAGGTATGGTCGCTGCCGCTCGACGGACGAATGAAAAAACAGACCGAAAGCGCGATTGCCGATTTGTGTAATACGCCGACGAATAATGCGGCGATCAGCGCGTCGGCCGCGTGGATGCTACATCATTTCTGCCCACCGGAAATTCCGTGGGCGCATCTGGATGTCAGCGGTACGGCATTGTGGCGTGAGAGTGGTAAAAGCGTTGCATCAGGCCGACCAATTCCGCTGTTGATGCAGCATCTATTGGATGATTTGAAGTGATGTCGTGCCCGGCGGCGCGTTGCTTGCCGGGCCTACAGTTTCAGGATCTCTTTTACAAACGGGATGGTCAGTTTGCGTTGAGCGGTAATCGACGCGCGATCGAGCTGATCGAGCGTCATAAACAGGGTGCGGGTTTCGCGATCGAGGCGCTTCATCAGGAAGCGGCAGACGTCTTCCGGCATCTCAAACCCACGCATTTTGGCGCGCAACTGTAACGCCTGAAGTTTGTCTTCATCGGACAGCGGTTGCAGCTTGTAGATTTGCCCCCAGTCGAGACGAGACGCGAGATCCGGCAGAGCAACATTCAGCTGGCGTGGTGGACGATCGCCGGTGATCAGCAGACGCGTTTTGCCCGATTCGAGAATGCGGTTGTACAGATTAAAAATCGCCATTTCCCACGGTTCATCCCCTGCCACACATTCGATATTATCGATGCACACCAGCGCCAGATGCTCCATGCCTTCCAGCACCTCCGGGACGAACCAGGTACGTTTATCCAGCGGAACATAGCCGACGGCGTCGCCACGCTGTGAAAGCTCGGCGCACGCTGCGTGCAGCAAATGACTGCGGCCAGCACCTTCGCGCGACCAGACGTAAATGTATCCGCTGTGATCCTGACGCAGCATGGTTTGCACTGCGGCAAGTAAAGAAGAGTTATCACCCGCCCAGAAACTCGCAAAGGTTTCGTCGTCGGGAAGATAGAGTGGCAAAGAGAGCTGAGCCGGAGCGTTCAGAGTGACCTCAACATGGAACTGCTAAAAACGCGGTGAGTGTAACACAAGATCCGCGAATGAGAGAACCGGGCGGGAAGTCCCACCCGGTTGATCGATCGTTACGCTGTTTTATCGCTATCCGCCGGATCAAGCACCACTTCTTCCGGGCGCAGAACGCTTATCAGTTTGAAGATAAGGCTCAGGGCCACACCCACGATAGTCGCCAGCGCCATGCCTTTCAGCTCTGCTGCACCGATGTGCACAGTCGCCCCGCTGACGCCGATGATCAGAATAACGGCGGTCAGGATCAGGTTTTGCGTCTTGTTGTAATCGACTTTTGATTCAATCAGAACGCGAATACCCGATGCGCCAATCACCCCGTACAGCAGCAGTGACACACCGCCGATAACCGGGACCGGAATGATTTGAATCGCCGCAGCCAGTTTACCGACGCAGGACAGCAGGATGGCGATAATCGCCGCGCCACCAATAACCCAGGTGCTGTACACACGGGTGATGGCCATAACGCCAATGTTTTCACCGTAAGTGGTATTTGGCGTGGAACCAAAGAAACCAGAAATGATGGTCGACAGGCCGTTGGCAAACATCGAACGATGCAGGCCCGGGTCGCGGATCAGATCTTTTTTGACGATGTTTGCGGTCACCACCAGGTGGCCGACGTGCTCAGCGATAACCACCAGGGCAGCAGGCAGAATAGTGAAGATAGCAAACCACTCAAAGCGCGGAGTGTAGAAGGTTGGCAACGCAAACCACGGAGCCTGTGCAATTGCGGAAGTGTCTACGATACCGACCGCAAACGACAGCGCGTAACCGGTCAGCACGCCAATCAGAATTGGGATGATCGCCAGGAAACCGCGGAACAGCACGGAGCTGAACACCGTTACGCCCAACGTTATCAGTGAAATCATGATGCTGGTGGTATTTGGCGCCGTACCCGCCGCTGGAAGCAGGCCAGCCATGTCAGCCGCCACATGCGCCAGTTCCAGGCCGATAACTGCGACAATCGCCCCCATCGCGGCCGGAGGGAACATCACGTCCAGCCATCCGGTGCCCGCTTTTTTGACGATGAACGACACCAGGCAGAACAGCACGCCGCACATAATGAAGCCGCCGAGCGCCACTTCATAGCCCAAAGGTAACAGCAGTAGCACCGGGGAAATAAACGCAAAGCTTGAACCGAGATAGGCCGGGATTTTGCCCTTGCAGATGAACAGATACATCAGCGTGCCGATACCGTTGAACAGCAGAACCGTTGCCGGGTTGATGTGAAACAGGAAAGGTACCAGCACCGTCGCGCCAAACATGGCGAACAGATGCTGCAAACTAAGCGGGATGGTCTGCAAAAGTGGCGGTCTTTCACTTACCCCGATAGCGCGGCGCGTCATAGGTTTATCCTCTGTCTGAGTGTTGTTGTTTGTATTGGTGTGTTTTAGTCAAAAAAAAGCCGACTCTCAAAGTCGGCTATTTTTAATGAATCTTTTATTTGGTACCAAAAATCTTGTCACCGGCATCGCCGAGGCCAGGAATAATGTATCCGTGCTCGTTAAGGCCCTGGTCAATGGACGCGGTGTAGAGTTCTACATCCGGGTGCGCTTTCTCCAGCGCTGCAATACCTTCCGGAGCCGCAACCAGAACCAGCACCTTAATGCTGGTGCAACCTGCGTTTTTCAGCAGGTCGATAGTGGCGATCATAGAGCCGCCGGTTGCCAGCATCGGGTCAACCACCAGCGCCATACGTTCGTCGATGTTTGACACCAGCTTCTGGAAGTACGGTACCGGCTCGAGGGTTTCTTCATTACGGTAGATGCCGACCACACTGATACGCGCACTCGGAACGTGCTCCAGTACGCCTTCCATCATGCCCAGGCCTGCACGCAGGATTGGCACAACGGTAATTTTCTTGCCTTTGATCTGCTCGACCTGCACCGGGCCGTTCCAGCCTTCAATGGTGACAGTTTCAGTTTCCAGGTCAGACGTTGCTTCATAAGTCAGCAAGCTGCCCACTTCTGAGGCGAGTTCACGGAAGCGTTTGGTGCTGATGTCATGCTCACGCATCAGGCCCAGCTTGTGTTTTACGAGCGGGTGTTTCACTTCCACAATCTTCATTCTCTTTCTCCTCTGAGGGGCAACCACAAAAAAATCGCCGGATTATACCGCTTTTTGCAGGCAGCGCCATACCCGTTCTCATTGACGGGGATCAAGCAAAGTGATTAACACATTGTTACTCATTATAAAGTAAGGATAAAAATAAACCCCGCCGAAGCGAGGTTTTATCTTTCAGTGAATCAATCGCGCAAAATTAGAGCGATTCGCCGTTGCTGCTGATAACCTTTTGATACCACGCAAAAGATTTTTTGCGGCTACGTTCCAGGGTGCCGTTGCCTTCATTATCTTTATCGACATAGATAAATCCGTAACGTTTTTTCATCTCACCGGTTCCGGCAGAGACGAGGTCGATACAGCCCCATGGGGTATAACCCATCAGGTCCACGCCGTCTTCCACCACTGCTTTTTTCATTTCGGCGATGTGGGCGGAGAGATAATCAATGCGGTACTGATCGTTTACGCTGCCGTCGTTTTCACGCACGTCGATGGCGCCGAAGCCGTTTTCCACAATGAACAGCGGAAGCTGATAGTGATCCCAGAACCAGTTCAGTGAATAACGCAGGCCAACCGGATCAATCTGCCAGCCCCAGTCCGATTTTTTCACGTACGGGTTGGAAACCAGGCTGGTGGTTTCATCGTAGTCGAGCTGCGGGTTGTCAGCCGTCGCCTTGGTGGCGAAAGACATGTAGTAGCTGAAGCCGATGTAATCGACACAGCCCTGTTTCAGCGCGGCGTTGTCTTCTGCGGTGATATCAAGCTCAAAACCACGACGCTCGAAGTAGTTCAGCAGATGCTGCGGATATTTGCCGCGCACATGCACATCGGTGAACCAGTAACGACGATGCATCGCGTTCATTGCCATCATCATGTCGTCCGGCGCGCAGGTCAGTGGGTAAATCGGGCACATCGCAATCATGCAACCGACTTGCAGCGATGGGTTAATCTCACGCGCCACTTTCACCGCCAGCGCACTGGCGACCAGCTCATAGTGCGCCGCCTGATACATAATCGGCTCGCGATCCTCACCCTCTTCGTACTTGATGCCGGAGTTGGTAAACGGCGCGAAATCTTCGTGGAAATTTGCCTGGTTGTTGATTTCGTTGAAGGTCATCCAGTACTTCACTTTGTGCTGATAGCGCTCGAACGCCACTTTCGCAAAGCGCACAAAGAAGTCGATGACTTTACGGTTACGCCAGCCGCCGTACTCTTTCACCAGGTGATACGGCATTTCGAAGTGCGACAGCGTAATCACCGGCTCGATGCCGTATTTCAGGCATTCGTCGAACAGGTCGTCGTAGAATTTCAGGCCCGCTTCGTTCGGCTCCAGCTCGTCACCTTTCGGGAACAGACGCGTCCAGGCAATCGAGGTGCGGAAACATTTGAAGCCCATTTCGGCAAACAGTTTGATGTCGTCTTTATAGCGGTGATAGAAATCGATCGCGTCATGGTTCGGGTAGTTTTTTCCAGGCAGCACGCCGTCGGTAATTTCACGCGCTACGCCGTGGGCCCCGGCGGTCATCACATCGGCAACGCTCGGGCCTTTTCCGCCCTCTTTCCAGCCGCCTTCCAGCTGATGCGCCGCAACAGCACCGCCCCACAGAAAATCGCTTTTAAATCCGGACATAACAACTCCCTCTTTAACATTCAGACTGCTGATTAAAATGGTAAACCGCGCCGAGTAAACCGGCGTCGTTGCCGTGGCTGACGGTATCAACGTATTCATCAATACCGAACCAGGCGAGATGCTGTTTCAGTTGTTGCAGGAAGCCCGGGCGTTCGGTGATACCGCCGCCGAGCAGAATAGTTTGCGGGTCGAACAGATTGACCAGGTTGTACAGGCCGCTGGCGATGCCGTTGAAAAAATCGTTCACCAGCCGCTGGCAAACCGCGTCTCCCGCATCGCAGGCGTCGAATATCTCTTCGCCACTGACCTCATCGAGCGGTTTTCCGATATGGTTCGCATAGCGGTTGCGCAGAACACGCAGCGTGCAGGTGGCATTCATGGTGTAGTGCGTCGGCTGCCGACTGCCGGGGCGGTCGGTAAACATGTAGCCAAATTCACCGCCGCGAAAACGCGCGCCGCGTACCAGCTGGTTATTGCAGAAAATCGCGCCGCCGATGCCGGTGCCAATCGTCAGCACCAGAAAGTCACTCATCTCTGCCGCTTTGCCCTGCCAGCGTTCGGCGAGCAGCACGCAGTTGGCGTCGTTTTCAATGGCGACCGGCAGACGGGTGCGTTCTTCGAGCCACGCTTTAATGCCGAACTGGTCGAATTTGCGAATAGCCCCGCCCATTTCAATGAAACCGGTGTGAGGATTGACGTAGCCAGGCGCGCTGATGGCGATGCCTTCACATTCCGGATGCGCCTCCAGCCAGCTGAGAATGCCTTGCAGAATAGCCTCACCGTCGCTGTCTTTGATGGTCACTTTCCCTTTCGCGACGATCGCCCCTTCGACGGTCACTACGCCCATTTTGAGCGCCGTGCCACCAATATCAAACGCGGCAATGTGCATGTGCTTTACTCCTCCTGACGGCAATTTCAGAAACCGGTTTCAGTGGAATATTGTGTGCTGTAGCAATAACCTGCAAGCATTAAAATGTACCCGGTTTCATTTTCGTGAACGGGTTCAAATTTGACTGAACGAATGCTGAAAGTGTGTAAAAAAACGTCAACAAAAGATATCCCGCGCCCAGGCTCGCAAACGTTTGCTTAGGCTGTTAGAATGGCGCCGATTTTATTTGCTAACGCCATTCGTGGAGACTTGCAGTGACCGACAAAACCTCTCTCAGCTATAAAGATGCCGGTGTTGATATTGACGCGGGTAATGCTCTGGTTGACCGAATCAAAGGTGTGGTGAAGAAAACCCGCCGCCCGGAAGTAATGGGTGGCCTGGGTGGATTTGGCGCACTGTGCGCACTGCCGCAAAAATATCGTGAGCCGGTGCTGGTTTCCGGTACGGATGGCGTTGGCACTAAGCTGCGCCTGGCAATGGATCTTAAGCGTCACGACACCATCGGCATCGATCTGGTGGCAATGTGCGTGAACGACCTGGTGGTACAGGGCGCTGAGCCGCTGTTCTTCCTTGATTACTACGCGACCGGCAAGCTGGACGTGGACGTTGCATCCAGCGTTATCACCGGCATCGCCGAAGGCTGCCTGCAGTCCGGCTGTGCGCTGGTGGGCGGGGAAACTGCTGAAATGCCGGGTATGTATCATGGCGAAGATTACGACGTGGCCGGTTTCTGCGTGGGCGTGGTTGAGAAATCCGAAATCATCGACGGCAGCAAAGTGGCCGATGGCGACGTGCTGGTGGCTCTCGGCTCCAGCGGTCCGCACTCCAACGGCTATTCGCTGGTGCGTAAAATCCTTGAAGTCAGCGACACCAATCCAGAAACCACGGAACTCGACGGCAAACCCCTGGCCGATCACCTGCTGGCACCCACCCGTATCTACGTGAAAAATATTCTGGAACTGATTGCCAGCGTCGACGTGCACGCCATCGCGCACCTCACCGGCGGCGGCTTCTGGGAGAACATTCCGCGCGTGCTGCCGGACAACACTCAGGCCGTGATCGACGAATCCTCGTGGCAATGGCCGTCCGTATTTAACTGGCTGCAAACCGCCGGTAACGTTAGCCAACATGAGATGTATCGCACCTTCAACTGTGGCGTGGGCATGTTGATTGCGCTGCCAGCCGCAGAAGCCGATAACGCTATCGCGCTGATGAATGAGAAAGGTGAAAACGCGTGGAAAATCGGCTATATCAAAGCATCCGATTCTGAACAGCGTGTGGTCATCGAGTAATGAAAAATATTGTGGTGCTGATTTCTGGTAACGGAAGCAATTTGCAGGCGATTATCGACGCCTGCAAGCAGAAGAAAATCAATGGCACCCTGCGGGCTGTTTTCAGCAATAAGGCCGACGCGTTCGGCCTTGAGCGCGCCCGTGAAGCAACGATCCCGGCGCATGCGCTGAGCGCCAGTCAGTTTCCCAACCGCGAAGCATTTGACCGCGAGCTGATTCAGGAAATTGACGCCTACGCCCCTGATGTTGTGGTGCTGGCAGGCTACATGCGCATTCTGAGTCCGGCGTTCGTGGCGCATTATCATGGGCGTCTGCTGAATATCCACCCTTCCCTGCTGCCGAAATACCCCGGCCTGAATACCCATCGTCAGGTGCTGGAAAACGGCGACGAAGAGCACGGCACCTCCGTGCACTTCGTGACGGACGAACTCGACGGCGGCCCGGTTATTTTACAGGCCAACGTGCCGGTGTTCGCCGGTGACACGGAAGATGACATTACCGCTCGCGTTCAGCACCAGGAGCACGCCATTTACCCGCTGGTGGTGAGCTGGTTTGTCGACGGACGTCTGGCAATGAAAGACAACAGCGCATGGCTGGACGGTGTTCAGCTCCCCGCGCAAGGCTACGCCTCCGAGGCGTAGTTGCAGGCCGCCTGTCCATCGCGACAGGCGCTTTTCCCCTCTCCCATACCGCTGAATAATAAAAAAACGTTATCGCAGGTTCACGACAAACAGATTATTGTCATACTTACCTGGCACAGTTGGACATCACTGGTCAAAGCTCGCCATAATGTGAGGGCTGTCCGCGTCAATCAACCGGAGTGTGAGTAGTAATGGGTCAGGATAAGCTTTATATCGAAAAAGAACTGAGCTGGTTATCCTTTAACGAGCGCGTTCTCCAGGAAGCAGCGGATAAAAGCAACCCGTTGATAGAACGCATGCGTTTTTTGGGGATCTACTCCAATAACCTTGATGAGTTCTATAAAGTGCGTTTTGCCGAACTCAAACGCCGCATTATCATCAGTGAAGAACAAGGCCTCACCGCCCATTCCCGCCATCTTCTGGGAAAAATTCAGGCCCGCGTGCTGAAAGCCGACCAGGAATTTGACAGTCTTTATAACGAGCTGTTGCTCGAAATGGCGCGCAATCAAATTTTCCTGATTAACGAGCGTCAGTTATCGGTCAATCAGCAAAGCTGGTTACGCCACTACTTCAAACATTACCTGCGCCAGCACATCACGCCGATTCTGATTAATCGCGAAACGGATTTAGTCCAGTTCTTGAAAGATGATTACACCTATCTGGCAGTAGAAATTATTCGCGGCGAAGAAATTAGCTACGCCCTGCTGGAAATCCCGTCGGATAAAGTGCCGCGTTTCGTCAATTTGCCGCCGGAAACCCCGCGCCGCCGCAAACCGATGATCCTGCTCGACAACATTCTGCGCTACTGCCTGGACGATATCTTCCAGGGCTTCTTCGATTACGACGCCCTGAATGCCTACTCGATGAAAATGACCCGTGATGCCGAGTACGACCTGGTGCACGAGATGGAATCGAGCCTGATGGAGTTGATGTCCTCGAGCCTGAAACAGCGCCTGACGGCTGAGCCGGTACGCTTTGTGTATCAGCGCGATATGCCTGATGCGATGGTCGAGATGCTGCGTAAGAAATTCGCCATCACCCGTTATGACTCCATCGTGCCGGGCGGTCGCTACCATAACTTTAAAGATTTCATTAGCTTCCCGAACGTCGGTAAAGCCAACCTGGTTAACAAACCGCTGCCGCGCCTGCGCCATATCTGGTTCGATAAATTCCGCAACGGTTTCGACGCCATTCGTCAGCGCGATGTGCTGCTTTATTACCCGTATCACACCTTTGAGCACGTGCTGGAACTGCTGCGTCAGGCCTCGTTTGACCCGAGCGTGCTGGCCATCAAAATCAATATTTACCGCGTGGCAAAAGATTCGCGCATTATTGATTCGATGATCCACGCAGCGCACAACGGTAAAAAAGTGACGGTCGTCGTTGAGCTGCAAGCGCGCTTTGACGAAGAAGCCAACATCCATTGGGCGAAGCGCCTGACGGAAGCCGGTGTACACGTTATCTTCTCTGCGCCAGGCCTGAAAATTCACGCCAAACTGTTCCTTATCTCTCGTAAGGAAGGTGACGATGTGGTGCGCTATGCGCATATCGGCACCGGTAACTTCAACGAAAAAACCGCCCGAATTTATACCGACTATTCACTGCTGACCGCCGATGCGCGGATCACCAACGAAGTCCGCCGGGTATTTAACTTCATTGAGAACCCGTACCGTCCGGTGAATTTCGATTATCTGATGGTCTCGCCGCAAAACTCACGTCGCCTGTTGTATGACATGATCGACAACGAAATTGCCCACGCTCAGAACGGTCGCCCATCGGGGATCACCCTGAAGCTGAACAACCTGGTCGACAAAGGCCTGGTCGATCGTCTGTATGCGGCATCAAGTTCCGGCGTGCCGGTGAATCTGCTGGTGCGCGGCATGTGTTCGCTTATTCCTCAACTCGAAGGCATTAGCGAAAATATTAACGTCATCAGTATCGTTGACCGTTATCTTGAGCACGACAGGCTGTATATTTTTGAAGATGGCGGCACGAAAAAAGTGTGGCTCTCTTCCGCTGACTGGATGACACGCAATATCGATTACCGAATTGAAGTCGCTACGCCGATCCTCGATCCACGCCTGAAACAACAGGTGCTGGATATCGTCGATCTGCAATTTAGCGATACTGTGAAAGCCCGTTTTATCGACAAAGAACTGAGTAATCGTTACGTGCCCCGCGGCAACCGCCGCAAAGTCCGGTCACAGCTGGCGATCTACGACTACATTAAATCACTTGAGCAGCCCGATTAATTTATGCCCATAAAAACCAAAACGTCACGACCGCAGGAGATTGCTGCGGTTGACCTGGGATCGAACAGTTTTCATATGGTTATCGCGCGCGTCGTTGACGGTGCGCTGCAAATCATTGGCCGCCTGAAACAGCGCGTCCATCTGGCCGATGGCCTGAATGAAGACAATATGCTCAGTGAAGAAGCGATGGAGCGCGGCCTGACCTGTCTGTCACTGTTTGCGGAACGCCTGCAAGGGTTTCCTCCGTCCAGCGTCTGCATTGTCGGCACGCATACGCTTCGCCAGGCGCTGAACGCGCCGGAGTTTTTGAAGCGTGCGGAAAAAGTGATCCCTTACCCGATTGAAATCATTTCCGGAAATGAAGAAGCGCGTCTGATTTTTATGGGCGTGGAGCATACGCAGCCGGAAAAAGGCCGCAAGCTGGTTATCGACATCGGCGGCGGTTCGACGGAGCTGGTCATCGGCGAAGACTTTACACCGCAGCTGGTTGAAAGCCGTCGTATGGGCTGCGTGAGCTTTGCCCAAATGTTCTTCCCTGGTGGTCTTATCAGCAAAGAGAACTTCCAGCGTGCGCGCCTTGCGGCGGTGCAGAAACTGGAAACGCTCTCCTGGCAATACCGTATTCAGGGCTGGAACGTGGCCATGGGCGCGTCCGGCACCATTAAAGCAGTGCATGAAGTGCTGGTCGAAATGGGCGAGAAAGATGGCATCATCACGCCGGAACGCCTGGAGATGCTGGTTGAAGAAACGCTGAAGTTCAAAAACTTCAGCGCCCTCAGTCTGCCTGGGCTTTCAGAAGACCGTCAGGCAGTCTTTATGCCGGGCCTGGCGATTCTGTGCGGCGTGTTTGATTCACTCGCTATCAAAGAGCTGCGCCTGTCTGACGGCGCGCTGCGCGAAGGCGTGCTGTATGAGATGGAAGGCCGCTTCCGCCATGACGATATCCGCAGCCGAACCGCGGAAAGTCTGGCCAGTCAGTATCATATCGACCGCGAACAGGCGCGTCGCGTGCTGGAAACCACCCATCAGATGTATGAGCAGTGGGTGCAACAGAACGCGAAACAGGCGCACCCACAGCTGGCTGCCCTGCTGAAATGGGCCGCGATGCTGCATGAGGTGGGACTGAATATCAATCACAGCGGGATGCATCGCCATTCGGCGTACATTTTGCAAAACAGTGATTTACCAGGCTTCAACCAGGAGCAGCAGATGCTGATGGCAACCCTGGTGCGTTACCACCGCAAAGGGGTGAAGCTGGACGATTTACCGCGCTTTACGCTGTTTAAGAAGAAGCAATTCCTGCCGATGATCCAGCTGCTACGCCTCGGCGTATTGCTGAATAACCAGCGTCAGGCCACGACTACGCCACCGACGTTAACACTGACCACCGAAGCGAATCACTGGACACTGTGCTTCCCTCACAACTGGTTTAGTCAAAACGCGCTGGTACTGCTCGATCTGGAAAAAGAGCAGCAGTACTGGCAAGGCGTGACCGGCTGGATGCTGAAAATTACCGAAGAAGAATCACCAGATATCGCCGCCTGATGTAACAGGCTCGATATTCCCGGCAGCCAGACCTTCTAAAGGTTCTGGCTTGCCGAGATAAAAGCCCTGCAGATAATCAATTCCCAGGCTCAGCGCCGCCTCACGGATTTCATCCGTTTCAACGTACTCAGCCACCACCTGCATGTTCTTCATTCGTGCCAGCTGGCAAATTGACGAAACAATTTGGTAATCCAGAGTGCTCGACAGCAGATTCTGGATAAAGCTGCCGTCGATTTTCAGGATATCGGCACTGACGTTTTTCAGTCGCGCGTAGCTGGCATAGCCCGTGCCGAAATCATCAATGGCAATGCGGCATCCCAGAGCTTGAAGCTGCGCCATGTTGAGCATGGCCTGGTCCGGGTGACTCAGCGAGTGATTTTCAGTAATTTCAAAAATGAGCTGCCAGCCCTGAATGTTATAGCGCTTTAGCAGGTCGGATACCGTCTTCGGAAACTGTGATCCGCAGGCCGATGAGGGCGAGATATTCACCGACAATCGCAGACCAGGCAGCGTTTCACGACGGCTATCCATAAATTTCAGCGTATTTTCCAGCACCCACAGGTCGATCCGCGATGAAAGCCCAAACTCGTGGGCCACCGGCAGAAACACTTCCGGGGAAATCAGCTGGGCGTTATCGCCATTCAGACGCAGCAATACTTCGTGATAGCTGTCGCCGCGCATGCCGACAATCGGCTGCGCCATCAGGCTGAAATTACCGTGCTCCAGCGCCAGCTGTAGCCGGTTCATCATGGTGATTTTATCTTTCAGGCCCTGCTGTAAATGTGAGGCGTTGCGATGCTGAAGGTTTTCAGGTGAACCGGTCACCAGCGAGGTGTTAGCGATCGTACTCAGCTCACCTAACAGCATCGGCAGCTGCATCACCGGAGAACGCACATGGCAGTAACTCACCCCTACGTTCGGCTGCAGCGGCATACCATCCCAAATAAAACGGAATTTTTTAATCCGCACATCAATGGCGGCAATCCGCTCTTCATAAGCTTCCGTATTCAGTCGAATAACCAGGTCGTGGCCGGAAAGCTGGTAAGTACACTCGCCATCTTGCAGTTCCGGCTCAAGCCATTTCCCCAGCGCTTGCTTGTACTGGATACGCACCATCATTCCGTAATGACGCCCCAGCACTTCGAGTTCAGGAATGCGTAAGAAGCACAGCACTGACCACGGTGTGCTCGAGAGCTTGCGGCTCAGCGCCCACAAATTCGGCATCTGAACCACGGGGTCGATAAACGCCATCCGTTTCACGCGGGCGTGGATGTAGCGCTGTTGGGTCGACAGCATCGCCATGTACACCACGATAAACGAGAACACAAGATAGCTGGATGAGGTAATCGCCAGCTGGTTGCTGTAGCTCGGATAAGACGGCATGTAACGGTAGTAGAAGTGAATACTAACTATCAGCACCACCGTCCAGACGATAGACATCAGCCGATAGCCGAAACGCATCGAGCCCCACAGCATCACCGGCAGCAGCAGTGAGAGGGTATAATTGGTGGTGAAAATAGAGGCTGCATTTGCGGCAGGAATAAAAAGCAGGCCCATGATAATCAATAAGATAAGTGACCAGGCGATCATCTCGCCCGTACTCACTTTGGCGTCAATTTGTTGACGCATCTGGGAGATGAACGCGCGCAAATACATCGGATTTCGGATGATCCGAATAACCAGATAACTGAGCGGAACCCCGGTTAAACAGCCCACTAACACCGACTGATAGTTAATCAGGCTGTGCAGCGTCAGTGGCCCGGTTCCGGCCAGCGAAATACGCGCGGGAAGGATGTTAAAAAAGACGCAGGCCAGCAGCAACAGTTGAAAAAGAGTCGCAGGGAAAAACATCTGCCAGAACAGACGTTGCGGCATCAAACGTGTGCTGCCATAGGAAATGAAATGCCGCCTCGGTACGAATACCCGATACCCGCCCCAACTGAGGATAATAGGGATTAAAAAATGGAAGATGATGCCAATAGTTTCAGGGACAGTCATGCCTTGCGCCACCACTAGCCAAATCCCTGACACTATGCCGGGCAACGCTTTCCAGCCAAAAAAGAGCATCAGGGACAGCAGCAATGCCAACGGCAAATAATAGAGCGAGACGATACCGCCATCTATGTGGGTAAAGGTATTGGCAGTGCGGGCAACAGGTAAAAGCAGCAATGGCAGGATGAGCGGTAATCCCCACCATTTATCACGATTGTTTTTATAGAACTCAGTAAGATGCATAGTGACTCAAAAGAGACCCAATTCCTGATGGGCAGTTTCAGACAGGCATCCAACCTGATTATCGACGTCCGCAAACTGGCACTTTGTCAGAGCGGAATGGGGCAAGAGATTATAAGTAGCACCAGACTGAGCGATTTGACTTAAATCAACAAATAACAGCGCGGTTATGATTAATGCGTAATTCCGTTCATGCGATTGCTGGTTTTGTTCTCCCGCTCTTTTTTGCGCAATTTTTATGCAATCGTTAATTGACCCTGCTGCGTTGCTGTGCCTTAATAGGCCCCATCGCCCATCATGGGTATTATTAAAGGACCCCTCAGTGAGCCAGGCAACCCCTATGCGAAAACGACACCAGTTTAACAGTCGCATGACCCGGATCATTTTACTTATCAGCTTCCTCTTCTTCTTTGGCCGCTTCGTCTATTCCTCAATCGGCGCCTGGCAGCATCATCAGGACAAGAAAGCCGCGCAGCAGTCCAGTCAGGTCACTGAACCTCAGGTGCGCACCGAGCAAAATTAGTTCCTCTCAGGCCAGGACAATTCCCGGCAAAAGTCCCTGCATTTGCATCCTACGGTAAAACCAAGCACGATGCTGGTGAACCCGTAACGAACAGCCAATACAGGGAACGTATGAAAAACATCCTGAATACCTTTCTGCCGCTGTACACCACCACCCTGCTGATGCTACTCGGTTCCGGGCTGTTGACGACCTATATTTCATTGCGCCTTGCGCACGAAGAAGTCAGCGGTACGGTTATTGGTGCAATAACCGCAGCGAACTATCTCGGTCTGGTGATTGGCGGCAAAGTGGGCCACAACCTGATTGCCCGCGTCGGGCATATTCGCGCGTACGTCTCCTGTGCGGGGATCATCACCGCCTCGGTCGTCGGCCACGGACTCAGCGACTTTATCCCCCTGTGGATTTTCCTGCGCATGGTTATCGGCCTGTGCATGATGTGCCAGTACATGGTGCTGGAAAGCTGGCTTAATGACCGGGCGGAATCCTCGCAGCGCGGCGCCATCTTTGGGCTGTATATGGTCGCGACCTATCTCGGCCTGTGTGGTGGGCAGATTATCCTGATGGCGGCAGCCGGAACCGGGCCGTCGATGCTGCTTATTGTCGCTCTCTGCTTCGCCCTGTGCCTGGTGCCGATCGCGCTCACCACCCGCACCACTGCGCAACCAATGTCGCCCGCGCCGATGGAGCCCGGCTACTTCTTTAAAGCTATCCCCAAACTGCTGGCGGCAACGCTGGTGATGGGCATGGCCGCCGGGGCGTTTTACGGTCTGGCACCGGTGTATGCCATCTCGCAAGGCTTAACCACCCGGCAAACTGGCCTGTTCATGGGCGTGACCATTTTCGCCGGGATGGTGTCGCAGTTCCCGCTGAGCTGGCTCTCCGACCGCTATGACCGTCAGCATCTTCTGTTTTATACCGCGGTGCTGTTTGCACTGGCCTCTCTGCCGCTGTCCGTTCTGCCTCACCTTGGCTTTTACTGGCTGTTGGGTATGGCTTTTATTTCCAGCATGGCGATGTTCTCGCTTTACCCGCTCGGCGTGGCGATTGCCAACGATCGCGTGGAGCCAGAACGCCGCGTATCGCTGACGGCCTGTCTGCTGATGGCTTTCGGCATCGGGGCCTGTATCGGGCCGCTGATAACCGGTGCAATCATGCAACCTTTCGGTGGTAACGTGCTTTATTTCTGCTTCACGCTGTGCGGCGCGACTATCGGGGCCATCAGCTGGATCAGAAAACGTCAGCCGGAGATCATTGTCGATGCGCCATTGCCACACGTGGTGATGCCCGACAGCCTGATGTCTTCGCCGCTGGCGGTGGCGCTGAACCCGTCAATGGATGAAGACGTCATTCAGGAGGCGATGGTCGATACACCGGCAGAAGAGGCCACGCCTGAGGATACTGACACGGTGGAAGAAACAAATACCAGACCATAACGCAATCAGGGCGACCTGCGTCGCCCTGAAATTCATGATTTTTTTGCCCGATGGCGCTGACGCTTATCCGCCCGCCGGGCACACTCAGCGAGCCGGTTTTTCATCCGCCGCATAAGTGCTGTTAATCCACGCGTGATCATCCTCCCACGTAAACATCCATTTCCGTACCGGGCCGGCCATGACATTCAGATAGTAACTGTCGTACCCGGCCATGGTCGCCACCGGGTGGTAGCCTTTCGGCACCATCACCACATCACGATTGTAGACAGCCATGCACTCATCGAGCGACCGGTCATCGGTGTAGACCCGCTGCATGCAAAAGCCTTGCTCCGGGTTCAGACGATGGTAATAGGTCTCCTCAAGATAGGTCTCCTGCGGCGGATTATCGGTATCGTGCTTGTGGCTCGGATACGAACTGGTGCACCCTTCGTTGGTCCACACCTCTACCACCAGCAGACTATCTGCAGGTTGGTCTTCCGGCAGAATATTGTGCACATAGCGCTGATTATGCCCCTTGCCTCTCGCCTCACCGTTGATATCCTGCGGCGCAATCAGACGCGTTGGCCAGTTTCCCTTACCCGGCGCGCTACAGACAGCCAGTTCCAGCGTCGTCACGGCCTGAATCTGTACCGTTTCCCCCGGCGTGACGTAGACCGCCCACGGTTTTATGCGCTCAAAAGGGCTCATGCGTTCGCCAATATCTGAAAACTGCTCAGTCGGGGTGGTCACCGAGGCCCGCCCGGCCACCAGCACCAGACAACGCTCTTCAACGACCGCCGGAAGAGTCAGTGTCTGCCCCTCTTCAAGCTCGTAGGCGTCAAAACCGACATGACCCCAGCCCGCACGCTCCGGGGTCACTGATTGGGTGCGCCCCTGCGCATCAGGCTGTTGCCAGCGTGACAGTAAACGTGACATAGCGCCTCCTCAGATAAGCCCGGCATCTCGTGCCAGACGGCTCAGATTGTCATACCCCAGGCGGGCATAAGTCAGCGGATGAGCGATAGTCGGGTCCTGTTCCGCTTCAACCACCAGCCAGCCCTGATAATCGTGTTTTTTCAGCAATTGCATTATCGGCGCATAATCGACACAACCGTCGCCTGGCACCGTAAAGACACCGCTCAGTACCGCATCCAGGAAGCTGGTTTTACGGTTTTTCACATCAGCCAGCACCCCGGCACGCACATCTTTACAGTGCACATGATTGATACGCTGGATCCAGCGTTGCGCCACCGCCAGCGGGTTTTCGCCTGCAAAGGTTAAATGCCCGGTATCGAGTAACAAGCCCACTTCATCGCCAGTATGTTTCATCAGATTGTCCACATCCTCGGCGGACTCAATAATCGTCCCCATGTGGTGATGATAGGCAATCTGCACGCCCTGTTGCTGGGTGTAGCGGGCAAACTCCGTGAGTTTCTCGCCATACTCTGCCCAGCGCGCCTGCGGGAAGCGCGGACGCAGATGAACCGGCGTCTGCTGCTCGCCGTGTATGCAACCGCTCACTTCGGCAAAAACCATCACGTTGGCCCCGAGTTCACGCAGCAAGGTCAGGTGCGCTTGTGCCGCCACAATTTCCTCTTCTACGCTACGTTCCAGCAGGCGCCCCGAGTACCAGCCAGATACCAGTTGCAGGTCGTGACGCTGAAGTATCGGCCCCAGTACGTGGGCCTCGCGCGGAAATTTATTACCCAGTTCAAAACCGGCGAAACCGGCCTCTTTGCCTTCGCTCAGGCAGGTTTCCAGCGGCGTTTCCGCCCCGAGTGAAGGTAAGTCATCGTTGGTCCATGTCAGCGGATTAATGCCTAATTGCACAGCCATAATAGTCTCCAGAGTTATGCCTGCTCGCGCTCACGCCACCAGGCGATCAGCTGCAGATAGTTGTCCCGAATGCGCGTCACCAGTTGCGTATCGTCGATATCATGTTTGAGCCACGCGCGCGACGCCTCGCCAAACAGCGTGCGCCCCACCGCAAAGCCTTTCACCAGCTCATGACCGGCAGCGGCTTTAAAGTCTGCGCGCAGCTGTTCGGCTGGAGCATCGAGGCCGAGGATAACGACACCACGGCAATGTGGATCACGGTGTTCAATAATCGAGCTCAGCGCCGTCCAGCCATCAGATGACAGCGGCGGCAGCTTCCACCAGTCGGGATAAATTCCGAGGTTGTAGAAGCGGGAAATGGCCCGCAGATAAAGTTCATCGCTGCGCGGCATATCGGCAGGTAAAATCACCTCCAGCAGCAGCTCATGCCCCGACTGACAGCAGGCGTGATACACCTCGGCAATTTTCTGCTCCTGCTCCAGTCGTAAATCATGCGCATCTTCCGGATGGAAAAAGACCAGGCACTTGACGATATGCTCCTGCGGCCAACTGATAAGCTGAGTACCTATATTGCCGTGCTCCATCGCCAGAGGGCGTGAGCCTGGCAGTTCTATCGGCCGGCCAATCCACCACCCTTCGCCGGTAATGGCACACAACGCATCCTGACCAAAGGTGCCATCACACAGCAGACCCGCTTTCCCCTCAAGCCCGGCCTGCTGCGCCGCATCTCGACTGGCTTGCAGAATAAGCGTTTTCAGGGTCGGAATGCGCTTAAGGCTCGCCCCGCACTGGAGCGCCATCTCTTCAAGCTGGCTACGGTGATCAAAAGCCATCACACACAGTTCCGGCCATTCACGCCGACGGGTGGTAACACGGTGCAAATGATTAAGCCGTGGGTCGAGATCCGGACGCGGCACCAGATGTTCACGAGCAAGGTAATCATCAAGCTCGACTTTACTCGGCATGGCGGGCGCGCAACCATGGCGCGAGACCACCAATGCGCCACAGGCGTTGGCGTAACGACAGGCCTGCTCCCACCCCTCATCATTGAGATACCCGCGCAACAGGCCCGACATAAACGCATCGCCCGCCCCCAGGACATTGAGCACCTCAACCCGCACACCAGATACCGTCAGCCCGTCGTCCAGCGTTGCCGGTATGTTTTCTGGATAGACTGAACAGCCCAGCGCGCCTCGCTTGCACACCAGCGTCGCCGCACTGACTTCACGCACCTGCGCCAGCGCCTGCAAGGTATCGGTGGTGCCGCCTGCGATATGAAATTCTTCTTCGGTGCCCACGATGACATCAAACAGATGCAATACTGCTTGTAACTGGCGGGTCACCTGCTCTGCGGCAATAAAACGCGTTTCGCCGTCGCCCAGTGACGTGAGCCCCCACAACACCGGCCGGTAGTCGATATCCAGCACCGTGCGGACGCCGTGACGGCGTGCGTAGTTCAGCGCCGTCAGCACCGCCTCTCGTGTGTGAGGATGAGAAAGGTGGGTTCCGGTGATCGCCAGACAACGGGATGACGCAATATAATGTTCATCCACATCGCTGGCGGTAATCGCCATATCCGCACAGTTATCACGATAAAAAATCAGCGGAAAGGTATCCCGGTCTTTAATGCCGAGCAGCACCAGCGCTGTCAGGCGATCTTTATCGGTTATCAGATGGCGGGTATCACAGCCCACGTGGTTAAGCTCTTCGCGCACAAAGCGCCCCATATGCTCATCGCCAACCCGCGCCAGCATTGACGAACGTAATCCCTGGCGCGCGGTGCCGTAAGCCACGTTCCCTGACGAGCCGCCGAGATATTTGGCAAAACTCGACACATCCTCCAGCCGCGCACCAATCTGCTGGCTGTAGAGATCAACCGCCACGCGGCCCATGCATATCACATCAAACTGCTTTTCCACGTTGATACCTCGTCAGACAAAATCGTTCACATTCAACCAGCGGCCTTGCTGATGCGAGAGCGCAATCGCGTCCAGCACGCGCGAAACTTTCCAGCCCTCTGTAAAATCTGGCCACATCGGAGTATCCGCCGCGACGCCGTTGACCAGGTCGCGAATTTCTACCGTTTTTTGATCGTTAAAACCGATGCCGTGCCCTGCGCCCATACAGAATGCGGCATAGTCCGGGTGTGCAGGCCCCACCAGCAACGTGCGGAATCCCTGGCGGTTGACCGGGTCGTCATGCAGATAGAGTTTCAGTTCCGCCATCCGCTCCTGGGTAAAACTGATGGCGCCTTTGGTGCCGGTAATGACGTATGACAGCCCCATCTTGCGTCCGCAGGCCACGCGGGAGGTTTCGATAACACCCTGCGCGCCGTTAGCAAATCGCACCATCGCATGCGCCTGGTCTTCATTTTCGACGGTTATCATCTGCGTCGAGCCAACGCTTGCCGGACGCTGTGGCACCACAATTTTCAGGTCGCCGCAGACTTCATCAATTTCACCGACCAGGTAGTGGGCCATATTGACGATATGCGCCGCCAAATCTCCCAGCGCCCCTAATCCGGCGGTCTCTTTGAAGCAGTGCCAGTGAATCGGTGACTGAGGATCGGCCATATAATCTTCATTGTGGGTGCCGTAGAAATGGATAACGTCGCCGATTTCACCACGCGCAATAATCTCTTTCGCCAGCGCCGCCGTTGGGTTCTTCATGTAATTGAAGCCCACCAGCGTTTTCACCCCGGCCTGCTGCGCGGCTTCGACCATTTCGCGGGCGTCATGGGCGTTCAGCGCCAGCGGCTTTTCCGAATAGACGTGCTTACCGTGATGAATGGCGGCTAGCGCCATCTCTTTGTGCAAATGATTGGGTGAACAGATATCCACGACATCAATATTCGGATCCGCCACCAGCTCACGCCAGTCGCCGGTCGAACGACGAAAACCAAAGGCCTGCGCCCGTTCTGCTGCCAGCTCTGGCGTGACTTCCGCCACCATTTCTCGCACCAGTTCGCCTTGCAGGCTGAACACCGTCGGCGCCTGGGCGTAGGCAATGGCGTGTGCCTTGCCGATGTACCCGGTGCCGATTAGTCCGATTCGCACTTGTTTCATTGTTTATCCCTCACAGCGCGCCACGACGGCTCTTCGCATAGGTATCAAACGCCACCGCCAGCACGATAATCAACCCGGTAATAATCTGTTGGTAGTACGCGGAGACGTTCATCAGCACCAGTCCGTTTATCAAAACCCCCATAATTATCGAGCCGATAACCGTGCCGCCAATACGACCGTAGCCGCCCATCAGCGAGGTGCCACCGATAACCACCGAGGCGATCACGCGCAGCTCAAATGAAATCCCGGCAACGGCCTCCGCACTGCCCAGACGGGCGCTCAATACAAAGCCTGCCAGCCCGGCAAGACAGCCAATCAGCACATACACACTGACCAGCACCCGCTTCACATTCACCCCGGCCAGGCGTGCGGCTTCCGGGTTACCGCCAATGGCATAGACAAAGCGGCCCCATCGCGTTTTGTGCAGCGCCAGATATCCCAGCAGCGCCACCAGGGCAAAAATCCAGATAGGTATTGAGATACCGAGCATTTCGCCGCGTCCCCACCAGCGGTATCCTGGGTCAAAACCGGCAATCGGCGCACCATCATTAATTACCAGCGTCAGGCCGCGCCAGATGGTCATCCCGCCAAGCGTGACGATAAACGGCGGCAGACGCAGCCGGGTCACACCCAGGCCATGCAGGAAGCCGATTGCGGTCCCCATCGCCAGGCAGATGCCCAGCCCCACCAGCCAGCTCATGCCGCCCCAGGCGTTTGGATCCACCGTGGTGAAGTTATCGCCTTTAATGACATACGCTGCGGTCATGGCACAGACCGCGAGGATAGAGCCGACAGAGAGATCAATGCCGGCGGTCAGAATGACAAACGTCATCCCCACGGCCATGATCCCGTAGATCGAAACCTCGGTAAGAATGTTGAAAACATTGCGTTCTGACAGGAAGTTACTGTTCTGCGTCTGGAAAAAAATCAGCAGCAGGATCATGAAAATCAGCACCCCGAAGCGCTCAAAAAAAGCGATTGGGTCGATACGTCCGCTACGTTTAGCAGGCGCGGGGGTTTTGGTGATTATCTGCGTCATGTGAAACTCCGTTATGCCGCGTTCAGTGCGTTGTGGTTGATGGCCATCATCATCATGAGCCGCTCTTCGCTGGCCTCATCGCCGTGGATTTCACCGGTTACCCGGCCTTCGCTTAAGGTGATTATCCGGTCAGACACCGCCATCACTTCGGGCAAATCGGACGAGATAACAATCACCGCCACGCCCTGTTTCGCCATATCAAACAGCACCTGATGGACTTCCGATTTAGTGCCCACATCAATGCCGCGCGTCGGTTCATCGACGATCAACACCCGTGGATTAAGCGCCATACAGCGCGCGAGGATCACTTTTTGCTGATTGCCGCCGGAGAGCTTGCGCACCTCCTGCTCGCTGTTGACCATCTTGATTTGCAGCGCCTGACGGTAGGACTCGATCAGGTCGTCCTCTTTGCGGGTATTGATGAAGAAGCGCCAGCGCAGCAGCGACGAGAGGCTGGAGAGCGACAGGTTGTCGCGAATAGAAAGCCCAAGCACTGCCCCCTCTTTTTTGCGATCTTCCGGCACCAGCGCCACGCCCTGATCCAGCGCGTACATGGGATCACGCGGATGATATGCCGCGCCGTCGAGCACAAACTCACCGGAAGTAAAACCATCCGCACCGAACAGACAGCGCGCCACTTCCGTTCGTCCGGCCCCCACCAGGCCTGCTATTCCCAGCACTTCACCAACATGCACCTGGAAGCTGATGTCATGCAGGGCGATACCGTGTGGATCCAGCGGTGGTTTTTCGCGACACAACCCCTTCACCGCAAGGCGAACCGGTTTATCCTGATGATGGGTTTCGCTGGCCGGACGACGATTAAAGGCCACGTCGCGTCCCACCATCAGACGAATCAGCTGCTCCACATTGGTTTCCGCAACCGCGCCAGTGCCGGTAAAACGGCCATCCTGAAACACGGTAAAACGGTCGCAGAGCTGGAAAACTTCATGCAGGCGATGGGTGACATAAATAATGCTTACCCCACGGCTTTTCAGTTCCCGCACCACGCGGTGCAGGCTTTCGACTTCGCTGTCGCTCAGCGCGGCGGAAGGTTCATCCATAATGATGAGTTTTGCGTTCAGGGTCAGCGCCCGGGCAATTTCCACCATTTGCTGCTGCGCCACACTCAGGCGGGCGACCGGCGTCGTCGGGGCCACGTTGAGGTGCAGATAGTCCAGAATGACCTGCGCCTCCTGATTGACGGCTTTCGCATTGACGATCAAATTACGCTTCCGCGGCTCACGCCCGAGAAACATATTTTCCGCGACAGTCATATTCGGGAGCAGATTGAATTCCTGATAAATCGTGATGATGCCGTTGTTCTGTCGCTCGACCGGTGAATCCTCCAGCGGCAGCGTTTCGCCATTGAACCAGATATCGCCGCGCGTCTGCGGCTGTGCGCCTGCCAGCGCCTTGAGCAGCGTCGATTTCCCCGCGCCGTTCTCACCGAGCAGTGCATGAATTTCGCCTTTCCCGACGGTCAACTGAACGTTGCTTAACGCCCAGATGCCGGAAAAGCTCTTTGCCAGATCGGTAACTTTCAGTAAGGGTTGCACCATCGCTCAGCGCCTCCTGTCATGCGAGCCGCCACAACGGTGGCGGCTGCGGATAAATCAGTTACCGGCTTCGCCGATACGCTCGGCCTGTTGCAGGTTCTCTTTGGTGATAAGCGTCGGCGGGTAATCCGCACCGGTGATCGCTTTTTTCTCACGTACGTTGGCGACCAGCTGACTCATCGCCGTCTGTACCGCAAATCCCGGACGCTGATCCGCCGTCGCCGCCATCCAGCCGTCGCGCACCCGCGCCAGCGCTTCCGGTACCGCGTCGAATCCTGTCACCAGAATTTCACCCGGCTTCACACCCTGCCCCTGCAACGCTTCAATCGCACCGAGCGCCATATCGTCGTTAGCGGAAAGGATCACTTGCGGACGTTTTTTCAGCGATGGCAGTACGCTTTCGACAATGCGCATCCCTTCCGAACGCATCCAGTTGCCAGTCTGATCGGCCACAATGTGGTATTTCTCGCCACCCGCTTTCAGGCTGTCGCGGATCCCTTTGGTGCGTTCGATATTGGAAGACGAACCCGGCTGGCCGGTCAGCAGGATAATGTCCGCGCCGTCAGGAAACTTGTTTTTGACAAAGTCGCCAATGGTCTGGCCGCCTTTGTAGTTGTTCGCCCCAAAGTGCGGCACTTTCTTCTGGCTATCAACAGAGCGGTCAAGAGTGACAATTGGCAGCTTCGCATCCTGAATTTCTTCTACCGCACTCGACACCGCGGTGACATCATTCGGGGAGACGATAAAACCTTGCGCGCCGCGAGTAATGGCGTTTTCCAGGTCGGCAACCTGTTTCGGCGAACTGCCCTGCCCGTCGAGGACCTGCAGGTTAACGCCCATCTCTTTGGCGGCTTTCACCGCCGTACGTTGCATGTGAACTTCAAACGGCATCGCCAGGTTTGGCGTACTGAAGACAATTTGTTCGTTCTCGGCCATGGCCGCCCCAGCAGTCATGGCGATGAGGGCGGCTAAGATCAGCTTTTTCATTGTTATGTCTCTCTGTGTAGGGTGTGTAGTTATGGAATATCAGAGGAGAACTTCACGCCGGGTTTGTAAAGATTCCAGCGCTTTATCAGCCAGATACAGCGCGCGTTCACCGTCATCACCGCTGCACTCCGGCACCGCCTCTCCGCGTAAAATGGCAACAAAGTGTTCCCATTCGGCGGCATAGGCAGATTTATAACGCTGCAGGAAGAAATGCTCAGGCAGCGCGCTGGTGCAGCCATTTTGGCCAAAATGCTGCACCTGGTTTTCGAGGATATTGCCCGCGGTCAACAGGCCTTCGGAGCCGTGCAGTTCCAGACGCTGGTCATAGCCATATGATGAACGGCGGCTGTTAACGATGGTCGCCAGCGCGCCGGAGGCGTACTTCAGTACGATGAAGGCGGTGTCGATGTCCCCGGCTTCACCAATGGCTGGATCGACCAGGTTGCTCCCCTGCGCATACACCGAAACCGGCTCTTCGCCCATGATGAAGCGGGCCATATCAAAATCATGAATGGTCATATCGCGGAACATCCCGCCCGAGACGCGCACATATTCCGCAGGCGGCGGTGACGGGTCACGGGAGATAATCAGTAATGATTCCGGCTTACCAATGCGCCCACTCAGGGTTTCGGTTTTGACGCGGCGGAACTGCGGATCAAAGCGGCGGTTGAAACCGATAAACAGTGGCACGTTGTACTCTTTGACCACTTTCAGACAGTCGCGCACACGGGCCAGATCAAGATGGACAGGTTTTTCACAGAAAATGGCTTTGCCGTGACGGGCAGCCAGTTCGATTAAATCGGCATGGGTATCGGTGGCTGAGGCAATCAGCACCGCATGAACATTGGGATCGGTCATCGCCTCATCAAGACTTTGCTGGCGCGCCTGATACTGCGTGGCCAGGCGGGAGGCAAAGGCCTCATTCGGATCAACAACGGACCAGAGCGTTGTTTCCTTGTGGGTTGCGATGTTAGCGGCATGTACCTGGCCAATTCGGCCAGCGCCCAGTAAAGCAATGTTAAACATAACGGCTCCTGGTATGGATGAATGCGATGAACTAACGACACCATAAATAAAACATTTATTTCATTTTTATAAATAGTGAAAATTCTATTTTTGCGCGCCAGTTAACATTATGGCAATAGTTGCGATACATTTTGTTATCAGTGTCACAGCGTGCACTCTGACTTTCGCGAGGGAAAGATGAAATGAAAATTTCGTTACGGTGAAATAAGAAGAGATAAACGCGCCGCCGACACCGTGCCGGAGACGCGCTGAAAGGTTAATACTGACGGGCGTTTTGCAGTTGCAGCCGGGTCTGTTCCGCTGCTTGTTGCACGCTGTCTGACGCAGAAACCTGGGCATCCCCCGTGCGCCACCAGGCTGCGTAATCGTGGGTCATGGTTTTGGGCAACACTTTAATGTCCAGCAACGTCGGCCCAGGATGGGCACGCGCCGCCTCCAGGGCCGCCAACAGACTCTGTTCGTCATTCACCCGCCACGCCCGACAACCATAACTTTCGGCATTTTGAGCAAAATCGACCTGTACCAACGGGCCATCAAGGCGTCCACTCTGCGGATTGCGGGCGCGGTTTTCAGTGCCAAAACTGCCCATCCCGTGCCCCATTTGCAGGTTGTTAATACAACCGAACCCGGCGTTATCAAACAGCAGCACGGCCATTTTTATCCCTTCCTGAACGGCCGTTTGCAGCTCAGAATGCAGCATCATGTACGAGCCGTCGCCAACCATCGCATACACAGGCTGCTGTGGTTTCGCGAGCTTCGCCCCAATCGCCGCCGCGATTTCATAGCCCATGCAGGAGTAGCCATACTCCAGGTGATAGCTGTCGGGGGTCTTCACCTGCCATAGCCGCTGTAAATCGCCGGGGAGCGAACCTGCGGCCCCAACCACAATCGCATCATCCTCAATGTGCTGATTAATCAGCCCCAGCACGCGTGTTTGCGTCAGCCGCGTTTTCAGCGCTTCGCTGTATTCCTGCAATTGAGTATCGAGGTGGCCAGCAACTTCTGGTGCGTCATCGGGCTGCCACTGGCGAGACCACAACCGACGGCACTCCTCGTGCCAGGCCAATTTCGCCTGCGCCACCTCGCTTCCCCAGTCGCTGCGATACTCCACAAGCCCTTCCGTCAGTGCTGACAGACCGGCGTGGGCATCGGCCACCAGTGCCGTGGCATCCAGCTTCAGGGCATCGAACTCCGCCACATTCAACAGCAGGAACTCGACGTCCGGGTGGGCAAACAGTGCTTTTGAACCGGTGGTAAAATCGGTCAAACGCGTGCCGACACCAATCACCAGATCCGCCTGTGGCGCAAGCCGGTTCGCGGCCAGTCCACCGGTGACGCCAATACCGCCCAGATTGAGTGGGTGGTCACTTACCAGCGCCCCTTTTCCGGCCTGCGTTTCGGCAAATGGCAACTGCAAGGTTTCGACAAACTGACGAAACGCGTCGTGCGCCCCGGCGTAACGCACGCCACCGCCACAAACCACCAGCGGACGACGTTTACGGGCAATCAGCGCTCGCGCCTGTTCCAGCCGATGCGGATCTGGTGGGCGTCGTTCAATATGATGAACACGCCGGGCAAAGAAACTCTGTGGGTAATCCCAGGCTTCGCCCTGAACATCCTGCGGCAAACAAATCGTCACTGCGCCCGTATCTGCCGGATCGGTCAGGGTTCGCATCGCATTCAGCATGGCGCTCATCAGCTGTTCCGGACGGTTGATACGGTCCCAGTAACGCGAGACCGGACGAAAACAGTCGTTGGTGCTGATACTCAGGCCGTGATATTGCTCTATCTGCTGTAATACCGGATCCGGCTGACGGCTGGCGTAGATATCCCCCGGCAGCAGCAGCAGCGGAATACGGTTAGCCGTGGCTGTCGCCGCCGCGGTCACCATGTTGGCAGCCCCAGGGCCAACCGACGAGGTCACCGCATAAATGCGCCGACGGAGGTGCTGTTTGGCAAAACCTGTCGCCATGTGCGCGATGCCCTGTTCGTTGCAGCCTTGATGCACCCGCAAGTGCCCGGGGTCCTGCTCCAGCGCCTGACCGATACCGAGCACATTACCGTGACCGAAGATAGTCGCCACGCCTTCGATGAACGGCGTTTCCTGCCCGTCAACGTCGACATACTGTTGGTTGAGAAATTTGACCAGCGCCTGGGCCATGGTCATACGTTCAGTTTTCATCAATCCCTCCGTCAGCCCAGGGTTGGCATGGAGAACGCGGCACCGTTATCCTGCTGCATTTCCGGCCAGCGAGCAGTCACGGTTTTCATGCGGGTATAAAAACGCACGCCGTCATTACCATGTACGTTCAGCGGACCAAAGATAGACCGTTTCCAGCCGCCGAAGCTATGGAACGCCATTGGCACGGGAATCGGTACGTTAACGCCGACCATCCCGGCCTGTACCTCTTCGCAGAAGCGTCGCGCGCAACCGCCGTCACGGGTAAAAATAGCGGTCCCGTTACCGTATTCATGGTGGTTAATCAGCGCCACCGCGCTGGCGTAATCCTTCACCCGCACCACGCTAAGTACCGGGCCAAAAATTTCTTCTTTGTAGATGGTCATCTCAGGCGTGACATTATCGAATAATGTCGGCCCGACAAAAAAGCCCTGCTCATGATGCTTCACGCTGAAACCCCGGCCATCCACGCGCAGCGTGGCGCCCTGAGCTTCGCCGCTGTCGATATAGCCCAGCACTTTGCTGCGGTGCGCCGCGGAGATCAGTGGCCCCATCTCATTTTCCGGCGTTTGCTCAAGCCCCGGCCCCACGCGTAATACCGCTATCTGTTTTTCCAGTTGCGCACACAACGCTTCCGCTGTGTCATCACCCACCGCCACGACCACCGACAGCGCCATGCAACGCTCACCCGCCGCACCATACGCCGCGCCCATGATGGCATTCGTCGCCATCGCCATATCGGCGTCCGGCATCAGGATGCAGTGATTTTTCGCCCCGCCCAGAGCCTGACAACGTTTGCCGTGCGCTGACGCGGTCTGATAAATGTATTCCGCAATCGGCGTCGAGCCAACAAAACTGACCGCCTGAACGCGCGGGTCGGTCAGCAGCACATCGACCGCTTCTTTATCACCCTGCACCACGTTGAAGACGCCGTCCGGCAGACCCGCTTCTTTCAGCAGTTTTGCCAGCGCGAGCGGCAGAGAAGGATCTTTTTCCGACGGTTTGAGCACAAACGTATTGCCCGTCGCCAGCGAGATTGGGAACATCCACATCGGCACCATCGCAGGGAAGTTGAACGGGGTAATGCCGACGCACACGCCCAGCGGCTGCATCAGCGAATGGCTATCGACGCCAGTGCCCACATTTGCCGAGTGCTCACCTTTTTGCAGATGCGGAATGCCGCAGGCAAATTCCACCACTTCCAGACCGCGTGTCAGCTCCCCCACCGCATCAGAGTACACTTTGCCGTGCTCTTCGCTGATAATCCGCGCAAGCGAGTCCATGTTTTGCTCAAGCAGCGCTTTAAAGCGGAACAATACGCGGGCGCGTTTCAGCGGGGCCTGCCGTGACCATCCGTTAAAAGCCAGCTGCGCGGCGGCGATGGCACGCTCTGTTTCCTGCGCCGTGCTCATCACCACCTGACGAATTTGCTCGCCCGTGGCGGGGTTGAAGATCGCCTGAACGCGCTGGCCTGAACCTGTGACACACTCGCCGTGAATAAAATTCGCTACCGTCTCCATCCTGAACCTCTCGCTGTTAAATCGTGACTATTACCCGAACACTGTATATGAAACAAACATTCCATTTTAAGTTGAAATAAAATAAATATTGATTATTGTGATCAGGAATGGATTTTTATGTTAACAGTCGACATTGGCAGTGCGGATGTGTCGTTATGATTTAAAAATAACGATTTTGCGTTTAGAATCAGAAAACTAAGTATAGGGGATAACATGACGACAGCATCCAGCCTGAGCGAGCTGCAGCAGCAAATTCGCGAGCGTTACGATAGTCTGAGTAAACGACTGCAGCAGGTGTCCCGCTATGTGCTGGATAATACTAACAGCGTGGCGTTCGACACTGTCGCCGTCATTGCTGAACAGGCCGATGTACCGCCGTCCACGCTCATCCGCTTTGCCAACGCGTTCGACTTCACCGGTTTCAACGAAATGAAACAACTATTTCGTATGAACCTGGTGGAAGAGACCGCCAGCTACAGTGACCGTGCAAGGTTGTTCCGGGAGATGGAAAGCGAATCGGTACCGGAAGCCCCGATAGAGATCCTGCGAGAATTTGCCCGTTCAAATGCCCAGGCCTTGCAGCAGCTGGCGTCGCGTACCGATCCCGACATGCTACAACGTGCGGTACACTTACTGGCGGAAGCCGACACCATTTATATCGCGGGCCTGCGTCGCTCCTTCAGCGTCGCCACCTACCTGACCTATGCGCTCAGCCACCTCGACTGTCGGCCAATCCTGCTGGACGGGATGGGCGGCATGTTGCGTGAGCAAATCAGCCGCATTAAAGGCCGTGATATCGTTATCTCAATTAGCTTCTCCCCGTACGCCGAAGAAACGGTCATGGTCAGCGAAACCGCGGCCAAAGCTGGGGCAAAACAAATTGTCATCACCGACAGCCAGCTCAGCCCACTGGCGACCTTCAGCGATTTATGCTTTGTAGTGAAAGAAGCACAGGTCGATGCCTTCCGTTCTCAGTCCGCCACGCTGTGTCTGTTGCAGTCTCTCGTTGTCGCACTGGCCTACCAACAGGGAAATGGTCACACATAATTAGCGAAGATAGCGATGCTGTAAGTAAGCTACTGAGTCTCACCATTAAGAATGGATGATGTCATCATCGTCTATCGCGACGAATACTTTTATAGATCGGTAAAATCTGGCGCGGCACTAGCGGCACTAAAGGGAACGGTCAGAAAATCACAGTCGGGGGAATGGGCCGGTTAAGCGGGATGCTTACAAGGAGGCTAATCCAGCCACCTGATTTTGCAGATGCCGGGCGACAATACTGCGAGAGGTTGAGGCAAATAAGTCTTTATCCGGCGTTTAGGGGAGAGTCTGACGGTCTGCTTTGCTTGAATACTTCAGTCGTCACCACGGGAAAGCTCATCTAATGTTTGACCAAAAACCCGATGGTAATTAACGCTTTTGATAACCTGAGCACCGAGAGACTCATAAAACTTCTGTGCCAATGGATCTGCTGCCACCGATAACCAATCGAGTTAAAAGCACCCCCGCTCTTGAGCACGGCTTGCTATAAAACCCATCAGCTTTCTGCCAATTCCTGCCCTTCTGAAAGGTGCAGAAACAAAAAGTGTAGCGGCAATCGCTGCACTTGAAGTACCAAGGGCCTGATAGCCCGCCTGCTGCGCCGCAATAGCACTTCCAGCATCCCAGACATTCGCGATGAGTAACGGTTTGTTTTGATTATGAAGCTCAATGAAATTCATGATTATCTCCTTTTAGAATGAAGATAAATCTAGAACATCCGACGAAACTCTCACAACCGAAAAACGGACGACCATTTTTTGCATGCTTTCTAAGCCAACTGCTACAGGGTTGACCTGACCCGTTGAACTCACAGCACTGAACAGACGATAGAACCCATTATTTCACAAACCCGACCTGCCCTCAGTTGAGTAAACCGTAAATGCGCCTCAAATTTTAGCGGCTAAAATACCCGACACAAAAACAAAAAAGCCCGCAGTTACGCGGGCTGAGAAGCGAGAGCTGACCGGGGATTTATTCCCACTCGATTATCACCATAACCATATTTCTAATACATATCAATCAGTTGAGTAAAAACAACACATTGATACCATGAACAATGCCATGAAGTGCAAATCTTGGCGATATTATCTCCTTTAATGCCTTAGCCGACGTCGGATACCGGCTTCAGTATCCTGTTGTTCAGCTTCCTGCTCATACGTTTTGACCATCGACATCATCAACGATGACGACACAAAGGGATGTGTGAATTGTAAGGCGTCGGCCCAAGCGCGATACTTGTCTGCAAGCTCTCGCTCTTGACCACCACCTTCCCCACGCCAATGGGTGCCGCGCGCATTGTACAACCCCGTATGTGCCCCCCTGCTGATATCCTCAGACCGCAAGTCCTCCATCACATCGCGAACGGCCTCGTTTGGCCACACGCCATCCTCGCCAGCCGGTGCATTAGAAAATAGCTTTCCAAGGCACACATCCGCAATCTCCGCGCGGTCGAGTTCAGCACAAGACCTCCTTATCGTTGCAACCCATTCTGCGAGCTTCTCATGCTGTTCCTCTTTAGTTACCTTGTCTTGACCAGGGATACGCTCAATGGCATCAAGGAGGCGATACCCCCGCTGTGCCAAATGCTCGCGACCTTCGGTAACGCGAAACTCGGGGGGGTCTTCGCCACGGTCCTTGCGCTTATAGGCCCACACTGCAGCCTGCACGAACAGTTCAGGATGTTCCTCAATGTAGCGCTCAAGGTTTGGAATCTGCTGCTGGTCTTCCCCTCGGAAAGAGCGAGCCAGAACCTCTAAATATGCGAACTCCAGCCCAGCCTTTTCCTCTAGAGTGAGGTCCGAGTTGCGATTGAGAAGCTGGAAGGCACGCTGCACATCGTAGTCGTGCAGCTGGTACTCTCCAGCGTTATCCTTACTATTTTTCGCCATGGCAGATAGCATCTGCACAAGGAGAGGCGGGTGTATTTCTTCAAGCTTGAAATGGATCGATGCAAAGGCTGCCCTAGGACGTTCGACTTTAAGAAGGCGGCGAACGCTCTCGTTGTTTTCCTCTGGCGAGTCAAACACATATTGCGGAACCACTTCACCCCAGTACCGATTGCGAGCTTCAGCCGAAAGTTGATCGACAAGCTCCCAGGTAGATGCCCGGTAAGGAGAAAGGAGCAAGAGACGGAGCGCTTCCTCTTCGGCAACTTTGCCCCGCAGGCTCGCATATATCGCCTTTCCTCTACCCTCGTCCAACGTCCAGAGCACCCCGGCGACGATGCCGTCACGAATCGAATCTTTTTCTGGCGGACGTAGGCATTGCAAGAGCAAATCTTCAATCTGCTCGTCGGTAAGTATGCCTGACACTAGGTGAGCGCCGATTTGGCGTTGGGAACTTCCTTTTTCAGAGAGCGCGAGAATGCCTGTAATACCTCGTTCTTGCACAATATCTGTCAGGGCTTGAACGCGGAGCTTATCTATACGTTGCTCACGAGCTCGGAAGTCCATCTCGTCACCTGCGAGTTCGTCCCCTGACTCTTCAACCCATCCCTGACGAAACAGCCACTCATACTTGTTCACAGTGTCCTTGGGCTGCAACTCGGCATAGACCGCCTTGGCTTTTTCCGTCAGGCTCGCTTGCCCTTCCTCATTGACCTTTTTACGCCCCCGACGAGAGAGGACAGTCACACGAATTTTCTCGCGTATCTTCGCAACCTCCTCGTCAAGAGCACCCGCGTTGCGCCACTCGTCGATTATCTCCCATACGCGCACTTGGTCCTCTGACGCAATTGCATTTAGCCTTGACACAAGGTCACATAACATCTCGACCGTGTAGGACGGCCTGCTTAGCGCGACTTTCACCATCTCTCTGACGAATGCATGGATCGGTCCCCATGTTTTGAAAGGCTCCCCGAATCCGTACCCATCATGGACGTCTCGTTTGAGCGCTCCCTGCTGCGTGCCGGCGTTCGTCCTGAAATTCTTGAAGCAGCGCGTGAAAGCTGCGAATTCGACGAAGTTATGGCGACATTTAAGCGCGAGCTGACTGGAATTATTGCCCGCCTTGACCTGGCCGACCAAATCGACAGCAAAAGGAATGCGGCATGAAACCTGGCATCTACTACGACATCACCAATGAGGAATACCACGCCGGGGACGGCGTGAGTAAGTCCCAACTGGACATGGTGGCCAAGAGCCCTGCTCTTCTGAAGTGGCAGAAGTCGGCCCCGGTTGATACCGAAAAGTTGAAGGCATTGGATATGGGCACCGCCCTGCACTGCTTGCTGCTGGAGCCAGAAGAATTCGATAAACGTTTCATCGTGGCACCGCAATTCAACCGTCGCACTACCGCCGGTAAAGAGGATGAAGCTTCGTTCCTTCGCGACGTTGAAGACATGGGAATGACTGTGATGGATGCCGAGCAAGGCCGGAAGCTTCAACTGATGCGCGACAGCGCCATGGCGCACCCGGCGGCACGCTGGATGCTGGAAGCGCCAGGGCAGTGTGAAGCGTCGGCTTACTGGGAAGATGAGGAAACTGGCGAGTTATGCCGTTTCCGCCCAGACAAATGGCTGCGCGATCACAACGCCCTTGTTGACGTGAAGAAGGTTGCCGACATGGATCGCTTCTCGCGTCACATCGAAGAATTCCGCTATCACGTCCAGGACGCTATGTACCGCGAAGGTGCGCTGCGCGTTACCGGGCATCCACACGGATTCTTTTTCATCGCAGTGAGCGAAACCATCGACTGCGGTCGATACCCGGTTCGCGTGTTCGAACTGGATGCCGCCGATGTAGACGCGGGGCACGCACTGTTCCGCCGGGATCTGAATACCTATCACCAGTGCCGGGTCAGTGATGACTGGGGCGGAGTGGAAATGATTAAGCGCCCTGAGTGGGCACGCAAACAGGACATGTACGTATGAGCAACGATATCGCAGTAACCCAGCAGCCAGGCGCAACCGTCGGCACCGCGGCAGCAATCTTCAGCCCTGAAGGCATGAATCAACTGGTGCGCTTCGCGGAACTGATGGCGCAGAGCAAAGCCACAGTCCCGGCGCACCTGGCCGGAAAACCTTCCGACTGTCTGGCCGTCACCATGCAGGCGGCACAGTGGGGCATGAACCCGTTCGCCGTTGCCCAAAAAACTCACGTGGTAAATGGCACGCTGGGCTACGAGGCGCAACTGGTTAACGCAGTGGTGTCCTCATCCAATCTTCTGGCGACCCGCCTGAATTATCGCTGGGATGGCGACTGGTCGAAAGTTAGCGGAAAGACGGATAAGTCACCGGTTCTTACCGTCACGGTTTGGGCAACGCTGAAAGGCGAGGCAGAACCTCGCACGCTGACCATCAGCATGCAACAGGCTGGGGTGCGCAACTCTCCGCTTTGGGAGCAGGATCCGCGCCAGCAGCTGGCTTACCTGTGCGTTAAACGCTGGGCCAGACTGCACGCACCGGATGTACTGCTTGGCGTATACACCCCTGATGAATTGCAAGAGACATCGCCGCGCGTTGAGCGTGACATTACGCCACCAGCAAGTACCGGTGCCGGAATGAACAAGATGATTAACTCGAAGCCTGAACAGCAGCAGGAAGAGCGCGGCAAAAAATCAGATGAGCGCGAGCCAGAAGAAATCCTGTCTGCATTCACTGACGCGGCGATGGGCTACAACACCGTTGACGCTCTGGATAACGCATACAAATACGTTGCCAAAAAACTCGCCAATGATGATGACCGACTGGAAAGAGCCACCGACGTTTATAACATCCGTCGAGATGAATTGAACGAAATCCCAGTTTAAAACCACCGCGGCGCCGGGCGCGCCGCAACTGCAACTTGAGAGGTAAATATGAAAGGTGCATTTGGCAAAAAGGAACTCCTGGCGGTGGTGCCACTGTCCTGGAGCACGATTGACCGCATGGAGCGTAGCGGAGAATTCCCTCAGCGTTTCTGGATTACGGACCGCCGTTGCGCGTGGAACTCCGAAGAGGTTGAGCGCTGGCTTGATCAGCGCCAGGCAAAAAGCACAACGGCGTACACCGGAAAAAAGCCGCCGGTCGAAATGCGGTCTTACCGCCCGGTGAGTAACGCCGCGTGATGTCGCTGACGCGGCATATCGGTAAATGGTCAGGCTGGTACAGTTGCCTGGCCGCTATCGGCGCCTGGCTGTTCCTGCTGGCGCTCATTGCAACAGAGGGCTGGATACGATGAAAGGTCTTTCAAGAGCGGAACGGTACCGCCAGAACTATGTTCCGCTACGCAGATCCGAGAAGGTCGTGGCGGAGACTGCGGCAGCGCTGGAGATTGAAACCCGTGCCGTGGAGCGTGAAGGTCGCGGGCAATACCGCATTGCCGCCCGTCTGTGGCTGGAATGTATGGATGCCGCAAAAGGTGAAGTTGAGCGCGCACGTATCGCGGTACGGCGCAATCAGTGTATAGCGCGGGGTAATGGCCTGCGTCGTGGTGAATATTCCGGTATAGCAACCGGCTGCGGCGGGGTGGTTTATGAGTGATTACACTGGAAGCAACACACCTGCTGAACAGCGCGATTTATGGCGAACGCCACCGGCATTGTTTTCCGCTCTCAACGCCGAGTTTTGTTTTCAACTTGATGCGGCTGCTGCCAAACATAACGCGTTGTGCAGGCGGTTCATCACCGCCGAGCAAAACACGTTGATCACGCCATGGTATGAGCACATGACCGTGCCAGGTTACGTATGGCTAAATCCACCATATAGCGATATAACTCCATTCGTGAAAAAGGCAGCAGCAGAGAGCCTGAATCAGATCGGCACTGTAATGTTAATCCCGGCAGACACCTCCGTCGGTTGGTTCCGTGAAGCTATCGAGACTGCCAGCGAAGTTCGCCTTATCACCGCTGGTCGGCTGGCATTTATCAATCCGCTAACTGGGAAACCGGTCAGCGGAAATAATAAAGGGTCTATGCTTCTGATCTGGCGTCCATATCCGCGTACGCACTGTGCATTTTCGACAGTTGATCGAGATGAATTGATGGCGTTCGGAAACAAACTGCTGGCGCGCAGGGAGGCCGCTTAATCCTTTCCTTCCATCCACTTCTCAAACTTTGACGGGGAGAACGGCACCAGATCGGTGTGATCCCCGTTAATCCAGGAATCAACCATATCGGCCCACTGCTGCAACATGTATGCGCGCTGTCGCGAATATTCTGCTTTGTTGTACACCGAGCGAACCCCCTTCTGCTCATGCGCCAGCGCCTTTTCAATCCAGTCAGACGGATACCCGGCCTCATGAAGCAACGTGCTGGCTGTGCGGCGCAGGTCATGCACGGAAAACGGTTCAAGGTTTTGCCCGGACTCCTGCGCAGCGTCAACAGTAGCGTTGATCAGCCTGTTCAGTGCGCCATTTGATAACGGCTTGCTTACTGAATACCGGCCCGGCAGCAGGAATTCACTTCCACCAGCACACATCTGCAACCCGATCATTAAATCCTGCGCCTGTCGTGGTAGATAAATCACGTGGGGCCTGCTGCCTTTCATCCGGTCTGCCGGTATCGTCCATGCCCATTTTTTAAAATCGACCTCAGACCACACGGCATTGATAAATTCGTTTTTGCGAACCATTGTCAGCAGCACCAACTTCAACGCCAGTTTCATCGTGGCCATCGCCCCGACTTTATCCATCGCTCTGAAGAATACACCGATCTCTTCAGGTTGCAGGGCGCGCTCACGCGGCTTGAACAAAGCGATCGATGATGGCTTGATGTCAGCAGCCGGGTTGAACAGTCCGTGTCCACGGTCATTTGCATGACGGTATACGCTGCTGATTATCTCCCGGGCCTGTACAGCCGTCGCCCTCCCGCCACGCTCAACGATTCGATCGCACAGGTCGCGAACCGTGGCAGTGTTTATCTCAGCCATCAACTTATTCGCCAATACTGGAAGTATGTCTCGGTCGAGAACGGCCTGCTTCATGGCTCGCGTACTGTCAGCCAGGATGATGTACTTCATGTAACTGTCGGTATGTACCGCGAATGTCTCAGCCCCGCGGATCTTTTTAATACCGTCACGCTTTGCCGCAGCTGGCGACTGGCCTGCCTTGAGCAGCTTTTTGGCGGATATCAGTTCGTCGCGCGCTTCCGCCAGGGTGATACCGTCACGCCCGTACTGACCAATCACCAGCGTTTCCCGGCGGCCATTGATGCGATAGTCGTACCGGAACGAGACAGAGCCTGACGTGAGCACGGCGACGTACAGGCCGTCACGGTCAGATACTTTGTAGAGTTTGTCCTGAGGCTTCAGGTTTTTGAGTTTGGTATCGGTAAGCAAAATTCACCCGTTCGGCATCCATGTTTTTGACGGTATGAGAGTATACCTTTAGGGTAATACCGTCACGCATACCGACGAAAAATATGAGATAGAGTGAATAGACATGAGTAGATATAAACAAAAACCCTCTGCGAATACAGAGGGTTAATGATGAAACTGAATAGATATGATGTGCTATGAACTAGCTATACATCATTCCCACTCAATCGTTGCTGGCGGCTTACCGCTGATGTCATACACCACGCGGGAAATACCGTTCACTTCGTTGATGATGCGATTGGAGACGCGACCGAGGAAATCGTACGGCAGGTGCGCCCAGTGCGCAGTCATAAAGTCGATGGTTTCGACCGCACGCAGGGAGACTACCCAGTCGTATTTACGGCCATCGCCCATCACGCCGACGGAACGGACCGGCAGGAACACGGTGAATGCCTGGCTGACTTTGTTGTACAGGTCAGCTTTGTGCAGCTCTTCGATGAAGATAGCGTCCGCACGACGCAGCAGGTCGCAGTACTCTTTCTTCACTTCGCCCAGCACGCGCACGCCGAGGCCTGGCCCCGGGAACGGGTGGCGGTACAGCATGTCGTACGGCAGACCCAGTTCCAGACCGATTTTGCGCACTTCATCTTTGAACAGTTCACGCAGCGGTTCAACCAGGCCCATCTTCATCTCTTTCGGCAGGCCGCCCACGTTGTGGTGAGATTTGATGACGTGTGCTTTACCGGTCGCGGAGGCGGCGGATTCAATCACGTCAGGGTAGATAGTCCCCTGCGCCAGCCATTTCACGTCTTCGAGCTTCAACGCTTCTTCATCGAATACTTCGACAAACACGCGGCCGATAATTTTACGTTTCGCTTCCGGATCGTTTTCGCCCGCCAGCGCGCTCAGGAAGCGCTCTTCGCCTTCCACGTGCACGATGTTCAGACCGAAATGATCGCCGAACATATCCAGCACCTGCTGAGATTCATTCAGGCGTAGCAAACCGTTGTCGACGAACACACAGGTCAGATTTTTACCGATAGCGCGGTGCAGTAGCATCGCGGTTACGGAAGAATCGACGCCGCCGGACAGGCCGAGGATCACTTTGTCGTCGCCAACCTGCTGTCGAATACGCTCAACCGCATCTTCGATGATTTTTGCTGATGTCCACAGAGCTTCACACTGGCAAATATCGAGCACGAAACGCTCCAGCATACGCAGGCCCTGACGGGTGTGCGTCACTTCCGGGTGGAACTGCACGCCGTAGAAGCGTTTTTCTTCGTTAGCCATAATGGCAAACGGGCAGGTTTCGGTGCTGGCAACGGTCACGAAATCAGACGGGATGGCGGTCACTTTGTCGCCGTGGCTCATCCATACATCGAGGAGTGGCTTGCCTTCTGCGGTCAGGGCGTCTTCGATGCCACGAACCAGCGCGCTATCAGTTCTGACTTCTACCTGCGCGTAGCCAAACTCACGTTCGTTAGAGCCTTCAACGTGGCCGCCGAGCTGCATCGCCATGGTCTGCATGCCGTAGCACACGCCGAGAACCGGGACGCCTGCTTCGAAGACGTACTCTGGCGCGCGCGGGCTGTTGTCTTCAGTGGTGCTTTCCGGGCCGCCGGACAGGATGATACCGCTCGGATTGAACTCACGAATTTGTGCTTCGGTAACGTCCCAGGCCCACAGTTCACAATATACGCCCAGCTCGCGCACGCGGCGTGCAACCAGTTGAGTGTACTGAGAACCGAAATCGAGGATAAGAATGCGATGTTTATGAATATTGTCGGTCATTGACGGTAATTCCAGGGCAAGTGAAACAAAATCAAAGCGCCCGGCATAAGCCGGGCGCGGGAAATAATCAAGAACCCATGCGGTAGTTCGGGGATTCCTTGGTGATGGTCACGTCATGTACGTGACTTTCCTGAATGCCCGCCCCGCTGATGCGTACGAATTCAGCCTTGGTACGCAGCGCGTCGATGGTACCACAGCCGGTCAGGCCCATACAGGAGCGCAGGCCGCCCATCTGCTGGTGAATGATCTCTTTCAGGCGACCTTTGTACGCCACGCGACCTTCGATACCTTCCGGCACCAGTTTGTCGGCAGCGTTATCGCTCTGGAAGTAACGGTCTGAGGAGCCTTTTGACATCGCGCCCAGAGAGCCCATACCACGGTAAGATTTGTAAGAACGGCCCTGGTAAAGTTCGATTTCACCCGGAGATTCTTCGGTACCCGCCAGCATAGAACCGACCATGACTGCGCTTGCACCCGCAGCGATGGCTTTGGCGATGTCACCGGAGAAACGGATGCCGCCATCGGCGATAACCGGAATGCCCAGGCCTTCCAGCGCTTCAACCGCGTCAGAAACGGCAGTGATTTGCGGGACACCTACGCCGGTCACGATACGGGTAGTACAGATAGAGCCAGGACCGATACCCACTTTCACCGCGCTCACGCCCGCGTCAGCCAGGGCTCGGGCGCCTGCACCCGTAGCCACGTTACCGCCGATGATTTGCAGGTCTGGGTATTTCGCGCGAGTTTCACGAATGCGTTGCAGAACGCCTTCGGAATGGCCGTGAGAGGAGTCAATCAGCAGAACGTCAACGCCCGCGGCAACCAGTGCATCAACGCGCTCTTCGTTACCGGCACCAGCGCCAACGGCCGCACCCACACGCAGACGACCATGCTCGTCTTTACACGCATTCGGTTTACGTTCGGCTTTCTGGAAATCTTTTACGGTGATCATGCCAATCAGGTGGAAATTCGCATCAACAACCAGCGCTTTTTCCACACGTTTTTCATGCATTTTACCGAACACGACGTCACGAGCTTCGCCTTCACGTACGGTGACCAGACGCTCTTTCGGCGTCATGTACACACTGACCGGCTGGCTGAGGTCGGTCACGAAACGCACGTCACGGCCAGTGATGATACCGACCAGTTCGTTGGTTTCAGTCACGACCGGGTAACCGGCAAAACCGTTACGCGCGGTCAGCTCTTTTACTTCGGCCAGCGTGGTGGTTGGCAAAACGGATTGTGGGTCAGAAACCACGCCGGACTCGTATTTCTTCACGAGGCGAACTTCTTCCGCCTGACGCTCGATAGACATGTTTTTGTGAATAAACCCGATGCCACCTTCCTGAGCCAGGGCAATTGCCAGGCGCGCTTCCGTCACGGTGTCCATTGCTGCGGAGAGCATAGGAATGTTCAGGCGAATGGATTTCGTTAAATGCGTGCTGAGATCAGCAGTATTCGGCAGAACGGTGGAATGAGCGGGAACGAGGAGGACGTCGTCAAACGTCAGTGCTTCTTTGGCGATACGTAGCATGGGCAATATCTCTACCTGAAGGTTAATAAATATTGCCGTGGCATTATACAGAGCGTAATCGGTTGCATCTACACTTTTTTGCAAAAAATGCTTGCGATCGCACCTGAGCAAGTTACTATCGACTGAATAACCTGCTGATTTAGAATTTGATCTCGCTCACATGTTGCCTTCTCAATCCCCCGCAATTTTTACCGTTAGCCGCCTGAATCAGTCGGTTCGTCTGCTGCTGGAACGAGAAATGGGCCAAGTGTGGATCAGCGGTGAAATCTCCAACTTTTCTCAGCCCTCTTCCGGGCACTGGTATTTTACCCTCAAAGACGACAACGCCCAGGTGCGCTGTGCGATGTTCCGCAACAGCAATCGCCGGGTCACGTTTCGTCCGCAGCACGGCCAGCAGGTTTTAGTTCGCGCGAACATCACACTGTACGAACCACGCGGTGACTACCAGATTATCGTCGAAAGCATGCAGCCTGCGGGCGAAGGGCTTTTGCAGCAAAAATACGAGCAGCTTAAAGCACTGCTGTCCGCGGAAGGCCTGTTCGATCAGCAATTCAAGCAGCCTTTGCCAACGCCTGCACACTGCGTCGGGGTGATTACCTCGAAAAGCGGTGCCGCATTGCACGACATCCTTCACGTCCTCAAACGTCGCGATCCGTCGCTGCCGGTGGTGATTTATCCCACATCGGTTCAGGGTGACGATGCGCCGGGTCAGATTGTCCGCGCCATTGAACTGGCGAACCAGCGTGAAGAGTGTGACGTGCTGATTGTCGGGCGCGGCGGCGGTTCGCTGGAAGATTTGTGGAGTTTCAACGACGAACGCGTGGCGCGGGCGATTTTTGCCAGCCGCATTCCGGTGGTCAGCGCCGTCGGGCATGAAACCGATGTCACTATCGCCGATTTCGTGGCGGATTTACGCGCACCGACGCCGTCTGCTGCCGCCGAAATGGTCAGCCGCAATCAGCAAGAACTGCTGCGCCAGGTACAGTCGGCCCAACAGCGGCTGGAAATGGCGATGGATTATTTCATCGCTAACCGCAACCGCCGCTTCAGCCAGCTTCAGCATCGTCTGCAACAGCAGCATCCGCAGCTGCGCCTCGCGCGTCAGCAAACGGTGCTCGACAGACTGCGCCAGCGCATGAGCTTTGCATTAGATAATCAGCTGAAAAAAACCACTCAGCGTCAGCAGCGAGTGATTCAGCGGCTGAATCAGCAAAATCCACAACCGCGAATTTATCGCGCGCAAACGCGTATTCAGCAACTGGAATATCGTCTGGCGCAGACGCTTCGTGCGCAACTCAGCACAACGCGTGAACGCTTTGGCAATGCGGTGACGCATCTTGAGGCCGTTAGCCCGTTGTCGACGTTAGCACGCGGTTATAGCGTGACGACCGCAGCCAACGGCAAGCTGGTCAAAAAGACCAAACAGCTGAATGCCGGAGACACACTGACAACGCGTCTGGAAGATGGAGTGGTAGAAAGTGAAGTCACTAAAATCACGCCAGTGAAGAAAACGCGGACGCGCAAAGCGAAACCGACTGAGTAAGCCCGATAAGCGAAGCGCCACCGGGCATTTCACGGTTTCTTATGGCGCGATGACCACAAACTCCACGCGCTTTTTCGAAATCAAACCATGGCCGTTCTGGCAAAAATAATCCACCGCACCGCAGGCTTTCAGCACGTCCAGCGGCTTATGGCATTCCGGGCACAGCGCCTGTAAGGCGAAATCTTGCTCACACTGCGAACAATGCGCGCTGCCGCCCTGCTGCTCCAGCGGCTCTTCACAAACCGGACACTTCAGTTCCATCGTTGGCTCCTTCGTCATACGGAAATCTTCAGGCCATTTTACCACAGGCCTCAATGCGAACCGCGCAGTTGCTGCTGTAACTGCAGCAGCGCCGTCACTTCTGCAATGCGGCGTTGGGTCAGTTGGCTGACCTGTTCAGGTGCGCGCGCGAATACGCTTTTAGCCCCGAGGATATGTCGCGCCAGGCAGCGATCGTACACCGGGCCTTCCATTTTCCAGCGCTGCACATTTTCGCCCTGCCACACTTCCAGCACTTCACCGGAACCGCGTCGGTCCTGGCTCAGAATGGTTCCGTTTCTCAAATGCAGGCGAACGCCTTTTTGCCCACCGGCTGGCCCCGCATATTTGTTCAGCCACATCTCCAGCGGAATGCCACACAGCTCACCCTGCAAATGCGCGCTACCTTCTGCGGTGGTGGTATCGCCCATCGCAATGGCGTTGCCCAAACGATCTTTGGCTTCGCACAGCGTCAGACTCAGGCGGTCGTTGGTACCAATAGCTGCCAGCGTTTCGTGCATCATCGCCAGCACGTGCGTGCCGATATCCACAATCACGCCATCAGGATGACGAAGCGTGCGAGTGTCAGGTTCGCCAGTGGCGAAATTCAGCGCAACCGGCTCACCTTTATCATTAAACCCGCTCGGCTCGAGCAGATACCCTTCGATTTTAACGATATCCGCAAGGGCTGAAATGGGGGCCGGCACCGTCGGATAATCCGCTTCCGGCATCCAGTCGCTTTCCGGCTTACCGCAAAGCAACTGCGTCACGCCGTCACGTGCCATCCAATGGTCCAGTGCGAGTACGCGGCTCACGTTTTCCGGCATCGCTAACAGTGTCTGAAGCCGGGCGAGATGTTCCAGCGTGGCGGCAACCGGCTTCTCCACCACGATGCGCGGCACCGCAGATTTCAGTACCTGTTCCAGCACCGGCAAATGCCACAGCGACCCGGTGGTGATGAACACCATCTCGGGTTGTGTCGCCAGCAGCGCATCGAGTGAATCGCAGCGGGTGATGCCCGCAGGCGCTCTGGACTCATCAATATCAAAACCGTAACAGTCCGTCAGCGGTACGTTGAGGCGCTTAAGCGCGGGTAGATACGCAGTGTCGATAACCGCGCCAAGACCAATGAAACCCATTTTCATCATAAACCTCAGAAACAAAAAAACCCGCCATCAGGCGGGTTAGTATCGGTACCGCGCCAGAAAAACGTTGGCGCTTACTTACCTTTTTTAATGTGTTTAATCAGACGCTTACGCTTACGCATCTGATTCGGCGTCAGGGTATTACGCTTGTTCGCGAACGGGTTTTCCCCTTCCTTGAACTGAATACGGATTGGCGTACCCATTACTTCCAGTGATTTACGGAAGTAGTTCATCAGGTAGCGCTTGTAGGAATCCGGCAGGTCTTTCACCTGATTACCGTGGATAACCACAATCGGCGGGTTATAACCCCCAGCGTGCGCATATTTCAGCTTCACGCGGCGACCGCGAACCAGAGGCGGCTGGTGATCTTCCGCAGCCATGTTCATGATGCGGGTCAGCATTGCGGTGCTCTGACGATGCGTTGAGCTGTCGTAAGCTTCGCGCACGGATTCGAACAGGTTGCCTACGCCGCTACCGTGCAGAGCTGAAATGAAGTGCACGCGGGCGAAATCGATGAAGCCCAGGCGGAAGTCGAGGGTCTCTTTGACCTGCTCTCTCACTTCGTTACTCAGGCCATCCCATTTGTTGACCACGATAACCAGTGAGCGCCCACTATTGAGGATGAAGCCGAGCAGCGAGAGGTCCTGGTCAGAAATGCCTTCACGGGCATCAATAACCAGCATAACCACGTTGGCGTCTTCAATCGCCTGTAGGGTTTTGATAACCGAGAATTTTTCTACGGTATCCGTAATTTTTCCGCGCTTACGCACCCCGGCGGTGTCGATGAGGATATATTCACGCTCATCACGTTCCATCGGGATGTAAATGCTGTCACGCGTGGTGCCAGGCATGTCGTAAACCACAACGCGGTCTTCACCGAGAATACGGTTAGTTAGCGTTGACTTACCGACGTTCGGACGACCAACGATAGCAAGTTTGATTGGCAGGCTGCGCGGGTCGAAGTCATCTTCCGGCTCTTCAATCGGTTCGCCATTCTGTTCTGCTTCGAACTGAGCCCAGTACAGGGCGTCTTCGTCGACTTCTTCAACCGGCGCGACTTCGTCCATAAATGGCAGCAGCGCGTGTTCAATCAGACTGGTAACGCCACGGCCGTGGGACGCAGCAATCGCGTGAATTTCACCGAGGCCGAGAGACCAGAAATCCGCGACCGCCTGATCCGGGTCGATACCGTCAGTTTTGTTAGCAACGAGGAACGTCGCCTTTTCGCGTGAACGCAGGTGTTTGGCGATACCTTCGTCCGCAGGCATCAGCCCGGCACGTGCATCAACCATAAACAACACGACATCAGCCTCTTCAATTGCCAGCAGCGACTGTTCCGCCATGCGCGTTTCCACGCCTTCTTCCGTGCCATCGATACCACCGGTATCGATACAGATAAACTCGCGGCCTTCCACTTCAGCACGACCGTACTTACGGTCACGAGTCAGACCCGGGAAATCCGCGACCAGCGCATCTCGCGTGCGCGTCAGACGGTTAAACAGCGTGGATTTTCCAACGTTAGGGCGCCCGACAAGCGCGACCACAGGTACCATGATAAATGCCTCTTAAATTCTAAAAACAGTAAAACGGCCCCTGCTAAAACAGGGGCCGTTTGCAATGCTGACTACGAACAGACTTAACGTGTAATGGAGTACAGCGTTCCGTCTTTCGCCTGGATCAGCAGTTGCCCATCGGCTACCACAGGATCGGTCAGGAATCCTGAGCTGTCCACTTCTTGCTGAGCAACGAAGCGGCCATCCTGCGGGTTAATCCAGTGCATGTAACCTTCACTGTCTGCGACGACCAGGCTGCCATTATACAGCACTGGAGACGTCAGCAGACGGTGTAATAGATCGCTCTGCGTCCACAGCGTCACACCACCATCGGTGCTGAGCGCCAGCAGACGGTCGTCCTGATCGACCAGATAAATACGGTTGCCGTCGACAACAAAATCATTCACCGAGCCCAGTTCACGTTTCCACATGATCTGGCCACTGCGCAGATCCAGCGCGGTCAGGTTGCCATTGTACGCGAGCGCGTAAACAACACCATCCACGATGACTGGCGTCGTATCCACGTCACTCAGACGATCGATTTCGGTCGGGCCAGTGGCCTGAGAAATACGCTGCTGCCAAATCAACTGGCCCTGCTGCATCAACACGGCGTTGACGCGGCCGTTATCGCCACCCACAATCGCTGCCCCAAACGCAGTCGCCGGAGCGGATTCGCCACGCAGAGAAAGCGCTGGCATGTCGAGGTTAACGGTCCATTTGATTGCGCCGTCGGTCTCGTTCAATGCCTGCAACTGACCGTTGCTGGTGTGGATAAGCACAACGCCGTCACTCACAACCGGACGGGACAGCGCTTCACCGGCAACGCCGGTTTGCCATGCCACGGTACCATCGCTGGTATTCAGAGCATAAACCTGTGCTTTCTCGGAGCCGACATACACGTGGCCGCCATTTACCGTCAGGCCGCCAGACAGCAGCGCCGGTAAGTGAGAGAACCAGCCGTCTTTCTCCGCCAGGTTCACAGACCATACTTCTTTCCCGCTTTCCGCGTGCAGTGCTTTCACGGTGCCTTTACGGTCTGCCGCGTACACTACGCTGTCGGCATACGCCGGGTGCAGGTTAGAGTAGAAATCGCCAATACCGCTACCTACGGACTCGCTCCAGGAGGTCGTCGGGGTAAACTGATTTTCAACCGTTGGCAGCGGGGACATTTTCACAACGTCTTCTTCGCTGTTAAACAGTGAACAACCGCTCAATAACGTAACAGACAGCAGTCCTGGCAAAAGTAATTTACGCAATTGCATCGGGTCCCTCTCAGATGGACAAATTATTCATTTTCATGCGCATCATTTCGCTGAGCGCCGGTGAAGCATCACTTTTTACGCCAGCTTCCCAGGCGGCACGAGCCCCCTGCTTATCGCCTTTGCTTAACAGGATTTCACCGCGTAAATCCGCGACGATTGCTGTCCAGCCTTCCCCTTTAATACCTTCAAGGGCTTTCAGTGCTGCATCAGGCTGTTTCATTTGCAGCTGGACGCGTGCCAGACGCATATTGATAACCGATTTCAGGTTATCGTCAGGCGCGGCTGCCAGTCCCAGTTGCAGTTGTTTTTCTGCTTTATCCAGCTGGTTCGCATCAACAAATTGCTGCGCCAGTTCCAGTGCGGCAAACGCACCGTAAGCATTTTTTTGATTCGCTGCGATATTTTCCACCGCGGCGTAGGTGTCAGGTTTGCCCGCTTTCAGGGTGCTCACGGCGCTTGCATAGGCCTGTGAGGTCTCGCGGGAATTGTTTTCCTGATGCGAAGACCAATAACGCCAGCCAACCAGCGCTCCAATCCCCAGTACAACACCCACTGCCAGCGCTTTGCCGTTCTCAGCAAAGAAAGTTTTAAGTGCGTCGACCTGTTCGTTATCGTTACTGTAGACTTCCACGCAGTTCTTCTCCTGAATAATAGTCCTGGGCAATTAGCCCAGCAGTGTGCGCAAATGCGCGGCAACGCTGTCCTGCGTTACAGTCGTCTGCTCACCTGAGCGCAAATCTTTTACCACCACATTGCGTTCAGTGACTTCAGATTCCCCCAATACCAGTGCGACGCGAGCGCCCCACTTATCGGCACGAGCAAACTGCTTCTTGAAGTTACCGCCACCGTGGTTGGTCATCAGTTTAATGGCCGGCAGTTCATCACGCAGCGCTTCAGCCAGACGCAATGCGGCGGTCTGAGTACCGGCGCCAGAGGCTACCAGGTATATATCGACAACGGGATCGGCTTTAAATTCCGGATTGACTGCCTGAACCAGTAAAACTAAACGCTCGAGACCCATCGCGAAGCCAACGGACGGCGTAGCGCGACCACCGAGCTGCTCGACTAAACCGTCGTAACGACCACCCGCGCAGACGGTGCCCTGAGAGCCCAGGCTGCTGGTAACCCATTCGAAAACGGTGCGGTTGTAGTAGTCGAGACCGCGAACCAGGCGCTGGTTTACGGTGTAGGCAATGCCCGCATCGTCCAGAAGCGCACAAAGACCGGCAAAGTGTTCGCGAGATTCTTCGTCGAGATAATCACCCAGTGCAGGCGCGTTATCGAGCAGCGCCTGAACGTCAGGATTCTTGGAATCCAGCACGCGCAGTGGGTTAGTGTACATGCGACGTTTGCAGTCTTCGTCGAGCTTATCTTTGAATTGCTCCAGATAGGCGACCAGCGCTTCGCGGTAATTCGCGCGCGCTTCCAACGAGCCGATAGAGTTCAGCTCAAGACGAACGTGTTCAGAAATGCCCAGCGCACGCCACCAGCGCGCGGTAAGGAGAATCAGCTCGGCGTCAATGTCCGGGCCCTGCAGGCCAAAGACTTCGCAACCCAGCTGATGGAACTGACGATAGCGCCCTTTCTGCGGACGCTCATGGCGGAACATCGGGCCGATGTACCACAGACGCTGTTCCTGATTGTACAGAAGACCATGCTCGATGCCGGCGCGTACGCAGCCCGCAGTCCCTTCCGGACGCAGCGTCAGGCTATCGCCGTTGCGGTCCTCAAAGGTATACATTTCTTTTTCAACGACGTCGGTCACTTCGCCGATCGCGCGTTTGAATAACGGGGTCTGCTCTACAATCGGCAAACGGATTTCGCTGTAACCGTAGCTGCCGAGCACCTGTTTCAGAGTGCCTTCAATGCGCTGCCAGAGAGCGGTTTCGCCCGGCAGGTAATCGTTCATGCCGCGAATGGCTTGAATGTTTTTTGCCACGTTTTTTCTCTTTATAGATACAAAAATGAACCCTGACGCCCGGAGCGCCTGCGGGTTCAATCATACACGGGAAGCGTGCTGCTTCCCAATACGTTATTTTGCTTCGACTTGCTGCACGTCGATACGACGCGCTTCGTCGAGAATGCTGGCCTTGGCGCGAATACGCGCTTCGAGCTGGCTAATCATATCGTCGTTGTCGAGACGGTCTTTACGCACGCCGTCTTCGTACAGGCCGCTTTTCTTATTCCCGCCGGTGACACCGAGGGTAGACACCAGCGCTTCACCCGGACCGTTCACCACGCAGCCGATGATCGAAACGTCCATCGGGGTAATGATGTCTTCCAGGCGCTGTTCCAGCGCATTCACGGTGCCGATCACATCAAATTCCTGACGCGAACAGGTCGGGCAGGCAATGAAGTTGATCCCGCGAGCGCGGATGCGCAGCGATTTAAGAATATCGAAACCGACTTTGATCTCTTCAAGCGGATCCGCCGCCAACGAAATACGCAGCGTGTCGCCGATCCCTTCAGAGAGCAGCAACCCAAGGCCAACGGCCGATTTAACCGCACCGGCACGTGCGCCGCCTGCTTCGGTGATCCCGAGGTGCAGAGGCTGATCGATTTGCTTCGCCAGCAGACGATAAGACTCTACGGCGAGGAACACATCGGAGGCTTTTACGCTGACTTTGAACTGATCGAAGTTCAGACGATCGAGGTGATCGACGTGACGCATGGCGGATTCAAGCAGCGCCTGCGGCGTCGGCTCGCCGTATTTTTCCTGCAGATCTTTTTCCAGCGATCCGGCGTTGACGCCGATGCGGATAGGAATGTTTTTATCGCGTGCGCAGTCAACAACCATGCGAATACGCTCTTCGCTGCCGATATTGCCGGGATTGATACGCAGACAGTCGACACCGTATTCGGCTACTTTTAGCGCGATTCGGTAATCAAAGTGAATATCGGCCACCAGCGGCACATTGACCTGCTGCTTGATAAGCTTGAATGCTTCGGCCGCATCCATGGTCGGCACCGACACGCGGACGATGTCCGCGCCGACGCGCTCAAGGGCTTTAATCTGGTTGACCGTGGCTTCCACATCGGTGGTGCGCGTGTTGGTCATGGACTGTACGGCGATGGGAGCACCATCGCCAACAGGCACGTTCCCAACGTAAATACGTGTTGATTTTCTACGTTGAATTGGAGCCTGGTTATGCATGAAAAATCTCCCGCGTGGCGCGTCTGTTACTGAGCCTGAGCCGGTGATTGTTCGGCATTCAGGGTCAGACGTGCAACCTGGTTTGTTCTGATAAAGCGGCTCAGATCGACAGGTTTACCCTGGAACTGAATTTGTACTGCCGCCGGAGCGCCGATTTTAAGCTTATACGGTGCCTGGCCTTCTAAATTGAGCGTACCGTCTTTGCGCTGTAATCCGCTGAACAGTTTTTTACCGGTAGAGTCGGTCACTTCCAGCCAGCAGTCGGCGTTGAAGTTCATCACCAGCGCATTCGGGCTCGCCGTTGGCGTAACCGCAGCCTGATCGGTTGGCAGTGGTGCAGCCGGCGTTGCAGGGTTGGCGGCCGTCGCGGTGTTATCCACGTTTGCCTGAGATGGCGAAACCACGGCGTTGTTCTGTGCGTCAGGCGCTGTTTGCGCTGGCGTGGTCTGTGCCGTTGCGGCTGGCGCATTGGCATCAGCGGCAGGAGCGGGTTGCGAATTGTTTGCCGTTGCGTCAGGGGCCTGACTCTGTGCACCGCTGGTATCCAGCGGGACATTCTGACTGTTGCTGCTGTCGTTAGCGTTCAGTTCAGCGCTGGACTGATCCGCCATCGTCGAAATCTCTTCCTGCTGCGCTTTGTGGTTTTGCCACCACCAGGCACCGGTCAGGCCGATAACAACAAACAGAACCAGCCAGGTGAAGCTCATCAGCCAACCGTCGCGTTTCTTACGACGTTTGCCTAAAGACATGTTCTGCATTGGGGCCATTTTCGCGACGCGAACAGGCACCTCTTTTGCCAGAATGGGCAAAAGCTCTTCTTCAGGAATGTGAACAAGACGGGCATAGGAACGGATGTAGCCACGCAGGAATGTTGAAGCGAGTGAGGCTGGCGCCTTGTCGTCTTCAATATCGCGAACCGTGGAAACCTTCAGGCATAAGCGTTCAGCGACGGCTTGCTGGCTGAGTCCGAGTTGTTCACGGGCGTTACGCAGGCGCGTCCCCGTGCTTTGTGCTGCTTGTGGGTCTTGAGTGGCTTCAGTATTCATTCGCTACAGCTGCTGCTACGTAAATTTAAGGTTCTGGTGGCGGAAAACACCGCACCGCGAAACATCTCATGCCCGTCATCCGACAGACAGTATTAACACGTTAGGCTAACCTTTTAAACGTAAGGCTAACCTGTTGTTGCCCCGCTACATACTGCCTCAAACCAGGCAGAAACGCACCGTAATTATTAACCGGATCAGTGCGTTTCGTTTATTCCTTAAACATTTTAGACTCCGCGCAGAAAAATGTGCGCGGAGTACAGTCTATCAGACTGCTTTCACCGCAATCGGTTCACCCTGCATGCGTTTGCGCATGGTACGTTTGGTACGGTCGATAACATCACCGGCCAGCTGTCCGCAGGCGGCATCAATGTCATCTCCGCGAGTTTTACGCACGATGGTCGTGAAACCGTAGCCCATCAGAACTTTTGAGAAACGATCAATTCGGCTATTAGAGCTGCGGCCATACGGCGCCCCCGGGAACGGGTTCCATGGAATCAGGTTAATCTTACATGGGGTATCTTTCAGCAGTTCCGCCAGCTGATGCGCGTGATCCGTTTCGTCGTTGACGTGGTCGAGCATCACATACTCAATGGTCACACGGCCCTGGTTCGCGTTGGATTTTTCCAGATAGCGGCGCACGGCACCAAGGAACGTTTCGATATTGTACTTTTTGTTAATCGGTACAATTTCGTCACGAATTTCATCGTTTGGTGCGTGCAGGGAGATAGCCAACGCAACGTCAATCATGTCGCCAAGCTTCTCAAGCGCAGGCACCACGCCAGACGTGGAGAGCGTAACGCGGCGTTTGGACAGGCCGAAACCGAAGTCATCGAGCATGATTTCCATCGCCGGAACGACGTTATTCAGATTGAGCAGTGGCTCACCCATGCCCATCATCACCACGTTGGTAATTGGACGCACGCCGGTCTTTTTCTGCGCGCCGATAATTTTCGCAGCACGCCAGACCTGACCAATAATTTCGGACACGCGCAGGTTACGGTTAAAGCCCTGCTGCGCGGTAGAACAGAATTTACATTCCAGCGCACACCCAACCTGAGAAGAAACGCACAGCGTGGCGCGGTCATCTTCCGGGATATACACCGTTTCAACGCGCTGATCGCCCACGGCGATAGCCCATTTGATCGTACCGTCTGAGGAACGCTGCTCTTCCACCACTTCCGGGGCGCGAATTTCAGCGACGTCTTTCAGCTTATTACGCAGGACTTTATTGATGTCGGTCATCTCATCAAAGTCATCGCAGCAATAGTGATACAACCACTTCATCACCTGATCGGCGCGGAAAGGTTTTTCACCTAAATTATTGAAAAACTCACGCATCTGCTGACGGTTTAAATCCAGCAGGTTGATTTTGGCATCTTGATTGGGAACCGTCAGTGAGACGTTTTCAGGTGTGACAATTTGTTCAGACATAGTGTATTCCGGCCTCGTTATTACACGTTATGGCCCCTGGAGGGTTGAAAAAGAAACGCCCCGGCGAGCAATCTGCTCTTCCGGGGGCGTTGCATTGTACAAATTTTGGCGCACGGATGCCACGTTTGCACGCGGCATTTACGAAATTATTAACGCGTACGGGAACAGACTTCGCCTTCTGCGAAGAAGTACGCGATTTCACGCTGTGCGGACTCAACGGAGTCAGAACCGTGGGTGCCGTTTTCGGTGAAGCTGTCAGCGTAGTCTGCGCGCAGGGTGCCGGCCAGTGCGTTTGCCGGGTTGGTTGCGCCCATCAGGTCACGGTGACGCTGTACGGCGTTTTCGCTTTCCAGTACGGAAACCACGATTGGACCGGAGGTCATGAACTCAACCAGGCCGTCAAAGAAAGGTTTGCCATCGTGTTCTGCGTAGAAGCCACGAGCCTGCTCAACGGTCAGGTGCAGCATTTTGGTACCGACAATTTTGAACCCTGCTGCTTCAAAGCGCGCAAAGATGTTGCCAATAACGTTTTTTGCCACCGCGTTAGGCTTGATGATGGAAAAAGTACGTTCAATAGCCATGATAACCTCTGTTTTCTGTTCTGTTGTTGTGCATTCGGGCGAATACCTGGCGCGCATTATAGTGAGCAAAAATGCCCCTGCATATGGCTGAAGGTAACATTTTGTTAAAATAAGACGAATGTTAGCAACACGCACCCGTAACCCACTGAAAGTGCATTTATTGCAGGGTAAAGGTTGCGGCCGCAACCTGTCCAGCCTCATCCATGACCACCAGCTGGTATTCACCGGTTTTATCCAGAGACAGCGTAATATTCGATCCCGTGTTATCCGTGGGCTCTCCGTTGATAAACCACCAGCGCCGCCCTTCCCCGCCGTTGGTCTGCAACGCGACTGCCGCCTGCGTTTCACCCGGCAGACGTTTGATGATAGCCCCGTCGCGCACGCCCGATAACGTCAACGGAATCAAATCCTGCTGATGCAGCGGCGGACAGCTTTTCGATGCGGCGGGCAAACGTGCCGCTCGCCGTTCGCTCGCCGGCAACCATGGCTCCAGCGGTAACGGCCAGACGTCGAGCGTCGTCTGTTTTGCGTCAGGACAATCTGGTGCCACGCGCTGCCCCTGGGCATTCAGCCACACCGGGAAGCGAATCCCGCGCAGGCCGTCCTGGCCTGGGAGCAGCAGCGTCGGCGGCTGGCTGTTATCCAGCAGCCAGGTCGACAGCCGACGGCGGCAGTTGCTGTCACCCGCCACCAGCGCCTGCCCGCCTGGCCAGCAGATGTTGCCCGCGCTAACGGAGTCTGGGCGCGGGTCAACAGGCAGACCCTTTTTGGCCGACGAGGTGCGGGCTAAAAGCATATTACTGACCTGATTCAACAGCGGAATAGCGCTGATAAAACCAAACTGACCGACCACCGGCGTGCCGTCCGGACGCCCGGTCCAGATGCCAATCACATACCTCGCGTTAATCCCGATAGCCCAGGCATCGCGGTAGCCGTAGCTGGTGCCCGTTTTCCACGCCAGCGGGACCACCGCAGGCAGTGAGCCGTTCGGCAACGGCTGATCCTCACCCGCCAGAATGCGACGAATAATCCACGCCGAACCCGGAGACAACAGCGAGCGCTCGATCAGTGGATCACCGGGCAGCATGCGCAATCGTCCGGCTTGCCCGTGGCGAGCAAACGCGCTGTAAGCGGCAGTGATGTCCGCCAGCCGCGCCCCGGCCCCACCGAGGATCATCGATAAATTCGGCTCTGCGCCGCCGGGCAAAATGAGCGGTAATCCGGCATTGCGCAGACGTGCGGCGAACTGTTTCGGCCCGTAGGCTTCCAGCACCTGCACCGCCGGGAGATTCAGTGAACGCACCAGCGCATCGCTCATGCTAACCGGGCCGTGGAAACCGCTGTCAAAATTTCCCGGTCGATAATCACTGAAACGCCGTGGAACGTCCTGTAACAAAGAAGCTGGATGAATAAGCCCGTTGTCCATTGCCAGGCCATAGATGAACGGTTTCAGCACCGATCCCGGCGATCGCACCGCACTGACCATATCCACATGACCAAAACGGCTGTCATCGCTGATGTCCACCGATCCGACCCAGCCGCGCACTTTCATGTTGGTGTGATCGACCACGATCATCGCCAGCGAACTGCGCGGCGGCAGACGCGACTTCCAGTTCAGCGCTAGCTCTTCCAACTGACGCTGGAGAGAAACGTCCAGCGTAGTGACGACTTTTTCACTGTGGCTTTTTGCCAGCATCCGGCGGGAAAACAGCGGCGCCAGCTGAGGCATCTGCCGTGGGAACAACCAGACGGGTTCTTGTCGAGCTTCTTTGACCACCTGTGGCGACCATACCCCCTGCGTCAGCATGCGTTCGAGTACCTTATCGCGTGCAGCCTGAGCCCGTTCCGGCCAGCGATCGGGCCGCAAACGGCTGGGCGCCTGCGGCAGCACCGCCAGCAGTGCGGCTTCGGAGTAGCTGAGCTGTTGTGGCGGTTTACCCAGATAAGCCCAGCTCGCCGCGCCAATCCCCTGCAACGTGCCGCCAAACGGCGCGCGGTTGAGATACAGCGTCAGGATCTGACGTTTATCGAGATGCCACTCCAGCTGGAAAGCGCGCCACAGCTGACGAATTTTTCCCCCGAAGGTACGAGGATGCGGATCGAGCAGACGAGCCACCTGCATCGTGAGCGTGCTGCCGCCGGAAATCACCCGTCCGGCGCGCAGATCCTGCCACGCCGCACGCAGCACCGACAGCGGATTTACCCCCGGGTGATCCCAGAACCAGCGATCTTCGTACTGGATCAGAGCCTGCAAATAGCGCGGAGAAACCTCTTCAATGGTGACCGGATAGCGCCAGATCCCCTCGGCATCGGCAAAGCGCCACAGCGGCGTGCCATCCTCCGCCACAACGACGCGTGCGGGAGTGACCTCATTGAGTGGGAGTGGCCAGAGATGGTCGGCCACACAGGCCGCCAGTCCGCTAAAAAGGAAAAAACCCGCCAGCCAAAGCCAGCGGGATTTTTTGAGTCGAGAGAATGTCATCTTATGGCGTGACGATCAGCGGTCCGTCGGTCTCTCCGGTGGCGCGCCATTGTGGAACGTACATCGATTCCACCTGCGGCACGGGAACATCGTAGGTGCCCGGCGTCACGGCGCGTGCCAGATATACCAGCGTAACGGGTTGACCCTGACTCACCGCGACCGCCGCAACAAAGCGATCGTCGCGGAATTCGATGTGCTGAATATCCGCCTGCTGCATTTGATTAAGCAGATTTTGCACCTCGGATCCGTTGTCCTGAAGGCTGGCGCTACTGTTGGCCAGGTTCTGGTTTTCCAGCTCAAGCCCAGCCGGGAGCAGGTCCACCACCAGCGCATCCGGCACATTCTGGCTCGCTTCGACTTCTAAGTGCACCAGCACTAAATCACCGCTGCGCAGCGAAGAGAGCGATTTCAGCTGCCCATCTGCACCCAGGAACTGGCGCTCAATGTGCAACACATTGCTGGCAGGCTTAGGGGCGTATTCCGGGTAACCGCTACTGTCCAGACGCAGCCACAGGGGCTGTGTTCCGATGTTTTTCACCTTCAGTGAAGCCAGCTGATCGGTGGTCAGATTTCGGGACAGGGATTTATCCGCGCTCAACGGTTCCGCCTGAAGCGAGGTCTGCGCCTGCCAGGTGCCAGGTAAATCCTGCAATCCTTTCGCGGCCAGGAACAGGGCGTTCATCTCCTGGGTCGACAACCAGCGCTCACCGAATGCCTGCTGTGAAAGGGTGTTCAGCAATGTGTTTTGCACATCCGGCAGCAGCTTATTCTCTTCCAGCAGGCTCAGCATCAGCGCATTGTCGCGCAGCTGGCTGCCGTAGTCCGCCATCCAGCCGTTACTCTCCTGACGCGGTGTGTTCTGCGCCAGCGCAATTGCCTCGTCACCGCGCGGCGCATCGCCCATCGCTTTCAGCGCCAGACCCAGTTGCATCAACGGCAAGCCCGATTTCGCCTGTGCATGACGCTCCCAGATTTCACGCAGTGCCCCCAGCGGGGCTTTCTGCTGGCGAGCCAACACCAGCGCGGCGTATGACTGCACTGCAAAACGGCTCGCCTGGCTGTCATTGGTGTAGCGAATAGTCATCAGCCCAGGCTCCTGCAAATAGCGCAGCAGGCGATTATTCCCGCGGGTAATCGCATCCGCCGGCACGCTGTAGCCCTGCTCACTGGCGCGAGTCAGGAAGTCCATCACGTAGGCCGTCAGCCAGTATTCTTCTGAGCCTTCTTTGTCCCACAAGGAGAAACCACCGTCGTCGCGCTGCATTTGCAGCAGACGCGCGATCCCCAAATCCACCGCCGCACGGCGCTTCTCATCAGTGTCACCTGGAATGCCCAATGATTTTAGCTGTGCCGCATTGGTGTAGAGCTGCGGGAACAGGCCGCTGGCGGTTTGTTCCAGACAGCCGTAGGGATACGCTTTCAGCTCACGAATGTAACGCGCCAGGTTAAGCGGCGGTTTGCCGCTGAACAACAGCTGGCTTTGCAGCGTTTCCGGGACAAACCCCTCAAGCTGTGAAGCCGGAACCGTCCAGCTTTCACCAGGCTGCAGGGCCACGCCCGCGTTGACGGTTTGCGCCGGGAAGGCCGGACGCACGCCGATTTTCCACTCTTTTTGCAGCGGAGTGAAGGTTTCACCCGGCAGCGTCAAGCCGCTGACTGTCGCTTGCACAGATCCCTCACCAAAACCATCCTGCGCGCTCACCGGAATGAACAGCGTTACCCGCGCGCCCGGCGGAAGTTTGCTGGGCTCTGGCTGTGTACCTTCGAGTTGCAGCAAACCCGTTGCAGTAAGTTGCACATTCAGCGTTTGCGGTTGGTCGGTCAGGTTGGTGAGATCGAGCGTAAGACGACTGCTGTCGCCGCCCGCCAGGAAGCGTGGCGTATTCAGCTCGGCAATGATTGGTGCGGCCACCACGACTTTGCTATCGCTGCTGCCGAAATCATCTGCCGTCCAGGCCTGCGCCATCACGCGCAGTTCACCGTTGAAATCGCCAATGGGCAGCGTCACGGTGCCTTCGCCTTTATCGTCCAGCGTCACCGGTTGTGCCTGTTGGGCGACAATAGTGACGTGATTCACCGGCGGCTTACCGCCGCGTTTGAGTTCGTCGCCGTCACCACCAAAACGCAGGCTGGCAAGACGACCCTGGCCTTCAATGACCTGGCCATAGATGTCGTAGATATCCGCGCCGTAGCGTTTCTGCCCAAAGAAAGCATTCCACGGATCCGGCGTGGTGTAATCGGTAATATTCAGCACGCCGCTATCGACGGCGGAGACCAAAACATTGACCTGCTTCGGTAGCGCCCCCTCTTTGGTGCTGGCTTTGATTTTCACCGTCAGCGGCTGGTTCGGACGCATTTTCTGCGGGGTATCCAGCGCAATGTTCAGACGGCGGTTTTCATCCCCGAGCGGTAAATGCAGTAGGCCCACAGCCCGTTTTGGCGTTGCTGATTTTGATTTATCGCCAGGGCGAATCACCAGGGTGCTGAGATACAAATCGTGGCGGTTCCAGGCTTTATCAACCGGAATCGACAGGTCCATCCCTTGCGCGGGCACATCAATTTCCTGCCACCACAGCGGGCCTTCGCTGGACTCCACCATCGCGTAGCCTTTACCCGCCGCCGGAGCGGAGATGTGCAGCTTGATGGTGTCGCCAGGTTTATAGGCCGGTTTGTCAAGTTTCATGGTGACGCGGTCCGGGCGCGCGGCACCGGTTCCATCGCTGTTATCCTGCCAGCTGTAACCGGCCCAGAAACGCACGCTGCTCACGGTGTCATCCGGCGCTTTGACGTCCAGACGGTATGACCCCCACTCCACCGGGAAGCTGACTTTGCCGGTTTCATTGGCGTTAAGATCCAGCGTTTGTTCGCCTTCAACCAGATCCTTTTGATCAAACTGTGACTGCCAGCCATCGCTGTCAGACCAGTTCCAGTAGTAGTCCCGACGCTCGCGGATCAGACGGACCTTCAGCCCCGAGACCGCTTTTTTCTCGCCCTGCGCATTGGCATATACGATATCGAACCCGGCAGTGCTGTTTTCATCCACCATCGGCTGATTGGCTGTGGTATCGGTACGATAGTCGTAGACCGCTTTGCTGGCAAATTCTGGGCGGATCCCCGGCAGCATTTCCGCAGGCCAGATAGCCTGTTCGGCGCGACGCGTAACCGGACGACCGCCGGATTCGAGCAGACTCGCCTGAAGGATCACCTGCAGCGGAGAATGGGTTTCCTGCCACTGGCTATCGACTTTCACCACACCGTGCCCTTGGGCGTCGAGTTTGAGCAGCACTTCGTCCAGCGTGCGCGAGAGATTCTCTTCGGCGATATCACCGAACTCAAAGCCCGGCAGCGCGGCTACGGCGTCTCGCAATGGACGCAGGAACATCTTGCCCTGCAACGCGTTGCCGTTAGCCGGCGCGCCGTACAGGTAATAGCCGGTCACCGCAAAACTGACGTCTTCTTCGGGCGTGAGCGGGGCTTTTTCTGGCGTCAGGTTGAGGGCCATGCGTTCTGGCATGAAGTCTTCGACGTGGAAATCCCATTCGCGATTCTGGTTGTCACCCGCGCTGGCGCGAACGTGCCACATTCCGGTGGCCGCCCCAGCGTCCAGCGCCCAATTAAACTGGTACAGACCGTTAACGGCCTTGCTCATGACAGTGCGTACTACCTGACCATCAGGCTGAACGACTTCAAGTTTTACCGGCTGATCGGGCAGCGGCTTGCCGTCGCTATCGCGCAGCAGGCCATTCACAATCACCGTTTCACCCGGACGATAAAGGTCGCGCGGGCCGAACATAAAGAATTGTTTGCTGTAACCCGGTGTACCTGCAATATCGAATTCTGACAGGTCCAGCGCCGGAAGCTTGAGATCAAGCAGCGTAGTCTGGCCATCTTTACGCGCCAGCAACAGGGCTGCTTCTTTGTCCGTTTGCAAAGAAACATGGCCTATCGAGTCGCTGTTGGCCTGGGCCAAAGTCTGGCCTTTATCATTGAGCAACTGAACGTCGATGCCACTTTGCGCCGCGCCATTTTCCAGGCTCTGGGTAAATACATCCAGACGATTATGATAACGGTGCGCAGACACCCCAATATCGCTCAGGGTGAATAGCGTCGCGGCATTGCTGTAGTTGTAGTGACCGGCCTGATTCATCACCGCGATGTATACGCCCGCCTGCTGGAGCGGTTTGATATCACTTAACGGCAGCAGCAGTTTTTCGCGGGTATTACGCTCAGGATTAAGATCAAAGCGCCCGGTGTAGACCAGATCGGCCATTTTCAGCAACTCATCAGATTCCCAGTTGCTGAGCGAACTGCGGTATTCCCACTGGCTGATAAAGGACGCCAGCGATTCCGGTTTTATGCGGAAGAAATTCACGTCGACGTTATTCACGTTCAGCGCCATCACCGGCAGCCCGGCCACGACTTTACCCGGCAGCAGCGAACCGCGGCTGGCAAAGCCAACGCTTGGCGCGATATCACGGGTGGCGATGTTCTGTTCGTAGGTTTTATCGAAGGTGGTTTTATTCACCGCCTCCACGTCCGGATCGACGGTTAATACCAGATTGCGCTTGGGCTCCAGATGGCGCATGCGCAATTCTTTCAGATTAGGTGCCAGTTCCCAGGCCCCATCCACTTTGCCGCTTTTCTTATCAACAAGGTGTACGCGGCTGGAAAAATCCTGAGCAGGATTAAGCGGAATAGAAAACGTGAGGACCAGCGTCGCCGCGCCATCGAGCTGAACTTCGGACGCGTCAATCAGGGTCAGCGCTTTGCCTTTGTTCTGCGCAGCCAGCTTATCCAGCGTTGCCGCGCTCGGAGCAACGGGCGTCGGTTTCGATGGCGTCTCAGCGGCTGAAGCCGCGGGCTTCACGGTCTGTGTTTTGTCGTTGTTATCACAGCCACTTAGCGAAAATGCGGTAACCAGCGCGAGCGATAGCGCTGCCAAACGATACGGTTTCATCCTTTAACCCCTGGCCCAGAAAGCCTCAAATTTTCGTCAACACAGTATTATGCTTAATCGTGGGTTTTACCAACAGCCTATAAATTCTGAAAGGGGCTGCATTTCCGATAGCCCACCTGCCGTCACGTCCCCCGCGATTCCCTGCTGATATCCCGATCACAACGCCAAAGGTTACATGTTACCTTCAGCGTCATTTGTTTTTAAAACAATAAGATATATGGATTCAGTGACCGGATGCCTGCTAGCTTTAAGCCTGAAACGCACTCTGAGTGCGCGGTTCAATAAGAGAGAACATCATGAAACGAGCCGTGAATGCCCTACAAAACTTCGGAAAATCATTATACGGACCGGTGCTTATCTTACCGATAGTCGGTCTTTTTATTGCTTTTGGAAACGTGCTGGGCAACGGCAGTCTTGCCGAATATCTGCCCTTTCTCGGTCATCCGCTGATTCAAAACCTCGGTCAGCTGATCGCGAAATCTGCCGTTTCGGTACTGGTGAATCTGGCGCTGGTGTTCGCCGTCGGGATCCCTGTCGGGCTGGCAGCACGCGATAAAGGCTACGCGGCGCTGATTGGTCTGTTGACCTTTGTGGTGTTTATCAATGCCATGAACGTCACCCTTCAGCTTCAGGGCGAACTCGCTCCGGCGGACCAGATGAAAGCCGCCGGACAAAGCATGGTGTTAGGCGTACAGGTGCTGGAAATGGGCGTGTTCGCCGGGATCCTGACCGGAGCGCTCTCCGGTTATCTGTACAACAAATACTCCGGCGTACAATTTAACGGGGCGATGGCTATCTATTCCGGCCACTGTTTTGTCGCCATCATCGTGTTGCCAGTGTCGATGCTCCTCGGGGTGGTAATGAGCGAGCTTTGGCCCTATGCGCAGCACGGTATTAGCGCCATGGCGCTGGCGATTAAAGGCTCCGGTGCGTTTGGCGTCATGATTTACGGTTTCCTCGAGCGCATTCTGGTGCCTACCGGGCTGCATCATCTTGTCTACACCCCATTTCTGTATACCGAGCTGGGTGGCACTCAGGAGGTCTGCGGCACGCTGTATCAGGGCGCGCGGAATATCTATTTCGCTGAGATGGCCTGTGCGGAGGTTAAACAGCTGAGCAGCACCGTGGTATGGGATGCCCGGGGTATCAGCAAAATGTTTGGTCTGCCAGCGGCGGCGCTGGCGATGTACGTGACCGCCAAACCCGAGCGCAAGGCCGCAGCAAAAGCCATTCTGATCCCGGCAGCGCTCACTTCCTTACTGGTCGGCGTCACCGAGCCCATCGAATTTTCTTTCCTGTTCGTCGCGCCGCTGCTGTTTGTGGTCCACGCGGTACTCACCGGCATCGGCATGATGCTGTTTTCCCTGCTTGGCGTTCACGCCATTGGCGCTAACGGCATTATCGATTTCATTCTCTACAACCTGCCGCTGGGCACGGAAAAATCCAACTGGCCGATGTACATCCTGGTCGGATTGATCATGTTCGCGCTCTACTTTGTCGTGTTCCGCTTCCTGATCCTGCATTTCAATATGAAGACGCCAGGTCGCGAGGAGGCCGAAGAGGAGACTCGTCTCTACAGCAAGCAGGAGTATCAGGCGAAGGGCAACAATGACGGGCTTGGTGAATCCATCGTGGCGGGCCTCGGGGGACGTGAAAATATTGAGGTGGTGGATAACTGCTATACCCGCCTGCGCGTCACGGTTAAGGATATCGACATCATTGATGAACCGCGACTCAGCGCGACGGGCGCAAAAGGGATTATCAAACAAGGTAACAACGTTCAGGTGGTCTACGGGCTGCATGTCAAAAAAATGCGAGAAGCCGTTGAGACGTTTCTCTGAAGGAGCTAATGATGTTTAAACCCCCTTTTATTCTCTCCATTGCCGGTGGCGGCAGCACCTACACACCCGGCATTGTCAAAAGCCTGATGGTGCGTTTGCAGGATTTTCCCCTCGCGGAAATTCGTCTGTACGACATTGATGCCGCGCGGCAGGACACCATCGCACCGGTGGTCGAGAAAGTGATTCGCGATCACAGCCAGGACATCAAATTCACGGTGACGAGCGATCCGGAAGTCGCCTTTAGCGGCGCGCATTTTGTTTTCGCTCAAATGCGCGTCGGTCAGTACAAAATGCGCGAGCTGGACGAGAAGATCCCTCTGCGCCACGGCGTGGTCGGGCAAGAAACCTGTGGTCCAGGCGGGCTGGCGTATGGGCTGCGCACGATCCTGCCCATGGTGGAGCTAATCGATCTGGTTGATCGTTATGCCCACGAAAAAGCGTGGATCGTCAACTATTCCAACCCGGCCGCGATTGTCGCTGAAGGCGTACGTCGTCTGCGCCCGAACGCTCGGGTGCTGAACATTTGCGATATGCCGGTCGCCGCCATGCGCAATATGGGCGCAATCCTGGGTGTCGATCGTCACAAACTGGAAGTGGACTATTTCGGGTTGAATCATTTTGGCTGGTTTACCCGGGTCCTGGTCGACGGCGAGGACAAACTGCCTGAACTGCGTCGCCATATTGCGAAATACGGGTTGCTGACGGAAGACGCGGCCAAAACCGATCCGCAGCATTCCGATCCGTCGTGGGTGAAAACCTGGCGCAACATCAAACCGATCATGGATAACTTCCCGGAGTATCTGCCGAATCCGTATCTGCAGTATTACCTGATGCCGAACCAGATTGTTGAGCATCAGAACCCGGACTACACCCGCGCCAATGAAGTGATGAACGGGCGCGAGAAAAAGCTGTTCGCCGCAGCGGAAGAGTATAAACGCACCGGTATCTTGTCCGACGCATTCCACGTCGGCGTACACGGCGAGTTTATTGTTGATGTGGCCCGCTCACTCGCCTTCAACCTGCGACAACGCCATCTGGTGATGGTTGAAAACCGTGGGGCAATCGTCAACCTGCCTTACGACGCGGTGGTGGAAGTTCCGGCCTATATCACCTCGGAAGGGCCAGAACCGGTGCGGGTCGGCCAGGTGCCGCTGTTCCATCAGACGCTGCTGCAACAGCAACTCGCCTCCGAGCAACTGCTGGTTGAAGCCACCATTGAAGGGAACTACGAAAAAGCCCTGCAGGCCTTTACGCTCAATCGCACCGTGCCGACCATGGAACACGCAAAAGCGATTCTTGATGAGATGATTGAAGCCAACCGTGATTACTGGCCCGCATTGCAAAAAGCCTGGCAGGATGGCGAAGCGATAAAAAAATAGGGCGTCGCTCGCGAGTTGAACGGGGTTTGCTTGTCGGTGTCAGAAAAAACACCGACAATCCGCTTTTCTGGATAAATACCCTAAATAATTCGAGTTGCAGGAAGGCGGCAAGTCTGTGACAAATTCGTCGGGAACGAATTTGACCAGCCAAAGGCTAGCCTCTGGTGAGAGACAGGATGTCTCTCATTAATCCCCAGGAGCTTACTCAGGTAAGTGACTGGGGTGAGCAGGCGTAGCCAACGCTCATGCAACTTGAAGTATGACGGGTAAAGATGGAGGCAAACATGTCCACCTCATATTTTGTGTCAACCGACTGGCTGATTGAACATAGCGACGATCCGAACGTTCTGATCCTTGATGCGCGTATGGCGCCGGCAGGACAGGAGCATTTACGCGATATGGCCGCTGAATACCGCGCCGGGCATCTGCCGGGAGCGGTATTTTTCGATATTGAAGCCCTCTCCGATCATACCTCTCCCCTGCCGCACATGATGCCGCGTCCAGAAGCGTTTGCGGTGGCGATGCGTGAGCTTGGCGTGAACCGTGATAAGCATCTGGTTATCTACGATGAGGGCAACCTCTTCTCCGCCCCGCGCGCCTGGTGGATGCTGAAGAATTTCGGCGTCGAGCAGGTCTCGATTCTGGCTGGGGGTCTTGCGGGCTGGCAGCGTGATGAGTTGCCATTGCAACAGGGCGATGTCTCACTGCCGGAAGGTGAATTTGAGGCCACGTTTGATGCCAGCGCGGTGAAACGCCTGACCGATGTGCTGGTAGTCAGCCATGAAAACACCGCACAAATTGTCGATGCCCGACCTGCGCCACGCTTTAACGCTCAGGCTGACGAACCGCGACCCGGCCTGAAACGCGGCCATATTCCTGGTTCCCGCAACGTGCCGTGGGGCGATCTGGTTTTTGAAGGTGAGCTGAAAACCACCGACGAACTGCGCGCTATTTTCGAACGTCAGGGCGTGGATTTACACCAACCGATTATCGCCAGCTGTGGTTCCGGCGTGACGGCGTGCGTGGTGATACTGGCCCTTGCCACACTGGGCATCACTGACGTCACCCTGTATGACGGTGCCTGGAGTGAATGGGGCGCCCGGGACGATCTGCCGGTTGAACCTGCCCAATAATGGATAACCGTCTGGCGACGCTCTTAACGCGCGGGGCATCAATGACCCGCGCGGAATACCGCGTGTTGGCACATCTCACGGAGCACCCGTTGCTGGTGGGAAACATTACGGTGCGCGAGCTAGCGCAGGCGACGTTTGTCTCCACCGCAACCATCATGCGCCTGTGCCAAAAACTGGGGTTCAGCGGTTTTAGCGAATTTATCTGGCACTGTAAGCAACTGCTTTCAGACACACCGCACATTGCGCCTCAGGCCGAAAGTTTGCCGCAGCTACCGGCCCTCTTTAATCAATTTATCGCCAACTATCAGCAGACTTTTCAGTGGGTAACGGAAGATAAACGACAGCAGTTTTCAGCCTTATTGCGCCAAAAAGAGAGCTTTTTTCTGTACGGGGCCGGGTTCTCTTATCTGTTTGCCGAATACCTGACCAAAAAATTGCAGGTGTTGGGCAAGACGGCGTTTATTTCTGGGCCAGGCGATAGCCGGAATATTTTTCTGAGTAACGCCGCGCGTTATCAGGTGTTTATCGCGGTTTCCCGCAGTGGTGAAACGGAACAAGTGCTGGATAAAGCGAGGATCGCCCAAACGATTGGCATGACGGTGGTCGCTTTTACCCGCGCATCGGCCAATACGCTGGCGGGCATGGCTGACCTGCATTTCGCGCTGTATGACGAGGCGGTGCATTACGCTGCCGAAGCCGCAGGCGTGACGTCGTTTGAGTCGAATCTGGTGTTACTGATGGATTTGCTGTTGCTGGAAGCAACGGGGTGAAGGCTCACCCCGAGTGCATCAGATAATCCGGTTCTGTTTAAAATCGCGCAGGAAGCTGCCCCAGCGCTTTTCGTAGAATGGCGTGATGTGCGCCAGCATGAAGTGACTGATGCCCTTCTCGCCTTCGACCACCTGACAAATATCAATAGGCTCGTCGCCCGGCAAGGTGTCGGTTGCTACACTGCCCGTCGCCTGAATCACCACGTCGATATCATCGCCTTCGACTTCAATCCCAATCAGCAGGTTTGGCTGCTCGTCAGCGTGTTCTTTAATGGAACACAGAAACGCACGCTTCACGGTTTTGAGCGACTTAAAGAGCGTGGTCAGAGAATCCACCATTTGAGCAGGCGGCTCGGTTACTTCGGACAGCAGCAGTGATGCTCCGCCTTCCAGTACCGTTTGAGTGCTCAGAGGGTTGCCTTCTTCGCCCATCAAATGACTGATTTCACGCGGGGTGAACTCTTTACCGGTTGACAGTTTGGCATTGAGGAACAGCGTCTCGCCGAGCGTCATTTCGAACAGCGTGCGTACCGGCATAACCACAAAGGCCTGTTCGTCAGTCACCGCCTGCTGCAGTGCTTCAAGCGAGCTGAAGAATGGGACCACCGACGTACCGTCGTCTTTTTCCCAGTGCTGGATGTCCAGCGCGCTGTCTTCCACCACCTGCTCGCCTTCCGCCGCCGTGCCTGGTACCCAGACAGTGGCCTCAAGCAGTGCGCGGAAGAAAGCCGGACGGTGCGCAGGCTCGGTCGCCGCCTGTTCCAGTAAAGTTTCTAATTCGTTTTTTTGTTCGGACATAAGCTCACTACTTTAAAAAACGCCGGGTGGCGCTGCGCTTACCCGGCCTACAAAATCCGTATGCCCGCACAAGCGCAGCGCCACCCGGACAACGAAATTCGTAGGCCCGTGCAAGCGCAGCGCCGCCGGGCATGACGATTACTCTGCGGTCAACAGATTCGCGAGGGTGCGCACACCCAGACCGGTTGCGCCTGCCGCCCACTGCTCAACGGCAGATTTACGGTAGGTCGCGGAGCAGTCAATGTGCAGCCAGCCTTCGTGATAGTTCTCCACAAAATGAGACAGGAAACCTGCCGCGGTGCTGGCACCCGCCGGGAATGCCGCGCTGGAGGTATTGTTCAGCTCAGCAAAGTTTGACGGCAGCTGATTGCGGTGGAATTCCGCCAGCGGCAGACGCCAGAATGGTTCGTTTTCCGCCGCGGCGCTGGCCATCAGGCGTGCAGCCAGTTTGTCATCGAAGCTGAACAGCGCGTGGTAATCATTACCCAACGCCGTTTTCGCTGCACCGGTCAGGGTCGCCGCATCGATAATCAGCTCTGGCTTCTGCGCACAGGCGTCGATCAGGCCATCGGCCAGTACCAGACGGCCTTCGGCGTCGGTGTTCATCACTTCGACTTTTTTGCCGTTGCGATAGCTAATGATGTCACCCAGTTTGAACGCGTTGCCGCTGACCATGTTGTCTGCACAGCACAGATACAGCTTCACGCGTTTGTTCAGGCCACGGGTAATGGCGAATGCCAGTGCGCCGGTCACCAGCGCCGCGCCGCCCATGTCGGACTTCATGGAGTCCATAAACGCGCTTTGCTTAAGGCTGTAACCGCCGGTATCAAAGGTAATGCCTTTGCCCACGAGGCAGGCGTAAACCGGTGCATTCGCGTCGCCGGTTGGGTTGTAATCCAGCGCCAGCAGAACCGGTGGACGGTCAGAACCGCGACCCACGGTGTGGATCCCCATGTAGCCCTGCTCGCGCAGATCTTCACCTTTGGTGATGCGGTAATGGACGTTGTCGCAGCCAAAGCGGCACAGCAGGTCAACCGCGCGTGCGGCTAACTGCTCAGGGCCGAGGTCTTCGGCAGACGCGTTGATGGTGTCACGTACCCAGTCAACGATCGCCAGACGGTTATCGAGCTCGCTTTTCTGTGCGTCATCCAGTGCCGCCCAGTCGACGTTACGGCTGCCTTTCGGCCCTTTGTAACCGGCCCAGAAAGCCCAGCTGCGCTCGGTATCCCAGCCTTCGCCCGCCAGCGCAACATGCTTAATGCCCATGCCGTCAATTTTACGCGCCGCGCGCTGAATCAAACCGGCATCGTCTTTGCCGTTCAGGTGCAGGGTGATGCCGTCGTTGTTAATGCTGTAGGTGGCTTTTTCGCCCCAGCGCGCATCGGCAGGCTGAGTCGACAGCGTAATCTTCATCGCTTCGGTCATTGTCTTATCCTTATTGAGCAAACGGGCCGCCAGAGGCAGCCCGTAAGATGAACTATTCTGCTTCGTCTAACCAGACTAACAGAATCGCCTCGAGAATTTTTTCATTGGATGCGTTGGGATCATCCTCAAAATCTTCCAGAGCGCAAATCCACTGATGCATATCTGTGAAGCGAACGGTTTTCGGATCGGTATCCGGATACGCATCGTACAATGCTTCGCCGATTTCACGGCTGTCGGTCCATTTCAGCGCCATAATCAGTGCTCGCGTGCGTGGTTGATGGTGTAACGTGGCATCTCGACCACCAGATCTTCATCGGTGACGCGCGCCTGACAGCTTAAGCGGCTTTCCGGCTCCAGACCCCAGGCTTTGTCGAGCATGTCATCTTCGTCTTCGGTACTTTCCGGCAGCGAATCGAAGCCTTCACGAACGACGCAGTGGCAGGTCGTGCAGGCACAGGATTTTTCACAGGCGTGTTCAATCTCGATCCCGTTGCGCAGGGCAACGTCCAGAATGGTTTCACCGCATTGAGCTTCCAGAACTGCGCCATCCGGACAGAGATCCTGATGTGGCAGAAAAACAATCTTTGGCATATTAAACCTCGTCCACGGACTGGCCTTTCAGCGCTTTACGGACCGACTGGTCCATACGGCGTGCGGCAAATTCCTGGGTTTGTGTGTCGATATTTTTAATGGCTTCTTTTATGGCATCGGCATCATCGCCAACGGCGGCTTTCTGCAGAACAGAAACACCGTCGTCAATTGCCTGGCGTTCTTCAACGCTGAGCAGCCCGGCATCGGCTGCCAGTGCGCTGTTCAGACTTTCCAGTACGCGAGCCGCTTCCACTTTTTGCTCAGCAAGCATGCGCGCCTGGACGTCATGTTCGGCGAAACTCATTGAGTCTTTGATCATGGTAGCGATTTCATTGTCGCTCAGACCATAAGACGGTTTCACCTGAATAGAGGCTTCCACGCCGGTGGATTTTTCCATCGCCGTGACGCTCAGCAGGCCGTCGGCATCCACCTGGAAGGTGACGCGAATATGTGCCCCGCCCGCAGGCATCGCCGGAATACCGCGCAGCGCGAAACGCGCCAGAGAGCGGCAATCCTGCACCAGCTCGCGCTCACCCTGCATCACGTGGATAGACATTGCGGTCTGGCCGTCTTTAAAGGTGGTGAACTCCTGCGCACGCGCCACCGGAATGGTGGTGTTACGCGGGATGACTTTCTCCACCAGGCCGCCCATGGTCTCAAGACCCAACGACAGCGGGATGACGTCCAGCAGCAACATTTCACTGTCCGGCTTATTGCCGACCAGAATATCGGCCTGAATCGCCGCGCCAATGGCGACCACTTTATCCGGGTCGATAGACGTCAGCGGCGTGCGGCCAAAGAATTCGCCCACGCGTTCACGCACTAACGGCACGCGGGTAGAACCGCCCACCATGACCACGTCTTTAACGTCTTCGTTTTCGACGCCCGCATCTTTCAGCGCGCGACGACAGGCCAGCAGCGTGCGTTTCACCAGCGCAGCAATCAGCTCGTTGAACTGCACGCGGGTGATGTCGCCCTCCCAGCCAGCCACGTCAACGTGAACGCTGTCGGCATCGCTGAGAGCAATTTTGGCGGCGATGGCGGCGTCTAACAGTTCGCGCTGCACGCGGTTATCGGAACGGTCGGCAATCCCCGCCTGTTCACGAATGAAATCCGCCAGCAGGTGGTCGAAGTCGTCGCCGCCGAGGGCTGAATCACCGCCGGTCGCCAGCACTTCGAACACGCCACGGCTGAGGCGCAGAATAGAAATATCAAACGTGCCGCCGCCGAGATCGTAGACGGCAATGACGCCTTCCTGGCCGGAATCCAGACCGTAGGCGATGGCCGCCGCCGTCGGCTCATTCAGCAAACGCAGCACGTGCAGGCCCGCCAGACGCGCGGCGTCCTTGGTGCCCTGACGCTGTGCATCGTCGAAATAAGCCGGAACGGTTATCACCACGCCATCGAGCTCGCCTTCCAGCGTTTCGGTCGCTCGGGCAGACAGGGCTTTGAGGATATCCGCAGAGATACGAATCGGGTTCAGCAAACCGGCGTTGGTCGACAGCATTGGCAGGCCATTAACGCTTGCCTGGAGCTGATAAGGCAGATGCGGATAGCGCGCCTGCACATCGGCAAGCGAGCGGCCCATCAGGCGTTTTACAGAGCTGATGGTGTTGACCGGATCCAGCGCGGCATTGGCGCGAGCGTCATAGCCCACGTCATGTCCCTGCGCCTGGTAATGCACGACCGAGGGCAGCAGATGGCGCCCCTGGCTATCGGCCAATGTTTCAGCCTGACCGCTACGCACGGTAGCGACCAGTGAATTGGTGGTGCCTAAGTCGATGCCCGCCGCCAGACGACGCTGGTGCGGCGCGGCACTCAGGCCAGGCTCACTGATTTGTAATAAGGCCATAGTAATTAAGCTTCCAAAATCAATTACTCGTCATCATTCATGCCGCAACTGTGTTGACTTCCTCGCTCCTCCCAGTCACTTATTTTTGTAAGCTCCTGCGGAGTCGCTGCGTTGCCGCCTTGTTGCAACCCGAATGATTTAGAGTAAGAAGAGCTTTTCTTCGAGTTGTTCTGCTGAACTGCGCAGTTTATCGAGAAAACGCAGTTTACGCACGGTATCCGCCGCGCTATCCCACGCTTCATTATCGAGTTCCGCGACCATCTGCTGATGGCGCGTGTCAAACATGCCTTTCACGCGACGCATAAACGCGTCCAGACGCTCGCTGTCTTTGGCGCGATCAATCTCATCGAGCTCTTCACGCAGCTCCAGTTGTTCCATCAGAAACGCCGTGTCGCGCACCGTGTGCTGCTCGCTCGCCAAATCAAAGCCGTGCAGTGACAGCAGGTATTCCGCGCGCGTCAACGGGTGGCGAAGGGTTTGCCACGCCTGATTAATGGTCGCGGATTGCTGCACCGATGCAAGCTGGTCGGCGGAAGAGTGGCTGGCGAATTTGTCCGGATGGAACTGGCGCTGTAAATCCTGAAAGCGCGTGGCGAGCTGCTGGCTATCGAGGTGATAAGAGGCCGGCAGGCCAAAGAGAGTGAAGTAGTCCATAGCTATCTCTGAAAAAGCAAACCCCACAAGCAGCCTGGCCACCGTGGGGTTATCTTACGCGTGATTAAACGTGGAAGCTTTCGCCGCAACCGCACTCGTCTTTAACGTTCGGGTTGGTAAATTTAAACCCTTCGTTGAGGCCTTCTTTTACGAAGTCCAGTTCAGTGCCGTTGAGGAACTGCAGGCTTTTGCCATCGACCACAACCTTCACGCCTTTGTCTTCAAACACCGTGTCTTCGGCGTCAGGTTGATCGACAAATTCCAGCACGTAGGCCATACCAGAGCAACCGGAAGTCCGCACGCCCAGACGCAGACCGAAGCCTTTGCCACGGTTGGACAGGAAGGAACTGACTCGTGCAGCAGCGCTGTCGCTTAGGGTTATCGACATAAAAAACCTCAGATCTTATTTAGCTTCACGTTTGCTTTTATAGTCCGCAATGGCGGCTTTGATCGCGTCTTCTGCTAGGATAGAACAGTGAATTTTCACCGGTGGCAGTTCGAGTTCTTCGGCAATATCGGTGTTCTTGATAGCCTGTGCTTCGTCCAGGGATTTACCCTTCACCCACTCGGTCACGAGGGAGCTGGACGCGATAGCAGAACCGCAGCCGTAGGTCTTGAAGCGCGCGTCCTCAATGATACCTTCATTGTTGACTTTAATCTGCAACTTCATCACGTCGCCGCAGGCCGGTGCGCCGACCATGCCGCTGCCGACGCTGTCGTCGCTGTTGTCAAACGAGCCGACGTTGCGTGGATTCTCGTAATGATCGATAACTTTTTCGCTGTAAGCCATTTTGAATTCTCCTGTCTACCGATTAATGATGCGACCATTCGATGCTGTTGATATCCACGCCCTGCTTGAACATGTCCCACAGTGGAGAGAGTTCACGCAGACGACCGATGGATTTCTGTACCAGCGCGATGGTGTAGTCGATCTCTTCTTCGGTAGTAAAACGACCTAAAGAGAAACGGATGGAGCTGTGTGCCAGCTCGTCAGTCATGCCCAGCGCACGCAGTACGTAAGACGGCTCAAGGCTCGCAGACGTACAGGCGGAACCGGAAGACACGGCCAGATCTTTCAGGGCCATGATCAGTGACTCGCCTTCAACGTAGTTAAAGCTGACGTTGAGGATGTTTGGCGCGCCCTGCTCGAGGTCACCGTTCAGGTACACCTCTTCCATGTCTTTTACGCCTTCCCACAGACGGTTACGCAGAGTGCGCAGACGCGCCATCTCGGTTTCCATCTCTTCTTTGGCAATGCGATACGCTTCACCCATGCCCACAATCTGGTGCACAGGCAGCGTACCGGAACGCATACCGCGCTCGTGACCGCCGCCGTGGATCTGCGCTTCGATACGGATACGGGGTTTACGACGCACGTACAGCGCGCCGATACCTTTCGGGCCGTAGATTTTGTGACCAGAGAAAGACATCAGGTCAACTTTCAACTGGCTCAGATCGATAGGCAGTTTGCCCACGCTCTGGGTTGCATCAACGTGGTAGATAATACCGCGTGAACGGCACAGTTCACCGATAGTCGCGATATCCTGCACCACGCCGATTTCGTTATTCACGTGCATGATGGAAACGAGGACGGTGTCATCACGCATCGCCGCTTCGAGTTCTTTCAGGTCAATAATACCGTTGCGCTGCGGGGCGAGGTAAGTCACTTCAAACCCTTCACGCTCCAGCTGACGACAGGTGTCGAGAACCGCTTTGTGCTCGGTTTTGCTGGTGATGACGTGCTTGCCTTTTTTCTGGTAGAAGTTGGCCGCACCTTTAATTGCCAGGTTATCAGATTCGGTCGCACCAGAGGTAAAGACGATTTCGCGTGGGTCAGCACCCACCAGCTCAGCAATCTGATTACGGGCGATATCTACCGCCTCTTCAGCATGCCAGCCAAAACGGTGTGAACGGGAAGCCGGGTTACCAAAGTTTCCGTCCAGGGTAAGGCACTGCATCATTTTCTCGGCAACACGCGGGTCCACCGGCGTGGTTGCGGAGTAGTCGAGATAAATCGGTAATTTCATTGCTCTTAAACTCCGTACATCACTCAATGCAATGAACCAGGCAACCGGCTGGATGTACGACCGTGTTGACGGGGTGCGGGAGCACCCCGGCCTGATTCTGAAATTCTATTATTATATTTACCCAAATCGTTCGTGTTGCAGCAAGGCGGCAAACTTGAGAGTCCCCAGGAGCTTACATCAAGTAAGTGACTGGGGCGAGCAAGTGCGGCCAACGCAGTTGCAGCCCGAAAGATGACGGGTAAATTATGCGCGCAATTTGACGTCGATAGCGTCTTGTCCGCGGGTACTGCGATGGGACTCTTGCGTGTGCTGACGGTCAGAGACGTCCAGCACTTCCTGGTTATTCACCAGCTCACCGAGGGTGATGTTATTCAGGAAACCGGTCAGACGATCGCTCAGATCGCGCCACAGTGCATGGGTCAGGCATTTATCGCCGCCCTGGCAGCCGCCTTTACCCTGACAACGGGTGGCGTCTACGGATTCATCGACTGCGCTGATCACTTCGCCAACGGCGATACTACCGGCTTCTTTACCCAGCAGATAACCGCCGCCCGGGCCACGTACGCTGGACACCAGTCCATTTTTACGCAGGCGGGAGAACAGCTGTTCCAGGTAGGAAAGGGAAATTCCCTGACGTTCAGAAATATCGGCCAACGGAACCGGGCCCGATTCGGAGTTGAGCGCAACGTCCAGCATCGCGGTCACGGCATAACGCCCTTTAGATGTCAGTCTCATGTCTTACTTAACCTCAAACTCGCCCCTGCCCGGGGTTGTTATTAAAATGTATGTATTGCATAGCAGGGGGCAAGTCTGACATTCCCGACTAAAACAGTCAACTATTTACCTGACTGTTTTAGTCAAGTATTTAACCTTCCGTGCGCTCTCGGTTTCAGGCGTATTTTGCCTGGCGGCGATTCGCTTGCGCAGGCCTACGAATTCGAGCCGTAGGCCCGGTCAGCACAGCGCCACCGGGCAACGGCATTACTGTTCTTTATTCTTCTGTTCAATCGACGCCAGCATCCCGCGCAGGATATTCAGCTCCTGGCTTTCCGGGCGCGCACGGGTAAACAGACGACGCAGTTTGTTCATCACCTGCCCCGGATGGGTGGCGCGAATGAAGCCGGTCGACAGCAGCGTTTGCTCGAGGTGACCGTAGAAACGCTCCAGATCGTCCACCAGCGGGTACGCCACTTCTTCGGCTTCCGCTTCGCTGCTTTCTTCTTTTTCCTGAGAAGCCAGCCATGCCATACGCACTTCGTAGGCAATCACCTGTACCGCCATCGCCAGGTTCAGCGAGCTGTATTCCGGATTCGCGGCAATCGCCACGTGATAATGGCATTTTTGCAGTTCGTCGTTGGTCAGGCCCACGCGTTCGCGGCCAAATACCAGTGCGACCGGCGCCTGAGCGGCTTCGCCTACGCTTTTTAGCCCACATTCACGCGGGTCGAGCATCGGCCACGGCAGCGTACGAGAACGCGCGCTGGTGCCGACAACCAGGCTACAGCCTGCCAGCGCGTCATCGAGGGTATCGACGATTTGCGCGTTGCCAATCACATCGCTGGCACCGGCCGCCAGCGCGATAGCCTGAGAGTCAGGCTTCACCAGCGGATTAACCAGCCAAAGGTTAGTTAACCCCATGGTTTTCATGGCGCGGGCCACGGAGCCCATGTTGCCAGTGTGGGACGTTTCTACCAGTACGATTCGAATATTTTGCAGCATTGTCATTCTTCGGCTAAAGATTATTCATCCATATTATCATAAAGCGAAGACAGAAACCGAATTCGCTGCTATGATGTGCGCCGTTTTTCCCGTTCTTTAACATCCAGTGAGAGTGACCGATGCAACATCCTATGTTGACCATCGCCGTGCGCGCAGCGCGCAAGGCGGGTAATGTTATTGCCAAGCACTACGAGACCCCAGATTCCGTAGAAACCAGCCAGAAAGGCAGCAATGACTTCGTGACGAATGTCGATAAAGCCGCAGAAGCGATTATTATCGAAACTATCCGTAAATCTTACCCGCAGCACACTATTATCGCCGAAGAGTCTGGCGAAGTAGCAGGCGAAGATCAGGATGTTCAATGGGTTATCGATCCACTGGATGGCACCACCAACTTCGTAAAACGTCTTCCTCATTTCTCTGTATCCATCGCCGTACGCATTAAAGGCCGTACTGAAGTGGCTGTGGTTTACGATCCAATGCGTAACGAACTGTTCACTGCGACCCGCGGTCAGGGCGCACAGCTGAACGGTTATCGTCTGCGCGGCACCAATGCCCGCGATCTGGACGGCACCATTCTGGCGACCGGCTTCCCGTTCAAAGCTAAACAGCACGCTCCGGCTTATATGAATATTCTGGGTAAACTGTTCACCGAGTGCGCTGACTTCCGTCGTTCCGGTTCCGCTGCGCTGGACCTGGCCTATGTGGCTGCTGGCCGCGTTGACGGTTACTTCGAACTGGGCCTGAAGCCATGGGATTTCGCAGCAGGCGAGCTGATTGCACGTGAAGCCGGTGCGCTGGTATGTGATTTCACTGGCGGTCATAACTTCATGTCTACCGGTAACATCGTGGCAGGTAACCCACGCGTCGTGAAAGCGATGCTGGCGAGCATGCGTGACGAACTGAGCGAAGCGCTGAAGCGTTAATTCTGTTTGTTAAGCCCGGTGGCGCTCACGCTTACCGGGCCTACGCGACCAGTAGGCCGGATCAGCGCAGCGCCATCCGGCAATCTCAAAATGGCCTCAATCCCCTGCCCTCCGGCACCGCACTGAGCCACATCACCACCGCCACAACCACCAGCCCCGCTCCCCCAGCAAATGCCAGCGTCGTCCAGCCAATTTGCCGCCACATTACCGGCGCACGATTGCCGCTCAAACGCACCGCCAGCTGACGGAAACTGTGTACCAGCAATGCCAACGATGAAATGGTTATCGATGTGCCCGCCGCCATCGCCAGCGCAGACGCTACCCCCCAGCTAAACACCCCAATCACCTTACTGAACAGCAACACCATTATTGCCCCGGAACAGGGCCGCATCCCCATTGACAGCACAATCACCAGCCGCGCACGCCAGTCGTTGCCGTTTTCCATTTGTTTCGGGTCAGGCATATGCTGATGCCCGCAGCCACAGTTGGCATGATGTTCATGGTGCGGAGTAAACGCGGCGAAAGTCGGCTTGCGTAAAATCTGGCGCAGCTTCTTCAGTGCCCGCCAGCACAACAATAATCCCAGAACGCCGACCAGCGCATAGCTGCCCTTTTCCAGCCAGAAACTGCTGAGATGCAGCTGGCGCGCAGGTAACGCCAATAGCGTCAGCACTACAACGACCAGACCAATCGCCACCAGCCCTTGTAATAAAGACGCCATCAGCGTCAGGCCAATGCTCGATTTTAGTTTCGACGGATGCGTTGCAAGCCAGGTGGTGATGACGACTTTCCCATGGCCCGGCCCGAGCGCGTGCAGTACGCCATAGATGAAACTGAACGCCAGCAGCGAACCGCCCGCTTTCGTCGGGTTTTCCGCCACCGCCTGTAACAGACCGCTCATCTGCTGATTAAGCTCCCGCTGCCAGATAATGCTTTTCAGCAACACCTGTGGCCAGGCGTGCCACAGCCAGGCCCCGCCCGTCAGCGACACAATCAGAAACAACAGCAGCGGCCAAAGTTGCAGCCAGCGGCGTGGACGCTTAGCTACCGGAAAGATTACGGACATGTCAGCGTCACCTGTTGAGCAAACTGTTTACCTAAATCCATATCCTCGGGCGGCGCATCGGCCTTGTCGAGCGACAGAGCGTAATTCGTCAAATCTTCATTGGGCTTCGGGGTATGCACGCTGAGCTTACAGCCTGTTGGCGCATCGGCGGGCAGCGTGACGTAAGTCTCTTTGTCATAATGCATATCGACAAAATAGGTCGGATCAAAGGTGGAAAACTGGTACGTCTGCCCGGCGAGAGGTTGAGGCGTGGCCAGTGGCAGAGTAAACGTCAGCACCGCTTTATGCCCTTCGCGGGAAAGCCCGTAGGAGGTCGGACGATTTTCAAATTTCACCTTCTGCTTACCGTGCCAGAACTCGGTGAAATAGTGCTGCCCAAGCACGTTGGCCATCACTTCTGCCGCCAGACGTTTCCAGACCTCATCCCCCGGTTTGGCATTACCCGCGTCATAGAGCAAATCTGCGGAAGTGATTTCATCCATCGTCCAGCGCATATTAATGGCGGTCAACTGCCCGCCGCTTGCCACCAGCTGGCTTTGCATACTGATAAAACTGTGCGGGTGCGCTGACGCCTGCCACGATAAAAGCGCGCCAAAAGCCAGAACCATGCCCGGTTTCACTCTCGTCATTGCATCCTCAGTGAAAAATTCTGTGACCGACCCCAGCAATCCTTGCGCAAAGGCGTCCCGTCTGGCTTTCACGCCGTCATCCTTTAGCTATTCTTATCAAAAACCTTTCTGGAACCTGACAGATGATGACCGTGCAAGAACTGCCATCTGTGCTTTCCAGTCCACAGCGCCGCTGCCAGATCCTGCTGATGCTGTATCTGCCAGGGCAGTCCGTGACGCCAGAGGCGATAGGCCGGGTGAACAACGTTGATGACGCTGTCGCACGCCAGGATATTGCCGAAATACGTCACGTCATCCAGCGCTATCACCGACTCAACATCGTGACGCTTGCAGACGGCAGCTACCGGATTGAAGGCACCACACTTGACCAGCGCTTATGCCTGATCCACTGGCTGCGCCGTGCCCTGCGGCTGTGTCCGGGGTTTATCCACGGGCAGTTTACCCCATTGCTCAAAACGCAGCTTAAACAATCGGGTATCTCGCGGATCCTGTATGACGATACCAACCTTCGCGCGTTGGTCAATCGCTGCGGGCAAAATCTTCAGCGCCAGTTCGACAGCCGCGATGCCGCCTTTCTCAGCCTGTACCTGCAATATTGCCTGCTGCAACAGCAGCCGCAGCAATCACCGGTATTTAACGACGGGCAACGCAAATGGGCGCAGGCCAGCGCTGAGTATCAGGTGGCAGCAGAAATTGCCCGTCACTGGCAGCGCCGAACCCTGAAAAACGCCCATCCTGACGAACATCTGTTCCTCGCCATGCTGTTTATGATGTTGAAAGTGCCGGACCCGAAACGTGACCATCACACCCAGGAAGTGCGACTCTATCGCAGTATTAACCAGCTGATTGACCGTTTCCAACAGCTTTCCGGGTGGCAATTCAGCGACCGTCGCGGGCTGCGCGACCAGCTGTATGTGCATCTGGCGCAGGCGATTAACCGTTGCCTGTACGGTGTCGGGATAGATAACAGCCTGCCGGAAGAAGTGCAGCGTCTCTATCCACGCCTGATGCGCACCACCCAACAGGCACTGACCGAATTTGAGGACCAGTATGCGCTGCGTATTTCTGATGAAGAGATGGGCCTGATTGCGGTGATTTTTGGCGCATGGCTGATGCAGGAAAGTGACCTGCAGGAGAAACAGGTGGTGTTGCTGACCGGAGACAATCCGCAGCTTGAGCAGGAAATCGAACAGCAGCTGCGCGAACTGACGCTACTGCCGCTGAACATCAAATACCAGACGCTGCACGCTTTCGAGAAAGAAGGCGCACCGAAAGGCGTGGCGCTGATCGTCACGCCCTACACGCTTGCACTGCCGCTGTTTTCCCCGCCGCTTATCCACGCCGGGGAGCCACTCAGCGAGCGGCAGCGACAGCATATTTGTCAGATGCTGGAAGCCCCAGGCTGAGCGGTCACTTTCGGTCGGATAAACATCGCGGGAATAGCCAGCAGCGCCATCACCCAGAACACGCCCTCGTGCAGGTGCTGATAGAGGAATCCGGCGAAGACGGTCATGATAGCGATACTGCCGCCCATCGCGACGGCGGAATAGACCGCCTGCAGACGAATCACATCACTACCCTGACGGGCGGAAATGTAGCGCATCGCCGCCAGATGACAGACGGTGAAGGTACCGCAATGCAGGATTTGCGCGACGATAAGCCACGGCAATTCCGTCGTCCAGCCCATGATACCCCAGCGGATCAGGCCGCAGAATGCCGAAAGCAGCAGCAAATCTCGAGCGCCGAAACGGCGGAATACCTTCTTACTGACCGCAAAAAGCACCACTTCCGCCACGACACCCAATGACCACAAATAGCCCACTGCCGATGCGGAATACCCGGCGCCCTGCCAGTAAATTGCGCTGAAGCCGTAGTACGCCGCATGCGCGCCCTGTAACAGACACACGCAGGCCAGAAAGCGCCAGCTTTGCGTCACCAGAGAGAGCCATGCGGGCCAGCCTGCGCTTTCCTCATGCTGGTGGGCTACACCCTGCGGCTGAATAGACGGGGTAATCATCATCCCGACCAGCATGGAAGCAATGCCGATACTGAGCAGCGCCAGGATCGCGTGATAGTCGAACAGGCTCACCAGTTTGCCGGTCAGTGCAGAACCAATTACGAAGGCAATTGAGCCCCACAGACGCACGCGACCGTAGTCCATGGTTATCTGCTTTTGCCAGGTGTTTGCCAGCGCATCCGTAAGCGGAACCAGCGGCGAGAAGAACAGATTGAAGCCCACCATCATCGCCAGCAACCACGCCACTTTGGTGCCTGCCCAGAAGGCGAGCACAAACAGCAGCGACAGCAACGCCAGGATGCGTAACGCGCGGATTAACCGTGACGGATCGCTGACGCGAGGCGCAATCAGCAGGCTGCCGAGGAAACGCGCCACCAGACCCGCACCGAGCAGCACGCCGATGGTTTCCGGCGTCAGGCCCGTGCCAGCCAGCCACACGCTCCAGAATGGTAAGAAAATGCCGTAGCTAAAGAAGTAGGTAAAATAACTGAGCGCCAGCCAGCGCGTGGAATGCAAGACCATGATTCCCTCCCAAATGGTGGCGCTAGTCTGGCGGCAAACGCAACGGCTGGCAAGTAGGGTTAACAGTTTCCTAACATCCATCGGACTCATTTACGAGGATGCTCGTAGAAAATCGCCATGTTTCTTTGGGCATTAACAGCACGACACCGGGCTGCCCCGGCATTCGATGCGCATTGACCGGATGCGACTGTGGCTCCAGACACACAAACGGTTCATCAGGCATCCTGAACAGCATCAGCCAGTTTGTCGGGGCACGAAGCGTGACGGTCATCTGCTCATGCAATATCGTCGCCCTGCCATTCCAGCCGGAATAGCAGACGTTCAGCCAGTCCGGTGCTCCGTATTGCGCTTCGCTGAAATCCGCAGCGGCGGGCAGGTCGTCGGTCCATGAGAGAGGCAAATGCGAGGGCCCTTCAGGCCAGTAGCCGCTGGCGGCAAACTGGATCCGGCTCTGCGGCGTGAAGTGGAAAAACGGATGTACGCCGCCACCATAGAGCATGGGATGTTCACCCAAGTGCGTCAGCGTGAGTTCAATCTCTAACGCGTTGCCCTGCAACCGATAAACCAGTTCGGCCTGATAATCAAAACCGCAGGCATGACGCTGACGCAGGTGTAAAATACAGTGCTCACGACTCTGTTCAGCTATCTGCCAGGGCGCCAGCCAGCCGTCACCATGGAGGAAAAACTGCGCATCCGCCAGGCTTTCGGGCAGTTGAATGCCATGTCCATGGAGCGTAAAGCGGTTTCCCTCGACCCTGTTCGCCAGCGGCAGCATCGGAAACAATCCACAGTCTCCAGGCGATGTCCCCTTCCCGGCGCGCAGCACTGGCTGCTGATGGTCCAGCGAATCCAGGCTCAACACGCACCCGCCCTGAGGAGAGACACTCATCCGCAAATGCGCGTTTTCCAGCCACAGCTTTTCCGTCATCCGTTTGCCCTCCCCACTTTTGCCGCTGACGTCGGGTCAGGTCGCCCGGTAAGCTGCTCTTCCAACGCTTCAAGCGTGACCCCTTTGGTTTCAGGCACGGTGCGTTGAATGTAGATCCAACCTATGGCGCAGATAATGCCATACAGCAAGAAACTGCCGGACGCTCCCAGGCTGGCATTGAGCAGCGGGAAAGTGTAGGTCAGCAGGAAACAGGCAATCCACAGCGCCAGCGTACCGAGCGACATCGCCAGCCCACGCACGCGGTTGGGGAAAATCTCTGATAACAGTACCCAGGTCACCGGGGCCAGCGTCAGGGCATAAATGGCAATCGCCGCCAGCACCAGCAGCAACACCGGCCAACCCATGATGCCCAGCGCGTAGGCTCCGGCGATCAGCATGTAGATAACCGTCAGTCCACAGGCCCCCAATTGCATCAACTTGCGACGGCCGATTTTGTCGACCAGCGGTAGCGCGGCAAGCGTGAAAATCAGGTTGATTATCCCTGTCGCCACAATTGATTTCAGGGTTCCGTTGATATCAAACCCGGCTGAGGCAAAAATCTCCTGCGCATAGTTAAAGATGACATTGATCCCGCACCACTGCTGGAATACCGCCAGCACCATTCCCATGATCACCACCGGACGGATGTTGGGCTGTAACAGCATGGCAAACGACACTCGCTGCGTGTCTTTCGCCAGCGTATGCGCGATGTCATTCAGGGTTTGCGTGGCGTACGCCGGGGAGCCGATACGCTCCAGCGTCAGACGGGCGCGGGCCTCTTTTCCCGCCTTCATCAGCCAGCGCGGCGATTCCGGCACCACGAACAGCAGCAGCAGGAACGCCAGCGCCGGAACCAGCTCTGCACCGAACATCCAGCGCCAGCCCGTTTGCCCGTTCCAGCTATCGAGCAGTGCTTGCTGGCTCGCCCCCGCCAACACCGGTTCAGCAATCAGCAGATTGATCAGCTGTGCCGCCAGCACGCCAATCACGATAGTCAGCTGGTTGATGGCCACAAACCGTCCACGTTTTTCCGCCGGGCTGACTTCCGCGATATATAAAGGACTCAACGCTGAGGCCAGGCCAATCCCGACCCCACCGACAATGCGATACACCACAAACATATCGAAACTGCCCGCCATCGCCGTGCCCCAGGCCGAGGCGCTGAACAGAATGGCGGAGGCAATCAGCGGTAGGCGGCGGCCGAATTTATCCGCACACCAGCCGGACACCAGCGCACCGACAATACAGCCGACCAGCGCAGAGCTCATCGCCCAGCCCGACTGCGCCGGATCGGTGATATTGAAATACGCTTCATAGAAGGGCTTTGCGCCGCCAATCACAACCCAGTCGTAGCCAAACAGCAGACCACCGCAGGCCGCCACCAGACAAATAGTCCAGACGTAACCCATTTTTACTGCTGAGTTTTGCATGTTGATGTCCTCGTTCAGAGCACAGAGGGTGAGAGATGCCCGGCAGTTTTCGCACCGGGCAAAAGGGTTACTTCAGAATGCCTGCGGTGAGGGCATGGCGAATCAGGTGCGCTTTGTCATGCGCCGGATTGAGCTTCAGCAAGGCATCCAGTGCCTGATTGCCTTGCTCCGTCTGGCCTTTGCCGAGATGGCCGAGGGCATCAATAAACAGACAGTGCTGTTGGTGGCGCTTCTGCGGGTTATCGTCCAGGGCCAGTAAATCAGGAAGTGAAACGGCGAAGAAATCGGCTTCAGGGATAACGGTACGCTGCGCGGCGAGCCCATCGTGGAAACGCTGGAAAAGTGCTAACGCTCGCGATTCATTCCCAAGCGCACGCCACGCCATCCCTTGCCAGAACAGATAATCCACCGGCTGATCGTTGTAGTATCGACCGGCATCCAATTGTGATTCACCCAACGTAGACTGGCTGAAGCAGCGCTGTGCCTCCACGCTGTCGTCCTGCATCGCGGCACACACGCCCAGCAGATACCAGATGTCGTTATCGGTCTGACTGGGCAGACGCCCTTCCCCAAGGTTGTGCGGATAACGGAGCGCCTGTTGCAGCAACGCCACGGCTTTCGCAGGTTCAGCGTTTTGCAGTGCCGCCAAAGCCCGGTGCATCTGGTTGAGCAGATACTGGCCGGTGATTTTGCCCTCGCCGCCCTCCCAGGGATGGAACACCCGCTCGCGTAGAACGTCCGCCGCCTTTGACCAGCGTCCACTTGCATGCCACACGCTCAGCAGTTCGGCAGTCAGATCGTCTCGTTTGAACACCACATGCTGACCAGATTCAAGCCGTGCCAGTCTTGCCTCCACCGACGCCGCATTGAGTTTGGCCAGGCAATCGAGTTCAAACAGAAAACGGGCGTTATCCGGCTCCAGCTCTACCGCGCGCCCCAGATAGCGCTGCGCCGTTGCCGCATCCTGACATTTGTTCCAGTGATAAATCCCGAGCAGACGATGGGCTGGGGCAAACTCGGGCTCCTGACGCACGGTTTGCTGCCAGCAGGCGATGGCCTCGTCATATCGACGTTTGCTGTACCAGAAGCAGCCCAGTAGATAGCTGGCAAAGGCGTCGTCGGTTAGCTGTTGAAGCAGCTGAATTTCATCGAGAGTATTCGGGAAACGCACCCGACGGGCAAAGCAGTCGCGTGCCTGTTGCAGGAAGGACTGACGGTCTGCATTCAGCGCGGCGCGCCACAGCATCGGCAGGGTTTCCTGGCTGTCGAGAACCTCCAGCAGTTTGCGGGCGTCATCTTTTTGCCCCAGCGACAGCAACCAGCCCGCGAGGTAACTGGCATTGATGCCGCGCAGCCCGGTAACCTGACGCAGCCTGTCGCGGGAGTCGTCATCCTGACGAATCGCCCAGCGCGCGTAGTGCAGCGGATAGCTCAATGGATGCGAAACCAGCTGAGTGTCTATCCACGACAGCGCCTCGTCGTTGCGACCACACTTAGCCAGCGCCAGCGCTTTCAGGCCCATCGCCAGATTATTGCAGCCGTTAAACAGCAGGCTCTGCTCGACCTTGGCTAACGCATCGGCGCTATCGCCCTTTTTCATCGCCAGACGCGCCAGCCCCCAGAACGCGCCATCGCGACAGTTGCCGCTCCAACTGGCTTTGTAGTAGTGATCCCAGGCCTGCGAGTCCTCTCCCTGGCGCTCAAGTGCGCTCGCAAGCAGCATGCTGGCTTCACCGTCACGCGGGTTTTTGTTTAGCTGATGCGCTCGCGCCAGCGCGGCTTGCGCACAGCATTGTGCGCCCTGCCAGTCTGCGGCGTTGAGCAGCAAGGTTCCCAGCGCGACGTTATTCCGATAATCCTGCGGGTCAATCTCCAGCGCCCGGCGATAGTAATCCGCCGCATGCCGGCTGGCGTGGTTGTACTGTTCCAGATGCTGACCGATAAAGTAAAGTGCGTCCGGGCTGGTCAATTTTTCCGGCATCAGCGGCGCCGTGGCGGCCTCCGGCAGCGGCGTTTCCCCGGCAATATGCTCGTCGTAAGCCAGCAAGGTGTGACCTGCCGCATCGCTGACCGTTAGCGTCAGACGCTGCGGCCCAAAATCAGGCAGCATTTGCTGCCAGTTTTGACCCGGCTCAAGGCAAATTAGCGTTTCCCACAGCGGCGCCCCGTCAGCGCTCAACACCACGTTCACCTGGTTCAGCGGAGCCACCGCGTAGACGCCAAGCTGTAGCTGTGAATTTTCACGTTCCAGTTTAATGGCGAGCGTCGCACTGGCGTTATGCACGCGACCTAACCCGCTATAAGGCAGGAAGTGCTGCACGAATACTTTTTCTTCATAGGGGGCAAGCCAGGTGAAATCTGGCTGGTTGTCGGTGAACACGCCCGTCATCAGCTCAATGTATGGGCCGTTTTGATCCGTCAGATTACGATCCCAGGCCTGACCGAAATCGCCGTAGCCCCAGCTCCACTGTTTTTTACCCGGTGAGATGTGATGATCAGCGACATGCAGCAGACCGCCCTGCTCGCCATGGTGATAAGCACCGACAAAATCAAATTCCGATTTTTCCGCCATATACGAGGTCGGCACCGGGACGTTTTTATAGCGCGAAATATCCACGCCCGCCGAGTAGTCCACTTTGTAGTAGGTGCCGGTTGCGATAGGAAATGCAGAAACGGCGCGTTTGCCATGGTCAAATACCGCAGTCACATCCGGCGGGAAAATACTCTGATGCTCGTCGCCGCCTTTTACCGCCGGGTTCGCCCACCACAGAAAATGGCGCGGCGTGGCGTTACCGTTAAAGACTTTGCCAGTGATTTCCACCAGCGCACGGTCCGGGTAAAGCCTGAAACCAGCCATCACCTGCAGGCCGCGCATCGGCTCCACTTCTCCGAGCCACACGGTTTGCTCGCCGTGTTCGCCTTGCTGAACAGACACGTCAACCGGCATGAAGGTAGTTGGACGATGATGCTGCGGCCAGTTGAACTCGATCCCACCCGAAATCCATGGCCCCAACAAGCCCACCAGCGCCGGTTTGATCACTTCGTTATAGTAGACAAAATCGCGTCCTTTGACTTTATCGTACGCGCGATGAATACGCCCCCCCAGTTCAGGCAACAGCAGGATGCGGATGAAGTCGTTTTCCATCCAGATGGCCTGATAGTCACGCATTTCCTTGCGCCCGGTCAGCGTGTCGATGACGCCATAGGGATAAACCGCACCAGACGACCCCTGATAAACCCTGTTTTCGAGAAACATCGGATTGGGATCTTCCGCGCCGAGAGTCCAGGTGGGAAGGCTGAGCGTTTCCTGCCAGACGTTGACGACTCCGTACATAACCATTCTCCAGTAAATAAATGATAGTGAATGAGGGAATGGCAACAGTTTGAAGTAGGTGATTATGATTTAATCGCTTGATGCTCACGCAATACAGTTAACGAGGTTTAGTGAAATGCAGGAATCAGGTCTGAATAATCAGCGCGTCCGCCAGCTTAACCGGCAGACCCTGCTGAAACTGGTGTGGCAACACAAGCGGCTGAGTAAATCGCAGTTTGCCCAGCATACCGGGCTGTCAATTCCGGCCGTCAGTAAAATCCTCGACGAACTGGTCGCCGACGGCAGGTTGAACCATTCCAGCGAAAACCTGAGCTGCCGTGGGCTCAACGGCGGCAGCTATCAAATTCCGCCCGACGGCGAGTACATTTTGTGCATGAACATCACCCCAACCAGTATCGAAAGCCAACTCTGTAACGCGCAGCTTTCGGCGCTCGGCGAATTTGAACGACGGGCAATCAGCGTCCCGACCCCGCAGGCGCTACTGGCGGCTATCGAAGCCGTCTGGCAAAGCCAAAGCAGGAACTGCCCGGGCAAAACTATCAATCTTGCGCTCGGCATTCACGGGCAGGTCGACCCGGTAACCGGCGTTTCGCAGACCATGCCGCAGGCACCGTGGCGTGAAAACCTCGAAATCAAATATTTGCTGGAGGAAAAGCTCGGGATAACGGTCCGGCTGGACAATGACTGCGTGATGCTGGCATTGGCGGAAAAATGGCAAAACCTGGCTAACCGGGAAGATTTTTGCGTGATTAACGTCGATTACGGCATCGGCTCATCGTTCGTGATAAACCGGCAAATCTATCGCGGGAATTTATACGGCAGCGGACAAATTGGCCATACTATCGTCAACCCTGACGGTCCGCTTTGCGACTGCGGACGTTATGGCTGTCTTGAAACCGCAGCCTCGCTTTCAGCGCTTAAAAAACAGGCGCGAATCTGGCTAAAATCAACGCCCTCTGCCCAGCCGCAGGACCCGGACACGCTGAGTTCGGCGCAGCTGATCGGCGCCTGGCACAGCGGCGATGAACGAGTTGTCCATTGGGTCGAGGAATCCGCCAACGCCATCGGGCTGAGCCTGTATAACTTTCTCAATATCCTCAATATCAATCAGATTTGGTTTTATGGCCGTAGCTGCGGATTCGGTGAAAGCTGGCTGGATGCCATCAAAGTTCGCAGCGGTTTTAATCCTTTTGATCATAGCGATGGCCTCAAGCGTAACGCCACGCAAATTAATTTTGGTCAATTGACCCGTGCCCAACAGGTGATGGGTATCGGGTATTTATATGCCGAAGCCGCACTTGAAAAGGAAGGGTGATGCGATTCAGGGCGCTATTCCCGAATTATTATGTGGGAGAATGATGGGCTCATTTATTATGAGCCCATGAGATTTCAATGAGCCGATTAGTAATCTCTGTTTACTGAATTATAAAATCTCGCGCAAGGTCCCTTTGTGTTTTACCCCCTACAATCCCCAGCGTTCAATTCCCCAATCGTTTGAATCAAATTTAATTAACCCTTACGGGCAGTTTAACGTTCCTTACCTCCGGAGTGTCCAGAATGGAACTAGCTCAAATACGTGAAGAAACGCCATCAGAAATTGAAAAATATGCACAAGACAGAGTCTCCTGGACGACGGCTATTTCCTATGGCATCGGGAGTTTTGGTGCCAATGTGATGTACGCCTTTATTGCTATTTACCTGATGCTTTACTATACCGACAGCTTCGGTATCAAAGCCGCAGCGGTGGGATTACTGTTTTTAATCGCGCGTCTTGTCGACGGCGCAACAGATGTGGCGCTAGGGATCCTGGTCGATAATACCCACACAAAAATGGGCAAATTCAGGCCATGGATCCTCACCGGCAGTATTTTGGTGTCACTGACTACCGTCGCCTGTTTTTTGAGCCCCGATTTCTCTGAGGCGGGCAAGCTGGTTTATGCCTACTCGACATATATTTTATGGAGTGTTTGCTTTGCAATTATCGACATTCCCTATTGGTCACTGTCCGCCGCTATAACGCAAAACCCGACCGAGCGCACCAAAGTCATTACTATTCCACGCACGATTGCGACCTTCGGTTTTCTTTCTGTAAGTGCATCGACATTGTGGCTGGTGAAATATGTCGGAAGCTGGTGGGGTGTGGCGTTAATTTATAGCGTTGTATTTCTTATTTGTATGCTCATCACCTTTTTCGGCGTCAAAGAAAAACATACTGTGCCACGAAAAGAGCGCCAGAGCTTTAAAGGGTTCTGGACCTTATTAAAACAGCATCGTCCGTTAAGACTGCTGCTGGTTGGCATGTTCCTGTTAGAAATGATCGGCGTTATTCGCGGAACATTTCAGCTTTACTTCTTTATTTATAATTTAAATGTCGAAATGATGTTAGGTGTTTTCTTAACGGTTTCGATGATCGCACAAGTCCTGGGTGCCGTGGCATCGCCGTTTATCTCGGCAAAAATAGGCAAAAAGAATACTGCGCTTTATAGCAGTGCGGTGATGGCCTTCGCCTGTATGCTGCTATTTTTCTTTCAGTCCAATATCACCATGATATTTATTGTCGGCGCCTTAGCCCCCTTCTGCGGCGGTATTGGTCAAATATCACTGTATTCAATGGTAGCAGACTGTGTGGAATATGGGGAATGGCGCAGTGGTAACCGTTCTGAAGGCATGGTTTTCTCCCTGAATATCTTCAAAACCAAATTATCCGGGGCGCTGGGCGGCGCAATTGGCGGCTTTATGTTGTCATGGGCGGGTTATATCCCGCATCAGGTCCAGGCCACCGAAACCGCGATGTGGATTGGCCTGTTATTTACGATGGTCCCTGGCGTGTTAACCCTGATAAGCCTGATCCCGCTGGCTCGCTATGAAATTACCGAGAAACGATTCTATGAAATCCTGAGCGATATTCATCAACGTAAAGCCACCCAGTCCGCCGAGGTGAAAGCATGATTACCTGGAACGCAGAAAAACAGTTTTTCCATTTGCACAATCAGCAGGTGAGTTATGTGCTAAGCCTCGCACATGGCCGCTATTTGATTCATAGCTATTGGGGAAAACACATTTCCACCTTCAGCCAGGCGGATGATTACCCAAAATTGGATCGCTCGTCGTTTTCCCCGACGCCTGCAGGCTGGCCTGATCGTACCTTTTCTCTGGACACCGTGTTGCAGGAGTATCCGGGTCACGGTGCCGGGGATTACCGCGAACCGGCATTTGAAGTCCGTTACGAAGACGGTAGCCAGGTGAGCAACCTGCATTACATTTCGCATCACATCGTGGCCGGCAAACCACCACTGGACGGTTTGCCCGCTACCTGGGTCGAGACACCACACGCCGCCGAAACCCTGCGGGTCACACTGGAAGACCCCCTTACACATTTACAGGTAGAACTGAGCTATACCGTTTTCCGCGACCTCCCCGTCATTACGCGAAGCGCCCGCATCACCAACGGCGGAAAAACGCCGCTGCGTTTGCTGCGCGCGTTGAGCTGCTCGGTGGATTTCCCGGACAGCGACTTTGAGCAAATCCAGTTCCCCGGCGCATGGGCCCGCGAGCGCCAGCTGCACCGTCAGATCCTGAATCCAGGCATCACCGTGCTCGACAGCAAGCGCGGGGCTAGCAGTACGCATCAGCAACCGTTTATCGGCCTGGTGCGCCCGGAAACCACCGAAATGCAAGGCGAAGCCTGGGGCTTGCATCTGGTCTACAGCGGCAATTTTACCGCCCGTACGGAAGTCGATGCTTTCCAGCAAACGCGGGTGTTACTGGGCATTAATCCACACGGGTTTGGCTGGGCATTACAACCTGACGCCAGTTTCCAGACGCCGGAAGCGGTTCTCGCCTGGTCTGACAACGGCCTGAACGGGCTGTCTCACGCTCTGCACACGCTGTATCGGGATAATCTGGTTCGCGGGGAGCATCGGCATAAAGTCCGTCCCGTCCTCGCCAATAACTGGGAATCAACCTACTTCGATTTCAACGAGGAGAAACTGCTCCGTTTTGCTGACAACGCAAAAGTGCTGGGCGCAGAATTACTGATGCTGGACGACGGCTGGTTTGGCGAGCGCAACGATGACACCTCATCGCTGGGTGACTGGTTTGTGAATCGGCAGAAATTCCCGAATGGCCTGCGCCCGTTAATCGATAAAGTCCACCAGCAAGGGATGCAGTTCGGGCTGTGGTTTGAGCCAGAAATGATTTCGCGGCGCAGCGAATTATTTGCCAGACACCCGGACTGGGTGCTCCATGCCGGGCAGCAACCGCTTTCCGAAGGACGGAATCAATACATTCTCGACCTCGGTCGCCCGGAAGTACGCGACAATATTTTGCAGCAAATGAGTCACTTCCTTGATGAGCATCCCATTGATTACATCAAATGGGATATGAACCGGAACATGACCGAAGTGGGCTCTGCTACTGCGCCGGCCGGGCAGCAGCAGGAGACCGCGCACCGCTACATTCTCGGCTTGTATGCCCTGCTTGAGGCGTTAACCAAACGCTTCCCGCATATTCTTTTCGAATGCTGCGCGGGCGGCGGCGGGCGTTTTGACCCCGGGATGCTTTTTTACATGCCGCAGGCGTGGGTCAGCGATAATACCGATGCCGCCTCGCGTGTGCATATTCAGTATTCCACCAGCATGATGTACCCGCCCGTGACGCAGTGCGCACACGTCTCGGAAGTGCCGAATCATCAGATGGGCCGTTCCACCAGCATGGTCATGCGCGGCGCGGTGGCGATGAGCGGCAACTATGGATTAATGCTGGATCTTATGCGGAGCGACAGTGAACGTGATGACGCGGTACGCCAGCAAATTGCCTTTTATAAACAGCATCGCCAGCTCATTCAGTTTGGCACGTTCTGGCGGCTGGTTAGCCCGTGGGAAAACACCGATTTCGCCGCATGGATGTTTGTTTCTGAGGATCAACAGCATGCGCTGATGATGGCCTTTTCGCTGGTCAGCATTGCGTCCGCGCCACTGCGAATAGTTCGCCTCGCCGGGCTTGATCCTGCCGCGCGTTATCAACTTGACGACGGCCCGCAATCCATCGGCGGCGACGAGTTGATGTTCCGCGGAATATTTATCGATCCCCCGCTGAGTCGCGACTACATCAGTCGAACCTGGCATCTGACACGCCTTCCCTGAAATTTGGGGGCGGCCGCCCCCTTCTTATTTTGTTGTTTTTATGATTTTTCTTCACATGGAAGAGGAATACCTCTATGTCCAAATTACGCACTTGCACACTGATTGCGGCTCCGCTGATATGTGGGCCAGCCCTGTTTTTTTCCTCACCAGTACACGCTGAAGGGTTTATTGACGACTCCCATATGACCGGCGGTATTTATTACTCCCAGCGCTATCGTGATAAGCGCGATATGACACCGGGCAGCCCGGATTACGGGCATTACGCGGAAGACTTACACCACGCGACATTTAATGCCAACCTCGATTTCACCTCCGGATTCGCCGGCGATTTTATCGGTCTCGACGTGGCCGGTTTTGCCTCTGCCAACCTCGCGACGGGCGACGCCGCACACCCAAACGAGATCAGCCTCAGTTCGGCAAACCAGCGCTGGGATGAGGACTGGTCCGGGGATAAAGGCGGCTTCAACCTGTATAAAGCGGCGTTGAAGCTCAAGTATGACGATTACTGGATGCGCGCGGGCTACATCCAGCCTTCCGGGCAAACGCTGCTGGCGGTGCACTGGGGCTTTGTCCCGGGCGCGTATCAGGGGGCAGAAGCCGGAGGAAGTTGGGACTTCGGTGAACATGGGGCGCTTTCGGCGTCTTACCTGTGGTCAGATCAATATAAAGCCCCGTGGTATACGGAGATGTACGAATTCCGCGCCGCCGATAACACCACCAAAATCGACTATGTTCACGCCCTGGGCCTGCGTTACGACTTCAAAAACAAACTGGTGCTGGAAGCGTCGATGGCTCAGGCCGCCGATTTTATGGATCAATATTTCGGCAAACTTTCGTACAGCATTCCCGTCGCCGGGAACGATCTGCGCATGAGCTACCAGTTTTACGGCGCCAAAGATAAAGTCGGCGATAACAGCATTGCCGCCTACGGCTCGGTTAATGATGAATATGATGGGCTGGCCTGGCTGCAGGGCATCACGCTCGGCTACACCGTCGACACCTTCGATTTCCGCCTCGAAGCGCAAACCGTCAAGGCCGAAGGTAATCAGGGCTTTTTCCTGCAACGTATCACTCCGGCCTATGCCAGCTCCAACGGACGCCTCGACATCTGGTGGGACGCGGCATCCGACTTTGACGCTAACGGCGAAACCTCAGTGTTCGCAGGCGTGACACATGACCTGAAAAATTACGACTTGCCAGGCTGGGCCGTCGGTGCCGGATACGTTTACGGCTGGGGTGGGAAACCCTGCACCACCTGTACCGTGGACGGTGTGCTGGCAGACCAAAGCCAGCGTATTGATGAATCCGCCTGGACCTTCAATATCGCCCACACCGTACAGACCGGGCGCATGAAAGGCACCCTGTTCAACCTGCACTATATCAATTACGACAATCATGGTAGCAACCCGAACTACAGCGGCGGCTACAACAATATGTTCCAGGACGAAATTGACATTAAATTCAACGTCATTGCTCCGTTCACGATTTTCTAATGCGGTCTGAAGGAATGAGAACATCATGAAAATAAATGTGTTTTCCGGTCTGCTGCTCATCATGCTAACAACCCTCGGCCACGCCGCAGAATTTTCCCGGCGGGGTGCGCAAGTCACGGTTCATCATGGTGACTGGACGATGCAGTATGCTCTGGATAAGGGAACCGGCACGCTAACCTGGCACCAAACGCCAGTGCTGAAGGCGTTCCACAGTGAAGCCCTGAGAAAAGGAGAGATGGCGGCGCTGAACAGCGAGCAGGCGGCATCCCGAGACGCAAACTGGGAAAAAATCATCGATCCACAGCGCGGGCCTGGGGAAAAGCTGACCCTCACTAGCCGTTTTGCCGACGGCGCTACGCTGGCCTTACATCTTTGGTTTTTCAATGATACACGCTGGTTTTTAAGCGACCTGACGGTGACGGCTGCCAGTGAGATGGCGATCTCGAGGCTCGCGCCCATCGTCTCCGGTTTCGCCGATATCGGCCCTGCAAACGATAAGCGAATCTACACCACCCCCTATTCCAACAATTTCGATTTTGGCGTCGCGCCGGTGAATGATTTCGGTCTGAGCCAGAATGGCACCGACCGTTTCGCCAACCCCGTCGAACCGATGGTAAAATTTAATGGCGTCAGTCATTGGGTGACCGCGCTTTTCGATAATCAGAGCCGTCATGGGCTGATCGCGGGCGCGGCATCCGTGCAGAAATGGAAAAGCAGCCAGAAGTTGGGTGAAGCCCGACTGGCTAACGGCCCGCTCACCGCTTTCGCCCTGTATAACTGGGGCGGCTCACAACGCGGTACCACGGTCAGATCCGATCTCTTTTTCCTCGGCTATTTCACCGATTATCGGGATGGGCTCGAAACCTACGGAAAAATCTACAATCAGGGAGAACCACGACTCAACTGGAACGGAGCCGTGCCGGTAGGCTTTAATGCGTTCTACTCGCATGACAGCTATGGCAAAGCCCGGGACATGGAAGACATCACCGATTACATCGCCGCGCATCTCAAACCGCTAGGCTATCAGTACGTCAATATGGACGGCGGCTTCCAGCCCGAGAGTTATCCGCAAGGCATGAAGGATTTCGCGGACTATGTGCATCAGCGCGGGCTGAAAGCAGGCGGCTACCTTACGCCGTTTACCATCTATGAAAACTGGCTCGACTTGCCCGTAGACAATACGGGATATACACATCGCGATGCCTGCTTACATGATGAAAACGGCCAACTGGTGAAAACCTATCTGGGCACCTACGCCCTGGATATGTCGCACCCGGCGGCCCAATACATTGTGCGGCGCAATATCAAAAACGACCTCGCCTGGGGTTATGACTACCTGAAACTCGATTTTCTGGATATGGGGCTGTACGAAGGCCACCATCACGATCCCGCGATTAACGGCATGCAGAACTACCGTATCGGCATGAAGATTATGCGCGATGAAGTGCAGGCCAGCGGACGTCAGGTGTACCTGAATGCATCAATCGCCCCGCTGCTGCCCGCGGCGTTTACGCATGGCCGCCGTGCCGCCTGCGACACCTCACTGGGCGTGGCAGCATATAGCGGGATTGAGCGCCAGGCCTTTAATAGCGCTGCCTCCTGGTGGAGCAACGGCACGCTTTATGACTATAACGATGCCGATATGTTTCTGCCGGAACAACTGTTGCAGGGCGCCGGGCGACTGGGGCAGCTCGCCGCATTGCGCCTGGCAACAACGGTTGCACTGGCCGGAGGGCATTGGCTGGTGGGGGATAACTTACCTTTCATCGATGAAGACAGAATGACCTGGATTAAAAACAGATCGTTACTGAAAGTGGCCCAGGCAGGCATCGCCGCACGCCCGGTCTCGATGACCAATTTTTATCACGCTGGCGAACATAGCCCGGCAGTGCTGGTTCGTACCGACGGCGACGGCGGAAGTTATGTCGGTCTGAGCAACTGGCAAAATACTACGCAGCACTGGCGGCTTGCGCCTGCCGGGCTGGGATTAACCGCTAATACCCCGTATCAGATAACCGAACTCTATAGCGGACGAAGCTGGCCGCATCAGGGCGGCGAGGTGGCGTATTCACTGAAAGCAGGAGAAACTGCCCTGCTCCATTTCAGCCGACAGACCGCGAAATCGACATCTGAGGCGGGGGATCTGCTGCACGGAAAATCCTCTATCGCAGGCAAAAACCGCTATGAGTGGGATCTCGGCCAGTCCACCGGCCTGAATCAGGTGATCATTAAAGAGCCAGCCCCCTTCGCAATACGCAACTACACCCTTTCCGGATTTGACGGCGCGGCATGGAATAAGCTCGCGCAGGGCTTTATTGTCGGCGACAAACGCACTTTTTCCTTCCCTGATATTCAGGTCAGGCGTCTTCGCCTGGATTTCGCCAGCCATGATGGTCCTCTGACGACCCCCACTCTTGAGGCGTATCAACAGCAATCTTCTGTGTCTGCCTTGAAGATAACCGAGGACAGTATTGGCCCCGGCATGAAGCGCACCGACATTCAAGGAAATCATCAGTTAATGCAGACCTTCAAACTCAGCCACAGCGATCTGCCGAAAATCGACTTCTGGTTATTTGAGCATTATGTCGACGCCGTGCCTGGCGACAACTTGCGTCTCCGCGTGGTGGAACTCAATGCGCAAGATCGGCCGTCTAAAACTCTGTTTACGGCGGCGTTGCCCCCGTTCAATTTACCCGCTAATCCGGCGATTTATTCTGTATTCCCGCGCCTGAGCGGGCTGGATACGGCTAAACGCTATGCGCTGATTTTCAGCTCAGAAGGGTCCCGCTTCGAACCCTCAGGGAAAAACAGTTATGGCGTACTGGCAGGGAAGCGTTCATCCGGCGCGACAGGCCGGCTGCTTATTTCGATTGATGCCGGCAAAACCTGGCAGGATGAGCCTCAGCATACTCTTTTACTCACCTTTTATAGTCACGCCACTGGAGGAGAAAATGACTAAATCAGCCATTCTGATCTGCGGATTATTACTGGCCGGCTGCCAGGCCGCCCCGTCGCAGCCAACGCAGGAGACGCAGGAGACGGTTTCACCGACAGATTATCAGGCCTGTATTCAGGCGGCTATGAGCGGGAATGGCGCAGATAGTGATGAGAAGTGCCAGAGGGTTCTACAGAATACCCGTTAAAGAATCCCCCTTGCAGGGGTGACAAAGCGTGAAATATGTCAGGCTTTTCCAGGATGCTCGTACTGAAAGGCAAAGCCTGACACAGAAAATTCCGCACGCTGCTTTAGGGAATATCAAATCTCAGCGTCGCTGTGGCTTTGAAATCACCGCCGCCTTTGGGTTTGGTATCATTGATCATGGTGGGGTATGCGTAAAACGTCGCGGTGGCTTGTTTGTCATCGGACGAATAAGTGGTGTCATAGCTGGTCGCCCCCGTAGTATCGACAACGTTGGCCCCGGACTCGTCACGAGTGACCTTGATGCCGAGGTTATTAATGGTATTTGAGCCGGTGGCAACCGCGGCTAATAACCCATTGCTTTGTTCAGCATTTTTGCTTGCCCCTGTGGCTTCCAGCATCCATTTAACGCCGGAACTTTGAGCATTATGAATAGGGAACTCACACTGGTAGTGAATCTCTGTTTTCTTCACATAATTATTACTGGGTTTGCTACCTTTGGTGGTGAAAATACTCGGCGGGATTTCACCAAACGGAACCTGCACAGTGCCTGATTCAGTAATATTGCAGCTATTAACAAAAGTAATGTTGCCGGTCAGCGATATAGTGCCATAGGTGGTATAACTTCCATTATACGAGTCGTTTTCGTTACCCCCGGGCATTAACTTATCGCCCACAGATAATCTGGCAATAGTGACGCCGGAGAAATTAATGGGGCTACTCGGCGTTCCGGCAAAATAGAGTAAGACAGTACCTACCCGCGCAGCAATACCGTCATCTTTGACTAATTTAATACTGGCGCCATCACAAGTGATATTCGCAGCCCATGTAGAATTCCGGGTTCCCTCACAGACACCGGCAGTACGATCTGTTCGGGAGACACCGTAATTACTTACGCCAGAAAAAGGGACGTCATGGATGATATAATGTTGGGTCTGATTAGAGTAAACCCCTTGCTGTATCGCAATATATAAATTCGCCGCTAATTCCCTTTTATAGCGATAGTAAGTGATGCCGTCGATATTTTTGCTATCGCTGGTATCGATAGCGCTGGGATCCCAGCTCGCCGACACAAATTGCGGGCCATAGGCTAATACCCCGTCAGTCATATAACTGGCATCCTGGCCGGTATATTCAGAACTCCCCAGGGATCGAAAGGTATAAGGGTATGAGAATTTACGATTGGCAACAGAAGTGTTATCACCATCTATATAAATTTGTTGATCATATGACGTTGGTGATGACGTTAATACCGGTCCTGTCTCAGCCAAAACTGTCATAGAGAATAACAGCAGCCCCGCACAACAATACTTCATCTTATTGCTCCATCAATTATAAATCGCGCTGACCATGACCACCACACTGACCGGCCCTGCCTGGGTAACGTTATCCGTCTGCATATAGCGGACATAAAAATCACGGTTTATCGATAACAATTCCGGGTCGGTGATGGTATAAACCAACTCCCTGGACTGGCCATTGGTATCCAGCACATTACTGTCATCGCGGCTATCGTAGATAGAAAAACCAATGCCCGTCGGCACTAACATCCCCTGATTATCCAGCAGCTGATTAGCAAAGGCTCCAGGCGGAACCATATCGGTCATCGCCTGGGTTTTGAAATTCAGCGTGAGCTGTGCTTGCTGTGTCACCGGCAACTGACAATCACTGACCGTCAGTGAAAAAGGTTTTGCATAGCCTGATATATCGCCAGGCTGATGGAACAATGAAATACCCACCCCTTCAAGCTGAAGAATATCCTCGGCAAAATGGACGTTACAGGTCGCAGAACGAAGCGTGCCGGATAAAACCAGACCGATTTCATCAGCTGTATCTGTGACGGTTGCTTCCTCGGAGGCCATGACATGGCGACCGAAGAAAAAACTTGTCAACAGCAGCCAACAAAAAATAAGGGTAATAATTTTCGGGATTGTTCTGGTCATCAGCTCTCTTCTCCCCGGATAAGCAATATTGCTGTTGCAGACCCGTATGTACATGGACGCATATATTTCAGCTTTCCGGTGATATATCTCTCAGCAACGCTCACGCGCACTATTCATAAGTCACTGCGACCTGCGCCGTGGCGGTTAAATCCCCGATGGAATCATAAAAACCATTTTGAGCATTGGCCAGAATAATGCGTGCATATAACGGGAACTTATAGTCAGCGCCATCGATAATTAAACTGCTTAATGGCACGGTTTCTTTTGTACCCGCATCAAAACTGATCGCCTCATCCCTGGTTTGCGCCGTACTGTCTTTAAACAGTGCGACACCTAACCTGGTGTTCGCACCCGCACTCGATTTTAAATAGACGGACTTACCTTGAAAACCGTAGCCGGATACAGCTCCAGTGAAATCCATAATCAAATTGGCGACGTTTGACCCACACCCCGACAGGCGAATAAAAGCGGATACTGGCGTACCGGTGGTGACCACATCCCCATTTTGCGAGTCCATAAAATCACCCGCGTGGATAGTGTCAAAATGAATATCCGTACCGTTAGTACTCTCAAAGGAGGCGGAGCAAGTGGGAGCCGCTAATGTCCCGGTAAATTCAAGGTCAATATTATCATCGGCATAAACATTCAGCGCCGTGAATATCATAAACAGTGCAGCTAATTTTTTCATCATTCGTTCCCTCACTTGTATGCAATTTGAATTGTTGCAGTAGCATCCATATTACCTGCCGTCATTTCCGACTGACTGTCGACGGTCGGGATCAGGGTGGCCATAATCGTGACCGTGGTGGGGAAGTTATCTGTACCGGTCTCAACACTGGTTTGGGTATGATCCACAGGAAAAATGCGATACTCTTTACCCGTCCATTTCAATTCCGTTTTATAAGCCACACCGACGGCCTTTCCTTCCCCCGCAGCAGGGGTGATCCACTTCCCGGCATCGTCTCCGGTAACTTCCTGACTGCTCGGGCTAATAAGTGTCAGGTCAACAAAACCATTTAATGTCCCCCAACAATTTTTTATAATAAATGAACTTTCATGAAACGTATTGCCATTCATTACCTGCAGTGGAGAGACCTCGCCAAAGTCATATCTTAGTTTTCCATCATCCAGTTGTTCAATGGTACAACTGGTCGGTTCGACGGTAACGGATGCCGTAAAATCCAGGTTTTCCGCACGGGCGAATGACGAACTCAGGCAAGCAAAGAGACCACCTGAAATAATGAGCGGTATTATTTTATGATTCATACATAAATCCTTTTTCTATTAACGACAAATTAGATGATCAACCAGCAACGTCATTTGCTGAATATCGTCGTGGGCAACAACCGGCAGTTTGAAATCAACTGCACACTGCTCTTCAGGTTTGTTTCCCCATTCGACGGTCAGGTGCCCGGAATCCGCCAGCCCACGGGTAAATGCCCTGCCGTTTTGCCCCAACATACCGACCGACTCACGCTGCTCGTTGAAAACTTCGGCGCCAAACGGCACATTGCTGCCGTCCGCTTTACGCATCATTAAAAACACTGAACGGCGATCGTCAGTGCGGAAGGGAACTTCAATAATGGCGCCCGCGCGCGGTACGACGCGAACAGAGGTTTCTTTTAATTCGGTATCTTTTTCCATGGTCGACGGGTCAAGCGCCACGTCGTTATAGTGGTAAGGAGAAAGATTGGAGACAAAAGCATATCCGGCGTTATTCACGCTGACCGCGTTGTCATTGGTGACGCGCGCCCCTTTTGCCCCTTTCGCCTCGACCAGCGCAATGGCGGAATCGTTGTTAATATCACGACCAAAGGTTACGCCGCCGCGATGCACAATCACCCCACCGTCGGCGGATAGCGATAATTGACGGCTGTCGTCGGTGCTGGCGGAAACGCTGCCTCCCAGCGTACCAAAACGGCTATTCCATGACAGGTTACCGCCCGCGTTCGCCAGGCGGTCATCGCCATAGCCATCGTTTTTGTTATAGCCCGCATTCACGCCATAATAGAGATCTTTTTCTTTGCTATAACCGGACGAATTTGTCGAAAGCCCTCGATTTTTACCATTATTGTTACTGGTGTAGTTTACGTTCATATAGTCAAATAAATTATCTTTGCTCTCGCCGCCCAAAGGAATGGAAAGAGACAGATAGATCTGATCATCTTTTTCGTTATCTTCGTTATAATAACGGTTTACCGATATACTGTAGCTGATGCGACCAATATTATTGTTATAACCCAGCTGGTAACTTTTCTCGGTGCGATCCGAATCCCAGTAGTCAGTCCATGTGCCAGAGGTGTAAATGGATCCCCAGCCGTCGGCAAAGGTCTGGTTAATATTAACCTGAATTTTCGATCGCATATTATCAACGCGATTGTCATTGTCGTCGCTGAGATAATAGATGGCATCATCCAGATCGTAATAATTCTCCGTCGAATAACGATACGCCGAGAGATCAATGTTGGTATCGGTCGAATTCACTTTACCGCTGTAGGTCAATCCCCAGCTTTGCCCGCTCAGGGTATCTCCCTCATCGGTATCTAATGACGAATGTGTGACATCCAGCGAAATCGCCCCGATTGAAGTGTTGAAAGACACCCCGCCCTGTGCCGCGTAATAATCAGTGAGATACTCAACGCCGCTATAAAGGGTGATCAGGTTGTTCAGGCCGTACTGATACGTCGCCTGCGCAATCAACGGATCGTCGTTATCAGACTGGTCATATCGACCCACGTTCAGCGTATAGAGTCCAACCCCCGGATACAGTAACCGTGAGCCGCTGTTATAGGGAATACTGAAAGAACGTGTCCGACCATCGGCTTCGTTGATGGTGATATCCAGATCGTCCGAAGAACTGATCGGGTTATAGTCCTGGATATTAAATGCGCCCGGCGGAACGGTCGTTTCCAGGATGGTGTTGCCTTTTTGTTTGACGACAACTTTTGCGTTTGTTTCCGCGACGCCGCGAATAACCGGTTTAAAATTATTTAATGAATCCGGCAGCATACGGGTATCGCTGCTTAACGACACGCCTTTCATCGGGAAAGAGTCGAAAAAGCTGGAGCTGCCGTAAATTTCCCCGGCACGAAACTGAGATTTTAGCGCCGTAACATCATGCTCAACGTATAAATTGCTGCTGTCGAACGAAGTGTCATCGCTGGTAGAATCATAGTTCGCATTACCGCGGATCCTCGCACGCCAGCCGAACAGATTCAGCCCGCCGTCAATTCCCGCATACGCCGTATCGGTCGTTTCCCCGGAAGAATGGGAGCGGTAATAGTTCAGGTTATATCCCATAAACGCAGCATTAATGCCGTCATCCCACAACGCGACGGGCACTTCATCCGCACGGCGTTCAATAATTAATGCCTGCGGAACGGTAAGCTGAAAGACCTGCTCGTTAACATCCAGTTTCCACCGGGCATCAGGCAGCCAGTCGTTTAATGGCCGACACTGCTCGTCGTCCATCTCATCGATTTTAATACCGGTCACATCAAAAAATTTACTGTCCAGGCAGGGTAGCGCCCTCAGCGGGTCTTTCGGGTTATCAATAAATTTAATTTCAGAATGGCCAACCAGTTTTTCATTGACACTGACCTTGACGAAATACATACCCGCAGGTACCGGGTTGCCGCGAGAATAACGCGATACATCAACCCCGCTGCCGGAAAAGAAAGCGCTATCAAATTCGACCTGATCCTCATCCGTTTCATTGGAATCGTGGTCAGCCTTCGACACATCTTTGTTTAACTCTCTATTATTGGTCGCTGCGGCCTGATTTCCTTCAGACGTCGCAACGTCTTCCGCTCTGACATTCGATACGGAGGAAATCATAGCGGTCAGTGCGATAGCAATCAAAGTACGTCGAAATTTTCTTTCCATTATTCAACCAGGTATTATTCACGGGGCTTGTATAACTTACCGGCTCAACATTGATTGAGATTCAACATCTGAGCCAAAATCATTAATCCAGGAGAATTTCACATCGCTACCGGTTGGCTTCGCATTATTATTCATAGGGAACTCAGCGCTGCTTAATGGGGCAACCATTCCTGCTTTAGCATCTTGTCCACCTACCCTGACCTGGCTGAAGGTGAAATGGTACGGTGTATTGTTTGTCGCTTTAATTGCCCAACCTTTACCATTATTCACCAGCGTCCAGTTGATTTTTTTCAGTTGCTCAGCCGGGGTCATTTTCGCGATACTATCAGGACGCCAGAAAAATTTTATACGGGTACGAAACGCCAGTTGAAGTCGGCTGTTGCCTGAATCCTGGACAGCTTTATCCTCTCCGTTTTTTTTATCCGCTTTCATTTTTGGCGGAACTTCCAGCACGTTCAGATAAAAAATACTTTCACGATCTTTCGGTAAGTCGTTTTTCAGGGCTGAAATTCGCAGTACCTGGCCCTTTTTCGCATCAATTCGCGAAACCGGTGGGTTGATAATAAACGGGACGTTAATATTTTCAGGCGACTCCTGCGCTTCCCCCTTATCCAGCCAGGATTGCACCAGCAATGGCCTTGTGCCCACGTTCGTTAATCTGACATTCACTTCTTTTGATTTTTCTGGATAAATGACACGCGTACCATTAATGACAATATCAGCAAAACTGCTCTGACTTATCAGAAATAATGCACCGGTAATTAAAATAGCATTGAGTTTTTTCATGACAATTCTTTTAAGCAAAGAAAATCGATATCCAGTCAGTAAACTGACTGGATAATTGTATAATGCCGATTAATCTGCGGCAGAGGCAGTGCTCCCCTTAGCCGGCAGATTAATTTAAGGGTTTATTCATAAACCACGCTGAATGTCGCTACGGTATCCAGGTCACCTGCAGTCACACCCGTAGTATCAGCGCCGGTGGTGACATAACGAATCTGATAGTCATAGGCGACTTCATTATTCGTGTCAGGCGCTTTAAAGATTGCTTTATCCTCTCCCATGACTAATTCTGTTTCGGCACCAGGCGCGGTGAAACCGATGTTTACGCCCTTAGCGGCTGTGGACTGGGTGTTAATGGAATCCAGCAGCATGTTGCGATAAGAGGAATAACGCGAATCACCGTAACCATTGGTGTCAAAGCTCACGCCTACGGTCGTTTTATCTTGCGGCAATGTGCAATCTTTGAGGCTGATAGTGACGGTTTTCATGGTGTCAGAAGCCATTAATGCACTTCCGGATACGGTATTGACTGATTTGCTCAGCGCCGTAACAGGAATACCGTCCAGAACAATGGTCTTATTCGCCGTTGGTGAACCATCAATGGCGATGGTACAGCTGGTATTAAAAACCTGACCGTTTATTTGCATTTGTCCATCAGATGCCTGAGCAGCAGTGAGAGAAAATGCCGCCGAGAGGGCAAAAGAGAACACGACGATTTTTTTCATTTGGAAAGTCCTTTATTTTCGTTCCAGAAAAATATTAATAATCGGAACATCACTGTTTCGATGGTGAATAGCTATGCAGAGGTGACACTTTGGATGATTACTCTATTCCCAAGAATATTACATAACCTTACCTAAAGCGTGCTGCGATAAGCATACATATGGTGGATGCCTTAAACAACACTACTTTCCTGAATGACTTATTTTGAAAAGCTTACTATTGAGGCAAACCGTGGGGGAGAGGTCAACCAGTAGATATCCTCACGCTTGATGAATTTAAGCTTGAAACAATCTCATTAAATGACAAATTCACCAGACACATATATTTGACACTATTACAAAAACCAGCCAGTCATCAGAGACATCGTTCTTTCGTTTAATCGGAAAAAAACTGAGGATGGAACACACCTCGATATATTATTCCAATCAATAATTCAACAGCCGTTATAATTCCAGTCTCCGCTTTTTTGGATACCTGGCCGCAGTGTTGCCCCGTGATTTGTCTCGTATTGATGTTCATTTTAGCCATAGCTGCGCGAGCCATGTTGTTGCGGGCGGTATCATGGTCTGGCAACATTCTCTGGTTGATGCCATGCCGTCTCTTTGAAAGTAACTTACTACCCTGGCTTTTGGTTTAATGCTAATCTTGATACGTTAGTTTTAAGTACTGTCAACACGTGGGCTAGTCTGCCCGCAAAAGTCTCCAGTTTTATACTGACCGTTCATTTATCCGTCGCGATTATTCTCTCCTGAGATTGAAACAGAGATAACCGACGGACGCATGGGCGCTCCCGCTAATATGGATTATTGCTGGCAAGTGAGGTCAACATGAATGGACTAAATACTCTTCAACAGCCTAAGGCTACGATAAATGAATCACACGAATTTGATTTAAATTTACTTGAAGTATTTGAATCCGTGTATCTTTTTAAAAGCGTCAAGCATGCCGCGAACCAGCTCAACAAGAGTAGCGCGGCAATAAGCCAATCCTTAAATAAATTACGTCTTCATTTTTCAGATCCTTTATTTGTACGTCATGGAATGAAATTGACCAGCACCACAGTGGCTGACAATATTCATGCAAAACTCCATGATAAATATGAGGATTTACTCAGCGAACTGGGTTATTTTATTACCGGACAAAACACCAGCGAAATTAATGTATTTACCCGGGGATATTCGGGTATTCGGATCATTCCGTTATTGGGGAGTGTCATCGAAAAACACGATCTCCAGTGTAAGATCCTGCACCACATCATCGATGCCAGCAATTCGAGCGCAGAAGAACTGCTGATGTTGCGGAAAGTGGATATTCTGTTCGACGCCATGCCCATCCATCGCGTCGATTTTGTCTGTAATGCCCTGTGGGAAGAGGAGCTGGTATTGGTCTGTCGCCAGGACCATCCCCGTATAGGCGACTATGTCCCGGCGGAGAAGATACGGGAAGAGAATATATCCATGTTTAACGTCGCGGATGGACTGCAAAACCTCATCGACAAACAGTATCGTCTTGATCTCAGCATCAGAAGAAAAGCGTTCTCTCTGCGAAGCAATTCCATTTTTACCATTGCGGCCATGACAGCGGCGACAGACTCACTGGCGATTATTCCGTTAACTTTATACCTGCAGATGAAAGAAGGCTTCTCATTAAAGGTTATCAATACCGACATCATCCTGCCCAAAATAACGCTATATATGATCGTGAAGAAAGCGACACTGGAAAATCCGGTTATTGAAAATATTATTAAAAAAATGATGATACATCTCAACGGACAGTGACGTAGCAGATCGGCAACGTTCTATTCGTAGGCGCGCTTCTCCTGGAAGCCGCCGTCCTGTTCCTTTTCGCTTTCACGAGGTTATTGCCGGCGACACCTTACGACTTAACGGCACAGCTAAAAAAGCAAAAGGCCGCATCAGCGGCCTTTGTGTTTACTGCAATAAATTAGGCGTAAACCGGGAAGCGTGCGCAGATATCCAGTACTTTACCTTTGATGCGTTCGATGGCGGCTTCATCATTGATGTTGTCCAGCACGTCACACATCCAGCCAGCCAGCTCTTTCGCTTCGGCTTCTTTGAAACCGCGACGGGTGATGGCCGGAGAACCAATACGAATACCGGAAGTCACAAACGGACTCTTCGGATCGTTTGGTACGCTGTTTTTGTTCACGGTAATATTGGCGCGACCCAGAGCGGCATCGGCTTCTTTACCGGTCAGGTTTTTGTCTACCAAATCCAGCAGGAACAGGTGGTTCTCAGTACCGCCAGAGACCACTTTGTAGCCGCGGTTCAGGAACACTTCCACCATCGCTTTCGCGTTTTTCGCCACTTGCTGCTGGTAAACTTTGAACTCTGGCTCCATCGCTTCTTTCAGCGCGACGGCTTTCGCGGCAATCACGTGCATCAGTGGGCCGCCCTGCGCGCTTGGGAATACGGCAGAGTTCAGTTTTTTGTACAGCTCTTCGTCACCACCTTTCGCCAGGATCAGGCCGCCGCGCGGACCCGCCAGGGTTTTGTGGGTGGTGGTGGTGACCACGTGTGCATGTGGAACCGGGTTCGGGTAAACGTCTGCGGCAATCAGACCAGCAACGTGCGCCATATCAACGAACAGGTATGCGCCGATGCTGTCAGCGATTTCACGCATTTTAGCCCAGTCAACCACGCCGGAATAAGCAGAGAAGCCGCCGATGATCATTTTCGGTTTATGGGTCTGCGCCTGCTTTGCCATGTCTTCGTAGTCAATTTTACCGGACTCATCAATACCGTAAGGAATGATGTTGTACAGCTTACCGGAGAAATTCACCGGGGAACCGTGAGTCAGGTGACCCCCTTGCGCTAGGTTCATACCGAGCACGGTATCGCCCGGTTGCAGCAGCGCGGTGTAAACCGCGAAGTTCGCCTGGGAACCGGAGTGCGGCTGCACGTTGGCGTAATCTGCGCCAAACAGCTCTTTGGCACGATCGATAGCCAACTGCTCAACGATATCAACATATTCACAGCCGCCGTAATAGCGTTTGCCCGGGTAACCTTCAGCGTACTTGTTGGTTAACTGAGAACCCTGCGCCTGCATGACGCGCGGGCTGGTGTAGTTTTCGGAGGCGATCAGTTCGATGTGCTCTTCCTGACGTACTTTTTCCTGCTCCATAGCCTGCCACAGTTCGGCATCATAATCGGCAATGTTCATTTCACGCTTTAACATCCGCATCTCCTGACTCAGCTAACAGTAGTTTTACCGCTAAAAAAGGGGGCCCTTTTGGGCAACGGCCAACAGTATAACTGATAAGTTCTTCGATAACAGGTCTTGACAAATGATTTTACGCAAACGATTACCTTGCCGCCGCGCAAGGGTTTGAGCGATAAAGGCTCACTTGATTTAAGCGGATTTCTTTTCAGGTTTGTGATGCACATTTTTCATCTTTCAAAGAACCATTTACATCATAGGGTCATTCTTATAAGATGCATTTAAAATGCACCATTAAGAAACATGACGAAGAAACCGCAAAAGGACATAGCCATGCTTGACGCACAAACCATCGCGACGGTGAAAGCCACCATTCCCCTGCTGGTCGAAACTGGCCCTAAACTCACCGCTCATTTTTACGATCGCATGTTTGCTCATAACCCAGAGTTGAAAGAGATCTTCAACATGAGCAACCAGCGCAACGGCGATCAGCGTGAAGCGCTTTTCAACGCCATTGCCGCCTACGCCAGCAATATTGAAAACCTGGCAGCCCTGCTGCCCGCGGTCGAAAAAATTGCCCAGAAGCACACCAGTTTCCAGATCCAACCCGAGCAATACGCCATCGTTGGCGGCCATTTGCTGGCGACGCTCGACGAGATGTTCAGCCCGGGCCAGGAAGTGCTGGACGCCTGGGGCAAAGCCTACGGCGTGCTGGCCGACGTGTTCATTAAACGCGAAGGGGAAATCTATCAGCAGAGCGCCGCAAAAATCGGCGGCTGGGAAGGCACGCGCGCATTCCAGATAGTTAGTAGAACGCCGCAAAGCGCCCTGATCACTGCGTTTGAGTTTGCCCCGCAGGACGGCGGCGACGTGGCGGATTATCAGCCGGGTCAATATCTCGGCGTGTGGCTGAAGCCGGAAGGTTTTGCGCATCAGGAAATCCGTCAGTATTCACTCACCCGCAGCCCGAACGCCAAAAACTATCGCATTGCGGTGAAGCGCGAAAACGGCGGCCAGGTGTCCGAATGGTTGCATGACCAGGCCCGCGTGGGCGATACCGTTTATCTTGCCGCACCTGCCGGTGACTTCTTTATGTCGGTTGACGCCTCCGCACCGGTGACACTGATTTCCGCTGGTGTCGGCCAGACGCCAATGCTGGCGATGCTCGACACCCTGGCAAACCGCGCGCATCCGGCTCAGGTGAACTGGTTCCACGCGGCTGAAAACGGCACGGTTCACGCGTTCGCCCAAGAAGTCGAAGCCCTGGGCGCAACGCTGCCGCGCTTCGCCTCCCACGTCTGGTACAACAAGCCTGAAAGCCATGACGTGTATGACAGCGCCGGGCTGATGGATTTGCGCCAGCATGAAGGCCTGTTCAGCGATCCGGCGACCCAGTTCTATCTTTGCGGCCCAGTCGGGTTCATGCAGTTTGCCGCGCAGCAGCTCGTGGCGCTGGGCGTGGAGCAGGGCAATATCCATTACGAATGCTTCGGCCCACATAAGGTACTGTAACGTCTTCTTCTCTCTCGCGGGCCACGCTGTTTCTCTGGCCCGCAAACGCTGCTTCTATACGCAAAACCATACGAAAAACCTTTCATATCACCACCGTGAAGCACGGGTGGGTCAAAAAAGGGGTAATCTGATCGTGTTAGAATGCCCGTCTTCCCGTTGTCTTTTTTGGGCCCCTTTTTTATGCAACAACCTGTTGTACTCATTGGCGAATGGCTGGTTACGCCTGCCGTAAATCAGATAAGCCGTCAGGGACGTCAACTTACACTAGAACCTCGCCTCATTGACCTTCTGGTTTACTTTGCCCATCACCCCGATGAAGTCCTGAGCAGAGATGAACTTATCGACCACGTCTGGACGCGCAATGTCGTGACCAACCACGTCGTGACCCAGAGCATTTCTGAATTGCGTAAGTCGCTGAAAGACGGTGATGAGAGCAGCCCGGAATACATTGTGACGGTGCCGAAGCGCGGCTATAAGCTGGCGGCCACCGTTATCTGGTGCACGGAAGAAGGTGCAGAATTAACGCCAGTCCCGCCTCCTGCGGCGATAATAATCCCAGGCACAGAACCTGACCGTGCACGAACAACCCCGCCAGAAAAACGCCGCAGCATTACGACCTGGTGGGTCTGGGGACTGTTCTTGCTGGCGTTGTTCAGCTGTGTGGCGCTGGTCGCAATGTCGACAATAAACTCCCATCCGCCAGTCACCAAAACGCGCCTGTTGCTCAACCCGCGCGATATCGATATCCGTTTGGCGGACGGCAACTCCTGTAATAATGCGGCCTCGCAGCGAACGTACGCGGTGGGGCTTGGCAGCCTGATTACCACGTCGTTAAATACTTTCTCGACCTATATGGTGCATGACAAAACCAACTACAACGTCAACGAGCCGAGCAGTTCGGGTAAAACGCTGACCATTGAGTTTGTGAATCAGCGCCATTACCGCGCTCAGCAGTGCTTTATGTCAGTGCAGCTGGTTGATAACGCCGACGGCTCCATGATGCTCGATAAGCGTTACTTCGTCACCAGCGCTAACCCGCTGTCGATTCAGAACGACCTGATGAGCAGCCTGTCGGAGGCGCTGACGCAGCCGTGGCCAGAGCGGATGCAGGCCATGCTTCACATGTACCAGCCGCCGCAGAGCACATCGCTGACTCACTTTTATCAGGCGCATCAGCTATTAATGAAAGGCGATATTGATTCACTCAGCAAAGCCAGCGCGGTTCTCGACGACGTGATTTCCGATTCGCCGGGCTTTACCTATGCGCTGGCGGAAAAAGCCATTGTCGATGTCTTACGTCATTCTCAGCAGCCGATGAATGAAACACAGCTGGCGGAGCTCAATGCGGAAATAACCCGTGTCAGCAATAATCCTGAGATTAAAAATACCGCGGCATTCTATCAAATAAAGACCATCGATATGCTTGGACAAGGAAAAGTTGATGATGCATTCACGGCGATTAATTCAGGCATTGACCTTGAAATGTCGTGGATGAATTACGTGTTGCTCGGCAAGGTCTACGAAATGAAAGGTAAAAACCGTCTCGCGGCAGACGCGTATATTACCGCATTCAATTTGCGACCAGGCGAGAACACACTTTACTGGATTGAAAATAGCGTATTCCAGACTTCCGTTACCCGCGTCGTCCCCTATCTCGACAACTTCCTCGCTGCAGAATAAGTCAGAAATATGAATAACCTCATCGCGTGGAATAAAACACGCGTGATGAGGTTAATTATATGTATCTCATGAACACCTGAATTGTTATCTCTTTCGAGACAAAAACCCGCGCAAAGCAACATTGATTTAACCCGCAAAACCAAAAACAACACACTGAAAAACAACGATATTTACCTTTTCATGATATCAACATGTCATCCTGATGTGTTAACGCAGAAAAGTCAGGATGTCATTTGTCTGACGTTTGCGATTACTTCACTTTATCTTTAGGACTTCTCTGCTGGAGATCTTTAATCTTGAACTCAGTCGGTCGGGTCATAACCATAACTTGCAATATGTCCCGGGCCTCCAAAATAAACACCAGGAGAATACAAACCATGAGTTCTGCCAAAAAGATCGGGCTCTTCGCCTGTACCGGTGTAGTCGCCGGGAATATGATGGGGAGCGGCATTGCCTTATTACCCGCGAACCTCGCCAGCATCGGTGGCATTGCCATCTGGGGCTGGGTTATTTCTATTATTGGTGCAATGTCTCTGGCTTATGTTTACGCCCGACTGGCAACCAAAAACCCACAAGAAGGTGGCCCGATTGCCTACGCGGGTGAATTATCCCCGGCGTTCGGCTTCCAGACCGGTGTCCTTTATTACCACGCGAACTGGATTGGTAACCTGGCAATCGGCATTACCGCCGTTTCTTATCTTTCGACCTTCTTCCCGGTCTTAAATGATCCCGTACCGGCCGGTCTGGCCTGTATTGCTATTGTCTGGATTTTCACCTTCGTGAATATGCTCGGTGGTACCTGGGTGAGTCGCCTGACCACCATTGGTCTGGTGCTGGTGCTTATTCCGGTCGTGGTGACAGCGGTTATCGGCTGGCACTGGTTTGATATGGCGACTTATCAGGCTAACTGGAACACCTCGGCCACCACGGATTATCACGCGGTAATCAAAAGTATCTTGCTGTGCCTGTGGGCGTTCGTCGGCGTTGAATCTGCCGCTGTCAGCACCGGTATGGTCAAAAACCCGAAACGCACCGTACCGCTGGCAACCATGCTGGGTACAGCAATCGCGGGTGTGATTTATATTCTGGCGACTCAGGTCATTACCGGTATGTACCCTGCGGCTGAAATGGCAGCATCGGGAGCGCCGTTCGCTATCAGCGCCTCCACCATTATGGGCAGCTGGGCTGCGCCGATGGTCTCCGCCTTTACCGCGTTCGCCTGCCTGACCTCTCTGGGTTCGTGGATGATGCTGGTCGGCCAGGCCGGTAAACGTGCCGCTGATGATGGCAACTTCCCGAAAGTGTATGCCGAAGTTGATGCCAACGGCATCCCTAAAAAAGGTCTGCTGCTGGCCGCGGTGAAAATGACCGCCCTGATGATCCTGATTACGGTGATGAACTCCAGTGGCGGTAAAGCCTCTGACCTGTTCGGCGAGTTAACCGGTATCGCGGTTCTGCTGACCATGCTGCCTTACTTTTACTCCTGCGTTGACCTGATTCGTTTTGAAGGCGTCAACATCCGCAACCTGGTGAGCCTGATTTGTGCCGTGCTCGGCTGTGCGTTCTGCTTCATTGCCCTGATGGGCGCCAGCTCCTTCGAGCTGTCCGGCACCTTTATCGTGAGCCTCATCATCCTGATGTTCTACGGCCGCAAAATGAACCAGCGTGAACACAGCGACGACAACACCGCCAGCGCTCACTAAGCCCTAACCCATTTCTCACGGCTCCTCTCTTCACCTGTCACCTCGTGACGGGAGGGGCCTTCTACGCCTGGAGATACGACTATGAACGTTATCGCAATCATGAATCACATGGGTGTCTACTTCAAAGAAGAGCCTATTCGTGAACTGCACCGCGCCCTTGAGCACCTGGATTTCCGCATCGTTTACCCTAACGATCGCGAAGATTTACTGAAGCTGATTGAGAACAATGCCCGCCTGTGCGGCGTGATTTTCGACTGGGATAAATACAATCTCGAACTGTGTGAAGAAATTAGCAAGCTGAACGAGTACATGCCGCTGTACGCCTTTGCCAATACCTACTCAACTCTCGATGTGAGCCTGAATGACCTGCGGATGCAGGTGCGCTTCTTCGAATATGCGCTGGGTGCAGCGGAAGATATCGCGGCGAAAATCCAGCAGAATACCGACGAGTACATCGACACAATCCTGCCGCCGCTGACCAAATCGCTGTTCAAATATGTGCGTGAAGGCAAATACACCTTCTGTACGCCAGGCCACATGGGCGGTACCGCCTTCCAGAAAAGCCCGGTCGGCAGCCTGTTTTATGATTTCTTTGGCCCGAACACCATGAAATCTGACGTGTCGATTTCCGTGTCTGAACTGGGATCTCTGCTCGACCACAGCGGCCCGCACAAAGAAGCGGAAGAGTACATCGCCCGCGTCTTCAACGCTGAACGCAGCTATATGGTGACCAACGGCACATCCACGGCGAACAAAATCGTCGGTATGTATTCCGCTCCGGCGGGCAGCACCGTGCTTATCGACCGTAACTGCCATAAGTCGCTCACCCATCTGATGATGATGAGCAACATCACGCCGATTTATTTCCGTCCGACCCGTAACGCCTACGGCATCCTCGGCGGCATTCCGCAGAGCGAATTCCAGCGCGCGACCATTGCGAAACGCGTAAAAGAAACACCGAACGCCAGCTGGCCGGTACACGCGGTGATCACCAACTCGACGTATGATGGTCTGCTGTATAACACCGACTTCATCAAGAAAACCCTCGATGTGAAATCGATTCACTTCGATTCTGCCTGGGTGCCTTACACCAACTTCTCGCCGATTTACGCGGGGAAAAGCGGGATGAGCGGCGGTCGCGTGGAAGGGAAAGTGATTTACGAAACCCAGTCTACGCACAAACTACTGGCTGCGTTCTCTCAGGCATCGATGATCCACGTGAAGGGCGACGTTAACGAAGAAACCTTTAACGAAGCCTACATGATGCACACGACTACTTCTCCGCATTACGGGATTGTGGCCTCCACCGAAACCGCAGCGGCGATGATGAAAGGTAACGCCGGTAAGCGCCTGATCAACGGTTCTATTGAACGCGCTATCAAGTTCCGTAAAGAGATTAAACGTCTGAAAGGCGAATCCGAAGGCTGGTTCTTCGACGTCTGGCAGCCTGAGCACATTGACGGTGCGGAATGCTGGCCGTTGCGCTCAGACAGCGCGTGGCACGGCTTCAAAAACATCGACAACGAACATATGTATCTTGACCCGATCAAAGTCACCATTCTGACTCCGGGAATGAAAAAAGACGGTTCGATGGATGAGTTTGGTATTCCGGCGAGCATCGTGGCGAAATACCTCGATGAGCGTGGGCTCGTGGTTGAGAAAACCGGTCCGTATAACCTGCTGTTCCTGTTCAGCATCGGGATCGACAAAACCAAAGCGTTGAGCCTGCTGCGTGCGCTGACCGATTTCAAACGTGCGTTCGACCTGAACCTGCGAGTGAAAAACCTGCTGCCATCACTGTATCGTGAAAATCCAGAATTTTACGAAAACATGCGCGTACAGGATTTGGCGCAGAACATCCACAAACTGGTTGAACATCACAACCTGCCGGACCTGATGTTCCGGGCATTTGAAGTGCTGCCAGCGATGGTGATGACGCCGTTCGACGCGTTCCAGAAAGAGCTGCACGGTGAAACCGAAGAGGTTTACCTCGAGGAGACCGTGGGTCGGGTGAATGCCAACATGATCCTGCCGTATCCTCCAGGCGTACCGCTGGTTATGCCAGGTGAGATGATCACCGAGGAAAGCCGTCCGGTGCTGGAATTCTTGCAGATGCTGTGTGAAATCGGCGCTCACTATCCGGGCTTCGAAACCGACATCCACGGTGCTTATCGTCAGACTGACGGGCGTTACACCGTTAAAGTGCTGAAAAACAGTAAGTAAGAAACGAGGGAAGTGGCGTGCCACTTCCCTTTTTGCCGGGTGGCGCGGCGCTTACCCGGCCTACTACATTTTTATCCCGTAGGCCCGCGCAAGCACAACGCCGCCGGGCAACTCTGACAAAGCGCAGGGAGACAACATGCAAACACCCTCACAACCGCGCGCGATTTACTACATCGTGGCGATTCAAATCTGGGAATACTTCAGCTTTTACGGCATGCGTGCCCTGCTCATCCTTTATCTCACCCACCAGCTCGGCTTCGACGACAGCCACGCCATTGGCCTGTTCAGCGCCTACGCCTCACTGGTGTACGTCACCCCTATTCTCGGCGGCTGGATTGCCGACCGTCTGCTCGGCAACCGCGTCGCAGTGATTACCGGTGCGCTTCTGATGACGCTGGGCCACATCGTGCTGGGCCTCGAGTCTGATTCCGCGACGAGCCTGTATCTGGCGCTGGCGATCATCATCTGCGGCTATGGCCTGTTCAAATCGAACATCAGCTGCTTGCTGGGAGAACTGTACGACGCGAATGACAGCCGCCGTGACGGCGGATTCTCGCTGTTGTACGCCGCGGGAAACATCGGCTCTATCGCCGCCCCAATTGTCTGCGGGCTGGCCGCTCAGTGGTACGGCTGGCATGTCGGCTTTGCGCTGGCCGGAATCGGCATGTTTATCGGCCTGATGGTTTTCCTCAGCGGTCATCATCACTTTCGTCATACCCGCGGCGTCAATCGACCTGCCCTGAACAGCAAACACTTTGTCCTGCCGGTCTGGGGCTGGCTGGTGGTAATGCTGTGCATCGCACCGGTGTTCTTCACTATATTGCTGGAACGCGACTGGGCAGGTTATCTGCTGGCGGCGGTCTGCCTCTTTGCTGCACAGATGATGGCGCGGATTATGATTACTTCGCCGGAGCACCGTCGCGCGCTGTGGCAAATTGTTCTGCTGATGCTGAGCGGCACACTGTTCTGGGTATTAGCTCAGCAGGGCGGCAGCTCAATAAGCCTGTTTATAGACCACTTTGTTAACCGCCAGTGGCTGCAGTTCACTGTGCCGACCGCGCTGTTCCAGTCGGTGAATGCGGTTGCGGTGATGAGCGCAGGCGTGGTGCTGGCCTGGCTAGTGAATCCGGGTGATCATCCTCATTCAGCATTACGCGTATGGCTGAAGTTTGCCTTCGGTCTGGCGCTGATGGGCGCAGGCTTTATGCTGCTGGCACTCAATGCTCGCGAGGGCCAGATCCACGGTCACGCCTCTATGAGCCTGATGGTGGCGGGTCTGGCACTAATGGGGTTTGCCGAATTGTTTATCGATCCAGTCGCAATGGCGCAAATAACGCGTCTGAATATGCCGGGCGTCACCGGCGTGCTGACTGGCATCTACATGCTGGCGACCGGTGCCGTCGCTAACTGGCTGGCGGGCGTGGTGGCACAGCGCACCACCGAATCGCAAATCAGCGAAACTGCCGTCGCCGCCTACGGTCACTTTTTCTCACAAATGAGCGAATGGACGCTCGGCTGCGTGGCAGTGATGATTATTGTGCTGGCGGGCAGAAAACTGTTGGGAAACGGTGTGCCAGAGCTGGCAGAGGCCGGTGAGGAGTAACGTTTAAACCGCTGCCCGCGGAACGTGGCGGGCAGCGATAACGCGCCTCGGGGAGAGACGCGCAAAAATCAGATTGCCGCGTCGTCTTCTTCGCCGGTACGGATACGAATCACGCGCGCTACGTCGAAGACAAAAATCTTGCCGTCACCGATTTTTCCGGTCTGTGCCGTGCGGATAATGGTATCCACGCAGGTATCGACGATATCGTCAGTCACCACAATTTCAATTTTCACCTTCGGCAGAAAATCGACCATGTATTCCGCGCCACGGTACAGCTCGGTGTGACCTTTCTGACGACCAAAGCCTTTCACTTCCGTTACCGTCATCCCGGTGATGCCGACTTCCGCCAGCGCTTCACGCACATCATCGAGTTTGAAGGGTTTAATAATCGCATCAATCTTTTTCATGGTTTCCTGTCTTATCCGCGTAACCGGTTGCTTACCCTATCATAACGTCGTAGCGGGTGGCGGGCTACTCTTTAAAATCGTTGGCATCGAGTTCGTGGCGCGAGAGTAATTTGTAGAATTCGGTACGGTTGCGCCCCGCCATTCTCGCGGCGTGCGTCACATTCCCTTTGGTGATTTGCAGCAGCTTGCGCAGGTAGTTGAGTTCAAACTGATTACGCGCCTCGACAAACGTCGGCAGCGCGGTGTTTTCCCCTTCCAGCGCCTGCTCCACCAGCGCATCGCCAATCACCGGCGACGACGTGAGCGCCACGCACTGCTCGATGACGTTCACCAGCTGACGTACGTTCCCCGGCCAGTTGGCGGTCATCAGTCGTTTCATCGCATCGGTCGAGAATGCCCTGACGAACGGCTTATGGCGGTCGGCGGACTGACGCAGCAGATGATTGGCCAGCAGCGGGATATCTTCGGTACGCTCGGCCAGCGACGGAATTTTCAGGCTGACGACGTTGAGACGGTAGTACAAATCCTCGCGGAATTCGCCGCGCGCCATCGCCTTCGGTAAATCACGGTGGGTGGCGGAAACAATCCGCACGTTAATGTCGATATCGCGGTTGCTGCCCAGCGGACGGATTTTGCGCTCCTGCAGTACGCGCAGCAGTTTGACCTGCAGCGGCGACGGCATATCACCAATCTCATCAAGGAACAGCGTGCCGCCTTCAGCTGCCTGGAACAGGCCTTCACGATTGCTGACCGCGCCGGTAAACGCCCCGCGCGCATGACCGAACAGTTCAGACTCCAACAGCTGTTCCGGCAGTGCGCCACAGTTGATGGCGATGAACGGGTACTTTCCGCGCGGGCTGGCATTGTGAATGGCCTGGGCGAAAATCTCTTTCCCGGTACCGCTCTGCCCGTTAATCAGCACGCTGACATCGGACTGTGCCACCATTCGCGCCTGCTCCAGCAAACGCAGCATCACCGGGCTTCGGGTTACAATCGATTCGCGCCACTGATCGTCAGTCGCGGCGGCGGTATGCACCAGCGCTTCATCAATGGCTTTATACAGCGCGTCTTTGTCCACCGGCTTGGTCAGGAAGCTGAAGACGCCCTGCTGCGTGGCGGCGACGGCATCAGGAATCGATCCGTGCGCGGTCAGGATGATCACCGGTTTCCCCGGCTGCACTTTTTGGATCTCAGCGAAAAGCTGCAGCCCGTCCATTTCGTCCATCCGCAGATCGCTTATCACCAGATCGACGTTTTCACGCGCCAGCACGCGCAGCCCTTCCTGTCCGCTTTCGGCGGTTACCACCGAGAAGCCTTCGCTGGTCAAACGCATGCCGAGCAGCTTAAGTAAGCCAGGATCGTCATCGACCAGTAAAAGGTGTGCGGGCTTGCGTCCTGTCATGGTTTTTCCTCTCCGGCCGGGGCGTCTTTCGCCGCGGGTGACGAGTCAGCCGCATGCCCCGGATCCGGGGTAAAGCTGCTGTTCGCCGGTTTGCGGCTGGAAAGCTGACGTTCGATATCGGTCAGATTCTCCAGTTTACGCGTGGTTAAATCGAGCTGGCTTCGCAGATGCTGCTGCTGTTGACGAAGAATATCGAGTTCAGCATCTGATGACTGTTGCAGTTTACTGTAGCGCGAACGCTCGTCGGATAGCTGGAGCTGCGAGGCCTGGCCGTCGCGCCAGATTTGATACAGCGGGCGCACCTGTGATGGAAACTGCGGGATAAAACTGTCGAGGCGGCTCACCGCATCCCGGCGCTCGAGCGGGCTTATTTTGGCGCTGGCGAGCAATATGCCGCGGCGGAATGCGTCCTGCCAGTTGTCGTCGATATGCTGACGGGCCTCGCTACGCGCCATTTCAGGCGACAGACGCTCGGCACAATCCATCCCACGCAGCCAGTACAGCGGGTTTTTCTCAGTGGCATCACCGTGCAGCGACCAGACGTCCATACAGTCGGTGGAGAGGAAATCCGCCACCTGCTGCTGAGGCAACTTGTCTTCGTCACTGGCATTCATTGCATGCGGAGAAGGGGTACACCCGGCCAGCAGCAAACATGACGCTCCGGCCAGGAGCGAAAGAAAAATGGGGGACATTTTCACCAGACATTGCTTCATTTAATAGGTTTATCCGTGTCTGAAAGAGAGAGCTCTATGCGGAAGCAAACGTTGCCTTCTGGCGCATCGACCAACTGCAGGGAACCCTGCATCCGGCGAATACAATCCTGGGCAATACTCAGTCCCAAACCGCTTCCCTTCACAGCTCCTTTGCGTTGATGACTGCCCTGATAAAAAGGCTCAAAAATCATGGTCAGTTCCGCATCCGGGATCGGCGTCCCGCTGTTCATCACCTCAAGGAAAATCGTGTTTCCCTGCTGGCGACTGCGCAGATAAATGGTACCGGATTCACTGCCGTAGTGCACCGCATTGGAATAGAGATTATCCAGCGCGCTCAGCAGCAACATCGGCTCGGCCCAGCACTCCCCCGCCTCAAGTTCAACGCGGGTATGCATCATTTTAGCTCGTGCCGGCAAACTGTGGGCGGAGACGACCCTCTCCATCAGCGGTGCCAGCTCGACTTTTTCCATTTCCACCGGGCTGTCGGCCAGTTTTCGGTTGTAATCAAGCAGTTGCTCAATCAGCTTTTGCAGATTGCGGCTACTGTCATCAAGAATCGATACCACCTCTTTTTGCTCTGAGGTGAGCGGCCCGACGACCTCATCCGCCAGCAGTTCGGTACCCTCACGCATACTGGCGAGCGGCGTTTTTAACTCATGGGAGAGATGGCGTAAAAACTGATGGCGCTGGGACTCAAGCCAGGACAGGCGTTCGCTGAGCCAGACAATACGCTGTCCGACAGACTGCAGCTCGCGCGGGCCGGTCAGCATCGCCGAACTGCCGAGCGATTTGCCTTCGCCCAGCCGGTTAATCATCCGCTGGATGTTCTTTACCGGGCCGATAATCATGCGGGTAAAAAGCACCATCATGGTCAGGCTGACCATGAACAGCACCAGCGCCTGCCAGCCAAAGAACTGCCCGCGCTCGGCGATTTCCTTTTGCAGCTGCTGACCACGCGAAAACACCACCGTGCGGGTAGCCTGAACCATCTCGGTATTGGCAGAGGCGAACGCTTCCAGCTGTGCGGCAGCTTTTTCTTCCGGCCCACTGTTTTTGCAGCGCAGCTCGGCAAGGTCGCTCAAATCCTGACGCAGCGTTTGATAAAGCTTGTCATCAGGCAGAACACCCGCGTGTGCATCCAGCATTTCGCTGTAGCGCTTACGCTGGCCCTGATAAACCTTCGCCAGCGTGGCGTCATCCAGCACGCAGTACTGGCGGTAGCTGCGCTCCATTTCCAGGGCGGCATTGGTCATCGCTTCGCTACGACGCGCATCAATCAGCGTCGTGCGATTGGTCTGTGCAGCCTGCGAACTTAGCGCATTCAGGCTCTGCCATGCCTGCCACGCCAGCACCAGCAGCGGAAGCAGGATCAACAGAAACGACAGCATCACCAGTTGGCGCAGCGAGCGGGGGAAAAGAGACCAGCGTTTCAATGGGTTCGCCCTTAGTTATTAGAGTAAGAGTCTATTCCAGTAGGCGTTATCGTTACAGACAGTTTAGACGCGGACAGCGCGCAGAAACCGGAGCGTACACGTAGTACATGAGGATTTCGAGCACTGCCCAAGTCCAAAATGGCAAAAAAGATAGCCCTAATGGAATAGGCTCGAAGGCAGGGTAACTGAGGTCAGGGTACAGATACAACAACGCCGGGCTAAACCCGGCGTTGTTATTGAATAAGGCGGTGCCTAACTCCACGTTTCGCCCGATGGTTGATATAGCTATGCTGATATCAGATGTTGGACGGCAGGCACCTTTTTGTGCGTCATTCGAGGTTTATGTAGCGCTTCCCGAAGGGGCTGACATAAGAAGGTGAATGAGCCACTGCACAGTATTATGCAGTAACCGTGCCATAACGCAAAGTTTATATTTAAGCATCTGATATTAATAACGATTATAGGTAAAAATGACACATCCCAAGCGGAGTACTTTTCAACCACACTGTCTCCAATAAGAGACAGAATTATCAGCAAAAAAAATAAATCATAAATATCAGTACAATAAACGTCTCCAAATGGCGACAGCGCAACGGGGCCCTGTCGTCTTTTCCAGACACTCTTTTCATCCTGCGTCACAAATAAAAAAGCCTTCCGTTATCGGGAAGGCTTTTTAGACGGGGAAGCAGATTAACCCAACTGCTTACGCGCGTTGCGGAAAATACGCATCCACGGACTATCTTCGCCCCAGTTTTCCGGGTGCCAGGAGTTGGCAACCGTACGGTATACGCGCTCCGGATGCGGCATCATCAGGGTGACGCGCCCGCTTTCGCTGGTTACGGCGGTGATCCCGTTCGGTGAACCGTTCGGGTTTGCCGGGTAATTCTGCGTCACGTTGCCGTAATGGTCGACAAACCGCAACGCCACCAGACCTTTGCTTTCCAGCTGCGCCAGATGCGCGTCGTCACGTACTTCAACGCGGCCTTCACCGTGGGAAACGGCGATGGGCATCTGCGAACCGACCATGCCCTGCAACAGCAGCGATGGGCTCTGAGTCACTTCGACCAGGCTGAAACGCGCTTCAAAACGGTCAGAATGGTTACGCACAAAGCGCGGCCACAGGCTGCTGCCCGGGATCAGGTCACGCAGGTTCGACATCATCTGACAGCCGTTGCATACGCCCAACGCCAGGGTATGTGGCCGATGGAAGAAGGTTTCGAACTCATTGCGCACGCGGTCATTGAACAGAATCGATTTCGCCCAGCCTTCACCGGCACCCAGTACGTCACCGTAAGAGAAGCCGCCACAGGCTACCAGCGCCTGGAAATCGTCCAGACCGGTACGGCCAGCCAGCAGATCACTCATGTGAACGTCGATGGCATCGAAGCCTGCGCGGTGGAACGCCGCCGCCATTTCAACGTGGGAGTTCACGCCCTGCTCACGCAAGACCGCCACTTTCGGACGTGCGCCTTTGGCAATGTACGGTGCCGCGACGTCTTCGTTGATGTCGAAACTGAGCTTCACGTTCAGGCCCGGATCGTTGTCATTGCGCTTCGCCTCGTGCTCCTGATCGGCGCACTCCGGGTTGTCGCGCAGACGCTGCATCTGCCAGGTGGTTTCTGCCCACCACATACGAAGCGTGGTACGGCTTTCGCTGTAAACCGGATGACCGCCTGCGGTTATCACGAAACGATCGCCTTCGGTCGCTTTACCGAGCACATGGACGCAATCGGCGAGGCCATGTGCGGCAAAGATGCTTTCGACCTGCGCGCGGTCTTCTGCACGAACCTGAATGACACCGCCCAGCTCTTCGTTAAACAGCGCCGCCAGATTATCTTCACCCAACGCAGCGATATCAACGTCAACACCGCAGTGACCGGTGAAGACCATTTCCGCGAGCGTCACCAGCAGACCGCCGTCAGAGCGGTCGTGCCAGGCCAGCAGTTTACGTTCTGCCACCAGCACCTGCATCGCATCCCAGAAGCCTTTCAGTTGTTCGGTACTGCGAACGTCGGCGGTTTTGTCGCCGAGCTGGCGATAAACCTGCGCCAGCGCCGTAGCGCCGAGCGCGTTGTGGCCTTTGCCGAGATCGATAAGCAGCAAGGCGTTATCTTCGGTAGAAAGCTGCGGAGTAACGGTGCGACGCACATCTTCCACGCGGGCAAAGGCGGTAATCACCAGCGACAACGGCGACGTCATTTCACGCTGTTCGCTGCCTTCCTGCCAGCGGGTTTTCATCGACATTGAGTCTTTACCGACCGGTATGGTCAGACCCAGCGCCGGACACAGCTCTTCGCCGACCGCTTTCACCGCCGCGTACAGGCCTGCATCTTCACCCGGGTGCCCTGCCGCCGCCATCCAGTTAGCGGAAAGTTTGATGCGTTTCAGGTCGCCGACCTGCGTACCGACGATGTTGGTCAACGCTTCGCCGACAGCCAGACGGGCAGACGCGGCGAAATCGAGCAGCGCTACCGGCGCACGTTCCCCCATCGCCATCGCTTCACCGTAGTAGCTATCAAGGCTGGCGGTGGTCACCGCACAGTTTGCGACTGGAACCTGCCATGGGCCGACCATCTGGTCACGCGCCACCATACCGGTTACCGAACGGTCGCCGATGGTAACGAGGAAGGTTTTCTCAGCCACCGTTGGCAGATGCAGCACGCGGTTGACCGCGTCTTCGAGAGTGATGCCCTGACGGTCCAGCGCTTCGCCATGAGCGTTCTGAGTTGTCGCATCGCGGGTCATTTTCGGCGTTTTGCCGAGCAGCACATCCAGCGGCAGATCGATAGGCTGGTTGTCGAAATGGGTGTCGCTGAGGCTCAGGTGCATCTCTTCGGTCGCTTCACCAATCACCGCATACGGTGCGCGCTCGCGGCGGCACAGCTCATCAAACAGCGGCAGCTGTTCTGCGGCAACGGCGAGCACGTAGCGCTCCTGGGATTCGTTACACCAGATTTCCAGTGGGCTCATGCCCGGCTCATCGCTGAGGATATCGCGCAGGTTAAAGCGCCCGCCGCGATTACCGTCACTCACCAGCTCCGGCATCGCGTTAGACAAACCGCCCGCGCCAACGTCGTGAATAAACAGAATCGGGTTCGCTTCGCCCATTTGCCAGCAGCGGTCGATGACTTCCTGACAGCGACGTTCCATTTCCGGGTTATCGCGCTGTACGGAGGCAAAATCCAGATCCGCATCAGACTGGCCGGACGCCATGGAGGAGGCTGCCCCGCCGCCGAGGCCGATATTCATCGCCGGACCGCCGAGGACTATCAGCTTCGCGCCGACGTTGATCTCGCCTTTTTGCACGTGATCGGCACGAATGTTGCCGATCCCGCCCGCCAGCATGATCGGCTTGTGATAGCCGCGCAGCTCTTCACCGTTATGACTGTTCACTTTCTCTTCGTAGGTACGGAAGTAGCCGTTCAGCGCCGGGCGACCAAATTCATTGTTGAACGCGGCACCGCCCAGCGGGCCGTCGGTCATGATGTCCAGCGCAGTGACGATGCGGTCTGGTTTACCGAAATCTTCTTCCCACGGCTGTTCAAAGCCCGGGATGCGCAGGTTGGAAACGGAGAAACCGCCCAGCCCAGCTTTTGGCTTCGCGCCGCGCCCGGTCGCGCCTTCATCGCGAATTTCACCGCCGGAGCCTGTCGCTGCCCCCGGCCACGGAGAGATGGCTGTCGGGTGGTTGTGAGTTTCTACTTTCATCAGGATGTGGGTCGGTTCCTGATGGAAGTCATAACGCAGGGCGTCACGGTCGGCATAGAAGCGACCGACGTCCGAACCTTCCATTACCGCGGCGTTGTCTTTGTAAGCAGACAGCACGTGATCCGGGGTTTTCTCGAAGGTATTTTTGATCATCTTGAACAGCGACTTCGGCTGTACTTCACCGTCGATAACCCAATCGGCGTTGAAAATTTTGTGTCGGCAGTGCTCAGAGTTAGCCTGCGCAAACATGTAGAGTTCGATATCGTTCGGGTTACGGTTCAGGGTGGTGAACGCGTCGAACAGATAGTCGATTTCATCTTCCGCCAGCGCCAGACCGAGACGCTGGTTGGCTTCCACTAACGCCTGACGTCCCTGACCCAGCACGTCCACGCTGGATACCGGGGCCGGTTGATGATGGGCGAACAGGTTTTCCGCATCCTGCAGCGCACCAAATACGGTTTCCATCATGCGGTCATGCAATTCTGCCGCTACCTGGCTCCACTGAGCATCGCTCAGGGTTGAGGCTTCAACGTAATACGCAACGCCGCGCTCGAGGCGGACGATGGTGTCCAGGCCGCAGTTATGGGCGATGTCCGTTGCTTTTGAAGACCAGGGGGAGATGGTGCCAGGGCGGGGGGTGACGAGCAGTAATTTTCCAGCGGGCGTATGGCTGCTGAGGCTTGGGCCATACTGCAGCAACTGTGCCAGTCGGTCATGTTCCTGTTCTGAAAGCGGGGCGTTCAGTTCGGCGAAATGCACGTACTCGGCGTAAATGTTGCTGACCGGAAGGTTGGCTGCCTGAAAACGTGCCAGCAGTTTAGTAATACGAAATGCAGACAGTGCAGGCGAACCACGCAGAATTTCCATCATAAGTCTCTCGTCTTCTGGGTTTCAGTGTGCGCAATGGCGGAAAACGGGCGCCATTATAGTGGATCTGAAGCAGCGACGTAACCGTTTGCGTCAAAATAAAATTGCCGCTGCGTTTTACCACCCGATGCGGTGAAATGCATGAATGGGTTGCCAACTGCCGCATTGTTAAGCAAAATGCCGCTCATTCTGAAGTGCCCCTAAACTTTAACATGGTAACTATTGCCTGAGATCGCTCTCTTCACAGAGAATTAACTAATTGAAAAAATTAAAGATTAATTATCTGTTTATCGGCATTGTCACCCTGCTACTGGCAGCGGCGCTATGGCCCTCTATTCCCTGGTTCAGTAAACCAGAGAATCGCATCGCCGCTATCCAGGCGCGCGGTGAGCTGCGCGTCAGTACCCTGGTTTCTCCCCTGACGTTCGCCAGCATTAACGAAAAAGATTACGGCCTCGACTACGAACTGGCTCAGCAGTTTGCCAATTATCTTGGCGTTAAGCTCAAAATCACCGTTCGCCAGAACATCAGTCAGCTGTTTGATGACCTCGATAACGACAATGCCGATATGCTGGCCGCCGGTCTGGTGTACAACAGCGAGCGCACCAAAAACTATCAGGCTGGCCCGGCGTACTACTCAGTTTCCCAGCAGCTGGTTTACCGCAAAGGTAGTTTCCGTCCGCGAACGCTGGATAATATCACCGCACAGCAATTAACCATTGCACCGGGCCACGTGGCGATCACCGATTTACAGGCTCTGAAGGCGGAAAAGTACCCCAACCTCGACTGGACGGTGGACGATAAGCGCGGCAGCGTTGAGCTGATGGAGGATATTATCGACGGCAAGCTCGATTACACCATTGCCGATTCGGTAGCGATAAGCCTGTTCCAGCGCGTTCACCCGGAGTTGGCGGTGGCGCTGGATATCACTGATGAACAGCCTGTCACCTGGTTTAGCATGAAGGATAGCGATAACACGCTACCTGCGGCGATGCTCGATTTCTTCAACAACATTAATGAAGACGGCACTCTGGCGCGTCTTGAAGAGAAGTATCTCGGCCACGGTGGCGACTTCGACTATTTCGATACCCGCACCTTCCTGCGCGCGGTCGATAACCTGCTGCCCGATTTTGAGCCGCTGTTCCTGAAGTACGCCGAGGACATTGACTGGCGTCTGCTGGCAGCGATTGCCTGGCAGGAATCCCATTGGGACCCGCTGGCGACCTCCCCGACTGGCGTGCGCGGCATGATGATGCTCACCAAAAATACCGCGCAAAGCCTGGGCCTGACCGACCGAACCGATGCTGAACAGAGCATCAGTGGCGGGATGCGTTATTTGCAGGACATGATGGATAAGGTGCCGGACACGGTGCCGAAAGAGGAACGGATTTGGTTTGCGCTGGCGGCGTATAACATGGGATACGCGCATATGCTCGATGCCCGGGCGCTAACTGCGAAACAAAAAGGCAATCCGGACAGCTGGGCCGATGTGAAGCAGCGCCTGCCGCTTCTCAGCCAGAAGCCTTACTACACGCGTCTGACGTACGGCTATGCGCGCGGGCACGAAGCCTACGCTTACGTGGAAAACATCCGTAAGTATCAGATAAGCCTGGTCGGCTATTTGCTGGAAAAAGAGAAGAAAGCGGCGCAGGAAGTGGAGTACGCGCAGGATTATCCGGCGGTCAGGCCAAATGAGTTAAACCACACTAGCCTGGGCGTGCTGCCGTTTATCTCGCTGCATTCCGATGAACGCAGCGGTCAGATAGAAGTCAAGCATCCGAACGGCCTGTTTGATTTTACGCGTCGTTAGCGTGTGTGCCTCGTTTGAGGTTTTTTTTCTGCTCACGACGATGACGGAAGAAATCACTTAGCATTGACGAGCAGTCGTCGGCCAGCACCCCTTCCGTTATCTCTACCCGATGATTCATGCCTGGATGATGCAGCACATCAATCAATGAACCCGCGGCCCCGGTTTTGGCATCCCGCGCACCAAACACCAGCTGTCCGATGCGGCTGTGTACCATCGCTCCGGCGCACATCACGCACGGTTCAAGGGTCACGTACAGCGTGGTGTCTATCAGACGGTAGTTCTGTAACACCATCCCGCCCTGTCGCAGCGCCATGATTTCAGCATGCGCCGTCGGGTCATGACGCCCAATCGGGCGGTTCCAGCCTTCGCCAATCGCCTGATTCTGATAAACCAGTACCGCCCCGACCGGCACCTCCCCTTCTTCCCTGGCACGTTGGGCAAGAGTTAGCGCATGACGCATCCAGTGTTCGTGGTTCAGTTCGATATCAGACAAAGCGTCTACTCCGGGTTTAAAAACGGGGCGCATTATACACAGCGGAGCGGTTTTTACTCCAGCTGTTGTAGATTACCCTGCGGCGTCACCCGCCAACGGTGCTGGCAGAAATAGAGCAGCGGGTTGTCCTGATTGCTGTCGCTGTAGCCGCTATACAGGCGTAGCGGCGTGCCAATTTTCTGCTCGAGCTGCGCAACTTTTTCATGGCCTAAACAGCGCAGCGTCAGCACCCAGCCACCGTAACGTCGCTCGGTCATGCTGGCGATGAGATTCACCCTCGGCAGCCACGGCGTGTCGACATATACCTGCTCGACCAGCGATTTAGGCGAACCGGTTATCAGCCAGACGTCGGCATCGGAGCTGGTCAGGTACTCCGTGAGGCGCTGATGCACCACCGGGAACGCCGTCACATGCCCGCGGAACCACTGCACAAATTTGGCTTCAATGGCCTTCAGCCGCACCTCACTGTGCCCAAACGTTGCGGCCCACAGCAGGAGGCTCATCGGCCAGCGTGCCGCCCGCCCTTTCACCAGCAGCGCGACGCCAATCACCGGTAATATCGGCAGAACCAAGAGCACATTTAATGGGTTATGGCGTAACAAATACCGTAAAAAGCTGCCAAACATATCCTGCTGATGCAGCGTACCATCCAGGTCAAAAAACACTACCCGACGCGAGTTGCTTACCAAACTGTTCTCCTTAAAAAGGTCAGCGCGTATGAGTCACTCCTGTCAAATAGCCTAACAGCCAGAACCTCACATTTCCAAAAACGATCCGCAATGCGTCTTTCCCTTGTGAGGGAGACAGCGTATCCTTTTGATTAAAATAATGAATCGGTTAAGGACGCAGCACGACTATTCCGTAATGAGCCGTGTGTGCATCACAATCCCCTATAATCAAAGACAAAATTCTGACAGGCGGCCGTTGTCCGGCCCTCTGGAGAGCCAATGAACTGTTTGATTCGTATTCGCCAGCGTTATTCCGGGCTTGCGCAAAGTGATAAAAAGCTGGCGGATTTCATCTTGACGCAGCCGGACGAGGCGCGCCATCTCAGCTCGCAGCAGCTGGCTGGCGTAGCCGGTGTCAGCCAGTCTAGTGTAGTGAAGTTCGCCCAGAAACTGGGTTTTAAGGGGTTTCCGGCACTGAAACTGGCGTTGAGTGAAGCGCTGGCCAGCAATCCTCATCCGCAGTCGGTGCCGGTTCATAACCAAATTCGCGGCGACGATCCGCTGCGTCTGGTGGGTGAGAAACTCATCAAAGACAATATCTCGGCGATGCATGCGTCGCTGGATGTGAATACCGAAGAGAAGCTACGGGAAAGCGTTGATTTACTGCGTAATGCCCGGCGCATCGTGCTGACCGGAATCGGTGCTTCAGGCCTGGTGGCGCAAAACTTCAGCTGGAAGTTAATGAAGATTGGTTTTAACGCCGTTGCCGAGCAGGACATGCACGCGTTACTGGCTACAGTGCAGGCGATGACCTCTGACGATTTACTGCTGGCAATTTCCTATTCTGGTGAACGGCGGGAGATAAACCTCGCGGCGGACGAAACGCTGCGCGTGGGCGGGAAAATTCTGGCGATTACCGGTTTTTCACCGAATGCGTTACAGCAACGGGCGAGCCATTGTTTGTACACCATTGCAGAAGAACTCGCGACGCGCAGCGCGGCGATCTCTTCCACCAGCGCACAGATGATGCTGACCGATTTGCTGTTTATGGGGCTGGTTCAGCAGGATCTGGAACATGCGCCGGACAGAATTCGGCACAGTGAAGCGCTGGTGAAAAAGCTGGTTTGAGCAAGGAATGAGCGTATAATGCCCGCCCTGTTTGTGTTGTTTCTGAGAATTTCTGTATGGCGCTGTTAATTACCAAAAAATGCATCAATTGCGATATGTGCGAACCGGAATGCCCTAACGAGGCGATTTCGATGGGCAATAGCATTTATGAGATTAACAGCGATCGCTGTACGGAGTGTGTCGGCCATTACGAAACGCCGACCTGTCAGAAAGTGTGCCCTATCCCCAACACCATCATCGTCAATCCTGAGCACGTTGAAAACGAAGAGCAGCTGTGGGATAAGTTCGTCCAGCTGCACCACGCAGATAAAATCTAACTCTCCATTATCACCGTTGCGCAGGCGTAATGACGTTCGTCCGCCAGCGTGACGTGAATATGGGCCACGCCCAGCTGATCGGCCAGCTCGCTTGCAGCGCCCCAGAGTCGCAGCTTCGGTTTGCCCAGCTCATCGTTGTAAACTTCAAACTGTTCAAACGCCAGTCCGTTACGGATACCGGTGCCGAGCGCTTTTGACGCCGCCTCTTTCACCGCAAATCGCTTGGCGAGAAAACGCACCGGCTGCTGGTGCGTTTCCCAGATTTTCCATTCGCCTTCGCTGAGCACCCGTCGCGCAAGGCGATCGCCACTGCGGGCGATCACCGCTTCGATGCGGGTAATTTCAACGATATCGGTACCGATACCGACGATGGCCATTAGCGACGCGCTTCCTGCATCAGACGCTTCATTTCTGAAACAGCCTCTTTCAGGCCACTCATTACCGCACGACCAATAATCGCGTGGCCGATATTCAACTCGTGCATTTCCGGCAGCGCGGCAATGGCTTTGACGTTGTGATAGGTCAGGCCGTGCCCGGCGTTCACCTTCAGGCCAAGACTCGCCGCGTAGGTCGCCGCGCTGGCGATGCGTTCCAGCTCTTTTGTCTGCTGCGCTTCACTTTCCGCATCGGCGTAACAGCCAGTGTGGATTTCAATGTACGGCGCGCCCACATCGGCAGCGGCTTTAATTTGTGCGCGGTCGGCGTCGATAAACAGCGACACCAGGATCCCGGCATCCGCCAGACGTTTACAGGCGTCGCGCATTTTGTCGAGCTGCCCGGCAACGTCCAGCCCGCCTTCGGTGGTCACTTCCTGACGCTTTTCCGGCACCAGGCAGCAGAAATGCGGTTTGGTTTCACAGGCAATCGTCAGCATTTCTTCGGTAACGGCCATTTCGAGGTTCATGCGGGTATCGAGGGTCTGGCGCAGAATGCGCACGTCGCGGTCTGTGATGTGACGACGGTCTTCGCGCAGATGCACCGTGATGCCATCAGCACCCGCCTGTTCGGCGATAAATGCAGCCTGAACCGGGTCCGGATACGCGGTACCGCGTGCGTTACGCAGCGTGGCGATATGGTCAATGTTGACGCCTAACAGTAATTCAGCCATGACAATCCTCGTTTTTGATTTTGGTTCTACGGTTCCTGACGCTTTGGCACAAACTGTCGGAACAGTTCGCGGCTTTTGAGCGGTTTTCCTCCCAGGTACGGCTTGAGCGCCATACGGGTGAAGCGCTTCGCCGCCCGCAATGCATCCACATCGGGGAATTCGCGGTTGGCGAGAGCCTTCAAATGGTGCCCGGTAAACGTGTTGTTATCAATCACTACACTTGCGATAAAGCCTTTTTCTTCACGATAACGGTAGGTCATGGTGTCTTCCACCGGCTCACCGCTGCCCGCACAGTGCAGGAAATCCACGCCGTATCCGAGATGTGCCAGCAGCGCCAGCTCAAAGCGACGCAGCACAGGCTCCGGCGTACCCGTCACACCAGCCAGCGCCTGAATACAGTGCAGATAATCGAAAAAGAGCTCGGAGAAACGGGTTTCGTTTTCCAGCACGCGAGAGATGAGTTCGTTGACGTATAAACCGCTATAAAGCGCGAAACCGCTGAGGGGAAGTGCGAGAGAGACAGCTTCGGCGCTGCGCAGCGTTTTGACATCACCGCGGCCACCAAAACGAACCAGCAAGGGGGTAAAGGGCTGAAGCGCACCTTTGAGATTTGAACGTTTGGAACGTGCGCCTTTAGCAACAAGGCGCACGCGGCCCGACTCTTCCGTGAAGACGTCCAGAATAAGACTGGTTTCGCTCCAGGGACGGCTGTGGAGGACGAAAGCGCGCTGCCATCCATCCATATCTGGGATTACTTAAAGATCATCGACATAACCGAGACTACGTAAAGCACGCTCGTCATCGGCCCAGCCAGATTTCACTTTCACCCACAGCTCAAGGTGTACAGGGGATTCGAACATCTCCTGCATATCTTTGCGGGCTTCGATTCCGATGGTTTTGATCTTGGCACCTTTGTTGCCAATCACCATCTTTTTCTGGCCTTCACGCTCCACCAGGATCAAACCGTGAATGTCATATCCACCGCGTTCGTTAGTCTGGAAACGCTCGATTTCTACCGTGACGGAGTACGGCAGTTCGGCACCCAAGAAACGCATCAGTTTTTCACGGATGATTTCAGAAGCCATGAAACGCTGGGAACGGTCGGTAATGTAATCTTCCGGGAAGTGGTGAATCGCTTCCGGCAGATGCTTACGCACGATGCCTGCCATGGTATCGACGTTGAAGCCGGTTTCCGCAGAAATAGGCACGATATCCAGGAAGTCCATCTGCTTGCCAAGGAACTGCAGATGCGGCAGCAGGTCAGCTTTTTCCTGAACGTTATCCACTTTGTTGATCGCCAGGATAACCGGCGCACGACCGCCACGGAGCTTGTTCAGCACCATTTCGTCGTCAGCGGTCCAGCGAGTGCCTTCCACCACGAAGATGATCAGCTCAACGTCACCGATAGAGCTGCTCGCGGCTTTGTTCATCAGACGGTTGATGGCACGCTTCTCTTCCATATGCAGACCCGGGGTATCGACGTAAATCGCCTGATAGGCCCCTTCGGTATGGATACCGACGATGCGGTGGCGCGTGGTTTGCGCTTTGCGTGAGGTAATGGATATCTTCTGCCCAAGCAGATTGTTCAGCAGCGTGGATTTGCCGACGTTGGGACGTCCAACGATGGCAATAAACCCGCAGTAACTCTTTTCGTCGCTCATTCCAGCTCCAGTTTTTTCAGCGCCTGTTCGGCGGCAGCCTGCTCCGCCTTGCGGCGACTGGAACCTGTGCCAACTACCGGTTCACTCAGGCCGCTGACCTGGCAGTGGATAGTAAATTCCTGATCGTGGGCTTCGCCACGCACCTGCACAACCAGATAGGAAGGCAGTGGCAAGTGACGACCCTGTAAATATTCCTGCAAACGTGTTTTCGGATCTTTTTGCTTATCACCCGGGCTGATTTCATCCAGGCGGGTTTGATACCAGCTCAGGATCAGCCTTTCGACATTTTGAATATCGCTGTCGAGGAATACGCCGCCGATCAGCGCTTCAACGGTATCAGCCAGAATTGATTCTCGGCGGAAGCCTCCGCTTTTCAGCTCACCCGGACCAAGACGCAGGCACTCACCCAGTTCAAATTCACGGGCGATTTCGGCCAGCGTATTGCCGCGCACAAGCGTGGCACGCATACGGCTCATATCACCTTCATCTACGCGCGGAAAACGGTGATACAACGCGTTGGCGATGACGTAACTTAAAATGGAGTCACCCAGGAATTCGAGGCGTTCATTATGCTTACTGCTCGCGCTTCGATGGGTTAAAGCCTGCTGCAACAGATCCTGATGTTGAAAAGTGTAGCCCAGCTTCCGTTGAAGCCGATTAATTACGATGGGGTTCATGCGTTACCAAATAGATGAATGCGTCAATAATTCAGCACACGAAACCGACCTGAAAAAGCCAACGCGGTTTCGTGTGCCGTGGATCCCTGATGGGTACCAACCTAAAACTTCGGGGGGACATTCTATACGCAACGCGTAGGGATGTCGTTAGCTGGAAGGTATTTATATTCGAAATAATTCATGCTGCCACGATAAGCATGGCAGCATGAACAAAAGTCAGAAATTAATGAATACCGCCGATACGACTTAAGCGTACGCCCGTCGGCCATTCACCTTCCTGTTTTTCGAAACTCATCCAGATGCCAACCGCTTTGCCGACCAGATTCGCTTCCGGAACAAAGCCCCAGTAGCGGCTGTCTGCGCTATTATCACGGTTATCACCCATCATGAAGTAGTGTCCCGGTGGAACAACCCAGGTCGCCAACTGCTGGCCCTGCTGTTGATAGTACATACCCAGCTGGTCCTGCGCGATTGGCACAGTCAGAATACGGTGTGTGACATCACCGAGCGTTTCTTTGCGCTCGCTCAGACGCACGCCGTTGTCTTTGTTCTCACCTTTCGGCAACTGCCAGAAACCGCTAGTCGCTTCGCCGCCGTTACGACGGGCAAAGGTCTGTACGAAATCGCTTGGCTCAACGTGGGAGTACGTCACCGGCAGTGCGTTACCACACGCCTGACCGGAACTGCAGTTTGGCTGAATGGTGACTTCTTTGGCGATAGGATCGTACGTCACTTTATCACCCGGCAGACCAACAGCGCGCTTAATATAATCAAGACGCGGATCTTCCGGATATTTGAACACCACAACATCACCCCGTTTCGGATGACCGGTTTCAATTAACGTATTCTGATAAATCGGGTCTTTGATTCCATAGGCGAATTTCTCCACCAGAATAAAGTCACCGATTAACAGCGTTGGCATCATGGAACCTGATGGGATCTGGAATGGCTCATAAATAAATGAGCGCACAATCAGCACGATAGCCAGCACCGGGAATACAGATGCGCCCGTTTCCAGCCAGCCCGGTTTCGGGCCAACTTTCTTCAACGTCTTTTTATCCAGCGTATCACCCGCTGCAACCTGCGCAACGGCCTGACGTTCACGGCGTTTTGGTGCAAAAATAAACTTATCCAGGCACCATAAAATCCCTGTCACCAGGGTCGCAATGACCAGGATCAGGGCAAACATGTTCGCCATGCCAACTCCTTTATTGGTTATTTACCATCTTTTCCGACATGCAGAATGGCGAGGAACGCTTCCTGTGGCAGCTCAACGTTACCAACCTGTTTCATACGTTTTTTACCGTCTTTCTGTTTCTGCAGCAGCTTTTTCTTACGGCTGACATCGCCGCCGTAGCATTTAGCCAGAACGTTTTTACGCAGCTGTTTCACAGTAGAACGCGCAATGATGTGGTTACCGATGGCCGCCTGGATCGCGATATCAAACTGCTGACGCGGGATCAGTTCTTTCATCTTCTCAACCAGTTCACGACCGCGATACGGCGCATTGTCGTTATGGGTGATCAGCGCCAGGGCATCAACACGCTCGCCGTTGATCAGGACATCAACACGCACCATGTTGGATGCCTGGAAGCGTTTGAAGTTGTAATCCAGTGACGCGTAGCCACGGGAGGTGGACTTCAGACGGTCGAAGAAGTCGAGCACCACTTCAGCCATTGGAATTTCATAGGTCAGCGCAACCTGGTTACCGTGGTAAACCATGTTGGTCTGCACGCCACGTTTCTCCACGCACAGGGTCATGACGTTGCCGAGATATTCCTGCGGCAGCAGCATGTGACACTCAGCGATAGGCTCACGGAGCTCTTCAATGTTATTCAGCGGCGGCAGTTTAGACGGGCTATCAACGTAGATAACTTCATTGTTGGTGGTCTGCACTTCATACACTACCGTCGGCGCGGTGGTGATCAGATCCAGATCGTATTCACGCTCCAGACGCTCCTGGATGATTTCCATGTGCAGCAGGCCGAGGAAGCCACAGCGGAAGCCGAAGCCCAGCGCCGTTGAGCTTTCTGGCTCGTAGAACAGGGAAGCATCGTTGAGGCTCAGTTTGCCCAGCGCGTCACGGAAGTTCTCGTAATCATCGGAACTGACCGGGAACAGGCCCGCGTAAACCTGCGGTTTGACTTTCTTGAAGCCAGGCAGCGCTTTGTCAGCCGGGTTACGGGACAGCGTCAGAGTATCGCCAACCGGTGCGCCCAGGATGTCTTTGATCGCACAAACCAGCCAGCCTACTTCGCCGCAGTTCAGCTGGGTACGGTCAACCTGTTTAGGGGTGAAGATACCCAAGCGGTCTGCGTTGTAGACCTGGCCGGTACTCATGACTTTAACTTTGTCGCCTTTGCGCAGGGTGCCGTTTTTCACACGAATAAGCGACACAACGCCGAGGTAGTTATCAAACCAGGAGTCGATGATCAGCGCCTGCAGCGGTGCTTCCGGATCGCCCTGTGGCGCGGGGATATCACGCACCAGACGTTCTAATACTTCAGGCACGCCGACGCCGGTTTTCGCCGAGCAGCGCACTGCGTCTGCGGCGTCGATGCCGACGATATCTTCAATTTCTTCCGCCACACGTTCCGGATCGGCCGCTGGCAGGTCAATTTTGTTCAGGACGGGAACCACTTCCAGGTTCATTTCCATCGCGGTGTAGCAGTTGGCCAGCGTCTGTGCTTCTACGCCCTGCCCGGCGTCAACCACCAGCAGTGCGCCTTCACAGGCGGCCAAAGAACGAGAAACTTCATAGGAGAAGTCAACGTGGCCCGGGGTGTCGATGAAGTTAAGCTGGTAGGTTTCACCATCCGTCGCTTTGTAATCCAGGGTCACGCTCTGCGCTTTGATGGTGATGCCGCGTTCACGTTCCAGATCCATGGAATCTAGAACCTGCGCCGCCATTTCACGATCGGAAAGACCACCGCAAATCTGGATAATACGGTCAGACAACGTCGATTTACCGTGGTCGATGTGAGCAATGATCGAAAAGTTACGTATATTCTTCATAGTTAGAGTTAGTTATGCCTTACGAATTCCTGGAGGCCGCGGGTCTGCGCCTGACGTTTGATCGTTCGAAAACGCCGCATTCTACACTACATCTCCGTCGCCAGGAAATGCTCTTCCGGCAAGCTTAGCGGTTAGTTGTGGGGAGATCCTGCTGGAGATGTAAATAAAGATAAAAGCCAGCGTAATTACTGGCTCAGTTCAGAAGATGAGGCGTCGACGCGCAGCATATTTGGCGGCAGACCGACACTGATAATGACCGGCTGCCACGCTTCACGAGAAGCCAGTTTTGGGGAAAGGCCACGGGCTACCAAAAAGCCACCCACGCCACCTAAAACACCACCGGCAAACGCGGCTACATCACTACCAAATAACAGCTGGAACACCGCAGCCATGACGAAAAGACCCAGTAGCGGCGTCATGTAGACCAGCACCGCGGAGGTCAACAGGCTACCCTCGCTGATGCCAAGCTCTACTTTCTGTCCCACCATCAGCGGCTCCGCGCTGGGCACGATAATGGTATGTTCCGTTTGCGGCCCGAGCTTATTGAGTACCCGGCTGCCACAGCCTGCCCGCGAGGAGCAACTGCTACAGGAGGATTTGACGTCACAGCTCACCTTCGCGACTCCGTCGCCCCAGGAGATAACCGTGGCCCACTCTTTAATCATGGCGCCGCCTTGAATTTGATGCTGTCCGCGATGCGTTTCGCCGTCTGCGGTGGCAGCTCACCCACAATGGTGATTTCAGAGTTGTCGCGAACGGAGGTGCTGACTGTACGGCGTCCGGTGCGCAGGACTTGCTCGCTGCTGTTGGCATTGGCATGATTCACGTTCACCGAGAAACTAAACAGCCCGTCGGAATAAAGACGTGACTCGACCGGCGTATCAATTGTCGGCAACGTTCTACGGCTTCCGGCAACCTCAACAAACCCTTGCGGCAGCCAGCTCGGCAGCCAGCTGAATTTCACTTTATCGCCAACCGGCACGGACAACAGCGGCGGCAGGCTCGCGGTGGACAACGTCTGCATGTTGCTGCTCACCTGCTCGCTGACGTTAAACGCCACAACGCGGAACTGCTCGAGCGTTTCACCGTCTCTGTCCAGCAAGTCGACACGCATCGGCAGTTTGGTTTCCGAGTCCAGCCACACGATATAGCTGTAGCGCGTCCCGTCACGCGCCACCACGCGGATGACCTCACACAGCCTGTCGGCAATGCGGGTGCGACCCACGGAGATAAAGTCGTAGTATGGCGCGAGGCGTTTGAAGTCGGTATAGACCAGAGATGGCAGTGAATCGACGATGTAATCGCCGTTCAGGGTGAAGGGATCGAGACCGGGCTCGAAATAGCTGATTTCGTTTCCGCGCTGGACGACTTCACGGCGCGGACCGTCCATCTGCAGCAGTTGCGCCAGGGCCTGATTATTCAGACGCGCGTGACGATAGCGTAGTGACTCTACGCCCTGCTTATTGATGCTGACAAACGACAGCTCGTAGTTGAGAGACTGGCTGGCCAGATTCATCTGCTGCAACAACGCCCCGGACGAGACATCTGCCGAGGCGTTGGCGGAGAAGAACAGGCTACCAGCCATTAAAGACATGGCACACCAAAGTTGCTTCATTACTGCGATTGCGTTCCTAACGTTTGATATCCAGGCACCTGAACAGCAGCTTGCTGAGTCTGGGCTTGTTCAAACTGAAGCTGTTCGGAGTGCAGACGACGCTGCAATTCGTAGTCCTGAAGCATCGCGTTGATACGACGGCGCTGTTCCTGAACTTGCTGCTGACCTGTACCTGCATTACTGCTCGCGCTGGCATCGGCTGGAACACCCAGACTGACCGGACTTGCTTTGCCCATCATCGGCAGTGTGTTAAACACCGGCGTTTCAGGCTGGTCGGGCGAATTGGATTGCCCGTTGTAGTGCTGAACGCCCACGATCACCGCAAGTGATACGCAAGCTGCAACGCCCATTTGGGTAAGGGAGCTGGCCCACGGACGCACTTTTTTCCAGAACGGCATATTCTGCCACTGGTGTGGTGCGGGTTGGGCTTCAGGAATGAGCGGCGTCGCCAGACGTACAGGTTCATTCTCAATAGCGGCCATAACGCGGGCTGAAATATCAAAATTGAGAGTCTGCGCCGTCTCACCACGCATGGTATCGCGGATAAGATGGTAGCTCTCCCATGCTTTTTGCATCTCAGATGAACGGGTCAGCTCATTGAGCAACTCGTTATCCAGCGTTTCACCATCCATTAAGGCGGAAAGTTTTTCTTTCTGCATGCCTAATACCTTTTCCAGTATTCCGCTATCGTCAACGCCTGATTAGCGGTTGAACTTTATTATCAATAGCTTCTCGTGCACGGAAAATGCGCGAGCGAACCGTACCCACTGGACAATCCATGATAGCGGCTATCTCTTCATAGCTCAGGCCATCCAACTCCCGTAACGTGATTGCCATGCGTAAATCTTCCGGGAGAGACTCAATGGTACGGAACACTATTTGTCTCAGTTCTTCTGACAACATTAAGTTCTCAGGGTTCGAAATTTCTTTCAGTGCACCGCCACTTTCGTAATTTTCTGCTTCAATCGCGTCAACATCACTTGCTGGTGGGCGTCTCCCCTGAGCAACCAGGTAATTTTTTGCCGTGTTCACGGCGATTCGGTACAGCCATGTATAGAAAGCACTATCTCCCCGGAACGAATCCAGCGCACGATAGGCCTTTATAAAAGACTCTTGTACTACGTCAGGCACATCGCCAGACGGTACGTATCGGGAAACCAGGTTTGCCACTTTATGCTGATAGCGTATCACCAGCAGGTTGAAGGCCTTCTGATCTCCCTTTTGGACCCGCTCGACAAGGACCTGATCCGTTAACTGCTCGCTCATCCGAGGTAATGTCTCCTCAAACCTTATTCCCATGCGTAATCAAAACGCCACTCCACATACTGCACTATGAGCAAGCAACAGCTTAGAGTGGGCTATTATCGTAAAGTTCAGTTACGCCTTTGCTTTTTGTGACTGTGGATAGACAGTTCATTATCACTCATTATAAGTCTACCACTGCTAAATGAAGTGTCAGGCGCACAATAAACGTCTGAAATCTGTCTGCAGAGTACCGTAATGCCACCTCTTTTTCATCATAAAATCTGAAGGTAACGATCTGCTTCGCAATAATTTTCTTTGATTTACAAACTTTCCCGCTCAGCCTCTCTGTTTAGCCATTACAACCACACAGAAAAATAATCGTGCTAAAAGCGGGACTCTGGTGCTACATTGCCTGAACCTTGTTTAGTAAATTAAACACAGACTATGACAACGACTCCCGACCTCTCCTGTGATGTGCTCATTGTCGGTAGCGGTGCTGCCGGTTTATCCCTTGCGCTACGCCTCGCCGAGCACAGTTCAGTCATTGTGCTCAGTAAAGGCCCCATCAGCGAAGGCTCGACGTTTTACGCTCAGGGTGGGATTGCCGCCGTGTTCGACGAAACGGACAGCATTGAATCTCATGTCGACGACACGCTGATTGCCGGGGCCGGTCTTTGCGACCGCCATGCGGTATCGTTTGTCGCCAGCAACGCCCGCCCGTGCGTCCAGTGGCTTATCGACCAGGGCGTGCTGTTTGATACGGAAGTCCAGGCCAATGGCGAAGCCAGCTATCATCTGACACGTGAAGGTGGTCACAGCCATCGCCGTATACTTCATGCCGCTGATGCCACAGGGAAAGAGGTTGAAACAACGCTTGTCGGAAAAGCGTTAAACCACCCGAATATTCAGGTGATTGAGCGCAGCAACGCCGTGGACCTGATCGTCTCCGACAAAATTGGCCTGCCCGGAACACGACGAGTCGTTGGCGCATGGGTCTGGAATCGCAATAAAGAATCGGTAGAAACCTGCGCGGCAAAATCCGTGGTGCTGGCAACCGGTGGCGCCTCGAAGGTGTATCAGTACACCACTAATCCAGATATTTCCTCCGGCGATGGCATTGCGATGGCCTGGCGTGCGGGCTGCCAGGTAGCGAATCTTGAGTTCAATCAGTTCCACCCGACCGCGCTTTATCATCCGCAGGCGCGCAATTTCTTGCTGACCGAAGCTCTGCGCGGCGAAGGCGCTCTGCTCAAACGCCCGGACGGCTCGCGCTTTATGCCAGACTTCGACGAACGCGAAGAGCTAGCGCCGCGCGATATTGTCGCCCGCGCGATTGATCATGAAATGAAACGTCTCGGCGCGGACTGTATGTATCTCGACATCAGCCACAAACCGGAAGCATTTGTCCGTCAGCATTTCCCGATGATCCACGAAAAACTGCTGAGCCTCGGCATCGATTTGACGAAAGAACCGGTGCCGATCGTTCCCGCTGCGCATTACACCTGCGGCGGCGTGATGGTGGATGATTTTGGTCGGACTGACGTTGACGGGCTTTATGCCATCGGCGAAGTCAGCTACACCGGCCTGCACGGCGCCAATCGCATGGCGTCAAACTCACTGCTTGAGTGTCTGGTGTATGGCTGGTCGGCGGCTGAAGATATCAAGAAACGGATGCCTTATGCTCGCGAAGTCAATTCGCTGCCTGCCTGGGATGAAAGTCGGGTAGAGAATCCGGATGAACTGGTGGTTATTCAGCATAATTGGCACGAACTGCGGCTGTTTATGTGGGACTACGTCGGCATTGTGCGCACCACCAAACGTCTGGAGCGCGCGCTGCGTCGTATTACCTTATTGCAGCAGGAACTGGACGAGTACTACTCCCGTTTCCGCGTGTCGAATAACCTGCTTGAATTGCGAAATCTGGTGCAAGTGGCGGAGCTAATCGTACGCTGCGCCCTGATGCGTAAAGAGAGCCGCGGCCTGCATTACACTCTGGATTATCCTGAATTGCAGGAAAACTCAGGGCCGTCGGTACTCTCCCCGTTGACTCACATAAACAAGTAAAATGCCTGGGTCAGCGCAGTGTAGCCTTCGGAATATTGCTGCTCTGGCCCACGGATAACCAGCCTGTCGCTGAAGCATTCGCCCGCCTGAGGCGAGAAGGCCAGTAGCGCGCGATGCGGCAGACGCAGCTCGGTTTCTGCTACGTCGGTTCGCAGACGTAAATGCCAACCCATCGACAGCGCGCGTTCGGTAAACGCATTACCGATATTCTCTGGCAACACTACACAGAAAAAACCGTCTTCGGTAATCGCATTGGCCGCACAGTTAAGCAGCGCCGCGTGATCGAGGGTGGTGGTATATCGTGCCTGCTCGCGCTGAGTTGTGGCGCATTCCACCCCCTGCTCATAATACGGAGGATTACTGATAATCAGGTCATAGCGGCTGTTTTCTTCCACCAGCCAGCGCTGTACATCGGCGGTATGAATATGAACACGATCCGCCCACGGCGACTCGGCGACGTTTTCTGCAGCTTGCCCAGCGGCGTCGGCGTCGAGTTCAACGGCATCAATCATCACTGTGTTTTCCGTTCGCTGCGCTAACATTAACGCCAGCAGACCACTGCCGGTCCCCATGTCGAGGATCCGTTTGACACGGGCAATAGGAGCCCAGGCACCGAGCAGAATACCGTCCGTCCCGACCTTCATGGCACAGCGATCGTGAGCGACAAAAAATTGCTTAAACGTAAATCCATTGCGACGAAGCACGGATGAAGACTGACTCATCATCAACAACCTTTTTCCTGATAAAATCCCCTGAGCGTCGGGTACTGCACAATACCCGAGAACAGATAGCCATACAAACAGATGAAGATTACGGCCATAACGTCTATAATCGGCGGCCCATACTGAGGTAGAACATGACTGTAACGACTTTTTCCGAACTAGAACTCGACGATAGCCTTCTGGATGCGCTCCAGGAAAAAGGCTTCACACGCCCGACCGCCATTCAGGCCGCTGCGATCCCGCCTGCGCTCGATGGCCGTGATGTCCTCGGTTCTGCGCCGACAGGCACCGGTAAAACGGCGGCGTATCTGCTGCCAGCGTTGCAGCACCTGCTCGACTTCCCGCGCAAAAAATCCGGCCCGCCGCGCATTCTGATTGTGACCCCAACTCGCGAACTGGCGATGCAGGTTGCCGATCATGCTCGTGAGCTGGCGAAAAATACCCATTTAGACATCGCTACCATCACTGGCGGCGTGGCCTATATGAACCACGCTGAAGTGTTCAGTGAAAACCAGGACATCGTGGTGGCCACCACCGGACGTCTGCTGCAGTACATCAAAGAAGAAAACTTTGACTGCCGCGCGGTTGAAACGCTGATCCTCGATGAAGCGGACCGCATGCTGGACATGGGCTTTGCCCAGGATATCGAAACCATCGCTGCGGAAACGCGCTGGCGTAAGCAGACCATGCTGTTCTCTGCCACGCTGGAAGGCGATGCTATCAAGGACTTCTCCGAGCGTCTGCTGCAAGAACCGGTGGAAGTGTCTGCGACGCCGTCTACCCGCGAGCGCAAGAAGATCCACCAGTGGTACTACCGTGCCGATGACGTTCAGCACAAAACGGCGCTGCTGATCCACCTGCTTCAGCAAGAAGACGCGACGCGTTCAATCGTGTTTGTGCGTAAACGTGAGCGTGTACATGAGCTGGCAGGCTGGCTGCGTGAGAAAGGCATCAATAACTGTTATCTCGAAGGTGAGATGGTTCAGGCCAAACGTAACGAAGCGATTTTACGCCTGACCGACGGCCGCGTGAATGTGCTGGTTGCCACCGACGTTGCTGCTCGCGGGATCGACATTCCGGATGTGAGCCACGTCTTCAACTTCGACATGCCACGCAGCGGTGATACCTATTTGCACCGTATCGGCCGTACGGGCCGTGCCGGACGTAAAGGTATCGCTATTTCGTTAGTCGAAGCGCATGACCATCTGCTGCTGAGCAAAATCGGTCGCTACATTGAAGAGCCACTGAAAGCTCGCGTGGTTGATGAAATGCGTCCGCAAACTCGTGTCCCAAGCGAGAAACTGCAAGGCAAGCCATCGAAGAAAGTGATGGCTAAACGCGAAGAGAAGAAAAAAGCGGAAAAAGAAAAACCGCGCGTGAAGAATCGCCATCGCGATGCCAAAAACATCGGTAAGCGCCGTAAGCCAAGTGCAGCTGCTGCCGCGGCGACCGAGCCGAAGAAAACCGAAGAGTAAAAAGTGAGCCGGGATATTTCCCGGCTTTTTTCTGTCCTTTCCACCCCCACCCTTTCTCACTCTTCTTGCATGACTTCATCCCGATTCACGCATAAAAAAACGGAGAATGACTGAGTCATTCTCCGTTCTGTGCTGAGCGTTTTGGCTTTCGTTAACTTAGCCGATCGCCGTCACTTCCCACCCCTGAGAAATTACAGGCTTTCAGTGAAAGTACGAGCGATAACGTCGCGCTGCTGTTCTGGAGTCAGTGAGTTGAAACGCACCGCGTAACCAGAAACACGGATGGTCAGCTGTGGGTATTTTTCTGGGTGCTCAACGGCGTCCATCAGCGTTTCGCGACGCAGAACGTTCACGTTCAGGTGCTGTCCACCTTCAACGCGGACTTCTGGCTGAACGTCTACCGGGATTTCACGGTATTCGATTTCGCCCAGAGCGTTAACCGCAACAACCTGATCTTCAGTGAAACCGCCTTTAGCTACCAGGCAGCGCGCTTCGCCTTTCTCGCTGTCAAGCAGCCAGAAAGAGTTGAGCAGGTCGTCGTTTGCAGCTTTAGTAATCTGGATACCAGTAATCATTTGATGCCTCCCTAGGCTCATTTATTCGTTTTTGCATTGGCCAGACGCTGGCCAATTGGTAAAACCATTGTTGCTTGAGTGTATATATATCAGTCTACCCCCCGGCAATCATTGATTTAAATCAATAGAATTAGTGTGTGTACTGAGTACATCTATGAATTTTGTTGTTTTAAGTCAATTTTCAAGCCCTGCAAAACACAAATATGTCTGTAAACATTCAACTTTATTTGAGATCGAGAAAACTTTCCCGCTGACAAAATTTTGTTCCATACAAAGAAGCCGTTAAGCTATCGCCAACAATATTCGCAGGAGAGCGACATGACCACGTCCTTAACCTGGCACGACGTGCTAGCCAGTGAAAAAGAACAGCCCTACTTCATCAATACCCTGGCAACCGTTGCCGAGGAACGTCAGGCAGGAACCACGATTTATCCGCCGCAAAAAGATGTGTTCAATGCGTTTCGCTATACCGAACTGCGCGATGTGAAGGTAGTGATCCTCGGACAGGATCCGTATCACGGCCCAGGCCAGGCGCACGGACTGGCGTTTTCCGTTCTCCCGGGCGTTGCTACGCCGCCTTCTCTGTTAAACATGTATAAAGAGCTGGAAGGCACCATTCCGGGCTTCACTCGCCCGAGGCACGGTTATCTGGAAAGCTGGGCACGTCAGGGCGTACTGTTGCTCAACACGGTACTGACGGTTCGCGCAGGCCAGGCGCATTCCCACGCCAGCCTTGGCTGGGAAACCTTTACTGATAAAGTGATTGCCTTAATCAATGAACATTGCGAGGGCGTGGTCTTTTTACTGTGGGGTGCGCATGCGCAGAAGAAAGGCGCGATTATCGACCGCGAGCGTCATCACGTGCTGAAAGCGCCGCATCCGTCACCACTTTCGGCCCATCGTGGCTTCTTTGGCTCAAATCACTTTGTACTGGCCAACGAATGGCTGGCGCAACGCGGCGAGCCGCCAATTGACTGGATGCCGGTCCTGCCGGCTGAAAGTGAGTAAAAAAAATGCCAGCATCGCGCTGGCATTTTCATTTTAGCAATGTCGAAGCATCAGCCTTTGTTCTGACGCCACCATTCGGCCAGCAGAACGCCGGTTGCGACGGAAACGTTCAGGCTTTCTACATTGCCGGTTCCGTTGATAGCGACGCTCAAGTCTGAAGACTCAAGAGCGGCATCGGACAGACCATCACGTTCCTGACCCAGCACCAGTACCATTTTCTTCGGCATCGTCGCTTTGAACAGCGGAGTGCCTTTATGGCTGGAGGTGGTCACAATCGCATAACCCGCTTTGCGGAACTGATCCAGCGCGTCAATGAAGCTGTCAGCGGTGATCGGTTGTACGTGCTCTGCGCCACCTTCTGCGGTACGGATTGCAGCACCGGACTCCAGTACTGCGGCATCCTGAACCACGACCCCCTTCACACCGAAGTGTGCGCAGCTACGCATTATTGCGCCAAGGTTGTGTGGGTTACCCACATCTTCCAGCGCCAGTACGCAGTCTTCAGCAGCGGCTTCACTTACCCACTGCTTAACGCTGGTACCGTTACGCTTTTTGATCAGGAAGCAAACGCCGCCGTGGTGTTCGGTGCCAGACGCTTTCTCCAGCTCCGCTTCGTCTACCACGTGATAGGCTTTACGGTTTGCCGCCATCCAACGCAGGGCTTCTTTGAAACGCGGGGTCACGCTCTGGATGAACCAGGCACGAACGATGCAGTCCGGACGGCTCAGGAACAGTGCCTGACAGGCATTTTCGCCGTAAACACGGGTTTCTTCTGCACGCTGACGACGGATAACTTCCGGGTCGACAAAACTCTTGCCGCTGATCCCGCCGTGATCGGGTTTGTCTGCAACAACTGCGCCCGGTGCGCGGGACACGGTGCGCCATGGGTTGTCGTCGCGTGGTCCGCTGTCACGTGAGTTATCACGGTCGCGGAAACGGTCACCGCCACGCGGTTTGCCATCGCGAGACTTTCCATCACGACTATCGCGCGCAGGACGACGACCACCTTCGGAACGGGACGGGCTATTGCGGCTCAGGCCAGCGCCTTTACCGGTGCGCGGGTTTTCCGTGCGTTTATCCGAGTCATCATCACTGCGGACGTACATCACTTTGACCTTGCCGCTTTTATTTTTCAGTTCGTCGTTCATCTTTATTCTCCACCTGCGCTGCGCGAAGCGCGAAGATTACCCGATGTGTCCGAGCTTCGCCATGATTTCGTACCAAAGACTGCGACTATTATATTCATCGAATAAATCACATTGTCCTTTAAAACAGTCTCATCGATAATACGCAACATTAAGGAAACATTTCGGCCACTCAGGCCGTTGACTCAACCCGATTACCCAGAGGTTAGCTATGAATACCGTTTGTGCCAGTTGCCAGGCGCTTAACCGTATCCCCGACGATCGTATTAACGACTCCGCCAAGTGTGGCCGCTGCGGTCACGAGCTGTTTGATGGCGATGTTATCAATGCTACCGGTGAAACGCTGGATAAATTGTTGAAAGACGATTTGCCGGTCGTGGTTGATTTCTGGGCACCGTGGTGCGGCCCATGTCGTAACTTTGCACCAATTTTCGAAGACGTCGCGGAAGAGCGCAGCGGTAAAATGCGTTTCGTAAAAGTAAATACTGAAGCCGAACGCGAGCTTAGCGCACGTTTCCGTATTCGCAGCATTCCAACCATTATGATTTTCCATAAAGGCGAAGTGCTGGACATGCTCAACGGTGCAGTGCCTAAAGCACCGTTCGACAGCTGGTTGAACGAAGCTACCGAAGCCTGATCTGCCGGGGCACGTCTTGTGCCCCGCTTTCCCCTCTGCGACAATGGCGTTTTTCCAGCACAACGCCAAATGACTGATAACGCCGTCCTCCGCCTGCGCGCCGATCGTCTCGCCCGCGCCACTCGCCCGTTTCTTGCCCGTGGAAATCGTATTCGCCGATGCCAGCGCTGTCTTTTACCGCTGAAACAGTGCCTGTGCGAAACCCTCATGCCTTCTGCTGCCCGGAGCCGTTTTTGTCTGGTGATGTTTGATACCGAGCCGATGAAGCCGAGTAATACCGGCCGTCTGATTGCCGATATTCTTCCCGATACCGAAGCCTTTCAATGGTCGCGCACTGAGCCGCCTCAGGCGCTACTCGATTTAGTCCGCAATCCGGATTATCAACCGATGGTTGTCTTTCCGGCGTCTTATGCCGGGGCTGAACGCGAAGTCATTACCGCGCCCCCGTCAGGTAAGCCGCCGCTGTTTATTATGCTCGATGGTACCTGGACCGAAGCACGGAAAATGTTCCGCAAAAGCCCTTATCTCGATGGCCTGCCGGTGATTTCTGTCGATTTATCACGCGTTTCTGCCTACCACCTGCGGGCAGCGCAGGCTGAAGGTCAGTACTGCACTGCAGAAGTGGCGATCGCACTGCTAGATTTAGCGAATGACACCGAAGCCGCTGGCGCACTGGGCAAGCATTTTCAGTGTTTCCGCGCCCGTTATCTGGCAGGAAAACCTCAGCATAAGGGAAACATCACAGTGACGGAGCCAGAAAGCGTTTAAAATCATTCAGGAACGATCGTCCAGGAGAGAGTGCGATGAGCCAACGGGGACTGGAAGCGTTACTGAGACCCAAATCAATAGCCGTCATTGGCGCATCAATGAAGCCGCAGCGTGCGGGCTATCTTATGATGCGCAATCTGCTGGCCGGCGGTTTTAGCGGGCCGGTTTTGCCGGTGACGCCTACCTGGAAAGCGGTGCTGGGGGTACTGGCCTGGCCTGATATCGACAGCCTGCCGTTCACGCCGGACCTGGCCGTTATCTGCACCCATGCGAAACGCAATCTGGAACTGCTGGAAGCGCTCGGTCAGAAAGGCTGTAAAACGTGTATTATTCTTTCCGCGCCGCCAGAACAATTCAGCGAACTGAAAGCCTGCGCCGCCCGTTATCAGATGCGCCTTCTCGGCCCTAACAGTCTGGGGCTGCTTGCCCCCTGGCAAGGACTGAATGCCAGCTTTTCGCCGGTGCCGATTCGTCGCGGTAAGCTGGCGTTTATTTCGCAATCGGCAGCGGTGTCCAATACCATTCTTGACTGGGCGCAACAGCGCGAGATGGGCTTTTCCTATTTTATCGCCTTGGGTGACAGTCTCGATATTGACGTTGATGACCTGCTCGACTTTCTCGCCCGCGACAGCAAAACCAGCGCCATTTTGCTCTATCTGGAGCACCTCAGCGATGCACGGCGTTTCGTTTCGGCTGCCCGTAGCGCCTCGCGTAATAAACCGATTCTGGTGATTAAGAGTGGACGTAGTCCGGCTGCCCAACGTTTGTTGCATGTGAACTCAGGAATGGATCCGGCCTGGGATGCCGCCATTCAACGAGCCGGTTTATTGCGCGTGCAAGATACACATGAGCTGTTTTCCGCCGTCGAAACGCTGAGCCATATGCGACCACTGCGCGGTGAACGCCTGATGATTGTCAGCAACGGCGCAGCCCCTGCGGCACTGGCGCTGGATGAACTTTGGCTTCGCAATGGAAAGCTGGCAACGCTCAGCGACGAGACGCTGAGCCATCTTCGTGTTGCGCTGCCGGGTAGCGTAGAGGCGGCGAACCCTCTCGACCTGCGCGATGACGCCAGCAGCGAACACTATCAAAAAGCGCTGAGTATTCTGCTCGACAGCCAGGATTATGATGCTCTGTTGGTCATCCATTCCCCGAGCGCAGCCGCACCGGGAACAGAAAGCGCCCAGGCGTTAATTGATACCCTCAGTCATCACGCCCGTGGCAAATACGTCACCGTGTTAACCAACTGGTGCGGAGAATATTCCTCACAGGAAGCACGCCGCTTATTTAGCGATGCCGGTATTCCCACCTACCGCACGCCGGAAGGTACCATCACCGCATTTATGCATATGGTGGAATATCGCCGTAATCAGAAGCAACTGCGTGAAACACCGGTATTACCGGACAATCTGACCGCCAATACCGCCGACGCCCATGCGCTGCTTCAGCAGGCCATTGCGGAAGGTGCCACGTCACTCGACACTCACGAAGTTCAGCCAATCCTCAAAGCTTACGACATGCACACGCTGCCGACGTGGATAGCAGCAGACAGTGCCGAAGCGGTGCATATCGCCGAACAGATTGGCTATCCGGTGGCGCTAAAACTGCGTTCGCCGGATATCCCGCATAAGTCAGAAGTTCAGGGCGTGATGCTGTATCTGCGTACCGCCGCAGAAGTGCAGCAAGCGGCAGATGCCATTCTCGATCGCGTGAAAATGACCTGGCCTCAGGCGCGGATCCACGGGTTGTTAGTTCAGAGTATGGCGAACCGCGCGGGTGCTCAGGAGCTGCGGATCGTCGTCGAACACGATCCGCTGTTTGGCCCGCTTATTATGCTCGGCGAGGGGGGCATTGAATGGCGCGCAGAAGATCAGGCTGCCGTGGCGCTGCCACCGCTGAACATGAATCTCGCCCGTTATCTGGTGATTCAGGCGATTAAAAGTAAGAAGATCCGTGGCAGAAGTGCATTGCGTCCGCTGGATGTGATGGGTCTCAGCCAGGTGCTGGTCCAGGTGTCGAATCTGATTGTCGACTGTCCGGAGATCCAGCGCCTGGACATTCATCCTTTGCTGGCCTCCGGGAACGAATTTACCGCACTGGATGTGACGCTTGAAATCGGACCGTTTGAAGGGGATAGCGAAAGCCGTTTAACGGTGCGTCCATATCCGCAGCAATTTGAAGAGTGGGTCGAACTGAAGAACGGTGAACGCTGCCTGTTTCGCCCCATCCTGCCGGAGGATGAACCGCTGTTGCAGAAGTTTATCGCCCAGGTCACAAAAGAAGATCTCTACTACCGCTACTTCAGTGAAATCAATGAATTTACCCATGACGATTTAGCCAATATGACGCAGATCGACTACGATCGTGAAATGGCTTTTGTCGCCGTGCATTCCACGGAGACAGGGATTGAAATCCTGGGCGTTACGCGCGCGATTTCAGACCCCGACAATATTGATGCTGAGTTTGCCGTGCTGGTGCGTTCCGATTTAAAAGGCCTTGGCCTGGGGCGTCGTCTGCTGGAAAAACTCATCGACTATACGCGTGAACATGGGCTATCACGCTTGAATGGCATTACCATGCCTAATAATCAGGGAATGATTGCTCTGGCCCGTAAGCTGGGTTTTGACGTCGATATCCAGCTTGAAGATGGCATTGTCGGGTTGACATTAAGACTATCCTCATCGCCATCGTAACTAAGCTGCTGGAAATGTTGACCACTTTAGCTGGTACTGATGGTATTATTGCTCGCTTCTGTCGTCTGCATGGTACAGAGGACCCTTGATTAATCAGAGAAGAATCGCACTGTGATGTTGTCAAAATTTAAGCGCAACAAGCATCAACAACACCTTGCTCAACTACCTAAGCTTTCTCAGTCAGTTGATGATGTCGAGTTCTTTTACGCCCCTGCGGATTTTCGGCAAGTGCTGTTGGCTAAAATCGCCAATGCGACTCGCCGCATCTGCATTATCGCCCTTTATCTGGAACAAGATGATGGCGGTAAAGCGGTTTTGCAGGCTATTTATGACGCCAAGCGTCAGCGCCCCGAACTCGATGTCCGTATCCTGGTAGACTGGCACCGCGCCCAGCGTGGACGCATTGGTGCCGCTGCATCTAACACCAACGCCGATTGGTACACCCGTATGGCTCAGGGAAACCCTGGCGTGGATGTGCCGGTGTACGGCGTGCCGGTTAATACCCGCGAGGCGTTAGGTGTTCTGCACTATAAAGGCTTTATCATCGACGACTGTGTGCTCTACAGCGGCGCGAGCATCAACGACGTTTACCTGCATCAGCATGATAAGTATCGCTATGACCGCTACCAGTCGATTGGTAATGCGCAGATGGCCGATATCATGTTTGACTGGGTGGATCAGAATCTGGTGCATGGCCGTGGCGTAAACCGTCTCGATGATAATGAGCGCCCGAAAAGCCCGGAAATCAAAAACGATATTCGTCTCTATCGCCAGGAACTGCGTGACACCGGCTACCATTTCCAGGGCGATGCTGATAACGAGCAGCTCTCCGTTACGCCACTGGTTGGGCTCGGAAAATCGAGCATGCTCAATAAGACGATTTTCCATTTGATGCCGTGCGCCGAAGAGAAATTGACTATCTGTACGCCTTATTTCAACCTTCCTGCAGTATTAGTGCGAAACATTATCCACCTGCTGCGGCAGGGGAAAAAGGTTGAAATTATTGTTGGTGATAAAACGGCCAATGACTTTTATATTCCAGAAGATCAGCCGTTTAAAATCATCGGCGCGCTGCCTTATTTGTATGAAATCAATCTGCGCCGTTTCCTTAGCCGCCTGCAGTATTATGTGAATACGGACCAGTTGGTAGTTCGCCTGTGGAAAGATGAAGACAACAGCTACCATCTGAAGGGCATGTGGGTCGATGATGAATGGATGCTGCTGACCGGCAACAACCTGAACCCACGCGCATGGCGACTGGATCTGGAGAACGCAATTCTCATTCACGATCCGAAACAGCAGTTGGCCGAGGCCAGGGATAAAGAGCTGGAACTGATCCGCAAACATACCACCGTGGTGAATCATTATCGCGATCTGCAAAGTATCGCCGACTATCCGGTTAAAGTCCGTAAGCTGATTCGCCGTCTGCGTCGAATTCGAATCGACAGGCTCATCAGCCGCATTCTGTGATCCTCAAGCCCCGCATGGTCGGGGCTTTTTTACAGGGAGCCTGCTATGCGTATTCTGGTTCTGCTGTCTTCACTGTGGCTTTGCGGTTGCAGCCATATGGCCAATGATGCCTGGACCGGACAGGATAAGGCACAACACTTTATTGCGTCCGCCATTCTCTCCGCAGCAGGCAACGAATACGCCCAGCATCAAGGATTCAGTCAGGATAGAAGTGCAGCCTATGGCCTGATGTTCTCTCTCAGTCTTGGTGCAGGAAAGGAAACATGGGACAGCCGCCCATCAGGCAGCGGCTGGAGTTGGAAAGATTTTGCATGGGATGTCGCCGGGGCCACAACCGGATATGCGGTGTGGCATATGGCCTATCAATAAGCTACAGGCGTAATCCCTTCCCTTTGCTGTGCAGCATCAGCGATACCACAAATGCCACCGCACTCAGCAGAGTGACATACCAGAAGAACGCACTCTCAAAGCCCATAGATTTCAGCGACAGGGCGACATACTCTGCCGAACCACCGAACAACGCGTTGGCGACGGCGTAAGATAACCCAACACCAAGCGCACGCACCTGAGCGGGGAACATTTCAGCTTTCAGGATCCCGCTTATCGATGTGTAAAAACTGGCGATCAGCAAGGCGCACATCACTAATGCAAACGCGGCATACGGCGAATGCACATGCTGGAGTGCGGTGAGGATTGGGACGGTAAACAGTGTGGCCAGTCCACCAAAGCACAGCATCGACGTACGCCGACCAATTCTGTCGGACAGAGCACCGAACAACGGCTGCACTGCCATATAGCAAAAAAGCGCAGCCGTCATCACGATGCTGGCCACGCTTGCGCTCATACCCGTGGTGTTCACCAAATACTTTTGCATATAGGTTGTAAAGGTATAGAACACCAAAGAACCACCGGCAGTGAAGCCGAGCACCATCAAAAACGCTTTGCGGTTGCGCCACAGGCCTTTGAACGATCCGGCTTCCTTCAAGGCGCGCGTTTCCTGCTGTGACGTTTCATCCAGCTGACGACGTAACCAAAGTGCAACTAACGCCAGTACTGCACCCAGCGCAAAGGGAATACGCCAGCCCCAGGTATGCAAATCCTCATTGCTCAGCACTTGCTGAAGAACAACGACCACAAGCAGAGCCAACAGCTGGCCGCCGATCAGCGTTACATACTGAAATGAGGCAAAGAACCCCTTCCGGCCTTCAATCGCCACTTCACTCATGTAAGTTGCGCTGGTGCCGTACTCTCCGCCGACGGAAAGTCCCTGGAACAATCTTGCCAGTAGCAGCAATGCCGGAGCCCAGGTGCCAATCGCCGCATATCCAGGCAGACAGGCAATCACCAACGAGCCAAAGCACATCATGCAGACAGAAATCAGCATCGACTTTTTTCGTCCGTGGCGATCGGCAATACGTCCAAACAACCAGCCGCCAATCGGTCGCATCAGAAAACCGGCAGCAAAAATGCCGGCGGTTTGCAGTAGCTGTGTAGTGGTATTGTCTGAGGGGAAGAAGATATGTGCAAAATAGAGTGAGCAAAACGAATAGACGTAAAAATCAAACCACTCGACAAGGTTACCAGATGAAGCACCCACGATAGCCCAGACCCGACGCCGTGAATCACTGCCCATCAGGGACTCTCGGGATGAATACGTATTCTCGGTCATTGTTATTATACTCCAGCAAAAAACCAGGTCTGCTCCTGATGCAGATATTGAGCATCTGCTCAGGCAGAACAATTATCAACCCAAATGTTACATAGTTGTTATAATATACTTTGTGATCAAAAGCACAAATTCCGTTAGCAGGATCAGTAATCAGGAATTGTCGCAAGAGATTAAGGTGGGTGTATTGCTGGATGGATTTTATGACGTATAAACGCAAAAAACCCCGGCCTTTCGGTCGGGGTTTCTTACTTGTTTGATGCCTGGCAGTTCCCTACTCTCGCATGGGGAGACCCCACACTACCATCGGCGCTACGGCGTTTCACTTCTGAGTTCGGCATGGGGTCAGGTGGGACCACCGCGCTGTTGCCGCCAGGCAAAT